>CAZBGA010000004.1:48793-112656 GCA_964491385.1 uncultured Treponemataceae bacterium | reverse complement strand
CTTTGGCGAAGAACCTCAAGAGGGCGCGGAGCGAGCAGGGGCTGACCCAGCAGGACCTGGCCGAGAGATGCGAGCTGTCGACGAACTACCTGGCCACGGTGGAGATCGGCGGGAAGTTCCCTTCTGCTGACACCCTTGAAAAGCTGGCTGTCGCGCTCGGGTTGAAGCCCTACCAGCTCTTCCTCGAGGAGGGGGACGTCGAGGCTTTCGACCGGACGGAGCTCGTCGCCCGCTACCGGGATCGGGCTGAGGGATACCTCGTCGAGGCTCTGGTGCGGGCGGCGCGGGAGCTGACGCTCTCCTCCGGGACGCCCAGGCCCGCGACGCGAGGCGCGAAGAGGCCGAAGAAGCGGTAGCAAGGGAAAGCGAGACATGCTCAACCTTCGCCTCATAGAACACATCAGGACCCACTAAGAGTTCCAGGGACAGAAAGGCGAAATAAACGATCCTACATAATGGTCTTCTAATCTATGACACCCCGCCTTCCACCACCTTCTTGGCACCGCTGGGGTCTTTATGCGGATGGTACAGTTCACGTTATGAGCATTGTGACCCATTTGTGACCCGAATTCCCTTAGAAATACCCTATAACGAATTAGAGCTTGACGAGAAAGCGCAATAAAATCGATACTATAGATGACGTCAGACAAACAGAGACACAAGACGGAATAGATTCAGGTTCTAGTGCCGTCACTGGCTTGGGGGTTCAAGTCCCCCTCCGGGCAGAACAGAAGACCCGCGTTTTTGGCGGGTCTTTCTTTTCGATAGGCCGGAGGGGGACTTGAAGCGAGCGCGCGCCGAGCGGGAGCGAGGAAAGGCGCGCTTGAGGCGCGCCGCCAGCGCGCGAACCGGGCCGGAGAGGCGAGACAAGGAGGTCGAGCCTCGGAGGCCAAGTCCCCCTCCGGGCAGCTTTACCTGATAAAGACTTAGGCTCACCCGAAAACGGGAGGCATATCACGCGATTTCCGAGAGTAGCACTGAAAAGTAGCACTCTTGGAGAAGGACGGAGATATGGCTCCCGTTTCTCGTTTTCCGTACTCTCTCTACAAAAAGCCTTCCCGCTTGGGCCCCGCGACCTGGTACGCGCGCTACTGGAATGCGGAGGAAGGCCGCTATAGCGTCACGCGCTCCACGGGTGTACTATCGGAGGGAAAGTGCGAGCGACGCGCGGAGGCCGACGCCAAAGCCCGCGCCATGCTTCCGGAGATCCATTTCAAGCCGACCTTGGAGGACGTGCTCTTCCTCGGCTACGTTGAAGACTTTTGGACACCCTCATCCGCCTGCGTGAAGGAGCGCGCCTTCGTCTCCAAGCATCCTCTATCCGCATACTACGTACAAATGAATCACGATGATGTAAAACGCCACCTCCATCCATATCCCGGTTTTAATAACAAGCGGCTGAAAGACCGTGATCTGGAGGTTGGACTCTTGCAGAACTTCGTCGCGTTAAGGCCGCTCGTTCTCTGTTGCTCGATCTCTGTCCGCCCAAAATCCTCGCCATATGGTACCATCTTGTGCATCCTCCTGCTGAGAATGCTCCGACGACGACCATGGCTCAAGACGTGGTTGTTTTGACGCTTACCAAGACTTCCTGAAAGGCGTCTGTCGAAAGGACGAAAGTTTCATTCTAATCCTCGATATAGACCGACTATTCGAAGCTGAGGAAGTGCGCATCCCCACTGAAGCCGAAGCCATAGAGGCCTGAATCGCGCGATAACTCGTCTTCAAGCCAGATATGCGCGCGCTTATCATCGACGACTATCCGCTTACCCGAAATCCTCGGTGAGATACTCTTCGAAGAGTACGGCTTTTCCGAGCTTAGTGGGAAAAACCCGGTTCCGAAACGCGATCTCATCATAATTCAACATGAGATAGCGCTTTCCCCGGAGCTGGTCAAGCGTCGTCTCCTATCCGCTGGCCTTGATCACTTCTGCCAAGATCTTTTCGTCGTCGAGGGGGAAATATTGACCTGCAAAGTCATGCAATTACAAAAGATAACTATCGTCTTTATTCGCCAATTGTTAATGACGGATTCCTGGTTTCTTATGAGCGAGAAGACGAAGATATCCCCCGAACTGTCAGATGGGGCGATGAATTGGCTCCTCGATCGCAGGGTGCAGCCCTGGCCAGGTCTGGTAGCCGAGACTTCCGGCGCCAGGCCCCCGCAAGGACTTGTGATTCCGGCTAGCGGCATACATATTGACAGGTTTCCCGTTATACTGATTCGTATGCCTTGGCCCCCGCCGCCGCCGCCCATCCTCGAGCCCTACGCCTTCGCTCTTTTTTTTGCTGCCCTAGCTTCTCTTTTCTTCGGGATACTCGCGTGGAAGGGCACTCGAAAGGCGATATTCCGCAATTTCGCTTTTTTCCAATTCACGATCTTCATTTGGTGCATGTTTAGGTTCGCTCAATGGAGTATACCCTCGCCTGGCGACCAAATGTTCGCCCTCGAGCTTCAATTCGGCGGCATCGCCTTCCTCCCGACGACAATATTCATGTTCGCGAGGGCTCTGGCGGGGAAACCCGTCAGATCGTTCCGCCATCTCCTCCTCCTTTTCCTCCCATCGTCTCTCGCTCTCGTCCTCGTCCTCTCGAATTCGCTCCATCGCCTCTTCTGGTCCGACGGCGGATACGATTTTAAGCCAATTATAAAGCCAACGCCTGGACCCGCCTTTTGGGTATTCGTCGCCTACGCTTATTGCCTCATGATTGCTTCGATTTTCGAATTATTGAAAGTCACGCGAAGAATAAGAGGCGTTCTGGGCAGGATACTCTTGCGCGTGGTCATCGTCTTCGCTTTGCCCCTCACCGTAAACATCGTATACGTCTTTTTCTTCCAGAGCCGAACGAGTTTCGATCCCACACCCCTGGTCTATACCGCATTCGGCCTATTCGTGTGGATAGCGCTGCATCGATACAATATATTCAATGTCATTCCCTTTACGGCGAACATCTTCACCGAGTCCATCGACTCTCCCATCCTCGTCGCCGACGAGGATGGCTACGCAATGGGCGCCAATGATAGAGCGAAAAATCTCCTGTGCCCCGAGACCGCGATTGAAGGAAAGATCGCTCGGCAGCTTTGTCCCGCCATCGAGGGACTCTTGCCCGGCTCGCCTGGCAGGCCATGGTCCTCGGGTGGGAAGGACTACCTCGTCTCCTCGAACGAAGTGATAGAGGGTAGGAAGCGATTGCCTGGCGCGATCTTCGTCTTCCGCGACGTTACCGCTTTGGTCGGCGTCACGCGCGAGCTCGGGAAGGCGAAGGCTCGGGCCGAAGAGGCGAACGCGGCGAAGAGCGCATTCGTCGCGACCGTGAGCCACGAGCTGCGTGACCCCCTTAACGCGATAATCGGCCTGGCCGATCTCGATCTTCGCGCGGGGCCGCCTCCCGAGATGAGAGAGGACCTCGAGACGATCCTCGCCTCGGGCAACCTGCTCCTTGGTCTCGTCAACGATCTCCTCGATCTTTCCAAGATCGAGGCAGGCAGGATGGAACTCGAGAGGACCGACTTCAACCTCCACGAGAAGGCCGTTTCAGTGCTTAAAGCCTTCAGACCTGCGGCCGAGAAGAAGGGTCTCTTTCTGGACATCACTATCGCTGCGGATACGCCCCGATTCGTGAACGGAGATTCCCTTCGCTACGGGCAGGTCCTAATGAACCTCGTGAGTAACGCGATCAAATTCACGGACTACGGTTCCGTCGCCGTGGAGATCGCGCCCCTTCCGGCCCCTGAGGGCGAGAATGATTCGCACTCCCTCGTCGCGCTCACGTCGGTTCGCGACACGGGAATCGGGATCGCGCCGGAGAAGATGCCCATCATCTTCCAAGAATTCTCGCAGGCGGATCCCACCGTCAGCCGTCGTTTCGGTGGCACGGGTCTCGGCCTGTCTATCTGCAAGAAGCTCGTCGGGCTCTTCGGCGGCGAGATCGAAGCCCGGTCCTCCGAGGGGAAAGGCAGCGTTTTCAGCTTCACCGCCCGCTTCGGCCTCGGCGAGGCCGAGAGGGCGCGGCCGGCGCCGAAGCCCGAGATCACGGGCACCGGCGGAAGGACCCTGCGCGTGCTCATAGTCGACGACGATCCCATCAACATCGCCGTCGCGCGCCGCTACATCGAGCGGCGCGGCCACGCCGTGGTCAGCGCGGGAACAGGCTCCGCCGCTCTCGGCCTCGTCGATGGAGTCGACCTGATCCTCCTCGATCTCGGTCTCCCGGACATGGACGGCTTCGAGGCGAGCAGACGCATCCACGCCGAGACTGCCCCGAGCTCTTCAGGAGACGTGCCCATCGCCGCGATGACGGCGCGCGCTGAATCGGGAGTCCGAGCTGCCTGCGCGACCGCGGGCATGATCGACTGCATCGCCAAGCCCCTCGACCCGATCGCGCTGGATAGGCTCCTCGATCGCGTCGCCGCGAAGGTGCGCGACTTGGGCCCCCGCGCCGCCGCCTCCCTCCCTCTGCCGCGGCTCCCCGTGGCGGAGGCCCCCGGGGAGCCGCCTCCCGCTCTGCCCGAGACCCCGCTCGTCGACGTGCCGGCCTTGCTCTCGCGCCTCGACGGGGACGGGGCCTTCATGCGCAAGCTCCTAGGGATATTCATCGAGGAGGCACCGGGACGGCGGAAGGCCTTCGATACTGCCGCTGCCGCTCGCGATATCGACGCCCTGCAGAGGCAGAGCCACGCCATTAAGGGTAGCTCGCTCTCGCTCTGTGCGAGACCCCTCGGCGCGTCCGCGGGCGCCCTCGAGGCCGCCTGCATCGCCGCCAAGCGCTCTGGCTTCGCCGCGGAAGACCTCTTCATCTCCTTGTCGCCGATCTTCGACGAGCTGTATGGCCTCCTTGAGTCTACAGCGAAGGCCGCGAGTTCGATTCTCGGACCTGATGCCTGAAGGCTGCCGCTACGGGTAGGTCGCGACGGGCCGAAAGAAGTCTTCAGAGTCCTGGCGGCTCCGCGGGTAAGGCCGCAATTAGCTTGCGCAGTCTATGCAATATTTTCTCACGATCGGCACTAATTGCGCATTTCGCCCGAGCAATAATCATGATTCCCCGCTTAGAATATTGAATATTTCAGATTTCACAAAGTGGCACGCTTCCTGCATTCTAAGTGATGTCGTTTGCAGAGGCCCCGACAGCCCTATGGGAAGTCGGAGATAGTAATCATCAAGGAGTGCACATGAAGAGAAGCATCATGATTCTTTCGATCGCCATCATGGCGATCGACCTAGTGGCTGCCCAGCAGGACATTTCGGGCAGTCCTGCTCCCTTGCAGCAAGGAGGCTCTTCCGGCGCTCCGGCCGAATTTGCGCCGCCGAGGACGACTACACTGAATGGCTTTCTGGCTTTCGCCAACGAAAAACCCGTGATCAGGACCGACGGCAGAGACGTCTTCTTGGCCATGCCGGAATTCTATAAGTATGCCTACTTCGCGGGATTCAAAGCAGGTATCGCAGTCAAGGCTACAGGCTTTATAATTGTCCAACAAGAAAAGGACGACAAGGCCGCCCAATCGACTCTCTTCGCCAAGGAAGTCGTAATCGGCGAAACGACCTATATAATTGTAGGCAGCGGACCAAACGACGTTCGCCGAGATCCTAGAAGGCCAAATGCTCAGCGGGGTTTCGACGGTTCCGATGACGACAAGATGTTGAATCACCCAGATGCCAACGACTAACCAGTCAAAATACGATGAAGAGATTACTACATCGGGAGGCCTGGATGCAGAAAACATTAGCGTACTTTGAGATATGTCTCGCGTTATCCTTCACGGTTACGCTCGGGGGCTGCGCTTCGCAGAATCGACCGAAAAGCGAAAGAGGGATTCCAACACAAGTCGAAGGTACGGTTACGAGCATGAAAGGTTCGGTCCTCGTGGTGACGAGCGACTGGGGAAAGACGAATGTCGCTATCAAGAAGACAACGAGCCTTACGAAAGCGGAAACCGCGACGATCGCCGATATTACAGTCGGGGAATGGCTCGAGTCGCATGGCGGCAGAATAAATGATTCGCCTACAATCCAAGCGGACTCGATCCTCATCAGTGATGAAAAGCCGTCGAATGATCGAGGCGGCGATTTGAGAATCGGATCCCATGGAGGACCCGGTGGTGGAGGACCCGGTGGTGGAGGACCCGGTGGTGGAGGACCCGGTGGTGGAGGACCCGGTGGTGAGGTCTCTGAGGCGGGTTTTGGAGCTCAGTTTCAACGGTCTCCGGGCTATCGCGGAATCGTCGACAGTATCGATGGGAATAAGGTAGCCATTTTAATGTCGGATTTCGGCAAGATAGCCAGGGTTTCCATCATCGTCGGTCCAGATACCACGATCCTCAAACTGACTCCAACGACTATCGATGCTATATGGGCAGGAACGCGAGTCACGGTGATTGGCGAACGGAATGACGATACACTCGTTGCTCGCAGTATCGAGATCAAGCAATAAGTCTTGCGGGATTTGTTAGCGGCCATACTGGGACAGATACGATGGCTCAGGCTTCTAAAGGAAGCGACTGGATAACCGAGCCATTCCGTAAGACGTAGATGATGAAGGAATGCTGTCTGACTTGGGCATGATCCTAGCAACATCGAGGCGTACCGTGTAAGAAAATCCTCGGGGCGGGTCTTTTTAGGGTAGGCGGTTCCCTCCCACTCGAGGTAGCCGTAGCCGGATGTCCCTACACGGACCTCACGGGGATGCCGAGAGAAGGCGATCATGGCCTAAGTACGCTATGCATAAGTTAAGTATTCAAGATGGTATCGGAAGCTTTGAGTGGCCTTCTGCTCCTCCCTTTCTAGGACTACCCCTCCTGGTACGGTCTAGAAAAGACCAAAGCCCAGATGAGTTTTCTCTTGAGTTTGCCTTTCAGAGGGCCCACCTTATAGGGATTACTTCCTATTTTGTCTTCCTTGTTACGAAGTCGCAGCATGTGGTCCCCTCGTGAGAGAGGACCAGCCTCGATTCTTTCATAAAAGATGGTTTTACCTCGCCGATCGGATCAGGCTGCGAATCCTGCTCCACGACCCGGCCAACCGGGACCTCGCAGCCCTCTTCCCCCACGCCGACGGCGACGTGCACATCACGATCTACCTCTTCTTCGATCGCGAAGGGCGCGAGCTGGGGCATTTCATCGAGCGGACCCCCGAGCTCGATGTCGAGCTCCACGGCCTGGTGGCCCGATACAGGGCGGCTCATCCCGAACTCCCCGAGGAGTGCTTCGACGTCTCGGCCATCTCGCCCGAGGCGCGCACGGCCCTCTTCGCCCGCCTCGGGGTCGAGCACCCGAAGTTTCGCGAGCTCGAGAAGCGAAGCATCCTTCGCGTGGTGGACGGCATCGTGGGTAGGAGGTCCGGCTCGGGCGAATGACGAGGTGGACTTCGACGCCTCCCCCCGAACATGAGTCAGGCCTGCCTTCAGTCCGGTCCGGCGCCTCGAGATATAAAAGCCGAGATCTTCCTCTCCGCGCCGGCAAGAGCCTCTTCGGGCGAAATTTGCTTGGCCGCGCAGGCGTGTATCGCCTCGCCGAGCAATTTTTCGAGAATATGCTCGGAGATTATTCGACCGCCATTCAGGACGAGCGAAGTCCTCCGGCGGCTGATCTCGAAGCTTTCCAGGGCTTTCGGCAGCCAGGGATAGATCCCTACGAGTTCCGAGCTCTTGTAGAGGTCCACAGAGGGGCTGGCCCCACCCAATATTGTGAGGGGTACCGCAATGCTGCTCCGGGTGATCCAGCGCAGGAAATCGAAGGCCTCCTCCTTGCGGGCGCTGGCTCGGTTGATGCCGAGCGACCACCCGCCCAGGACCGGGTTGTTGCCCGGGATCGGGGAGAAATCGATCTTGCCGATCACCTTCGAGAAGCGGCGATTCGCGAGCTTCGTGGCGTGGGCGACGAACATGATCATCATGGCCGCGTCGCCCGCGGCGAAGATGTCCACCTGCTCGTTCCACCAGCTGTCCGCGGAGCCCGGGGGCGCGTAGTCGAAACTCTCGAGGTAGTTCTTCAGCGCGAGAAGGGTTTCGTAGTTGTCGAGCGGGTAGAGCGAGCCGTCGGGACCGTTCAAATTCTCGTAAGACCATTTCCGCGGGAGGAACTCGCATACCGCGCCGCTGAAATCGTGCGCTCCGAGGGTAGTCCCCCAGGACAGGGGAGACTCGGGCGTGCAGGACCGCGTGAAAAAGCGTGCGACGGTGTTGTACTCCTTCCAGCTGCGCGGCGGCCTGAGCTCGGCCTTGTAGATGTCGTAGAAGCGTCGCTTGATGACCGGGTCCTCGAAGAGGTCCTTGCGATAGAAGAGAATCTGGGACCCGAATTTGTAGGGGAAGGCCCAATGCGCCCCGTCGACGATGGACCAGGTCTCCGCTATCCCCGGGATGAAATGGCTGAATGAATCGGGATATGCCCGGATCATGTCGTCGAGGGGCTCGAGATAGCCCGACCTGGCGAACTCTTCGAGCCAGGGAATATCGATCTCGAAGACGTCGTATTCCTTCCGCGCCTTCTCGTCGTAGATCGCGTCCCAAAGCTCGGCGTACTCGAGACCCTCGATCTCGAGCTCGACCCCGGAGGCTCGCTGAAAATCCCCCGCGAGCTGGCGAGTGGCATCCAGGGCTTCGCCGTTGAGCATCAGGACCCGGAGGCCGGTTCGCCGCCCCTTCGCCTCGCGCGAGTACAGATAGGGAGACGCTGCCTCGTTGTTTTTCAGGAAGCTGCGTTTGGGCTCGGAGAAGGCGGGATTCTCGATCTCTTCCAAGAGCTGCTCGGCCGCGATTTCCCCGAGGCGGATCGCCTGCCGGTCGATCCGCCCGATGTGGGGATAGCTGTGATCGGACCACGAGGCTTCGCTGAGGCTGATCATCTCGGGCTCGAGGGCCTGGGGGAAGACCGTGTACTCGATCGCCTTCAACAGACCCTCGAGGACCTGGGTCGAGGTCGCGATGATGACCTCCGGCAAGTTGGCCGATTGGAAGAGCCGAATCGCGGCCTGGAAGGCGCTCTCCTTGTCGAAGTTCGTGATCGCGAGGAAATGGCGATCGAGTTCGATCCCATGCCTGGCGAGGGTGGCGCGCCAGACCTCGATGCATTCCGCCTCGCTCGAGTATGACTCCGGGCCGGTGAAGAGCCCGATGTTCCGACAGCCTCCGGCGATTCGATCCTCGAGGATTCGGCCAAGCGAGGAGCCGGTGTTGTAGCCGACGAAGCCGAACTCCTTCTCCACGGGCTCCCTCTCGACGAACACGAGCCGCATGCCCGCGTCCCTGAGCCGTCGGAACCGGTCGATCGCCTCGGGCTGGCAGGTCGCCAGGATGACTCCGTCCATTTTTTGCTGGATCACCTGCTCGAGGATGCGGTTCTCCTTGGGCCCGATTTCGGCGCTGGTGTACAGGCTCGCCGTGTAGTCGTGCTCGTTGAGGACGCGCTCCACGCCGGTGAAGATATGGGCGAAATTGGTATCCAGGATATTGGGAAGCACCACCGCGACCTTGTTGGTCTTGCTGGTCTTGAGCGTGCGGGCGGAGGCGTCGGGAACGTAGCGAAGGCTCTCGATGGCCGCGTTGACTCTGGCGATCTTGTCGGAACTGACTCCGGACCTGCCGTTTATGATATTCGAAACAGTGCCGCGCGAAACTCCCGCCAGCCGTGCGACATCATTGATCGTTGCCATTACGCGCCTTTATCGACCGATCGGAACGTTCCAATGGCCTCTTCGACATTATGAAAATCCGCTTCCCGCGTGTCAACCGAGCTTCCCTCCGACCGGGACCTGGCGCTCGTCAATTCCGATCGATCCCGAGGAGTTCCTTTATCGAGTGGTTGTAGAGCGTCAGCACCACGAGGATGACGAGTCCGAAGATGATCATGCGGCCGCCCGCTCCCATGTGGAGGATGACGAGGAGGCTGTCGAGGGTCGTCAGGACGATAGCCCCCACTACGACGCCGAGGTAGCTGCCGCTGCCGCCGGCCATGGATATGCCGCCGATGACGACGGCGACCACCGAGGGCATCACGTAAATGGAGCCGACGTCCAGGTAGGGGGTTCCGGTGTAGCCGAGGAGGAGGAGACCGGCGAACGAGGAGCATAGGCCGCTGATCGCGTAGGCCGTGGCGATGACCGCCCGCGTGCGGACCCCCGACAGACGGGCGGTCACTTCGTTGGCTCCCACGCCATACAGTTTGCGCCCCGCCTTGGATTTCTCCAGGAAGAGGACGCTCGCGGCGATGAAGAGGATCCACAGCGCTATCACGAAGGGGAAGAACCCCAGCCTGCCCGTCACGAGGGTCTTGATGAAGGGCGAAGCCATGCCGCTCGGCTGCCCGTTCGTGTAGACGATCGAGAAACCGCCGACCACCGAGGCCATGGCCAGGGTCATGACGAGGGGAGGTATCCGGAAGAAGGCTATGCCCAGGCCGTTTATCCCGCCGACGACGAGGCCGGCGAGGAAGATGGCGCCCAGGGCGAGGGCCAGGCCGGGAAAGGAGTTCTTGCCCTGGAGGATGCCTGCCGCCATGACCGAGCTGAGCGAGACCATGGCCCCCACCGACAGGTCGAGGCCCTCCCCTCCGGCGAGGACCGCCAGGGTCTGACCGAAGGCGACTATTCCCAGGAAGGCGGCGAGCCCGAGGATGGTCATGATGTGATTGACGTGGAGGAAGCCCGAGGAGATGCTGCCGCCCGCCAAAAAGAGGACGAGCACCACGACGCAGTTGACGTAGATCTTGTTGTTCGCCGCGCTCCGCATCCGTCCGAGGAGCGTACTCGCCTTCGCATCGCTCATTTCGATCCTCCTTGGCCCGTGGTCGCGACGCTCGCGCTCTTCAGGCCGGGCGCAAGCGAGATCATCAGCGCCATGATGATGATCACTCCGCGAATGAGGTCCTGGTAAAAGGACGATACCTTGGCGAAGTAGATGACGTTGGTCAGGAGGCCGAAGACGCAGGCGCCCATGATGGCCCCTATCATCCTGCCCCGGCCGCCCTTGAGCGAAATGCCTCCGATCACGACCACGGCGATGGAGGGCAAGGTGAAGGACTGTCCGATGTTCGGGTCCCCGGAGGCGGATTGGGCGGTGACGAGACAGGCCGCGATGGCGCAGAAGACACCGCTGATCATATGGGCCTTGATCCTGACGCTCGCCGTATGAATCCCGCTCGCGAAGGCCGCCGTTTCCTCGCCGCCGACCGCGTAGATGTGCCGGCGCAGCGGACGCAGCGCGACGATGAACCAGATCCCGAGCGCGATCAGGAAGAGCGCTATCGGCATGGGTAGGAATCCGCCCAGGTCGGTTTGGTAGGAGGAATAGAAGAACTTGGGCACCGTGCCGCCCGGCTGGGGCATGACGAGCAAGGCTATGCCGGAAAAGATGGAGCCGGTGGCGAAGGTGGCCACGATGGGGGGCAGCCGGATCTTGGCGGTTATGAAGCCGTTGAGCGCGCCGATGACGAGGCCGAGGAGGAGGGTGACGGCGATGGCCAGGGCGACGCTCGAGGGGCTGTCGCGCATCAGCGAAGCCATAACCACGTTCATCAGGGTTATGGCGGCGCCGACTGACAGATCGATGCTTCCGGCCAGGACTATCAAACCCTGGGCCATGGCCACGATTGCCAGCGGGACGAAGGTGCAGGAATTGGACCGCAGGACCTCCAGGGCGAAGAAGTTCCGCTGGAGCAGCGCGTTGATCAGCAAGAGCGCCACCAGGACGAGCCCCGCCGAGAAGGCGGTGCTCTGCCGCCTCGCCCTCAAGAAAGCGTTAATTCCCGTCATCGCAGCCCTCTTCGGTCGTCCGCGTCCGCGCGCCGGCGTCTTTGCCGGCCAAGGAACGCGCGGTCAGATCCTCGCCGCAGACGGTCCGGCCGTCGAACTCTTCGATGATCTTTCCCTCGAACATCACGTATATCCGATCGCAAATCGTCACCAACTCGCTGTTGTCGCTGGCGTACAGGATCACCGAGACTCCTTCGGCAGTCATCTCCTTGATCACTTCGTAGAGCTGGCGCTTCGCCTCCACGTCGATGCCCTTGGCGGGATCGCTGAGGAGGAGCACGCTCGGTCTGCGGTCCAGCCATTTGCCCAGGACCACCTTCTGCTGGTTCCCGCCGCTCAGGTTCCTGATCGGCGTCGTTTCGGACTCGGCCTTTATCGAGAGGCGGGCCATGATGCGCAAGGCCTCGCGGCGGATGGCTTTGTCGTCGACTAGGGCGCTTCGGGATTTCGAAGCCAGTTTGGGGTAGGCGAGATTGAAGGCGATGCTGTGCTGATCGAAGAGTCCTTCGCGATTCCGGTCTCCCGGGATGAGGAATATTCCCAGCCGAATCGCGTCGCGGGGACCGCGTATCCGCCGAGGCGCTCCCTGCCAATCCATGGTGAAGTCGCTCCGGGATTCCATGCCCGCCATCGCCCAGAGGAAGGCCTCCTGTCCCTGCCCCTGGAGCCCGGACAGGCCGACGATCTCGCCTTTGTTCAGGGTCAGGTCGATGGCCTGACCGTCGGCGTACTCGAATCCGGGAAGACGGACGCCGCGCACCCGGGCCAAGGGCTTCCCGCTCTTCGATCCCGAATCCTTCCGGTCGGAGGGAGCCATGAGCTCCTTCCCCGCGATGAGCGAAACGATGTACTGGGGGTCGCGCTCCCGACCCCGCAAATCGATATCCTCGATGAAGTCGCCGTTGCGGAACACGGTCGCGGAATCGCAGATCTCCATGACCTCCCACATGCGATGTGAGGTGAAGACCATTGAGACGCCCTCGCCGGAGATCCTGCGCAGGACGGTGAAGAGTTTGTCGACCTCGGCCATGTCCAAGGACGCCGTCGGCTCGTCGAGGAGCAATATGCGCGGTCTGCGGAAGAGGGCCTTGAGTATCTCCACCAGTTGCCGATGGCCCGGCGAAAGATCCTTTACGGGCGCGTCGACCGCCAGCGCAACCCCGAAGCCGGAGCAGAAATCCCTTACGACGTCCCGCTCCGATCGGGCGAAGCCGAGCGCGCCTTTCTTCTCGACGCCCAGGGCGATGTTCTGCCAGACGGGCATCTCCTCGACCAGGCTCAGGTGCTGATGGACCATCCCCAGGCCCAGTCTCGCCGCATGGGCGGGGGAGTCGATGTGGACCGGGTTTTGGTCCATGAGTATTTCCCCGGCGTTGGGCCGGTGAATGCCCGACAGTATCTTGAGCAGCGTGGTCTTGCCCGAGCCGTTGGCGCCCAGGAGTCCGGTGATGGCCGACAGCCGGATATCCAGCCGCCCGCTGCGCAGAGCGGTGACTCCTCCGAATTTTTTCACTATCCCACGCGCCGAAAGTATGACTGCGGCGTCTTGCATCATCGCGCTCCATGCTGGAGGGGCGGCGTGAAGGCCGCCCCTCCGATATCGTTCTCGCCGCTTATTTGAAGAGCGCGTCGAGTTCCTTCTCGGACAGGTACTCGTCGGGGAAATAGGTCGGCGCCTTGTCCTTGTTCTTCTGGTAGTACGCGTCGAAGCCGTCGTTGGCGATCTTGTCCTTGACCTCGTAGTAGAAGACCCGCGGATAGACGCTCGTCTTCTGCACGACGCCGTCCTTGAGCTTCAGGCCCTGCACGAGTCTTACGGCTATGCCGAGGCCGGTGGCGCCGATCCCGGGGGGATTGTTCTCGGCGAAGGTCGAGAACTTCCCGGCTTTCTTGAGCTCGTCCCACTTCTGGAGGAAGGCGACCTGGGTCTCGCCGGTCACGATGGGCAGCGGCTTGCCGGCCGCCTCGAAGGCGTTGATGACGCCGAGGGACATTCCGTCCTGGGCCAGCACTCCGTCTATCGAAGGATATCCCGCGATGAGGCCGGACATCGCCTGCTGCGCGCTCGCCTGGACCCAGTTGCCGTTGACGCTGGAGAGAAGCTTGATGTTCGGGTACTTGGCGAGGGTCGCGTCGATGCCGCGCACGCGTCCCACGTTGGCGGGATGGCCCGCGATTCCCTCGATGCGGACGATGTTGCCCTTGCCGTTGAGGCTCTTGGCCAGCCACTCGGTGAGGGTGGCTCCCCACTTCTCCTGGTCGATGGAGACGCTCACCACGTCGCTCGAGGTGACGGGCTGGTCGATGCAGACTACGGTGATCCCCTTCTTGACCGCCTCTTCCATGACCGGGTTCAGCGCGGTCTCCGAGTTGGGATCGACCAGGAGGATGTCTACGCCGCCGTTGATCATGTTGCGGATCTGGGCGATCTGGTTGTTGGTGTCGAGGCCTGCGTTCTGGACGATGATCTCCTTGATCCAGCCCTTCCCCTTGTAGAACTCGCCGAGCTTCTCGATGGAATCGATCATCTGTGTGCGCCAGCTGTTGCCGATATAGCCGTTGCTCACGCCCACTACGTAGCCGCCCGCCTTGGGCTTCGCGGAAAGCGCTGTTAGCGATAGCGCGCCGACGCAGACGGCAACCAGTAATGCCTTTGCTTTGAAGGATCGCATCATGATCTGTCCCTTCCTCTTCGCTGTCGATGATATCCCCGCGTACGCGGGGGAATTTCCGATTTGCCGCTCCCGGGCGGCCGCCCGGGAGCGATCGAGCTCAGTAGCGGGAATTGGCCTCGAAAGCCTCGAACATGGCGACCAGGTTCTCGGGAGGGACGTCGGCCTGGATGTTGTGGACGGTGTTGAAGACGAAGCCGCCTCCGGGCGCCAGAATGTCCATCTGCCTGGCCACGTCGTCGCGGACCTCCTGCGGCGTGCCGGTGGGGAGGATGCGCTGGGTGTCCACTCCGCCGCCCCAGAACACGAGGTCCTTCCCGAACTCGCGCTTGAGCACCCGCGCATCCATGCCCTGGGCCTTGTATTGGACCGGATTGAGGATGTCGAGCCCGACTTCGATGAGGTCCGGCAGGACTTCGATGAAGCTGCCGCAGGAGTGCAGGAAGATTTTTGCCTTGGTCTTGGCGTGGATGAAGGCGAAGAGCCGCGCGTGTATGGGCTTCACGATCCGCCGGTAGGTATCCGGCGATATCAGCATGGAGTTCTGGCTGCCGAGGTCGTCGGCCTCCTGGACGACGTCGATGAGGTCGCCCGCGGCGCCGAGCACGCGGTCCCAGTAGCGGAGCTTCACCTCGAGCACGCGGTCGAGATAGGCCCGCGCCACGTCTTCGTTGAGCAGGAGGTCAGAGTAGAAATTCTCGTAGCCGCGAAGCCAACCGCCGAGCTCGAGGACGCCGGCGCCGACGCTGGACATCACGACGCCGTAGCCCTGGTCCCGCACTCGCTGCGCGTCCGCGCGGATCGTCGCGTACCGGCTGGGATTGTCGATGTCGGGCAGCGGAAAGCTCCGGGCTTCCTCCATGCTGAAATCTTCGTTCTTGAGGGGATGCTCGACCATGTCGTAGTAGAATCCGCCCTCGACGGGCATGCGCCATTTGATGCCCCACTGGTCCACGAAGGTCAGGTACTCTCCCTCCTTCTCGATGGAGAGGGACCAGGAGCCGTTCGACGAGGGAGAGACGTTGCGCACGTCGATGTCGAAGCGCCGGAGGAAGGACTCGCTCGGCGTCGCCAGCTGCTGCACGATATCGAAGAACGGCGGATCCTCGGGAGGCAGGCCGACTTTCTCCAACAGGCGGAGGTAGGCGCGCCGATTGATGCCGGTGATCAGGCTGGCGCCGATATCCAGGGGGACGCGGTCGGGCTCTTCGTGGTTCAGGCTGGCAAGTAGTCGTTCACGATGATTCATTAGGACACTCCATGGACCCTGGGCTTGGGGCCTTTTCATGAGGACGATGTAGACTGGAATTATGGGCGGCATTGCCCGTCGGGGCGGAGCGTCCCGACGGGCAGTGCCTCACGCAGCGGCCGCTACACTCCGAGCTTCAATAGCTTCCCATCGACGAACTTCTTGGCGCGGGGAACGTCGTCCTCTTCGAGGTGCTCGATGATGAGGGGAATATTCGGATGCATGACCGACAGGCGCTTCAGGTAAAGATCGTAGTTGAGGATGCCGAGCCCCGGGGCGGGGAGCTCGACCGCTCCGGCGCCTCTGAATGAATGCGCCTCGGAAGCGTCGATGTGCGCGTGCTTCTCGCCGGTATCCTGCGCGAGTTTTATGTCCTTCGCGTGGGCGATCTTCACCCGGTCGCCGAGCGCATTGAATATCCTGTTCAATTCGCCGTCGACGTCTCCGATATTCTGGCCCGTGAAGTAGTTCGTGGGATCGAGGAGGAGGCCGAGTCCCTGGCTCTTCACGTCGGCGAAAAGCCGCAGGACCTGATCCACCGAGCCGACGATGTTCTGGATGTAGTTCTCGACCAGGAAGACCGCGCCGTGGGCCTCGGCGTAGGAGGCCAGATCTGCGATCGTGGTCCTGATCTCCTGATAGGCTTCCTCGCTGGCGTTCTTGGGGTCGAAGACCCAGTCGCTCTCGGTGTTGTAGGTGCCGGTCTCGCTGACGACATAGGGCGATCCCAGATCCCGGGCGAAGCGGAGGAGGGTCTTCAGGTAATCGATATTGGCCTTTCTCTTCGCGGCGTCGGGATGCGCCAAATTTGTGTAGCCGGAGATGCAGACGATCGGGAGATTCGCCTGGCGGAAGGCGTCCCGGATCCTGTGGCACTTCTGGCTGTCGAGTTTCTGCCAGTCCAGGTCGAAGTCCTTGAAGCAGAGATCCAGCTGAACGCAGCTGAAGCCCTGATCCTTGATCCGCTTGATGCTCTCCTCGAGGGAATGGGGGAAGTAGCCGTTGAAGATTCCGACCGATATCATAACCGCTCCTTTGTTCGGAAACCCTTAGAGCTTCCGTAGTTTCTTGGTGAAGTCGACGCTGCGTCCGGTCGCGATCGACTCGTAGCACGCGTCGATCGCGGCCATCGTGCGCAGGTTGTCCTGACCCGATATCTCGGGGACCTTGTCCTCTTCGACGGCGACCAGGAGTTGGGCCATGGTGCCCAGGAAGGCGTCCGGGAACCACACCTTGTCCCACTTGGGCCTGATCCACTGGTTGGGAATCTTGCGGCTGGTGAACTCGAGGGTGCTGGGCTCTCTGGTGGGGTAGCTCGGCCAGCCGATGCTTCCCTGGGCCATGCCTTCGGTGCCTTCGACTCGCCACTTGATGTAAATGTCCTTCTCCGTGCCTTCGCCCTGCCAGGCCCAGACATCGTCCAGGCTGGTGGCCATCAGGTCGCTCTCGTACTGGAAGGAATATTGCGAGATTCCGTCTATGTGCTTGAATTTCGTCCTCGGATCCTGGCGAGTGATTGCCGTGATCGTCCGGGGATCCCCGAAGAGGTGCCGCATGATATCGACATGGTGGATACCCATGTTCAATATCTCGACGCGATCGTATTTCTTGAGGAATTCCTGCCAATGGGGTATCGCCCTCATGTCGATGGTGGCCAGGACGGGATCGCCGAGGTAGCCCATGCCCAGAATCGTCTTCAGGGCGCGCATCGATTGATCGTAGCGCATGTTGGAATTGACGCCCAGCTTGATACCGGCGTCCGCGGCGAGCTTGACGATCTGCTTGGCCTCGGCCAGGTTCATCGCGAGCGGCTTCTGACAGAGCATTCCCTTGATGTGGCTCTTCTGTTTGACGGCTTCCCTCACGACTTCGAGTTGCTTGTCCGGCGGGATCGCGATGTCGAGGATCTCGATCTGCGGGTCGGCCAGCAATTCCTGCCATGTTCCGTACACTTGAGGAATACCGGCCTGCGACGCGACCTTGCGAGATTCTTCGAGCGATAGCGAGGTGATGGCCCGAGGTACGATGCCGGCCGACTTGTAGGCGACCAGCTGGCAATCTCGCATGATGAACCCGGCTCCGATGCAGCCGATGCGGAAGTCTTTCCGCTTCGGCAGGACTGGATCGATTTTCAGGGTTTGCGCGTTGAAATCCATGTGCCTCTCCTTATGCTATCATCCGGTGTTTTTGGAAAAGGAACCTGAGTCCAAGCAGTTCATTATTTACTGGACTGTTTCTTGGAACGTTCCATTAACGACCATGCAGAACTATTGCACCCGTTTCCCAATCTGTCAATGTTTTTTTGAGAAATTGCCGGCAGCGGTCGTCGGAGCTTCGCAACTACTGACCAGTCAAGGGAATAGCCTACAGTGGCACAGATCCGCAATCGAGGCGCCTAGGTGCTGTCCTGCGGCGCGGGTCTTCCATAGCTCTTTGCGATTTTCCGCATTGTACGATAAATCCGAGGACTTGATTGCAGTGTAGCCTTCGAAGTAGAGCCCCGTGGTAGTCGCGAGGCCGGCGTCGCTCATGAGCCCGGCCAAGGCTTTTCCCGAACGAGCTACCGTATTCACATTTCGATAGAACAGAATCAAGCGAGGCAGGGCATACTTCCGTAAGGGGAACATCGGGGCGTACCGTGTAAGAAAATCCTCGGGGCGGATCTCTTCGGGGTAGACGGGCCCCACCCATTCGATGTAACCGTAGCCTGGAGTCCCTACGAGGACATCACAGGCGTGCTGAGAAAGCTCGAGCATGGCCTGGATATTCTACACGCAGGTTAAGTAATCAGGATGATCTTTATAACGATACTGGCGCTTGCAGTCTGGTTAAAACGGAGGCGTTTTCCTGCTCTCGGCGATACTTAGGATCGGGTTTTCACATCCTTAGTGGCTTCCTGAAGTACGGTAAATATTTCAGGGGCCTGGTTATTCTCCGTGGCGTACATCAGCGGGGTCTCGCCCCCGGCGTCCATCGCGTTGATGTCCGCACCCTGCTGGAGGGCAGCTTGGATATCTTGGAGGGATCCTGTCTTCGCGAGTTCCAGGATGCCTATTTCATCTGCATCTTGTGCGGTAGCAGAGGCCACGGTAATGCCAAGCGCGAAGACCACGGCAACGTGATATCGATTTTTCATCTCAGCCCTCAGTGCTAGAAATCGATCCGAGATTATTCGGACATGAAGCCATCCTGGCCCCATGGTGTCAGCACTCCTCATGTGGGGATAACCTCCGTTCGTGCCTTTCTTTGACGTGCTCGACAGAGAAGACGGTCCCTCATCGAGAGGACCAGTCTCGATGATCAACCGTGAGCGCCCTATGACTCTTTCGCTTCCGTCCTTTTAAACTTGGATAGATAATTCTTCATCGTTGGATCCACCATCTTATCTGCCCATTCGAAATAGGCGCTCTTATTAGGATCAAACTGACCGATCTCGGTCAGCCAGTCGAGGATGTCCGTCTTCTGGACCCAGAACGCGAAGTAGGCAGCGCTCTCGATGCTCTTGCCTTCGCTGACTATCGCCTCGAGTCCAGCCAGGTCATCGCAGACGATCGCGACGATGTGGTTGTCCTTATATCTCTCATAGTCCTGCTTGCGCCCCATGGGCCTGGTCGTACTCGCGAGCGCGCTGAGCGCCAGGAAGCTGCCTTTGAGATGGTAATTCCTTAGACTTAAGGGGGCCTCCAAAGACTCCTCATCAAGTGACTATTTTGATATATAATCCGCTTTGGGAGTACGAAACATGGCGGGATGGGGAAGCAGCTTTTTCGATGCAGAGTTTAGGCTTCGCGAGATAGATACGATTGGCGATCCATTACAGAAATTAGATGCGGTCATCGATTGGGAGGTATTTCGTCCTACCTTAACGAATGCCTTCGCCAAGGATACCCTACCCAAAGGCCCTGGTGGACGACCGCCGTTTGATTACGTGCTCAGGTTCAAGGTTCTCATACTGCAAGCGCTGTATAACCTCTCGGACGACGCCATGGAATACAAGTTGAATGACCGAAGGACATTTCAGCGATTCATAGGACTAGACGATATGGACATGGAGGGAGACGCTGGCGCAACGGAAGAAACTCAACAAGCTATTCAAGAAGTTCCGGGATTTCCTCGACAAATCGAACATAACGGCCAATTCAGGGAGCATCATTGGTGCGTCATTCGTGGACAAGCCAAAGCAGCGGAACACCCGAGAAGAGAATGAGCAGATTAAGAAGGGTGAGGTTCCGGATGAGTGGAAGAAGCCTGGGAACGAAGCGAAACTCCGGCAGAAGGACATAGACGCCCGGTGGACAAAAAAGACCGACGAAACCCATTATGGATATAAAAACCATGTGAAAGTGGACCGGAAGACCAAGCTGATCAAGAAAGCCGTTGTGACCGATGCCTCCGTCCATGACTCCCAAGCCTTGGCTGACCCAGTCGACAGGACCGATGCGGGCACAACAATCCATGCGGATAGCGCCTATTCAGGACAACCACAAGCGGCATGGTGGTACGCCGCGTTGGGATTATCCGAGCTGAAGCAAACATCATACTGAAGAATCTTGCGTACAACATGAAGCGGTACTGTGTCCTGGTAGGCGCATAGGTGGCGATATATCCCCCGGGAATGCCCTCAACGGGGCCTCCGGGAAGCATGGAAGGTGGCCAGAGGGCCTTCCCATTCTTCGAAATTACTTGGTTCCGTTTTAAATAACGGAATTTTAGTTAACATGCAGTAAGGATGGCTATAAAATTCGGGTTATTAGAGGACCCCATAAGAAAAATGCGGAGAGCGTATCACCCAGGGTTCGGTACTCGAGGGCCAAAAGGCGCGGTAGAAGGGGAGGCCAGGAGCCTCCGCAGGCTCTCAGAGGTAAATAAAGGGAAGAGAATAGCCCGCTTGATTGAGGAGGCGGTCGAGGACTGTCCTGAGAGCCGGGTCATAAAGATGTAGTCAAAATAAGGCAAAACAGAGAAACTGCGAAAAGGCCGGAACCAGCCTGCTAACCATCAAGTTGGTAGGCTGGTCCGGTCGACGAGCGGAGGATCAGGTCCGGCGTGAGTATCAAGCGCCTGGGCTCGGCATCGGTGCCGTCCATCGCGTAGGTAAGCAGGTCGATGGACGCGTGCCCTACGCTGGCGGTCTTCAAGTCCACGGAGGACAAATGCCCGCTGGCCGCGAGGATGGTGTTGTCGTGCCCCACGATGGAAAGTCGCTCGGGGACTGCGATGCTGTTCTTTCTGGCGGCGTTGAGGGCGCCCGTGGCCATGATGTCGTTGCAGCCGAATATGGCGGTGGGGATTCTGCCGCTCTTGAAAATGGAGTCGAGCCGCTCCTCGGCCTCGAGGATTCCCTCCTCCGCGTTTCCCTCCTCGATAACCACGAGAGATTCGGGGGGTGGTGACGCGCCTTCGGCCGCAAGTGTTTCACGCCAGACCTTTTCCTTACTATCATAGGAATGGCCGTAACGACCGCGGAGGAAAAAAATGTCGCGATGGCCCAAGTCCATCAAGTGGCGCATAACCTTCCGCATGCCGAGGACCTGGTCGACTTCCACCGAGTTGATTTTACCTTGAGCGTCGAAGGTTTGAATCATTACGAGCGGGATCTGCTTGGCGAGATGGGCGACAAGGCCGCTACCGTAGTTCTCGGGGGTCACTTCATGGAGGATAATGCCGTTGACTTGCCTCGCGATGAGGTCTCCAAGGAAGCGTTGCTCGATATCCGCCTGATTTTCCCCTTCGCAGATGCAAACAAATAGAAGATAGCCGACGGCCGTGCAATATCGCTCGACGACCTGGATGAAGTCCATGTGGAAGTGGTTCGTGATCCCGTGGACGATCAGACCGATCGTCTGCGACTGCTTGCTGATGAGGCCGCGGGCCATGGCGTTCGGGCTGAATCTGTGTTTCTCAATAACGGCCTCCACGCGTGCCTTCTTCTCCGCGCTGACGGGGCCGTTGTTGAGGACTCGGGACACGGTGGCGACGGATACGCCCGCTTCTTTTGCTATTTCGATTATGGTCATAGCGCTCGTCCGATCCTAATCGATGTCGATAGATTGTATCCGCTTTAGCAGCAGAGAACAACTGCGAGCGTCTCCGGGCCCGAGGTCCAGCTCGAGGCCGGCGTCCATGAGCTCGTCGCCGCCGATGCTCCACGCCGGGAGCCGAGGTCCGTCCCCCGCTGGTCCGCGGAGGACAATGCGATAATCTGCGTCGCGGTCGAGGCCCTTAAGGCGGAGGATTGGAAGCTGCGCGTTGGGTTGTGCGAAGGGGCGGAAGAAAGAGGCCCAGGCCTCGCCCTTGTCCCTCGAGACGAAGATCCACGCTGCGTCGTCGCCCTCGAAGGGGCTGAGTATCCGGAAGAAATCCCCGAACTGCACGAGGGACCGGACGCTCTTGTAGAATGCTATCTGCCTAGCCACTTCGGCCTTCCCCGCGTCGTCCAGCGCGCCGAGGTCGAGCTCGTAGCCGAGGTTGCCCGACATGGCCACGCCGCCTCGGAACTCAAGCGGAGTGGAACGGCCGACTTGATGGTTCGGCACGGCCGAGACGTGCGCGCCCATGGCCACGGGCGGATACACGAGGCTGGTGCCGTACTGGATCCTGAGGCGGCTCACCGCTTCCGTGTTGTCGCTCGTCCATGTCTGCGGCATGTAGGCGAGGATGCCCGGATCGAAGCGGCCGCCTCCGCCCGAGCAGCTCTCGAACAGGATGCCCGGGAAGGTGCGCGTGATCTCGTCCATCGCGGCGTAGAGTCCGAGGATGTAGCGATGGCAGGTCTCCTTCTGCCGCTCGGGCGGCAAGCCAGCGGACCCGACTTCGGTCATATTCCGGTTCATGTCCCACTTCACGTAGGCGATCGACGCAGAGCGGAGCACGGCGGAAATCGCGTCGACTACGTGACGCCTGACTTCGGGCCTGCCCATGTCGAGGACGAGCTGATGCCGCCCCTCGGACCTGGGCCGAGATGGGACGTGCAGGCACCAGTCCGGATGCTCACGATACAGGTCGCTGTCGGGGCTGACCATCTCAGGCTCGACCCAGAGGCCGAACTTGAGGCCCTTCTCGTCCAGCCGCGAGGCGAGATCGGCGAGGCCAAGCGGGAGCTTCCTCTTGTCCACCTTCCAGTCGCCGAGGGAGCTGCGATCATCGTCGCGGCGGCCGAACCAGCCGTCGTCGAGGACGAGGAGCTCGATGCCCAGCCTGTGCGCCTCTTCGCCGAGCGCCACGATTCTATCCGCGTCGAAGTCGAAGTACGTCGCCTCCCAGTTGTTGACGAGTATCGGCCTAGACTCGTCGCGATAGCGTCCGCGGCAGAGCCGCGATCGGTAGAGCTCGTGGTAGCGCCGCGACATTCCGCCGAGACCCTCGGAGGAATGCACGAGCACGGCCTCAGGAGCCTGGAATTCCTCGTCGGGCTCGAGGAGCCAGCAGAACTCGAAGGGATTGATGCCGATCGAGAGGCGCGTGCGTCCCAGATGATCAACCTCGGCTTGAGCCAGGAAGTTTCCCGAGTAGACGAGGCTCATCGCGTAGACCTCGCCCGAGTCCTCGTTCGCATGGCGGTCAAGCAGCGCAATGAAGGGATTGTGCTGATGGCTCGACGCGCCGCGCCTGCTCTCTATCGACTGCGCGCCCGGAGCAAGACTCCTGCGTACGATGGCGCGTTCGCGCGCCCAGTCGCC
Source organism: uncultured Treponemataceae bacterium (assembly GCA_964491385.1). GTDB lineage: Bacteria > Spirochaetota > Spirochaetia > Treponematales > Rectinemataceae > UBA1306. The sequence goes on along the minus strand of CAZBGA010000004.1, from coordinate 89,309 downwards.
CGAGAGCTGCACCATGTCAAGTTCCGAGCACGGAAGGTCCACGCTCGCGCTGAGGGCGCGAAGGAGATGCAGGCGCCCGGCGCCCGAATTCCGGAAGCGGACCGAGCGCGCGACGGCGTCGTACCCCGAGAAGACGGTATAGCTCAGGGTTACCTCGAGGCCGATGAGCTCGTCGAAGAGCTCGATCTCCAGCGTGTCGGCCTCGGACTCGGACTCGACGTAGGTGGAAGGAAGCCCGGCGAGGGGCGGCTTGCCGGCGAAGATGCGGTGCGACCGGTAGGAAAGGTCCGCGATCGTCGAGCCGTCCTCCTGGAGGACCTGGAAGGCCGGAGAGCGGAAGTCCGTGTTGCCGAAGGCCGGATACTCCCTCGGCAGCGTGTCGAGGGAGAAGCCGGGTCTCGTCGGATCGGGATTGGGCGCAAAAGGCCTATCCACCTGCAGCGGGGTCGCCCCGCCTGTCCAGGCGCGGAGTCTCCGGCCCCAGTACAACGAAGCGGGATGCTTGCCCCCGTCGATTCCGACAATGTAGCTCGTATCCCGGGACTTCAGGTGGAAAGAGGCCGTCTCCGGCGAATACTCGATGCTCATCGGGCCCTCCAGAAAAAAATGCGCGAGGGGAGAAAAGCCCCTCTCGCGCCATTATTCGAAGATTACCTGAAGAGCGCGTTGACCTTCACATTGGCGGCCTTGAGCGTAGCCTCGACCTCGCCCTTGCCGAGGAATATCGTGTCGAAGGCCTGGACCATGATCTCAGAGACCTTTACGCCGTTGTCGAGCACGGGGTACACGAAGGTGACACCTTTGGCGGTGGCCATGTCGGTGAAGGCGCTGACATTCATGTTCTTGGCCTTGTACGCGGCAAGGGCGTTGTCCACGCCTTGCTTAACGGCGGGGAAAACCACGCCGAAGGTGCCGACTGTTTTCTCGGCCTCGGCGCTGGCGAGGTACTTGACCCACCTCCAGGCCTCCTCCTTGTGTGTGGAGCCGGACCAGATCGAGTCCGCAAGGCCGTTGGTCATACTCTTGCGGCCAACGGGGCCGATTGGAGTTTGGTAAAAGCCGACCGGGAAGTCGACGCTGTTGGCGTAGTAGCCGATCATCCATGAGCCGTCGAGGGTCGCGCCGGCCTTCTTTGCGGGGAAGAGGTTGGAGTTGGAGAGTCCGGTGGCCTCGTAGGGGCAGATGAAGCCCTTCTTGGTCATGTCGAGTATCCATTGGATGGTCTTGACGAATCGGGGATCGTCGTAATGGTAGTTGGCCTTGAAGGTCCCATCGGTATAGTACCAGCCGGTGCTGAGCGCGAGACAGCTGAACTGCGACTGACCGCGGTCATCGGAGTGCTGGATCTCCATGCCATAGCGCACGACGTTCTTCGCATCGAATTTTTGCGTTAGGCCGTTGTTGCCGTTCTTGTCGAGCGTGAGCCTGGCGAGGACGTTCTGCAGGGTCCCTCCGTCCTTGGGATTCCAAGTGAGGTGCTGGAGCTCGGCGTCGGCGATGCTCGCCTCTTTTTGGATGTCCTTGTTGATGACGATCGCGATCGTGTCCCAGTCCTTGGGGAGGCCAAAGCGCTTGACCCCATTGGTCCAGAGGTCGGCGAGACCGGGGAGGTAGATCGAGGTGTCGACCTTGTCTCGCTTCACCAGGGGTGCGATGTCGACGACCTGTCCCTTGTTGGCGAAGTCGTTCACCTTGGCCAGGTGGTCTGTGAATACGTCCGGCGCGGTCCCTCCGACCATCGTGGTCTGGAGGTTCGTCCAGTAATCGTTCCAGCCCGACTGGTCGATGACGATTTTGATGTCGGGGTTCTTGGCCATGAAGTCGTCCGCCACCTTTTGGTAGGCAGGAAGTTGGTTGGCGTCCCAGAGCACGTACTTGATGGTCACCGGCTCGGCGGAAAGCGCCCCGGCCGTGGCCGCAATAAGCGCCATCGGCACGAGCAAACTGCGGAGAGTTTTACGCATTCTCGTATCCTCCAAATCTACGTGAATCGTGCATTCCCCAACGGGGAACTTGTTCGCGTCAGCGGAAGCCGGAGAAGTTGACGGAGTCGACTATCCTCCGGCCAAGGGCGAGGAAAAGGACCAGCGTGGGAATGATCGCGAGCGTCGTGCCCGCCATGAGCCCGCCCCAATCCGGCATGCCCTGGGGCGTTTGGGAACGGAAGACGCCGAGCGCGACAGTGAGCATCCGCACCGATTCGTTCTTGCCGACGATGAGCGGCCACATGTAGTCGTTCCACTGTCCGACGAAGCAGATGACGGCGAGGGTCGTGAGAGAGGCGCCGCTCATCGGCAGGATGATCCTCAGGAAGACGCGCAGCTTGTTCGCGCCGTCGATCCGCGCTGCCTCCTCGAGCTCGGGATTGATGCCGAGGAAGAACTGCCTGAGAAAGAAGACCGAGTACGGCGTCATGAGGAGGGCGGGCGCCATGATCCCCATGTAGGTGTTGAGCCAGCCGAGGTCCTTCATCAGAATGAAGTTTGGGATGATCATGACTATCGACGGCACCATCAGGGCCGAGATGTAGGCGCCGAAAAGCCACTCGCGCCAGGGGAAGCGCAGGCGGGCGAAGGCGTAGGCCCCCGCGGCCGAGAAGAGCAGCTGCGAGACTGTCACGATCGACGACACGAGTAGGGAGTTCAGGAGGAACCTGAAGAAATTTATCTTCTGCGCCGAGCCGCCAAGCTTTATGGCGGTGGCGCTATCGACGAGGCCGAAGACCCGGAGATAGTTCGTCGTCGTTGTTTGCGCCGGCAGCAGGCTTCCCGCGCTGGAGAGAATCTGCTTGTTCGGCGTGAAAGACATCCGCACAACCCATAGAACGGGGAAGAGCGTCACGACGAGCGCGATCGCAATGACGAGGATGAAGGGGATTCCCTTCGCGGCCCGGTCGAGCTTGCGCATGTCGCCTCCCTCAGTCGGCCTTGTCGGCCCGCATCAGCCGCACCTGGGCGAAGCCGGCGCCGACCAACAGCACGAAGAGGAACATCGACGCCGCGGTCGAGTAGCCCATGCGGTATTCTTCGAAGGCGTTCTTGAAGATGAAGAAGTTCATTACCCAGGTCGAGTTCACGGGCCCTCCGCGTGTCGCCACAGCAACCGTGTCGTACACTTGGAAGGACCCGATGACGGACGTGACGAGCACGAAGGCGAGCACGGGCCGGAGGAGCGGCAGGGTAATCCTGAAGAAAGCGGTCCAGCCTTTGGCCCCGTCGATGAGGGCCGCCTCGTCAACCTCCCTAGGAATGGCCTGGAGGCCGGCGAATATGACGAGGGCCGTATAGCCCATGAATTTCCAAGTGTTGACGCAGGCGATAGTGGGCATGGCCAGCTGCGTGGTCGTCAGGAAGCCGAGCGGGCGGAAGCCCAAGGCCTTGATCCCCTCGTTCAGGATGCCGATTGCCGGATCGAGTATGACCAGGGCGAGTAGGGCGACGACGACATTCGGGAGGAACCATGGCACGATGAACGCGCCTTTGAGCAGGCTCGAGGACTTGAGTCTCCTCATGATCAGCGCGAATCCCATGGCGATCACGGTCTGAATCGGTATGTTCCACAGCACGTACTCGAAGGTGACCAGCACCGAGTTCCAGAACTGGTCGTCCTTCAAAAGCTCACGATAGTTGGCGAGGCCGATGAAGTGGGCAGCGCCGAGCAGGTCCCAGTCGGTGAAGCTGATGCACAGGCCGCGGACGAGGGGAATGGCGAAGAAGACCACGAACCCAAGCAGGCTGGGAACGATGAAGCCAAACGTAGTCGCATAATCGACGATCTTCCTGCGCCGTGACCTTCGATGGGACACCTAGATCCTCCTAGATCAAGAAATCGCGAGGAGGCGGCTGCTCCGTGCTCGGCAATCTATCCATGAAAGTCTGAAGTGAAGTTAGCATGGTTTTCATGAACTGTAAAGAAAAAGTGGTAAGGTTTTCACTACTGCTTTACAGTATCCTTGAGCTATTCTATTTCATTATATAACAAGAATTTGACATTCTTCGGATTCCTCGCTCGCGCCTACCTTTTACCCACCCCAATTCGAAGGTCCCGAATCTTCGGAGCTCCACCGATTTTCCGGCAAGGATCGCACGCTTGATCTATTTTAGCAGGGCATTTACTGTTAGAAACCTTTGAATTGATATGTGTTTTTCGCTCGTCTGTTTATAGTCTTGTTTCGTCCTATGCATCGGGAAGCAGTACGCTGTTAGGCTTCGGGGCAAAAGGCGTAAGCTCTATTACAGAAGACGTTCGTCCTACCCACCGAGAACTGATCCAGTTGGAGAGTAGCACTGACTAGGTTTTCAAGGGGGGAGGGAATGGCCCGAAAAGTATTTACTGAGGAAATGATCATCAACAATCTCAGGGAAGCAGAGATCCTACTAAGCCAGGGAGAGAACCTGGACTCGGTGTGCCGGAAGCTGAGCATAACTCGGAGGACATACTATCGCTGGCGTAAAGGCTATGGGGGATTGCGGCTCGATTAGGCAAAGAAGCTCAAGGACATTGAACGAGAGAATGGCCGGCTAAAAAACCGGTAGCTGATTTTAGTCCATGGGGAAACGGGTATGTTGAAAGCTTTAACGGCAAAATGAGAGACGAACTTCTCAACAGGGAATTGATCGATACCCTGTGGGAAGCAAAGGTATTATGCAAGCAATGGGCCGAGCAGAATAATCGGTTTAGGCCCCATGGCTCGCTTGGCTACAGGCCGCCGGCTCCAGCTGCTTATGGGTGGGAACCTATGGCGCTGAGGCAAATTGTAATTTAAAATCCGGACGAAAACTGGGGGCAGGTCACATGTCCATGTTCAACCCTTTTCCCATCGCCGATGTAGAGTTACTAGACGCCGAATTGCTGCAAAAACGAGAGTCCGACCGGGCCTACTTACTTAGACTCTCGACCGAAAACCTATTGCGGCCCTACAAGCAGGAGGCCGGCCTCTGGTCCGAGCCCGGAAAGCCCGAGGGAATCCATTGGGGATGGGAATCTCCTACCAGCCAGCTGCGCGGCCATTTCCTCGGCCACTGGCTTTCCGCCGCCGCGATGAACGCCGCCGCGACGGGCGATCTCGAGATACGGGGCAAGGCCGAGGCCGTCGTCGACGGTCTCTCGCTATGCCAGCAGGCGAACGGAGGCGAGTGGCTAGGCTCCATCCCGGAGAAGTACCTCGAGCGCATCGCCGCGGGGATCGGGGTCTGGGCCCCGCACTACACGATCCACAAGACTTTCATGGGCCTCCTCGACGCCTATCGGCATATCGGATCCGCCAAGGCGCTCGAGCTCGCGGAGAATTGGGCAAAGTGGTTTCATCGCTGGACCTCGCCCTTCTCGAGGGAGAAGATGGACGACATCCTGGACTTCGAGACGGGAGGCATGCTCGAGATCTGGGCCGAGCTCTTCGGCATCACCGGAAAGGGCGAATACCGCGAGCTCATGGACCGCTATACGCGCCGACTCCTCTTCGATCGGCTCCTCGAGGGCTCGGACCCTCTGTCCAACATGCACGCGAACACGACCATCCCCGAGATCCTCGGAGCGGCCCGCGCCTTTGAGGTCACGGGCGAGGCGCGCTGGCTGGACATCGCGAAAGCCTACTGGGAACTCGCGGCCGAGAGGCTTCCCCGATCCGCCACAGGCGGCGGTACGACCGGCGAAATATGGGTGCCTGAAGGACGGCTCCCGCATCGGCTCGGAGACAAGAACCAGGAGCTCTGCTCGGTCTACAACATGATGCGTCTCGCGGAGTTCCTCCTCAGGCACACGGGCGAAGCGCGCTACGCGGACTATTGGGAGCGGAACCTTCGCAATGGAGTACTCGCGCAAGGTTTCTGGAAGGACAGCCTGACGCACGGAGCGAAAGCCGACCATCCCCTCTCCGGCCTCGTGTCCTATTTCCTCCCCCTGCGCCCCGGCTCGGTGAAGCTCTGGGCTTCGGAAACCGACCATTTTTTCTGCTGCCACGGTAGCAACGTGCAAGCGAACGCGACGCATACTGGAGGAATTTTCTATAATTCCAGCTCGGCTCTCACGATCTGCCAGCTCGTCGAATCAAGGCTCTCGTGGGACCGCGGAAGCGTCGAGATCCGCCGCGTCGATCTCGCGGGGGATATCCAGCGGTTAGACGGCATCGCGCCCGCCCATCCCGCACCTCCCGACCATCAGGCTTTAGAAATCCGCATGACCTGCCCGCTGCCGGCCGAGTTCACGCTCTCGTTCCGCTTGCCGTGGTGGCTTGCTGGAGAAGCTCGGCTATCGGTAAACGGCGAGATGCAGGATGTAGAGTCGAAACCTTCGTCCTTTGTCGAGATCAGGCGCGCGTGGAAGGACGATCGCGTGAGGATAGAACTGCCAAAGCGCCTCGCCTCTGAACGCCTCCCCGGCTCGAGCGACATGTTCGCCTTCATGGACGGCCCCGATGTCCTCGCAGGCCTCTGCTCCGAGGAGCGCATCCTCTACTGCGACGATCCGGCGGCACCGGAGAGGGTCCTCGTCTCCGACGACGAGAGGGAGTGGGGCCGATGGAAGGGATGCTATAAGACCCGTGGCCAGGATCCGGGCATCCGCTTTATACCCCTGCGCGCCGTAGGGTACGAGCGCTATTCGGTATACTTCCCCGTCGCGCCGCGCTAGGACGCTCTCATTCGCGGATAACCTCTACTCATGATATACTGATGCCGTGACGACTCCTCGCACCCCACCCTCCTGCCGCCTTGCGAGACTCCTCCTCCTATCTCTTTTCGTAGCCTCCACTGCGACGGCTTGTACTGCATGGAAGAGTCCCGGACCGGTGTCGCAGGAACCAAGGAAGATCAAGGTTATGGCCTCGGACGGTTGGATCTACGACGTCATCGGAGAAAACGCGAAGTTATTCGAGGAGGAAACCGGCATCAAAGTCTCCTTCTCAATATACGCCCCCCACGTTTACTTCCGGGCCCTCGAGACAATCCTCGATTCGGGAGATGCTACCGACATCTTTCTCATGCAATCGACCAGATGGTACCTCAACACCGAGATTGATCCCCGCAAGTACTGCATCGACCTCACTGGCGAGGAATGGACCAAGCGCCTCAAGCCGGAATGGCTGCCAACGGTTTCTCACAATGACCGCGTGTATGGCTTGGTGCTCTGGGACGACGACACGGGCTGGGTCTATACGTATAACGACAAAATCTTTAGGAGGCTGGGACTCGCCGCGCCGAGGACCACGCAGGAGTTCATGTCGGCCTGCGAACGTATCAAGCGGGCGGGCATAACGCCTATCTACGAGCCGGGCGCCAGCCGATGGCACTCCTCCCTCACCTTCTTCGAGATGGGAGCGACCTTCGAGGAAAGGGATCCCGGCCTGTATGAGCGCTTGAACTCGAACCGGCAAACCTTTAATGGCTACGAACCATTCCATCGCGCCTTGGACCAGATCCTCGAGGCCATGCACCGCGGCTACTTCGGGGATAATTTCATGGCGAACACCATAGAGGGGTCGAAGACCGCCCTCATCTCCGGCGCCGCCGCGATGACCCTCGACAAAATCGGTTTCTCGCGTAGCGTGTTAAGGTCCAACCCGGACTCGGACGCGGGCACTTGGGGAATGTTCCCTATACCCTGGCTCGATAACCGTACCGTGAGCATCGAGCGGTCCGCGCCCACTTGGTTCGGGAATGCGAAGAGCCGCGACCGGGAGGCCGTGCTGCAATTCTTTCGCTTCTTGACGAAGCAGGACAATCTCGACCGCTACGCGGCCCAGCAGCCTGAGGGCACGAGCCTCTCCTTCCCCACGAAGCCAGTCCCGCTTCAGCTGAACGAGAAGGACTTCCTAGGGACATCGCGCCTCGGCGGGGAACCCTTCCAGGGCGGAGTTAAGTACGTAATGAGCCAATGGATGGAGATCGAAGCCGATTTCGAGCAGATGCTCGCCGGCGCGATGACGCCCGAGCGTTTCCTCGCCGGCGTAGACGCTCGCCGGGCAAACATTGCCGTCGCCGCCGGGGATCCCGCCTGGTCCGGGCCTAAGACCGGTCCATAGAGTACTTGAACGCTGAGGGATTGAGCCCGGTCTCTCTCTTGAACAGGCGGGAGAAGTACAGCGGGTCCTCGTAGCCCACCGCGGCGGCGACCTGCTTGACCTCGAGCTGGGAATGGCCCAAGAGGAGGCGCTTCGCCTTCTCGATCCTGAGGCGAATCATGTCCTGCGTCGGCGTGCTTCCGGTAGCCTTGCGGTATAATCGCAACAGGTACGCGGGTTTGCACCCGAAGGTGGCGGCCAGGCGCTCGAGGGAATAGGGCTGCCGATAGTTCTCCTGGAGGTAGAGGGCTACAGCCTTGACCAGGTCGGCATCCCCGGCGCGGACGCTGTCGAGCCCAAACTCGGATTCTACCTGCCCGGCGGATGATTCCAGCCTGATCCGGACGCGCATGAGCGTCTTCCTGAGTCCGTCGACATCGACCGGCTTCAGTATATACTCGTCGACGCCTAGCTCGATCGCGCGGCGCGCGTACTCGAACTCGCTATAGCCCGAGACGATGACGATTCGGAGGTCGGGATTCGTGCGGCGGATCCGCTCGACCAGCTCCAGGCCGCTCAGCACCGGCATCTTTATATCGGTAAAGAGGAGGTCCGGCATGCGGCATTCGACAAGTTCCACCGCCTCCTCCCCGTCGGCGGCTGTCCCGACGCACTCGAATCGCGGATCAAGCTCCCCAGCCTTCCGGGCCAGGTAGTCCCGCATCCTCTCCTCGTCCTCCGCGACCGCGAATGTGAAGCGGCGCTCAGCCATTCGCCTGCGCTCCTCGGCCATTCGGCCTCGCTCCCATGGCGACCCTCGCGCCTCCCCCGGGCAGGTTGCTGATCTCGAAGAACGCCACCTCGCCGAAGGCAAGTCTCAGCCTCTCATAGGAGTTGAGTATCCCCATGCCGGAGATCGACATGGGGGCGAGTCCCTCTCCCTTGCGCCTCCGAGCTACGAGGCTCTCCCCGATACGCACGAGCGTATCCTCCAAAAAGCCCGGGCCGTTGTCCAGGATCTCGATCGCCCACCGACCTTCCGAGGATTCCCCGCGGAGCTCGATCCGCCACGGGGGGCGAGTTGAAGTCGCGTACTTGAAGCAGTTCTCGATGAAGGGCTGGATGATCAGACGTGGTACGACGATCTCCCGCATGGCGTCAGGGACATCGATCAGGTACTCCAGACTGTCGCCGAATCTGGCGCGCATGGCGGCGAGGTAGCACTCGGCGTACTCCGCCTCCATGCCCAGGGTCGCCGTGGTCCCCGCGGTGGACGATATATACCGGAGCACTTTCGATAGGTTGATGATCAGGCGTTGGATCAATGTCGGGGAACCCTCGTCCGCCATGACGGCAATGGTCTGGAGCATGTTGTGGAGAAAGTGGGGGTTGAGCTGGGACTGCAGCGCGACCAGCTGCGCCTCCTTCTCGTGGGCGCGGAGCGAGACCGCCTCCTGCACCGACTTATTGAGATTCAGCCTCATGTCGCGAAACGCGAGCCTCAGCGAGTCGAGCTCGCTGAGGTTCGACCTGGGAATCCCTTCGGCCACTTCGTCAAGGTTGTGCAGCTCAAGGGACTCAATCTCCGCGTGCAGTGCCTTGATGGGCACGGTTACGCGGCGGGCGATGAAATAGGATGCGGCCAGCGAACATAGGATGGCCGACAAGGCGAGGAGCGCGATACGCGTAGCATACTGCAGGATGCTCGATGATAGGCCTGTGGAAGGCTCGCCGAAGACGAGGGTCCAACCTGTGTCCTTCGAGACGGCGGTGGCGTATATCTGCGGATCGCGCTTTCCCGGAAGGATGCCCGTCGCCACGGAACCGCGCTCGGGCTGTGCGGAGAGACTCGGGAAGTCGGAGACCTTCACCCGAGCGCCGTCGTAGGGGTAGAGGATTCGGCCGTCGACATCGAGGACGAATATCGACGCCGGGGAACCGCTCATCATGTCTAACTCGGCGAACAGCGCATCACAATATTGCATTACCTCGACGATTCCCCGAGTCGAAAACAGGGGATCCTCGAACGAGCGCAAAAGGGAGATGTACTGCTTGTCCTTGACCACGACGGAAGTCTTCTCCTGCAGGGAGTCCATGTGCGGCGGGAGGATCAAGCGATCGCCGTTCCTAATCAGGACCTCGGAATACCAGGGCTCGAGCTTCGCGTCCCGCTCGATGAGACGGCTGAAGAATCCGGCCCCGATCATCTCGCCCCGCATGTCGAAGACGTTCACCTGCGGGGCTGACTGGCTCGGGCCGAGAATAGTGTCTCCTATCTCGATTAGGGCCTCCGTATTCTCGAGCTTTGCGATCCTCTGCTGTACGGTCGCAGGCGAGCGCGGCAGGGCCAGGTGCTTCGAATAGAGGCTCCTGAATACCTGGGAGTAGATTAACGAAAGGCTGAGCCGGTTCATCTCGGCGACATGGGCATCAACGTTGGCCATTACCGATTTCGAGAGCGAGGTTAGAGCATCGGCGAAGCGCTCCCTCGCCACGGTCGAGGCATAGTCGTACACGACGAGCGAGAATGCCAGAAGAACGCAGACAAGGAGGATGGATACCCAGAGGAATATGCTCCCGCGGACGGTTCGATAGCGAGCCACGCAGGGATGATACCACGCAAGTGAGCATCGAGGCGGTGAATTTTGTCCATGATCCGGCGCAATGCGGTCCATTTACGGCTTTCCAGGGCGGCCGCATAGTGAGTTCCTACCATTTCCTATCAGAAGGAGTTGAAGATGAAGAGAATCATTCTCAGTCTCGCTCTCGTGTCGCTACTCGCGGCGACCTCCCTTGTCGCGCAGACGCTCACTGTTTGGGACTTCAAGTACAGCGAAGTCAACGCCACCGGCGCGCAGGCCCCCATGAAGGCGAACGATGCTGCCTTCGAGAAGGCGAATCCCGGTGTCACGGTCGTCCATGTCGCCCAGCCCACCGATGACACCCAGTATTACCAGATAATTCAGAGCGCTGCCACGGCGAACGATGGTCCGGACGTCGCGATGTTCCACCCAGGCGCCCGCGTAAACGGCTTCGCCGACGTAATCGTCGACCTCGATCCGTACATCAAGGACGTGAAGGGCCTGTTCACCCAGGCGAGCATCGAGATGTGCTCCCTGAACCAGAAGCTCGGCCAGCCCGTCAAGGTCCTCCCGCTGACGATGCAAGGCTTCGGCATCTACTACAACAAGGCCTACTTCAAAAAGGCCGGCCTTGACCCTGAGAAGGCCCCTAAGAGCTCGGTCGATTTCCTCGCGGCTTGTGCGAAGCTCAAGGCCGCCGGCATCGTCCCCATCACGACGGGCCAGACCTACACCATCGACTTCTTCCTCCGCTGCTTCGCGGCGAACGCCTACGGCCCAAACGTCGCCGGCCTCTTCGACGGTTCCCAGAAGTTCGAGAACCCAGTGTTCAAGGAGAGCGTCGCCTTCCTCAAGACCCTCGTCGACAAGGGCTATATCGAGAAGGACGGCTTCTCCCGTCCGTACTTCATGGACGGTATCGACAAGTTCGCCGCGGCCGGCGGGGCTATGTTTGTTGGCCTCCTCTCCGACGTCGGCAACTGGAAGGCCTTTTCCGACAAGCTCGGCGCCGACAACGTGGGCTACTTCCCCACGGTCAACTTCGCCGACGGCAAGTACAAGGACCAGCAGGTCATGCAGGGCGCCGGCATCGGCTACGGTGTCATGAAATGGTCGAAGAACCAGAAGCTGGCCGCCGCCTATGTCAAGTTCGTGTCGACCGGCGACGGCGCCAAGACTTACTCTTCCGCCACCGGCGCCCTGTCCCCGAATACCGCCGCCGGCGGCGGAGCTACGACCTACCCGGTCCTTAAGCTGATCCAGGGGTACCTCAAGCACGGCCAAAAGGACTACATCCCGATGGGCTACAACGGCTACGAGGACGACGCGAACCGACTCTGCGACCGCGCCTTCGTCACCGGCGAACTCTCCGTCGACGACTTCATCGCCCAGTACCAGAAACTCATCACGAAGTAAGCCTGGCCTGCGCGAGTCGTTTTTATCGATCGAAAGGACGGGCCCAGACCCCGTCCTTTCGATCGCCTGGAGAGCACGAATGCGTAATCGTCGAGGTTTTGAGAGGGACGGCGCCGCACCCTACTTATTCCTTGCGCCCCTCCTCGCGCTGCTGGCAGCATTCATGATCTATCCCGTCGTAATGAACATCATCACCAGCTTCACGGAATGGAAGGGTTACGGCCCCTGGAAGTGGATTGGTCTGGCCAACTACAAGACCATGGTCGCGGACGGGCAGTTTTGGACCTCGATCCTCAACACCGGGCTCATGGTCCTGTATATCCCTCTCAGCACGGTCGTCACCCTCCTCATCGCGGCCTTCCTGCGCGAGGGAATTGGGGGATGGAAGGTCTACAGGGCGATCCTGTACATCCCGAACCTCCTAGGCTATGTGCTCATGGGCGTCATCTTCTCGATCTATCTGCGCGACGACGGCGCGCTGAACATGGCGATCAAGCGGATTACCGGGTCGGCTATCCACTTCCTGATCACTCCGATCCTCGCCATCAACGTCGTCGGGTTCTTGCTTGTAGTCTTCCTGCACCTGGGCTTCGGCCTCATCTACTTCCTGGCCGCGATGAACGGCATCGACAAGTCGATATACGAAGCAGCCCTCATCGACGGGGCGAGTTTCCGGCGCACCCTATTCGAGATCACAATCCCAAGCGTCCGCTTCGCGGTCGAGTTTTGGGTGGTCTTCAACTTCATCGAGGTCTTTGCCCGAATGTTTTCCTTCATACACACCCTCACCCAGGGCGGACCAGGCTACAGTACCTTCACCCTGGAGTACGGGATTTTCATTCAGGGCTTCTCGAAGTTCAAAGTCGGCTATTCCAGCGCATGGTCGGTCGTCCTCTTCCTGTTCTGCGCCATAATCTCAGTCGCCCAGATCCGGCTCATGCAAAGGAGGGATGAATGAAGAAGGTCTCGCCCTTCGGCCCAATCGCTCGCCTGTTGGTCCAGGCCTTCATGATCCTCATCGTTGTCGCGTCGGTCCTGCCCCTGTACAACGTCATAAGCGCCAGCCTCAAGTCGCTCGATGAGTATCCGACCAATCCCATCCTCCTCCCGCAGACGCCAACCCTGGATAACTACCAGTACGCGGCATTCAGCGGGCACCTCCTCCGGTTCACTGTGAACAGCCTGGTCTACGTGCCCATAGGAGTCGTGCTGTACGTCGTCGTCTGCGTGCTGGCAGGCTACGCCTTCGGCAAGATGCGCTTCGCCTTGCGGAGACCTCTCTTCCTAATTGTGCTGTTCATGTCCATCTTCCCGCAGCTCCTCCTGGCCATGCAGGTATCCAAACTGATATCGCTCATGCGGCTGACGAATACGGGCTTAGGCGTGATCCTCTCGTGGGTCGCCTACTTCGCGCCATTCGGCACTTACATTATGACTACCTATTTTACGGACATGCCCTATGAGCTGGTCGAAGCCGCCCGCATCGACGGAGCCTCCCAGGTCAGGATCCTCATGAGTATCATGGCGCCGCTCGCCCTGCCCATGGTCGCGACCATCGCGATAATAGGCTTTCAGTCCATGTGGAGCGAATTGCCCTTCTCCATGCTCATCCTGCAAAATGAGGCGCTTCGAACCGTGACCGTCGGGATAGCCGTGCTGAGAGGCGAGTACGGCCTCCGAGTGCCCATCCTGAGCGCCGCCCTGGTGATCGCGATGATTGTTCCTCTCCTGATATTCCTCCTCTTCCAGCGCTACATAACGCTCGGCGTGACCGCGGGCGCCGTAAAGGGCTAGGACGTGAAGGAATTCGACATCGCTTTCGTCGGGCACATGTGCTATGACGAGATTACGCCGTACAAGGGCCGGACGGTCATCGCGCCCGGCAGCGCGGTGCTCTGCGGAGCCGTCGCGGCAGCTCGCATCGGCCAGAAGGTGGCCGTCGTCACGAGGATAGCCCCGACCGACGAGGAAATTCTTAAGCCCTTCGTTGAACTGGGCATAGAGACCTTCACGACGAGCGCCCCCGAGACGACCTATTCCGTCGTCATCCATCCGTCCGAGAACGTGGACGAGCGTATCCTGAGGCTCAAGCGCAGCTCCGGGTTCTTCGCCTTGGGAGACATGCCCGCGATCGCGACGCGCAACCTGCACCTGGCAGGTATATCGGACCAGGAGTTCACCCTGGACTTCATGCGCGGCCTGAGCTACCGAGGCTATAAGCTCTCCGCGGACATGCAAAGCTTTGTCCGTCAGGTCGACCCAGCTAGCCGAGACATTCTCTTTAAGGATGTCCCGCTAAAGCGTGACATCGCCGCCCTCTTGAGCAAGGTCAAGCTGGACATAGTGGAGGCAAAGGTCCTCACCGGTACGAACGATCTGGAGGAAGCGGCCAAGCAGTTCGAGTCCTGGGGCTGCCCAGAAACGGTCATCACATGCGCGGACGGCGTGCTCGCCCGCGTCCGCGGGAAGACCTACTTCGAGGAATTCACGAACCGGAGCATGCTCGGACGTACTGGCCGGGGCGATACGACCTTCGCGGCCTATCTCGCTTGGCGGAACGACCACGGCGTCGCGGAATCCCTGAGATTCGCGGCCGCGCTCGTATCGATCAAGATGGAGACACCAGGACCTTTCCAAGGTGCCTTGGCAGACGTTCTCGCGCGCATGAATCGGCAGGAGTGACAGATGCATCTTTTCAAGACTTCGGAGAAGTATTTCAGGATCGATCCCTGGCTCGTCGTCGAGGAGGGCTTCGACCCTCGGAAGCAGCGCCTCGCCGAGTCCGTATTCTCCCTCGCGAACGAGTTCATGTGCGTCCGTGGCTACTTCGAAGAGGGCTATTCGGGCGATCACCTTCTCGGGAGCTATTTCAGCCAGCTACATGAAATGCTGGAAGTCAAGTATCCCCAGGTCTTCAAGGGATTCGTGTCTGAGGTCGCGGCGATGATCACGGCGGTGGACTGGCTCTATACCCGCATTACGCTCGACGACGAGACCCTCGACCTCGCCGTATCGAAGTTCTCGGACTTCAGGCGCACGCTCGACCTTCGCGAGGCCACCCTGACGAGGGAGTTCGTCTGGACGACGCGCGGCGGAAAGCGGCTCAGGCTGAAGTTCGTCCGCTTCGTCGACCTCCAGACTACGGCTCTCGGCTGTCAGCGCATAGTCCTCGAGCCGCTCGACTTCTCTGGCGAGGTGAAGATCTTCTCCGGTCTGGATTTCGACACGATCTACGAGCTCGCTGCAGGCTGGGACCAGACCCAGGGTACGGGTGCCGGCAAAGCGAAGCTGCCTGAGCCCAACTTCTGGACAGTCGAGCGAAACGAGCGCATCGGTGATATCTACGCCATCCAGGCCTGTACCCAGATGAGCGAATGCCGGCTGTTCTCAAGCTTCCGTGTCGCAGCCGATCAAGCGATCTCGCCGGCGCTAACCCTGCGAGAGAAATTCATCGGGATCGAGGCGCCGCTCAAGGTAAATAAGGGTGCGACGACTACATTTGAGAAAATGGTAGTCAATCATTGGGAGCGCACGAAGGATGTCTGGCTGGTCTGGACCGACGGTCTGTCGCTAGCTCAGAAGCTCGCCGGAGTCACTTTCGACCAGGCGCTTGCCGAGCACCGCCGCTGCTGGGAGCGGTTCTGGGACCGCATGGATATCGAGATCGACGGCGATCCTGAGCTGCAGCAAGGCGTGCGCTACTCGCTGTTCACGATGTACATCAACTATCACGGCGAAAGTGAAAGGCGGAATGTGCTCTGCAAGCTCGGCGGCGAGGTGTACGGAGGAGTCAACTTCTGGGATACGGAGATTTATTGCCACCGTATGTACATGTTCCTGGATCCCAAGATTGCACGTAAATTGCTCATGTATCGGTACCACTACTTGCCTAGAGCGCTCGAGAACGCCGAGAGAGTCGGCTTGGACGGCGCCCGTTATCCCTTCTCGACCATCACCGGTCACGAGGACTCAGGCACATGGCAGCATGTCGATCTGGAGATCCACCAGAACCTGGCCATCTACTACGCCATCTGGCACTACGACCAGGTCTGCAAGGACAAGGATTTCCTCTATCGCGAAGGCATCGAGATGCTGCTCCAGATGTGCCGCTGCATGGCGAGCTGGGGCGGTTGGAGCCCGAAGCGGGGCGACTTCGGCTTCTACGGCGTCATGGGACCGGACGAGTTCCATATGATGGTTAATAACAACTGCTACACGAACTACCTCAGCAAGAAGATGTTCGAGTACACGCTGGACGTCCTTGCGGAGATGCAGCGGGATGCGCCGGATCTATACTGGCAAGCCCTCGCAAAGGTGCGGCTTAAGGCCGAAGAGCCGCGGGAATGGGAGCGGATGGCCGAGAAAATGCGCATCCCCAAGGACGAGGAGAGCGGCATCTACGAACAACACGACGGCTATTTTGACCTTCCCCACGTCGACGTAAAGAACATCCCCATGTCACAGATCCCGATTTACAAGAACTGGGCATATATCAGGATATTCCGCTTCGACATGCTTAAGCAGCCCGACTTCCTCAACTTACCGTACTTCTTCAGCCAGGACTTCACGATGGAAGAAAAACGAAAGAACTACGAATTCTACGAGGCGCGCACCAGCCACGAGTCGTCACTTTCGCCCTCCTTGCATGCGATCCTGGCCGCAGAGCTCGGGAAGTCGCGGGAAGCCTACGACTTCATCGCCTACGCGGCTAGGCTGGACCTGGACAACTATAACAGGAACACGGAGCAGGGCATCCACTCCTCCTCCGCGGCCGGTGTTTGGGCCAGTATGGTCTCGGGCTTCGGCGGACTTCGAACGGACGCGGA
Organism: uncultured Treponemataceae bacterium; assembly: GCA_964491385.1. GTDB lineage: Bacteria > Spirochaetota > Spirochaetia > Treponematales > Rectinemataceae > UBA1306. Next base: position 72,489 of record CAZBGA010000004.1, on the reverse strand, counting down.
GACACTCATTTTGAATCCCTCGATACCCGCCCAGTGGAAATCTTACCGCTTCAAGATCTTCTACGCGGGCTCGCTCTTGTCTGTCGTCGTTGGCCTCGACAGGGCCCAATTCAATATCCTGGAAGGCGACGACCTCTCGCTGAGCATCTATGGCCGAGTTCGCCGAGTTACGAAAGAGGGCATAGAAATCGAGATACCTCGACAGTCGGACTGAACCGTCCCCGGTTTGCATTCTTTCTGCGTCTGTGTACCCTATGAGTACTGCGAGCTATGCTATCCGAGCAGCATCCCCACATGGAGGTCTTCGATGTCCCAAAATACCCTAATGCCGGGAGTCTCAAAAAGCTGTTCACGAGTAGACCATTATCAACAGCTTCGACGCCGTCGCCCTCTCAAAAGAACTTACCGAAGCCGAGCGTACCCACCTTGTCTCTTTCTACCAAGCCCTCGGTCTCAAGCTCTGGAAGCGTGAGGTATATATAATTGTCTACGGGGATCGCTCCAATCGCCGCTTCTCAGTTATAATGGGCTTCGAGGACTTAAAGGGGACTGATCACTTCGGCCTTCTCGACGAATCGTTCCTTGAGCATCGGAAGAGCTTTGGCGACTCCTGGGTCGTGGACCAGCCTAGTAGCCGTGCATAGCCATCGATAGGGCCGGAGCCGCTCTTGAACTTAGAGCCTAAAGTACCGATGGACGCTGGTCTTGGAGATGTCCGTCTCCGCCGCCATGGATCGCACACTCCAATGTGTCGATCCGTCCTGGGGTTTTGTCTTCAAGGTCGCGTTGATCAGCCTGGCGATCGTCTCGTCAGAGATCGACCGCGGCGCACCTGGCCGAGGCTCGTCATACAAGCCAGCGATGCGCCTTTCGACGAATCGCTGGCGCCATTTGCCCACGGTTGGCATAGAGACCCGGAAGCGCAGTGCGACATCCTGATTGTAGGCCCCATCCGCGCATGCGGGTACTATCTTCGCCCGCTGGTTCAGGGCGACTCCCACCGAGCGGGAACGTGCGATGGACTCAAGTTGCTCTCGTTCGTCGGTGGTGATTACCAGTGTGGATTTTGGACGTCCTGACGGCATTGAAGTCTCCTGCTGCCGCCAGGATGATCTATATTACACTTTTATGCAGCATAATTAAGGGACAGGACACTAGCTTCAGCCGGGATTTCACAAATGGCCAGCGATTATAGCCAGCCCCAAGAAATCCCCATCTCCGGTTATGATTTTAACCATATCCAAATCCTCCTTCTATAATCCGCATCGCACAAAATCGTCGGCCATCGGAGACGATTGAGCTATCCCCGAAGGGCTCACCGGCATCGCTGGTTTAGGTCGTAAGGAACATATTTCATGCATCAAAGTCAATCGTAAATTTGGCACCCTTTCGGATTTCGGCATTTATGGTTCCTCTAATCTGTTGCATCAAGGCCTGGATAACCTGTATGCCGAAACCTTCAGTGCTTTGCATAGAAAACGATTCTGGCAACCCTATGCCATTATCTTCGTATTCTAGATGAACTCGCGCGCCGTGCCGCAGGGCTCGTAGCGTAATTTTCGGCTTTGCGATCCCAGCGAAGGCATATTTCAGCGAATCAGTAAGTAACTCATTGACAATTATGCCCAGACGCGACAGCTTTCCGGCATCAAGTGAAATATCCTCGATCTCGGTTTCGATAGTAACGGGAATATCTTTTCCGAATAATTGCGCGGCTTGCGATAAGAGTTCAGGGAAATAGGTCCTTAAGGGTATAGTACCGGTATATTCAGTTCGGTAAAGCTGATCGTATAGCAGGCTCATTGATTCTATTTCACCAATGGCCTCATTCAGAGTCGCGTTCACGTTTGCGTCACCAGAATCTGCCACTCGGATTGCGAGAATGCTCGCCACGACTTGAAGGTTGTTTTTTATCCGATGGTGGACTTCGCGAAGTATGAGTTCCTTTTCGCGAAGCAATTGCCTGATTTCCTGCTCGCTTTCCATCCTTCGCGAAATGTCCCTCATGGCGGCCACGATCACATCCTTGCCGTCGATATTTAAAAGGGAGGTCGTAATTTCTATAGGTAGAGCTGCACCATCCTTTTTCCGAAGGTAGTGAAGCGGAATTAAGCGATTATTAGCTATTTCCGCAATCGTCGTCTTATCGGGATCCATTGAAGTCGACGTGAAGGCAGTTCCGATGATCTCCTCCCTGACGTAGCCGAACATGGCGACGGTCGCCTCGTTGCAGTCGAGTATGGTTCCGCTCTCGCGATCGATGATGCATAGGGCATCCGAAACTGCCTTGAATAGGGCCCGATATTTGTCTTCGCTCGCTACAAGCTTGTCTTCGAGCAGTTTTTGCCTGGTTATGTCCTCTGCGGTGAGGATCAATCCTTCGGAAATATCCGACCTATCGATCGCCTTGCCTGAAAGATAGACGGTTAACAACTGGCCAGCGCCGCGAACGAGCTTTTCAATCATCCGAAACGATCCCTCTCCGCCCGAAAGGCTGTCGCGCATCTTGTTGGCAACCGAAAAGAATGCTACCATCGATGGGAAGAGCAGCGATAGTTCCTTATGCATGAGATCATCGACCGAATAGCCGAAAATATCGGGAATGGCCTTGTTAATCCAGACGAATTTCCCTTCCACAATCTTCGCGATGCCGATGGGAGCGGTATCAAGGATTGTCTGAAGTTCATTCGTGATCGCCGCTATACGTTCTTCGTTCTGTTTGCGGTCGGTGATGTCCCGGCTCGTACCGATCATGCGAGTGGCCTTGCCAGTTGCGTCCCGTTCGACCACCTTACCGTGAGTGCTTATCCACTTCCAAGTTCCATCTTTTAGATGTAGCCGATAGTCAAAGTCGATGTATCCTTTCCGGTTTTCAATGCAATCGTTCATTGCGGAAAGGCTTTGAGCATAATCATCGGGATGGACATATTTATTAAATTCCCCTGGTCTTCCGATTTCCGTGGCATTGAGTCCAACCATTTGATAGTAAGCAGGACTATAGTAGATTTCGTCGGTGCGAAGATTGCAGTCCCAAATTCCCTCATCCGCCGCGTCCATTGCGAGCCTGAATCGTTCTTCGCTTAACCTCAGGGCTTCGGCCGTGTTCTTCAAATTAGTTATATCCACGCCCAGGATCAGGACACGCTCCACCTTTCCTTTCTCATCGAATTGGGGAACGTAGTCGAGCCGGCCCCAAGTCTCTCCCTGTGCGAGGGAGAATTGTCGCTCGTAGGACGTGTTCTGGCCATGCAATGCTTCGGTGAGATACTTCGTCGCGTTTTGGTAGTTCTCGACTCCTGCGATATCCCTAATGGTTTTTCCGAGTATTTGCTCCTTCGTAAGTCCGTAGGATAGCTCGTACATCCGGTTTACGTATTGGTAGCGCAACGAGCTCGCATCGAGGATCGCGACAAAAGCGGGGACGTTGTCTCCGATCGTTTTCAGTTGGGATTCTTTCTCCCGAAGCTTCTTTTCGAGCGCCATGCGCTCGGAAACGTCAATTAAAAACCCCGAAGCTCCGAGTATTTCCCCGTCACTCCCGCGAATGGGATTGAATACCGAATCGAAAGTCATTCCAAAGTCTGCGTATTCCTCGACAATCCTGGTCGATGTACCCGATAGCGCGCTCCGATAGTGCGCAAGCGACCTTTCAAGAAATTTGTCCTGCGGAAGGTCGTCCAGGATACAATCCCCGATCCGCATATCCAAGCCGAATTTGCCCGCCTTCAGGTCGTGGTAGGATTTGCTGAAATAGAGGCATCTGAATTCTTTATCGATTCCGACCATCAGCACATCATTCTGGCTTTCCAAGGTCGATTTCAGAATTGCCTGGGATTTGGCATATTGCCGCTCTTTTTCGATCTTTTCGCCGATGTCATACACGATCGCCATAAAGGCCGGCTTCCCCTGCCACAGGATCGACATCGCGTTTACCTCGACCGGAAGAACCATTCCGTCTTTCCGCTGCCTCTTTGCCATAAATGTGTAGGGCCCGGATCCCAAAATACCTTCGACTCGTCCATTGAGGATCCTCGGGTCGGCGAGGTCCGGGTCGAGCTGGCGGAGGGATAAAGCGAGGAGATCATCCTTCGAATAATCGAACATTTGGACGGCTTTTTTGTTAGCGTCCAGAATCCTGAGGTCCCTGTTGTAGATGAGTATGCCGGCCCCCGCTTCTTCGAAAAGCATGCGATATCGTTCCTCACTTTCCCGAAGGCTATTTTCGTTTCGCTTGCTTTCGGAGATATCCCTTATGCTGCTGATGACGCAGTCTTCCCCATTAATTTCAATGAGCTCTGCGTTGGTCGAGGTCGTGATGATTGTGCCGTCCTTGCGCCGAAAGTCTATCTCTGCAGAAATTTCGCCCCCATCCTCACGGAGTCTTGTCGCCAGTTTTTCCCGTTCCTCCTGGTGTAGCCAAATGGCCAAGTCTCCCGAGAAACACGAGCGCCCAAGGGCTTCTTCCCGCGAGAAGCCGAATAGGCGACTGAAACTCCGGTTTACGTCTTTGTAGACGCCATCGGACACGCGAGTGATGCAGATGGCGTCGGGGCTCAGGCGAAAGTATTTTCCCAGCATGGCTTTATGCAGCGCAAGATCATCGTAGGCATTCTGGAGCTTCGCGAGGCTCTTTCGCAGCTCCTCGTTGGCCGACTCTATTTCCATGCTGTCGAGATCGAGCTGTTTTTTAGCCCGAAACAGCTTGAATGCCATCTTTATCGAGGCATCGAGAACGGTGAAGACCGAGGATTTCACGACGTAGCCATAGTTGGTTATTTCCTCGGTCTTCTCGACTATTTCAGGTTCCGTATGGGATGACAGAAATACGATCGGAATGTCATGGTTTCTCAGGATGTCTTGGGCTGCCTTTGTCCCGTCGATGCCGGGCCCGAGATTGATGTCCATGAGGATCAGGTCGACGGCGGCAGGATCCTCGTTGACGATGTCGACAGCCGATTCTCCTGTCGATGAATGGAATACTTTGTACCCTGCCTGCTCGAGTTTTCGTTTTTCGGCGAGAGCGATAAGAGCTTCATCTTCGACAAGAAGAATTGTCTTAGTAGACGTACTCATGATACCTCCGATCTGCCGTCAGCCGTCGCGGTGAGCCTTTATCCGAAGGCTTCGGCCGCGGAGCCGTCGGACAGCGTCGTTTCGCCGGCCTCAACGGAATTCCGATACTCCTCGGCTTCCAATACCCGGTCTATGTCCGGCACAATCATGAATCCGTCGTCCCGCCTCCCGACTCCTCGGATATTGACGATTCCCTTCATGAAAGCGTCCATCCCGGGGAGCGGGGTGATGTGAATGTATTCGAGGACCTCGTGGATTTTTTCGATGCTGACGGCATACTTTTCGCCATCGAGGGAGAAACTGAGATATTGAAGATTCGACGACTGCTCCATAACAACCTCCATGCTTTACCATTCTAGGATTATTCGAATTCGCCGTCCGCGAAAGCGGGATTCTCCAATGCCTTTAGCGTCGCGACTGCCGTCGACGAGCGATCTTTATTTGTTGAAGACTTTCCTCGAATTTTCCGCTTGCGTTAGCTTTCGAGTCCGTGCGATCGCCGTCGGGGGCCTGTGCGCTTTCATCGGATATTTTGAAAAAACCTATGGTGGTCGATAGATTCGCTGCTTGGCCGGACAGCTCTTCCGCCGTCGCCGCCAATTCTTCCGAACTGGATGCGTTCCGCTGCACCACCATGTCCATCTGCGTGATGCCCTTCGCAATCTGCTCGGCACCGCTCGATTGCTCATCGCTCGCCGCGGCAATCTCCTGGATGAGATTGGCCGTCTTCTTAATGTCCGGCACCAGCTCCTCGAGGCGAATTCCGGCTTCTCCCGCCACTTTAACGCTCCTCGCCGACAGCTCGTTGATTTCAGCGGCTGCCGTCGCCGACCGCTCCGCCAGCTTGCGCACCTCAGACGCGACCACCGCGAAGCCCTTTCCAGCCTCGCCGGCTCGCGCCGCCTCTATGGCCGCATTCAGGGCCAGGAGGTTCGTCTGCCTCGCGATCTCTTCGATGATTCCGATCTTCGAGGCGATCTGCTTCATGCTCGCGGCGGTATCGCTCACCGAACGTCCCGATTCCTCCGCGCTCTCCCTCACCCTTCTCGCGAGGCTGTCCGCCTGCTTGGTGTTGTCCGCGTTCTGCCGAATCGTCGAGGCGAGCTCCTCGATCGAGGCCGACAGCTCTTCGATGCTCGCTGCCTGCTCGCTCGCTCCCTGGGACAGCCCTTGGGCCATCTCGGATAGCTGCTCCGACCCGCTTGAAACTTGCCCTGCCGAAGTCTGTATGTCTTGGGCAACGCTCGTCTGCTTCTCTTTCAAGTTGAGGATTGCCCTACCGAGTGCCCCCAGTTCGTCGCGCCGCGCCACTCCCTGGTCAGCAGCGGCTTTATCGATGTCCGCAAACACCAAGTCGCCGACGGACATGCGCTCCATCACTTTCACGGCTAGATTTATCGGGCTTACGATATATCCGGCGAGGAGTATGGCCACGACAACCGCAAGGACAATCGACACGATGGCCAGTATTAGCAACAGGCCCAGCAGGGACTTCGCGGTCTCCCGGATCTCGCTTGTCGGAGCGTTCAGCCCGAGCACCCAGCCGGGCGTGTTGGGGACATGGGCGGAGAACAACGCAATCTCCAGGCCGGTCGGGTCAATGAAAGTCCCGTGCAAAGCTTCTTCGCCCAGAGCTTTCTTCGCGATGGCGTCCGCCCCGCGGAAACCATTCTTGTCCAAATCGGTGGCGTTCATAGCCATGATATACTTGGCGTTCGGATGGGCGATCATAAGACCGGTGCTGTCTACGATCCAGCCAAAGCCCGTCTTGCCCACTTTGATGTTGCTCGCGATCGACGACAGCGTGTCGAGCTTGAATTGGAAAGCCAAGAGGCCGCGTGTTGCTCCGTCAATTCCTTTGACCGCGACAGCATCGACTACGACGGGTATGTTGAGGTTCCTCGAAACCACCGCTCTTCCTACGAAGCTATCGGCGCCTTTATTTATGATCGCGTCATAGTAATCGCGGTCGCCCGCGCTTGCCGAAGGTCCCTGTGCCGTAAAGGCATCGCCGCCGCGCCAAACGAAGACGGGGCTGACAATTTCGGGAGAGGTCTTGCCCTCGAGGCCAGTCAACGCGCTTGCGACCGCCTTCCTATCGCCCAGTCTCATGACATCGCTCTGCGCGATTATCTTCTCCTGCCAGGCCAGCTTGGCCATCAGTTCGCCGAGCTGTGAGGCTCGCGCGCTCGCGATCTCTTGATAATCCCCCGACGCCATTGCGTTGACGGCGTCGTTCACTCTCAAGCTGGTTATCAGGGTGAGGCCGCCGATGATGACGGCCACGAATAGCGCGAATAACAGCGCAATTCTCGTCCTTAGCGACCTTCGCTTTGCCATGTTCAACTCCTCCCTACTTGTATGATGCCGGCTGTCGGTGCGGCGCTACTTTGCCGGATACCGGTCACCGGCTCAGAACGCGTCTACTTCAGCTAGAATTCCCCGAATTCGGAGCCATCGACCGGACCAGCGATCGCCATGCTCTTCGGCGTTTCGGGGGGGCTGGTCCGCCTGCCCGACGGCCTCGAGGCTTTGTCGGCCTCGAGGATGAAAAAGCCGATGCTCGCCACAAGATTCCTGGCCTGGTCGGCCAAGTCGCGAGAAGTGGCAGCCAGCTCGTCAGAGCTCGATGCGTTTCTCTGCACCACCCCGTCCATCTGCGTGACGCCCGTGGCGATCTGGTCGGTCCCGTTAGACTGCTCAGCCGAGGCGGCGGTGATCTCCTGAATCAGCTCGGCGGTTCGCTTGACGTCGGGTACGAGTTCCGCGATTTTGCGCCCCGCGAGGGATGCCGCCTCGGTGCTGCGCAGCGAGAGCTCGTTGATCTCGCCGGCCGCCTTCTGCGAGCGCTCGGCGAGCTTGCGGACCTCGCTCGCCACGACCGCGAAGCCCTTGCCCGCATCGCCTGCTCGGGCGGCTTCGATGGCCGCGTTGAGGGCCAGGAGATTGGTCTGCCTTGCTATCTCCTCGATAATGGATATCCTCGAGGCTATGTCCGACATGACGCCCACCATCTGGTTGACCGAGTCGCCCGACTCCGCGGCGCTGGCGGCCACTCGTCTCGAGAGGGCGTCAGCCTGGCTCGTGTTGTCGGCGTTCTGCCTGACTGTTGCCGCGAGTTGCTCGAGGGAGGCGGGATTGGCCGCTATCGTCTGAACGACCGTCCTGGCTATTCGCAGATAATTTGCGGCCAGCGATGTCTTCAAGGTCCGAGCGGTCTCGGCTATTCGATCTATCCTCTGCGAGAACTCCGACAGCTTCGCATCGGTCGTCGATTTCATGAGTTCGTCGAGAATTTCGGCCTGGAGCGCGTAGGCTATCGCGCCGAGGGCAAAGATAGTCGCGGACAGGAGCAGGACCATCGGTAGCACTATTTTGGCGCGGATGCTGAATCGCATATTTCCCTCCTAGGAATACTGCACTTCTGCCTCTCAAGTTCTTCGAGCTTGGCGCCCGGCGATTTCCCGCTAGCGTGATCCGCCGAGTACCGCAAGTACGGCTCGGACCAGCCGCTCCCGATCGACGGGTTTAGTCAGGTAGGCCACGACATCGGAGGTGAGGCGCATGACGAAATCCGGGGGTGGAAGACTACCCGTAACGATGATGAAAGGCGGTCGGCAGGTCAGTTCAGCAGCCTTTCCCAGGATCTCGTATCCTGATAGGCCAGGCATATTAAGGTCCAGCAGCACGAGACTGAATGCCTCGAGGCCGAGCATGGTCGGCACGGCAGTGCTGTCGGAAATTGTGCGGAGATTTGTGACGCTGGCGGTGCGCAGAGTGGTCGCAAGGGCTAGTAGAGACTCCTCATCATCATCGACGACAAGTATCGGGAGCGATGGAAAGATCTTCTGAAGTGCTGCCATGCTTCCCTTAATGCAATAAGCATGCCCAGAGTCTGTCGCTCCTAATTTATTTCCGTATAATACGATCCTGCTTGCGGTTGCTTCCGAATCCTTGGGACAAAATGGGAGACTCGGAATTGGCGGTAACGGCTATCGCTATTAACTGAAAGGAAATTCTGCGGCGTTCGTCCCGAGTTGACGTGCAAATTGTCCTAGGGGTTTCGATTGAGCTTCTTGCTCAGCGCCGAGCGGCTTGGTCCCACCATCCTTACAGCCGCTTCTTGTCTACCTTCGGATGGCTTAAGCGACTCCGCGTGTGACCCAGGAGAGAATCGGAGATGACTGCCGCTATCTCCTTGCCTCAGCAAGGAAGATCCTAACCAATTCTCCATCGAATGCGGTCCAACTTTGAGACTCGATTTGCGATAAAGCCTGCTCGATTGTGAGGCCTTTTCGATACGGGCGATCGCTCGTCATCGCGTCGAAGACGTCCGTGATGGCGATTATTCGAGCGTGGAGAGGGATCTCCTCCCCCGAAATCCCGTGTGGATAGCCATTGCCGTCCCAGCGCTCATGGTGATGCAAGATCGCTAAGCGGATACTCTTGTATCCGGGGACGTTCTCGACAATCATCGCCCCCCGCTCAGGATGTTGCTTCATGATATTCATTTCATCTTCGCTCAGTCGCGAGGGCTTGTCGATGATCGACTCTGGGATCGCGATCTTTCCGACATCATGGAGCAGGGCGGACACTCGCAGATTCGCCAGCTCGCTATCCCCCATAAAAAGCTTCTCCCCGATCACGTTCACAAGCCCGGCCACTCGTTCTGAGTGGCCGTTAGTCCAAGATGATTTCGCGTCTACCGCTTTTGAGAGGGAGGTCATGATCGAGGTCCAGTTGTCATCCCTTTCGATGCTCATTTCTACATACTTTGCAGAGCTGATCACACCGCCTGCGAGCGGCCTGAGATTTTCCAGAGACGGGCCGCTCTTGCTTCGAACGAGCACTAGCGACCCTATGTATTGCCCTTCGTTCTCGACGGGCATGTTTATGAAAGTTCGGCTGGACTCGGATGCACTGCCGAAATGCCTATTCGCCCAGGAAACGGCCTGCTCGTCCAGATCATCGAAGGGTATTTCAAAGGCATCGAGGAAGCGGATTAGCAATCTCTCCGGGACAAGGTCATCCAAGATTATACCGCCTACACTGATCGTTTTGTCATAGCCATCAGCCATTTGGGAAGAGACGACGGAGAAGCCCCCGCCATCGGGGTCCCTTCGAACCAGCATCACCGCATCTGCATTCGCGTGCCTGATGACGACCAACAGGAGTTTCTTGATGGTCGCAAGGCTCGGTTCATCGGATAGAGTGATCATCCTCATTTCGTTCAACGACCGATGGATATCCCGATCGATCTGGATCAAATCTCTTTCGTTCTCTAGTCCCGCTCGCATTTCCTGCATCGATCTCGCTAAGTGTCCAAATTCGTCCGAACGATCGGACACTTCTTTCGGGATGCTTTGCGTATCGCCCCTCGTCCACTCGTCGAGGATGAGAATAGGCTTTGTCAGGAACTTCGCTCCGAAATGAGCGAAAAGGATAATCGTTGCGCTGCCCAAGATGAGCGTCGCCAGCGGGAGCTTCACCCTGTTGCCCCAGAAATCCCAGATATCCATTTCGAGCGCCTTGCCCACAAGCAACAGTACGACGATCGAGACAGCGATGAAGAGAATAAGGAATACCGTCATCTGCCCGATTAGATGTGATGAGTAGTTCTTCTTCATGTCCGCCCCCGATGGATGATCCTAGCGTAACCTGAGCCTATGTTGTAGAAACCGGGCATCGTATCAAGGCGATTATTCGCTGCTGACATTTCAGGAGACCCCATCTAATGCTACTCCTTCATGCAAAATGTCCTAGGGGTTGCGATTGAGTCTCTTGCTCAGCGCCGAGCGGCTGAGGCCCACCATCCTCGCAGCCGCGTCTTGGTTCCCCTCGGATCGGCGAAGCGCCTCGTCGATAAGCAAACCGGCGGTCTGCTTGAGAGTAGGCAGCGTTTCCATGGATTCGAAGGGATTCTCGCCTCCTTCGGTCTCATTCGCACCCTCATCGTCCTCTCGGGCCGGACGGCCCATGGCCTTCCTGAAGCTTTCCAAAGATAGGGTGCGGGACTTATGGCGCACCACGGCGTCGAATATCATCCCCTCCAACTCGCGGATGTTCCCCGGGAAGCTGTAGCTTCTGAGGAGCGCCAGGAGCTCCTTGGGAACCGCTGGACGCTTCCTATCGAGTGTCCGGCAGGCTTTGTCGAAGAAGTGATCCGCCAGTACTGGCAAGTCGTCCATTCGTTCGCGCAAGGGCGGGACGCGGATGGTATGGGATTGCAGCCGATACAGAACGTCCTTACGGAACGCACCATGACCGGCGCCTTTGGACAGGTCGGCATTGCTGGCGAATATGAACCGGGCTCTAGTCGACCGCGGAGCGTCGCTTCCCAAGACGTAATACTCCCGTTCCTGGAGCAATCGTAGGATCTTGATCTGGGAATTTGCGGCCAAGTCGCCTATCTCGTCCAGGAAGAGTGTACCATCCTCCGCCTTGGCCACGACCCCTTCCCGAGATGAATCCGCGCCGGTGTAGGCCCCCTTCACATGACCGAATAGCGTATCGGCGAAAAGCGTATCATCGAGGCCCGCGATGTTGACCGTAACGAAACTGCCCTTTCGCCCGCTGAGCGCGTGGATCGCTCGCGCCACGAGCTCTTTACCGACCCCCGTCTCTCCGGTGATGAGCACCGGGAGCGCGGTCGGGGCTATCGCTTCCACATAACTGAAAATCTGAAGCATTTGCCGATCTGTGGTTACGATATCCTCAAAGGCTTTGGGATACTCGATCCTAGTCGACAGGAGGCTGCGCTTCAGCGACGTCATCTCTCGGGCGGTTTCCCATCGCTCGATCGCGTGCCCCAGGGAGGTGAGGAGTCTCGTTCGGTCCACGGGCTTGGTAAGATAGTCGAAGGCGCCGGCTCGCATGCAGCGCACCGCGGTCTCGATGTCGCTGGTCGCCGTGACCACGATCACCGGCGTCTCCGGCCGCTCCTCCAAGAGGAGCCTGAGCAGCTCTTCTCCGGGCATGCCTGGCATGGCGAGGTCGAGGAAGACCGCGGCGTAGGATTTCGAGGTCGCCAGTTCAAGGGCTTCCCGTCCAGCCCCGCACTCTTCAACATTCGAGATGCCGTCCATGAGGAGCGCCGCCCTCACGGAACGCCTGGTGAGCTCCTCATCGTCTACCACAAGTACAGGACTGGCGGGGTCCGGGCGACTCATGATTTCCTCTTCGTTTCGGGGAGAAGAACTGTTACCGTCGTACCCGAGCCAACTTCCGAGGCGAAATGCATTGTACCGCCGTGGTTGCGAATGATGCGCGACGTCACGGCCAGGCCGAGCCCCGAACCGCCGCGTTCCCGCCTTGTCGTGAAGAAGGGGTCCGTCATATGCCGGAGGTTCTCGGCAGGAATGCCGATGCCCTCGTCCTTCACGACGAGGGCGACGTATCCGTCGGCATCGGTTCGCGTTTCCACGCTGACCATTTTCTCAGGGGAATCGAGCGCATGGCAGGCATTGTTGACGAGGTTGATCACGACTTGCTCCAATTGATAGTAATTCCCTTGAACGCGGGGCAACTCGGGGTCTCCGATGAACGAGAAGCGATGAGTCGAATTGCGCACGAAATCCCCGATGATCTTGATCGCGGACCTAACCGTCGCATTTAGGTCCACGGTTTGATCCAAGGCGCCTTCATCGCCTCGGACGAAGTCCCGTAGATCGATCAGCAGCTTCTCGATCCTCCGTGAACCGTCTACCACCCCATGCAAGAGCTCCTCCACCATGCCTGCCGCCGTGTTATACGGTATGCCCTGGAAATTCAAGTCGGTACGGGTGTCGGCTATGGAGTCCAGCGCCGTTTTAATGTCCGTCCATAATGCGATGAGGTTTTGCGAGTTAAGGCGGATGTAGTTGTTCGGGTTATTGATCTCGTGGCCGATCTCCGACATCAGCGTACCTAGGGTGGCCAGACGCGAAGCTTGGAAAAGCTCTTGGTCGTGCTCCCGTTCACGGGCTTGGGCTTCTATGCGTTCGGTGATGTCTCGGGAAGCGACCTGAATTTCGAGTGTTCCTGTCGTCTCATTGCGGACTGCGTGGCTGATGCTCTCGAACCAGACGAAGGCTCCATCATTTCGGCGTATTCGATAGCGGATCGTCCGCGTAGACTGGGTTTCGAGCAATTCCTCCAGGATCGCTCGGACGGCTGCCAAATCCTCTGGGTGAATTAAGTCGAAAGCGGAAGATCCTTTGAGTTGCTCCGGCAAAAAACCTAGCAGCGGAATACAAGCCGGAGACGCGTAGAGATAGACGCCCTGAGCATCATGACGAGAAATCATGTCCGTCGAATTCTCCGCCAGCAAACGGAATTGCGACTCGCTATCGCGCAACGCCGTCTCGGCTGCCTTGGTCTCAGTGAGATCTACAGTCAAGACGACGAACATGCGCAAATGTTCGGAACTATCCAAGACCGGATACATCATGCCCCTAATCCAACGGCAATTGCCCCTCCCTCCCGCGTATGGCTCGCGCGAGATGTCTAGTTTCATTTCCGGAATGGCAACGGCTTTCCCGCTCCATATCTGTTCAAGGAGACCAGGCAGGAAGCCAGTGGCTTTGAGTTCTAGGCTTTCCAGGAGGTTGCTCCCTATCGCCAACTCCTTCGGAAGCCCCCAAAAACGTGCCCATGTATTATTGACCATAAGGCACGTCCCATCCTCTTTATACAGCCCATAGGCAAATGGAGATTGATCGACCAGATCGGACAATCGTTGTTCGCTATGAATCAGTTTCGTCTCGGCTTTTTTTCGTGCGGTAATGTCTTGGAGCTCAAGCACAAAGTGAATCGGTTGACCATCAGCGTCTCGGATAGCCGTCGCGTTGACAAGGCACCATAGCTCCTGACCGTCTCGGCCTACAAGACGAGCCTCTAGTACGTCGGATATCCGTATCCCGGCCCCAATATCTGCAACTCGACCTGCGGTTGATCCCGAGTCTTCAACGTGGCCGTACAGCTGCCAAGGCTTGCCTACGAGATCATCGGTGCCGAAGCCAATGAGCCTGCAGAGCGCATCGTTAGCCTCCATGATGAGGCTATCCAGACCGACCAAGGCTTTAGGCATCCCGGATTCCCTAAAGGCGATTCGAAAGCGCGATTCGCTCACCTCAAGGAGGCTGACCTTGTTCCTGAGCTCTGCGGTGGCTGCGGCAATCCGGCGCCTGAGAACCAAAATGGCGGATCCGAGTGCGGCTAGCAGCACAAGGAGCGAGGCCAGCACGATGCCGGCGAGCCTCAGGTTTACACGCGACGCGAGGGGCGCTCCAAGCCATTTATTGTCGATAGCCGCACGCGTCATCCCCGGCATGTTCGAGAACCCTTGGTTTACCAGGGCGAGCAGATCAGGCCGACCCTTGTGTACGGCTCGATGAAAGGCTCCCTGGTACAAGGTGAAGGCGAGGCGAAAATCTCGGTCGGCGCCTTTCTTGTATAGATAATACAGGGCCGGTGGCCCGTCTACGCAGAATATGCGCACGTCCAGAGATACCGCTGCGTCGACGACGTCTCTATAATCGTCGAATGTTGAAATAAGGGTTACGCCCTTCACCCTAAGCTCGTCGATGGCAACGTCGCCCCTCTTTGCCGCTACACGGAAGCTCCTGAGGTCCTCGGGGGATGCTATTCCCGAGATGGATCGGTGTACAAAGACCGGTACGTCTATCACGGCATAGGCAGCCGTAAAATCCCACTTCGCTCTGCGCTCTGCATTCTCGAAGACCGTATCAAGCACGTCGGTCTCTCCGGCATCAAATGCTTTGATCGCCTCCGCCCAAGGCAGGGGACGAAGGTCGACGGTCACACCGGTGACCGTCGACCAAGCGGCCCAGAGGTCGGGCACAATGCCATGTATGCGGCCTTCATCATCTTTGAATGAGTAGGGCGGATAATCCTCGTCGAATGCGACTACAATTCGGTTAGGAGGCGGAGATGCCAAAGTCTGTCCCTGCATCCGCAAGGAGCTTAGTGCCAGAAAAATGGATACGAGGGCGGAAAGCCGGGACGCAGCTATCTGCGCCACGACTGATGGCATCCGAGGTTTCCTATTTGGCATGTAATCCATCCAGGATTCCGATCTATTCGTTCTACCCCGGTTAATTTTAATAGCACATTGCTGAATATTCAATGCCAATAAGTCAGCAATTTGTGTGACAAGCTCCCGTTACAACGTCTTGAAGAAAGATTCCGAGCAGGCGTTGTCCCAGCAGTTGCTCTTGTGGCTCATGCTTCTGATCAGCATCGGCAGAGCGCCCCGAGATGCCTCTCGAAAGGCCGAACCTGATCGCCTTTTTCGTATCCGAGCTGCTCAGTCAACTCGGCTTGCATGGCTCGCTTGATCACGGCCTTGGTCAACTGCTTGAGGATCCCATCAGGACCAGTGATATCGTCAGACCCCTTGTAATCTTTCAGGAGCTCGTCCAGGATTTCCTTGGTAATGGCCATATGCTCTCCTTGGAGAAATATAACCATTTACACAAAATCTGTTACATGCCCTGGCCTTGAGCCGGCTTTTATTTATCGAACTCAATAATTATTTTTGTCCCATTCCCTCGCTCAATTCGTATAGACCCTTCTATCTGTTGAATAAGCATTCCAACAAGCGTAAGACCGAAACCGGTTGATTTTTGAAAATCAATCCCTTCTGGGATACCATTACCATTGTCTTGGATTGTCAGAAAAACACCGTTATTCTTCTCAGAAGCAACAAGGCTTATAATACCACTATTCCTACCGATGAAAGCATACTTCATAATATTTGTTATGAGTTCATTTATGATTATTCCAAGTGGCTGCAATTTCTGTATACCTAAAATAAGCTTATCAATCTTTGATTCTATTTTTACAATACCGCTATTGGGGAAATTCCCTATTATTTGTTCAACCAGCGGCAGCAAATATTCTTTCAAACTAATTTCCGCAAAAGTCGAAGATTGATATAATTTATCGTATAAAATCATCATACTTTGAATTCGACTCCATGCGTCATTCAGTGCTTTTTTTGCTTGGGGGTCAGCTAGAGTTGAAGCCTGAATAGCAAGAAGACTACTGATTGTATTCATATTATTCTTCATCCTATGGTGAACTTCTTTTAAAATGAGTTCTTTTTCTTTTAATAGATTCTCAATTTTTTCTTCCGTATTTTTAATCTTAGTTATGTCTCTTGATATTCCAAAAGTGCCGACAATGCCCCCATCTTTCCCTTTTATTGGCAATTTTATGGTATAAGCCCACGTATCCGACTTGTTCGGCCATGTCTCCTTTTCTTCCGTCATTAAGATTTCCCCAGTTCTCATCAATTCTTGTTCATCTTCATAGGCTTGTTGTGCGTGTTCCTTCGTGAAAAAATCAAAATCGGTTTTCCCAAGTAATTCTGATTGATCAGAAATCCCGAATTTTCCGAGTTGGGATTTACTGGTTCTTAAAAACCTACACTCCTTGTCCTTGAAATAGATAATATCAGGCGTGGTATCCATTAAGATCTGAAGCAAGTACTGCTCTTGAACAAGTTCTTGTTCAGCATGCTTTCGATCAGTTATATCTTTTGAAATACCGAAGGTTCCAATAATATTTCCTTCATTATCATGTAGAGGCATTTTTTCAGTAATAACCCACGTATCGGGTTGGCCCTCCCAGGTTTCCTTTTCTTCCTTTCTCAAAGATCTCCCTGTCTCGATTATCATCTTTTCATCTTCGTATGCCTGCTTCGCATGTTCTTCCGAGAAATAATCAAAATCAGTTTTTCCTATCATCTCAACAGGATCACTCAGTCCAAAAAGTTTAGCCTGTGCCATGCTTGCCTTTATGAATTTGTTTTCATTGTCTTTAAAGTAAATACGGTCAGAACTAGTACTTAAAAGGGCCTGCAATAAATATTGATCATGAGCTAATTCTTCTAGTGCTTGTTCACGTTCAGTTATATCTGAAAAGGCAATCAAAATTCCATTAACATTACCTTCAGAATCATGAAGAGGTACTTTATTAGTGTCATGCCATGTTTCTCTCTTATTAGCATCAAAAGCTTGCTCAATAATATGATATTTAGGAACATTGCTTTCCATCACTTCAAAATCATCTCTCAGGAATTGTTCTGTCTCTTCCTTTTTCCATGGTAAATCCCAATCCGTTTTACCTATTAATGACTGCATGTCAGGTAATCCCACAATCTTTAAGAAATTTTTATTACAACCAAGGAATTCCGATTTTTTGTTTTTCCAACAGATAAATTGCGGAATAGAATCTAGTATCGTCTGTAACATCTCATTTGATGCTGAAAGTATTTTATCTTTTTCTTGTAAGGTCTTTTGCAGCTTATATTCCTCTGTGACATCTCTGAAAACCAAGACAACACCAGTTATTTCACCACTACTGTTTATTATAGGTGACCCTGAATCAGCAATCTGATATTCAGCTTCATTTTTAGAGATAAGAACAGTATGGTTTGCCAATCCTACGATTCGCCCATTGTGAAGAACTTTTTCAACTGGGTTATCTACGGCCAATCTTGAATCGGCATTTATTATTTTAAAAATTGCATCAATAGGGAGACCATCTGCTTCATTAATTGTCCATCCAGTAAGTTTTTCGGCAACCGGATTCATTCGAGTAATATTACACATAATATCTGTCACAATGACAGCGTCTCCAATTGAGTTTAGCGTTGTGCTTAAATGCTCCTTTTCATCTGCAAGTTTCTTATTCGCCTCAAATAGTTTGAATGCCATTTTTATCGAGGCATCTAGTACCGTTATACTTGAGTTTTTAAGTATATACCCATATGAAGTTATTTTTTCCGTTTTTTCTACAACTTGAGGTTCTATATGGCTCGATAAGAACACTACTGGTAAGTCTCGCTTCTCTAGTATGATTTGGGCCGTTTGAGAACCATCTATTCCCTTTCCCAAATCAATGTCCATTAAGATAAGATCAAGATTTAATATTTGTCGAGAAATATCTATAGCATCTTCACCTGAAAGAACCGTGATGACGTCGTATCCATATTTCTCAAGCGCTTTTTTCTCGCTCAGGGCAATAACTGCTTCATCTTCAACAAGGAGGATTGTCTTATTATTAATCTCACTCATAGTTTCCCTCCCCCTATAAGATATGTCGAGTATAGACCCATTTATTTCCATTGCATAGTTTTACTTAATAATTTACCTCTAAGGGTTAGAAACTTTCTAACTGATTCTTTCGTCTAGGATACTTAATGAAATGTCAGTCGAAACCTTTGTGCCGTCGAGATGGTATATCTTCCTGACACTCACAGACAGGCGTCATAAAGTCTTATTGACAATTTCCTGACACCACAGTACCCTTATGAGGTTACAACACATGGCAAAAATAGGATACGCTGGGGTTTCAACCTCTCAGCAGACTACGGCCAGGCAGGACGATGCCTTGGCTGAGCTTGGCGTTAACACGCTCTTTGTTGAAAAGATCGGTGCTAAGAACGCCAATCGGCCTGAGTTAAAAAAGATGCTCGAATACGTCCGGGAGGGAGACATAATCGTTGTTTCAGATATTTCAAGGCTTGCAAGGTCTACACGTGATCTTCTGAGCATCATCGACACTTTGAACCAGAAGCATGTAGGGTTCGTGTCATTGAAGGAGAATATAGATACAACTTCTCCACAAGGCAGGTTCGTTCTGACGATTTTTGGAGCCTTAGCAGAGCTGGAACGGGACAATATCCTATCTCGTCACAGGGAAGGTATTGATGCTGCTAAAGCTCGAGGGAAAAAGTTTGGTAGACCCGTTATGGAATTTCCAAAGAACTGGGAGAAAGTCTATAAGCAGTGGAAGGCCCGCAAGATTAACCCGACAGATGCTGCCAAAGAACTAGGGCTAAAGAGGCCCACTTTTTATCTGATGATAAAGAGATGGGAGGTAAAGTCTCCAGTAGCATAAGATAGAAAACGGCTATCAATCTTCAATATGGAGTGTATACGGGCCTAGTGGGAATGGGTCAATATTGAGGCTACAATTGATTGTTCCGTTTGGAGGTGATACATGGGCATTAAAGATGAAGAAAACAAAGTTCTGGACAAGATTATTGAAACCCGAAGGACAGTAAGAGCATTTACAAAGGAAATCCCTACAAAGGCAATGATTGAGGCAATTGTCCATGCTGGCCTATGGGCTCCATATGCAAAAATGGCAATCACCAGGGTAAAGGATTTCCGTCGTTTCTTTATAATCCGGAATGGGAATCCTATACTGAATAGAATTAGCGACCTCATACGGCAACAAGCCACAGTTACGTTGGAACATTTAGAAAAGACATTCAATAAAGATCCTTCGTTTAGGGAGAAAGGGGAAAATTATTTCAACATTGTTAAGGGCTTAACGGTGAAGGGCTATCCCGACCTTCCGAACTACCCATGTTTGATAATAATTGCTGAACAAAGGGGAATACCCCAGGCTGAAAATCAAAGCCTCGCTCATGTAGTCCAGAATATGTGGCTCAAGGCATCAGCACTTGGTCTAGGACTTAGGCTCATGTCAGTGATTGAGATATTGACAGAAAACAAAGAATTCTCAGAGCTTCTTGGATTGAATTTCGGTGAATATGCGTTCACTGGCTGTATACTAGGATTTGCTAGTATCGAGCCTGAAGCGGCAGAACGCCCCTTCGAGGAAGACGTTATTGCCTGGCTCTAATTGATCTGTTTTGAGCGCTTTTCTAAATCGATACTCTAAGCGATGGTGAAATATGGGATATAAGGACTTAAGCGTAAAAATTGACGATATGATTAACCTGATTATCGTTACTTTAGATGCTCGAGATCCATATACTTATTCTCATTCAGAGCGAGTAGCTGCATTGTCTGTTTTAATTGCCACCGAAATGGGATTTGATGCAGAAAATATTGAAAAGATCCACATAGCCGCACATCTGCATGATATCGGGAAAATTGGCGTATCTGATTTAGTCCTTAATAAAGAAGGCAAGCTGACACGAGACGAATTGATTCAGATGCAATCACATTCATTGATTGGGTACAATATTCTAAATAAAATTGTAATTTTCAAGGAGATTGAAATCATAGTATTACACCATCATGAGCGCTACGATGGTCAAGGTTATCCTAACAATATTAAAGGAGAATCAATACCAATCGAATCAAGGATCATTGCTGTAGCCGACTCTTTTGATGCAATAACCTCTGATAGGCCGTATCGACCCAGGAGTAGCATTCAGGATGGTATTGAAGAAATAAATAAGCATGAAATTGACCAATTCTGCCCAGACGTTATCAAACACTTCAATAAAGTGAAAGAAAAAATAGACCCCCTTCTAGAAACAATAGAAAGGTTTAGTATTCAACATACAGCATTTATCGGCCATGAAGATCTTATCCATTCTAGACGAATATTACCTTAATAGGTGATTGCACACGAGGATTCTGATATCAATCAAACGGTATTGAAGCTGAACGCATTTAATGAAATTAATGAAAGCTTATTATTAAAAGGATTGGTGAGTATTACATGAAGCAGCTTACTTTTTTTGCCGTGATCTCTCCTCTAAATCAGTCAATCGAGCTTGAAGTATTTCGTTATCATTATGCTGGAGTATGACCGTAAACTGTGCCTTAATTAAATCTTTTCGCAATTCTGAAATATCTTTATTTTTATTAACCGTAATCACAACAAAAATAATTACAACAAATAACAAAACTAATGAAAAAACGATATACTCCTTTCTTGGAAGGATCTTTGTCATATCCCGTCCCCCTTTCTTTTGTTAGCCATCTTAGTAAAATCTTTTCATAATCAAATATAACCAATTCTAAAATATATTCAAGGCGTCTCATCACCAATTTAACCTGGATTTGGACTATGAACAATGCATACCGGGCAGGATAAGCATGTTAGGATAATTCGTTGTATCCAGACAAGCTGCCATTAGTGATGTGCGGATGTTATTCGGTAAACTCGAGTATTGTTTTTGTGCCATTCTCTATTTCAATTCTATCCGCGTCATTTTATTGATTTATTAAGCTATTAATTCGCATCATTTCGCCATTATCGTTCCTGAAAAGGGAGAACACCCTATGGTCGGAAACGCCATTGGATAGATTTAAATATGGGGTGTTTCCCCCACCAATGATAATCAAGAATTGATCTAGCATTATTCCTATCTTATTAATACTAGTAGAGTTATCTTTTTTTTCTATTTGAAGTTAAAATTTACGGTTGAATGGGTTAGGAGAACTCATACGAATTAGTAAAAGCAATGGAATAACAACATATGGTATATTATACATAGACAAGCACAACGTAGAATGGATGTACTAAACCAGTAGGTATTATGGTCTACGACAAATCCGTTACCTTTCTGTTCTACTTGAGCTGCGGAAAGATTAGTGTCAGGGGTCATTTTATTCCGGCACCCAGGGTCACGATATTCCGCCAATAGGTAGAAACTAAATACTTATAAGAATTATAAATAGATCGGCGTCATTAAAGATATTCAGAATTCTCTATAAAATATGGCAGGTGATTCAAGTCCCCCTCCGGGCAGGAAAAGAAAGACCCGCGTCAGTCGGGTCTTTCTTTTCATATTAGCCGAGGAGACTCGAGGCGAGCGAGCGCCGCGGCGCGCCGAGGGCACGATAGGCTTGGCGGCTGGTCGCTCGCCGAGAAATCCGACGACACTGGGGATATGCGGCCCGGTCAGAGATGCTGTATCCGGGTCCATGTGACGCTACCGCCGCCCGAGGGAGTCTCGAGCATCGTATTGTCGTTAAGGAAAGATATGCCCTCGATCAGCGTCGAGCTCGGATAGGTGAGAGTAAGCGTGTTCCCGGACAGTGCCCACGTGCCCGTCTGTGTCGCGAACGTATCCGAGCTGTCTACGAATGTCCCATCCTGGTTGAATTGTAAAGTTTCGGTGCCTCCGGTGGCGATGGCCGACTGCCATATCCCTATGATTTGCGACGACGGGGATAGGGAGGACGCGCAACCGAATAGGACTATGATGGCCGCGATGGCAAGAATCGATATCTTTCTCGTTTTTCCCTCCTCGAGTAGTACCTATTATACCGCATACAAGTCGAGGCTCTTTAAAAATGTGGACGCATTTTGAAAGAGCTGCCATATATTGCTGTTGTCTCATTCAGTTTCGATCCATTCCGCCCGCGAGTTCCGTCTATTCGCAGCGATATTCCCCGCGACCGTCGAGCCTTATCCCGCTGGAAATATCCTCATCGAAAAAATTGACGATGTTGGTATCGATCGAATCATGCCGGGACAGTTCCGACAGTTGCTCGAGTTTTCCCGGGAGAAGATCGCGGAAGGCGATCTCGAAGGATTCCTGGTCGAGATAGTCCCTGAATGAGTTCACGTCGAATACTCCATCGTCAATGTTCAGCGCATCGATTGGAGTAGTCTCGAGCCGTATCTTCTCTTCCGTGAAAATGGATAGCAGCAGGAAATGATAGTACAGTATCCTGACAAACTCGTCGTCCGGCTTATATTCGGGCGGTATTTTCCCCAATATCTTCGGCATGGAATCGTGGGAAGCCGCTTCGATTGCCCGCCGTTTTTCGACGAAGGCATTCAAGAGGGTTTCTCTATCTTTCGAATCCGAGGTCTTTTGGCAGGTCAGGAACCAATATTTGTACACTTCCGACGGCTCGTTGGGCTTTAGTCGCTTGGCGTTCGCCAGCCATGCCAAAAAGTCTTCTTTGCATCGGTCGTCGATCGAGTGCGGAAATTTTTTCCTCGCCCTTCTTATCTTAGCTCTCCGGTATGCCAAGTACCCGATGGAGACTGCCATATAGAAGAAATATATTCCGGATTGGAATTTCATCCCGAAAACCCGTGAAGAGCCCGACCCGTCGAGGTCGGGCTCCGAACCTTACGTATTCAGTATCTCCAGGATATCTTCGGCGTTTTCCGAGTGCCTATACGCGTCTTCCATTCGGGCGATGGATTTCGGCTTTCTTCCCGGTATCCGTATAGTCGCCCTCCCCTGAACTTTCTGCTCGATGAACGCCTTAACTTCCTGGATAGCGTAGGGTTTCAAACCGGGTATCCGACCGGTTGCCTTCTTCGCCCCCGTTCTCCTTGCCTTGGGCGCGGATTCTATGGACTCGGCGAAGAGTTCCTTGTATTGGGCTCGGACCTTCTCGGCTTCCTTGGTGAGGCTATCGTAACGCTTCTTCAGCTCGGCCTTCGCGCCTTTTCGTATCGCCTCGAGCTCGGCTTGCTTCCTGAGTAGGTCAGCAAACCTTCCTCTAGCCTTCCTCGGGCCCCTCCTCGTCTTCCTGGCCTTCCCTTTCGTCGCCTTTTTCGTTTTTTCAATTCCGGGCTTTGCCGCCTTGGCTTTCGAAGCTTTGACTGATTTCTTCTCTTCAGGCATGTAAAATCTCCTCTCTCGATGCTTCGATGATTATGACTAACTTATGCAAATCTAACATATGTCTATATCGCATATCAATGGATGACGGGAGCGGCGCGGCCTAGGCCCTCAAGAAATCGGAGGATATGGCCTCGACAGTTGAAAACATCTCTGGCGACAGTTGAAAACATTCCTGGCGACAGTTGAAAACATTCCTGGCGACAGTTGAAAACATCTCTGGCGACAGTTGAAAACATTCCTGGCGACAGTTGAA
>CAZBGA010000004.1:0-48693 GCA_964491385.1 uncultured Treponemataceae bacterium | reverse complement strand
AACATTCCTGGCATAAGTTGAAAACATCTTTAGCGACAGTTGAAAACATCTCTTGCGACAGTTGAAAACATCTCTTGCAAGGCGAGCGCTCTCGCGAGGGCAGGAAAGCTCAGTATATTCGGCACATGGAAGCCAAGCGAAACGAAGAAGCCTGGGTTCTCGCGGCCGCAATCCTGGCCTCGAGCATGGCATTCATAGACGGCACGGCCCTGAACGTCGCTCTTCCGGTCATTCAGGTCGGCCTGCGGGCCAGCGGTTCCCAGCTGCTGTGGATCATCAACTCCTATCTCCTCATGCTCGCCGCCCTCATTCTCGTCGGAGGCAGCCTCGGGGACCGCCTCGGGCGCAAGAAAGTGTTCGGTACGGGTATCGCCCTATTCACGGCCGCTTCCTGCGCCTGCGGCTTCGCGCCTTCGATCGGCGTCCTTATTGCCTCGCGGGCGGTGCAAGGGATCGGCGGCGCGCTGATGATACCGGGCAGCCTGTCCCTCATCGCCGCGACGACCGCTCCTGAGCGTCGGGGGCGGGCGATCGGTACCTGGTCGGCGGCGACGACCCTCGTCACCGTCGCGGGACCCGCCCTTGGAGGGGTCCTCTCCGATCTGGGGCTGTGGCGGGCCGTCTTCCTCGTCAATCTCCCGCTGGGGATCGCCGCCCTCGTCGTCCTCGCCTCGAAAGTCCCGGAGAGCCGCGACGAGTCGATATCCGGCCCCGTCGACCTGTTCGGGGCCTGCCTGGCGGTTGCCGGTCTGGCGGGGCTGACCTACGGCTTCATCGAGGCTCCGGACTTCGGCTTCGGCGATGCGCGGGTCATCGCCGCCCTGGCCCTCGGTCTCTGCGCCTCTTTCGCCTTCGTCCTTCTGGAGCGGTCGCGCGAGTCGCCGATGCTTCCGTTGAAGCTCTTCGCGTCGCGGTCATTCTCGGGAGCGAACGTCCTCACCCTGCTGCTGTATGGCGGCTTGAGCGCCGCGACCTTCTTCCTCTCGCTCGACCTCGTCCAGGCCCAGGGCTACACAAAGACCCAGGCGGGCCTCGCCTTCCTCCCCTTCGCCCTCCTCCTGACCCTCCTATCGCGTTGGGCCGGCGCCCTGGCCGACCGCTCGGGGCCGCGGCTCTTCCTGACGCTCGGGCCCGCCTTCGTCGGGCTCGGCTTCCTCGTCCTCGCCCTTCCCGGGATCACCCGTGGACCCTCAGCCTATTGGACGAGCTTCTTCCCGGGCATCGTTCTCTTCGGGATCGGCATGGGACTGACGGTAGCTCCCCTGACCTCGACCGTCATGGGCGCCCATCCTCCGCGATTCTCCGGAGCCGCGTCCGGCGTCAACAATGCTGTCTCTCGCGGAGCCGGAGCCTTGGCCGTCGCCATCCTCGGCTCGCTTGCCCTCTTCGGCTTCGCCTCGGCCCTGGGCTCCTCCGCGACCGATCTGGGGCTTGACGCGCATGCGCGGGCCGCCCTCATGGCGGGCGCGCGCGATCTCGGCGCCACCCTCCCGCCCCCGGGGCTCGCGGCGGATGCCGAGGCTGCGGTCAAGGCCGCGATCGCCTCGTCCTTCGCCTCGGCCTTTAGAATCGTCCTGGTTTGCTGCGCGGCCCTCGCCTTCGGCAGCTCCCTGGTCGCCGCGCTTACGATCGGGCGGCCGGCGCCGCGTCCGCGCTGATCTCTCGCGTCCTCGCCAGAGTGTTCGCAGCGGCCGCGAAAATCGCGTCGACGGCGAGGGCGAGAAGGGCGACGGCGACGGCGCCCTCCGCGAGATACGAGGGATTCTGGGTGACGAGGCCGGAGATGATGGGCGAGCCGAGGCCTCCCGCTCCGATGGTGGCGCCGACCGTGGCCGTGCCGATGTTGACGATGACGGAAGTGCGCAGCCCGGCCAGGATCACCGGCGCGGCGAGAGGAAGCTCTATCCTGAAGAGGATGCGCGTCCTGCCCATGCCCATGCCCAGCGCGGCGTCGAGGATGTCGGGGCCCACGCCAGCGAGTCCGCTCATCGTGTTGCGCAGGACGGGAAGGATGCCGTAAAGGAACAGGGCGACGATCGTCGGCGCGAAGCCGAAGCCGAGGGAAGGCACCGCGAGGGCGAGCACGGCAGCCGGGGGGAAGGTCTGTCCCACCGCGGCGAGTCGCTCGGCCAAGTCGGCGAAGGATTCCGAGCCTCGCCTCGTGGCGACGACTCCCGCGGCGATGCCGAGGATGGCCGCGAGGAGACTGGAAACCGCGACGAGGGCGATGTGCTCTCCTAGGAGGTAGGCGAGGCCGGCGCGCGGGTAGAGAGGCTCGGGCGTCGCGGGAAAGAGGAAGGCGAGGAAGCCCCTGAGGGCCGTCCCGCTCCCGGCGAGAATCAGGAGCGCCGCCGCGAGGACCGCAGCGACCAGCCAGGAGCGGCCTTCGCCCTTGGTCACTTCGGTTTCCCCCCGTGGTCGGCGGCGCGCTCGACGTCGTCCAGCCCGATTTCGCCTACGAGGCGAAAGGCGCCGTCCACGACGGGTATGGTCCTCGCGCTCGAGCCGAGCATCACGGAAAGCGCGTCTTTAAGGCTCGCATCGTGGTTCATCGCCATGTCCTCGATGCGCTGCGAGGCGATTATCTCTCGGGGATCCTCGGAGCAGCCCGCGAGGGTGCTGTCCAGGCAGCCCAGCAGCCTTCCGTCGCCGTCGACTATCCACCAGTAGCCTTGGCCGCCTCCGCAGAGGAGCTCGGCGAGGTCCGAATCGACGCGCGCGCTCGCCGCGGGCCTCATCCAGTCGCGTATGGTCCGCCTCGACAGGCGCTTCAGGGCGCGATCGGCCCCGAGGAAGCCCGCGATGAAGGCGTCGGCCGGCCGGTCGAGGATGGCCTCCGGCTCGTCGTATTGCACGAGCGAGCCGGCGCGCAGGACGGCGATGCGGTCGGCGAGGCGGATCGCCTCGTCCACGTCGTGGGTCACGAAGACTACCGTCTTCCTCAGGCGCCGCTGGATGGACAGGAATTCGTTCTGGAGCCTCAGGCGGTTCACCGGGTCCACCGCGCTGAAGGGCTCGTCCATCAGGAGGATGGGCGGATCCGAGGCGAGGGCCCGCGCGACGCCGACTCGCTGGGCCTCTCCTCCCGAGAGCTGCGAGGGATAGCGCGGGCCGTATCGGTCCGGGTCGAGCCCCACGAGCTCGAGCATCTCCCTCGACCGCCCGGCAATGCGGGCGCGCGGCCAACCGAGGAGCTCCGGGACCACCGACACGTTGGCTGAGACCGTAAGGTGCGGGAAAAGTCCGACGCCCTGGATGACGTAGCCTATGCCTCGCCTCAGCGTCTCCGCGCCGATCGATCGCAGATCGCGCCCGTCGAGGGCGACCCTGCCCTCGGTCGGCTCCACGAGGCGGTTGATCATGCGGAGTATCGTGGACTTGCCCGCCCCGGAGGGCCCGACGAGGACGCAGAGCTCCCTTTCCGGGATCTCGAGATCGAGCCCGTTGACGGCCCTGACGTCGCCGAAGCTTCGCCCGACGCCTTCGAACCGGATCACCGGCCGGACTCCGCGGACGCGACGGCGACCCTCAGGCCCCGCGGCGTCAGGACGCGCGCCAGGGCGCCGAGACCCGCGTCGGCCACGAGGGCCATCGCGATGACCGGCAGAGTCCCCATGAGCACCATGTCGAGGGCGAATTGACCGAGCCCTTGGAATATGAATACGCCCATGCCTCCGGCGCCGATGAGCGCGGCGATCGCGACATTGCCGATCGCCTGTACCGCGGCCGTCCGGAATCCCGCGACCGCGACGGGAAGGGCGAGGGGCAGCTCGACGCGGAGGAAGAGCTGCACCTTCCCCATCCCCATGCCCCGTCCCGCGTCGAGGGCCGCGGGGGGCACGCCTTCCAGGCCCGCGCAGGTGTTCCTGGCGATCGGCAGGGCCGCATAGATGCTCAGCGCGATAAGCGCCGGGGCCGCCCCTATTCCGCCTATGCCCCATGCTCTTAGCAATGGAAAGCGGTCGGCCAGCGCCGCGAGGGGGATGACGAGGAGGCCGAAGAGGGCGAGGCTCGGGATCGTCTGGAAGATGTTGAGGAAGAAGAAGCCGGCCGAGCGGGCCGTCTTTCCCCGCGCGGCGGCCGCGCCGATCCCCGCGCCCAGTATGCCGCCCGCGACCAGGGCTTCCGTCGTCAGCGCGATGTGGCGCTTCATCTCGGCGGCGAACACGGTGCGTTGAGCGCTCCACTCCCGCGTTATCGAGAGGGCGTCCAGGGAACCCGAGGCGAAGAGGATCGCGAGGAGGAGGATGATGAACGAAGAAGAACCGAGGGACCATGCCCAGCGCTTTTCCTCGGAGCGCCGGCCGCTTCGCAGGGCGATTACGTACGAGGCGTAGGCGGTGAGCTCCAGCAGCCAAAAGCCGGGTCCGAGGGAGAGTCGCGCGACGAGGTCGCCTCCCGCGAGGCGAGGAGCGGCGAGGCCGGCAGCCGCGAGGGCGAGGGCGGCGATCGCGACGGCCAGCGCCGCTCCGCTCCTCCTGCCGGGCTTTATCCCCGAGAGGACGAGGAGGAGCCATAAGGCCGCGACCGCGGCCAGCGCCAGGGGCTCGGCTTCGCCGAGCGGAATTCCCCGACCCTGGGCTATCCTGTTCGGCCTCAGGTCGAAGAAGGGCAGGAAGGCGGCGGACGCCAAGCCGGCCGCCGCGAGCGCCGCGGGCGCGAGGATCGAGCCGAAGGGCGAGGGTCGCTCTTCGCCCTCCGTCACTTGATCAGTCCCTTGTCCTTGAGGTAGCTCGCGGCCACGGCATCCGGGCTCTCGCCGTTGACAGCGGCTCGGGCGTTGAGCCCCTGGAGCGTCACGAGGTCGAGCTTCTTGAAAAGGCCTGCGAGTATGGAGGCGATCGCCGGGTAGCGGTCGAGGACCTCTTTGCGCACGATCGGCGTCGGCTCGTAGATGGGCTGCACCGCCTTCGTATCCGCGAGAACGACCAGGCCGAGCGCCGCGAGCGAGCCGTCGGTTCCATAGGCCATCGCGAAGTTCACCCCGTTCGATCCCTGGGAGGCGGCCTGCTCGGTGAGGGCGGTATTGCCTCCCGAGAAGGAAAGCAGCTGGTCGTTCGCGAGCTTGAAGCCGTAGGCGGCCTGGAACGCGGGCAGGGCGGCGACGCTCGAAATGAATTCCTCCGACGCGGCGAGCTTCGCCTTCCCGCCTCCTCGGACGTAGCGCGCGAAGTCCTCCAAGGTGGCGAGCTTTTCCTTGTCGGCGAGGTCTTTGCGCGCGGCGATGGCCCAGGTGTTGTTGGCCGGCGCAGGGGTGAGCCACACGATGCCGTTCTTCTCGAGGTCGAGCCGCTTGACCGTCTCGTAGCCCTTCGACTCGCTTTTCCAGACCGTAGGATCGGTGCCTTGGAAGAAGAAGGCTCCGTTGCCGGTGTATTCGACGTAGAGATCGAGCTCCTTCGCGGCAATCGCCTTTCGCACGAGGTCGGTAGTGCCGAAGCCGACTTTGTCCACGACGGGTATCCCGTTCGCCGACAGGAGCTGGACGATCATCTTTCCCAAGACCGTTCCCTCGGTGTCGATCTTCGAGCCGATCGTGACGGGATTGGACGCGTTCTGCGCCGATACCGAGGAAGCTATCGATAGTATACAGGAAGCGACGAGAAGGACAATCTTTCCGTTCATGGCGCATCTCCTTTCGCCGGCGGGAGCCGCGCTACCCGAGCTCGAGCGGCGTTAGAGGAAATGTACTATCGGCCGGAGCCGCGGCAAAGGCGAATCCAAGCGCGCCGTCGAGACGAATGAATGGCCGCGATCGTCTATCGTATCGAACTGGATCGCGCTATCATTGACGGGCGCGCGGAGGAATGAAATGCCGGAGTATAGTCGGGATTTCGAGCGAAGGCTCATCGATCTCGAGAGCAAGATCAGTTTTCAGGAGAGCGAGCTCCTCGATATGAGCGAGGCGGTCATGAACCAGGATGTTCGCATCGAGAGACTCGAGGCTACGGTACGCGCCCTCCGCGAAAAAATGAAGGAGGTCGCCGGCGAAGGGCAGCCTCCCTTGCCGGCGAACGAGAGGCCGCCGCACTATTGAGGGACCGATTACGCTACTTTGAAGTCGCCTGAGTCGAGAGCGCTGATGACGATGCGGCCGTTCTCCCCGATCTCGAGGCTTTGCTCGGGCTCGAGGATGTAATCGCTCGGGCAATGCTCGAGAGTCACCCAAAGATGACCTGCGGTACAGCGGATCCGCTTGCCTTTGCCGTGTTCGATCGATACAACCTGTCCCGGAAGGAGCTGCCACGCCCTATCTGAAGCGGTAAGGCTCTGCACCTGGATCAACGCCGAAAGTCTCAAAGTCTTGTTCATGGCCGACCCCCTTTCGACATTCAGTATCCCTAAACGTCTAATTGAACTTTACAACAATTTGATTAAAGAAAACAGATTCAGAAAAATACAATTATTTAGAGTACAGATTGACCAATCTAGAACTGTTATGGGCGGGTTGAGTGGAACTGTGCGTTTGTCCTTCATATGCTCAGGTCCCTCAGATAGGCCTCATAGGCCGTCTTTGCATCCTGGACTTCTTTTTGAGCATCCGCGATTTTCGCGTTCACCTGATCGATAGCCGTCTCGGCGTCGAGCAGCCGCTTTAAGTACTGTTGGCCCTGTGCGCTGTCCCTGCCTACCGAATCTAGATTGTCGCGATATCTTGACTGGTCTCCGGCGAGGCTCTCTTTGCGAGACTGTGAGTCGGCGAGGCTCCTCTGCGCGTCCTCGAGCTTTCTGCGGAGGACAATGGCCTTCCCGAGCGCGTCCTTGATGTTCTGGGGAATCTCCTGCGAACTCGAATAGGAAACGAAGTCTTCCTGGCGGAGGGAGCCGAGAACGACGCTGTCCCTGCGTGGGCTTCGCTCTTTGACTACGAGCTTGGCCTCGCCTGCGGCCGGCAGGGCTAGGGTGAATCGATAGACGCTCTCGGTCCTCTCGTCGCTCGTCTTCGGTTCGAAGAGCTCCGCGCCGGGGGTGATGGGATGCTCTACGATGATTTTCTTGGCATCGGAGGCGCCGTTCTTGAATTCGTAAGTCCTCGACATGGTTATCCTTCGCGAGAAGACCATCACGCCTTTTGAGATAGAGACTCCGACAGTCTCCTGGGCGCTCGCCGCGGATACGTCGGTCGTGACGCCGAGATCCTC
The DNA here is from genome assembly GCA_964491385.1 of uncultured Treponemataceae bacterium. GTDB lineage: Bacteria > Spirochaetota > Spirochaetia > Treponematales > Rectinemataceae > UBA1306. The sequence continues at coordinate 41,551 of CAZBGA010000004.1, read as the reverse complement.
CCCGAACACGATCAGGCGAGAATCCTTCTCGGGGAAGAAGTCGAGGAGGGCGTCGCCCGCATAGACGCCGCCGTCGAACACCGCGATCGGACCGGCGGGCAGCCTTATGCCCGTGGTGTTGGCGAGCCTGGCGCCGAGCATCGGATGTCCCGAACCCGAATTCGAGTCGGGCGAATAGATCGAGACTCGCTCGGCATCGATATCTCCCGCGACGAGCGGGAGCATAGCGCTCCGCCCGCGCTCGAGGCTGACGGGCTTCTTCACCGTGAATTGGAACTGGTCGCCCGCCTTGCCTACCTTCGTCGTCTCGAGGGCCAAGCTCGACCCGAGCGGGCTCGCTTGCGGCTGCGCCGGGGCGATTGCGCCGCTCGCGACCATCGCAGGCGCCGGAGGAGCTGCCTCGGCCTTGTTGGCTCTCGATAAGGAGGCGACTTCGTCCTCCCCGGAAGCCTGCTTCTCGTCCTCCGTCGCTGCGGAGAGGCCCGAGTCGAAGCTGCGAGCGGCGGCTATCCCGGCTATCGCGAGGGGAAGCGTCGGACGATCCAGGTAAAGGGGAGCGTAGAGGTCCTGGATGAACGATACCGGCCTGCCGGAAATCAAGGACAGGGTGACCCCATCCCAATCCAGGTCGCTCGGATTGTCGATTATGGCCCAGCCCTGGAATTGCGGTCTGTCCGTGGAAAGATCGAGGCGGTAGGACGCCTTCCAAACGGGCGCGGCGATGACGTAACCGATAGTCGCCTGCCTGGTGCCCGTGCCGGGCAGGCGCACGTCGAGGCTGCGTCTCCTATCGTCGCGCGCGCCGAGGATGATGGAGAGCGCCCGGTCGAAGTCGTCTCCGATGCCCTTGTCGGAGAAGCGGATGGCCTGGGCGTCGTCGAGGGAGATCGAGCGCAGGCCGGTCTTCGTCAGAAGGACGACGAAGGGACGAGCGTCTCCGATATCCTTGACCGGCCTCGTCTCGACCGACACGATTCTCCCGGTGACCGTATCGGGCGTATCCACCGAAATCTCGGCGCCGCGAAGCCGGCCAAGCAGGTCGGCGACGGGGGGCGAGCCGGACAGATCGACGCGGAAGCCCTTCAGGGCGCGGTCGATGCTTTCCTCGGACGGGTAGCTCACGGAAGGCGAAGCCGTACGGTCGCCCGCGCCCGAGCCGTCGCTGACGACGAGGGACTTGAGCGCGTCGTTGACTTCGTCCGAGGCGAAGGGCAGCGAAACGACGCTGTCGCCCGTCACGGCGCCCTGATGCTCGAAATAACCGACGCCTGAGGAGAAGAGGACTACCTTCGTGACGGGAAGCGAGGCGGCCGCCTGGGCGGTGCAGGGCGAGGCGCCAATCGCGGCGATCGCGGCCGCGATCGTCGCGGCCTTCGCTGTTCGGTTCATTAATCCCTCCGTACGATACCCGGATTCGCTAAATATAGCGCGTCCAGTCTGGTTGGCCCCCCTTCGGGGCAATATAATGATTAAGAAGTCCACCACAGCGAAAGCTAGGAGGAATCCATGTTCGTGCGCGAGAAGATGACCGCGAATCCCGTCACCATACAAGCCGAGGCGAGCGTGCCCGAAGCCCTCGCGCTGATGCGCGAGAGGAAGGTGAGGCGGCTCCCCGCGCTCGACGTCCACGGCAAGCTCGCCGGCATAGTCTCGGAAAAGGACCTCCTCTACGCCTCGCCTTCGCCGAGCACGACCCTCAGTTCCTGGGAGATCCCTTCCATCCTATCGAAGATCAAGGTGGAGAGGATCATGGCCAGGAAGGTCGTCACGATCGTGGAGGACATGCCTCTCGAGGAGGCCGCGCGCATCATGGCCGACCAGAAGATCGGCGGCCTCCCCGTCGTGCGCGATGGCGCCCTCGTCGGTATCATCACGGAGACCGACATATTCCGCGCCCTCCTCCACCTTCTCGGCGGCAGGCGGTCGGGGGTTCGCGTTACGGCGTCGATAGCCGGCGCCAAGGGTACCGTGGCCGCGGTGGCGGGAGCCGTCGCGAAGGCGGGAGGCGACATCGTCGGCCTGGGGATGAGCGACGGGGCGGGGCCCTCAGGAGCCGAATGGCTACTCACGCTCAAAGTGCAGGGCATCGCGAGCGACGCCCTCGTCCACGCCCTGAGGCCGGTCGTCGACGAAGTGCTCGACGTAAGGGAGACCTGAGGGCGGCAACTCTAATCGGGCATCATGCCGATTCCCTGATGATCAGCTCGGGGCGGATCAAGGGCGAAGGCTCCAGCTCCTCTCCTTCGCAGAGGGACAGGAGGCGGGACATCGCGCTCCTGCCGAGCGCCGAGATATCCACGCCCATGGTGCTCAACGAGGGATTGACGAGAGAGGCATAGGGCACGTTGTCCGCGCCGATCACCGCCACGTCCGCCGGCACCGAGCGGCGCGCTTGGCCGAGCGCCCGCATCGCGCCGATCGCCACGAGGTCGTTGTAGGCGAGTATGGCATCGATGGAAGGGTCCCGCGACAGGAGGGTCCTGGCCGCCTCCGCCCCGCCGTCGAGATTCGGGACGCATCGCGCGACCAGACTCGGATCGAGGGGAAGGCCCGCGGCCTTGAGTCCCGACATGTAGCCGGAAAGCCGTCGTTGGCCGCTCAGGGACGCCCTCGGGCCCGCGATGAATCCTATCCGCCTGCGGCCTTTGCCGATCAGGTAGGCTATGGCTCGGATCGCGCCGGACCTGTCGTCGACGTTCACGGCGTCGATGCGAGGCCCCGCGCTCACCCTATTGACGAGTACCGCCGCGTCGAAACGCGAGACCGCCGTCACGAGGGAGGCCTTCGGCAGCCGCGATCCGGCGACGATCACGCCGTCGATCGTCTCGCCGGCGAGGGAGTCCAGGGCCTCGCGCTCGAGCGCCGGGTCCTCGTCGGTGTTCATGATGAAGACGTTCTTGTCCGCGGCTCGCGCGACGTCGGTCGCCGCTTTGGCCAGGATCGCGAAAAACGGGTTCGCCATATCGGGCAGGACGATCCCGAGGGTCGAGGTCTTGCGGCTGGCGAGACCTCTCGCCACCCTGCTCGGTCTATACCCCAGGCTGGCCGCGGTCTCGAGGACGCGGCGGCGCACTTCCGCGCTCACTCCCGGGCGATCGTTGATCGCGCGCGAGACGGTCATCGTGGAGACTCCGGCCGCCAAGGCTACGTCCTCCACGGTACAACTTTGCCGTTCCATGTTTCCCGCGAAGTTTAGCATTGACAATTCGGAGAAGGCAAGTACAATCACGTTAGCGCTAACGCAATTCCCCCTATTCCAATTTCAGGAGGCCATTATGAAGGTGAAATTCAAGATCGGGGCGCTCGCCTTTCTGCTGCTCTCCTCTCTCCTGACCGTCACGGGCGCGGCAGCCCAAGCCGTCGTATCGAAGCCCGTGAAGTTGAGCATCATCGACGTGGCCGGCAACCTCCAGCTCTCGAAGCCGGCGATCGAGGCCTTCAAGGCTGCGAACCCCAAGCTCGTCTCGGATATCGAGTACATCCAGCTGACCGCTCCGGAGCTTCCGTCGAAGATAAAGGCTCAGCAGATGGCCGGCAACCTCGACACGACACTGGTCCTTACGGGCTACGATGCGATGGCCTCCGGAGTCGATCAGGGCATCTACGAGCAGATCATGCCCAAGTACGCGGCGGATTTCCGGAAGACGATAGCGAACTACCTCCCCGGCGCGAAGGCCGCGTACGATCTGTTCAACGGATACGGCATCGCCTACGTCTTCTGCCCCGGCGGGCCCATGTTCACCTACAACCCCGACAAGGTGCCGAATCCCCCCAAGACCCCCGCGGAGCTTCTCGCGTGGGCCAAGGCCAACCCCGGCAAGTTCCTCTACGCCAGGCCCGCGAACTCGGGCCCCGGCCGGGCCTTCCTCCAGGGCCTTCCCTACATCCTCGGCGATAAAGACCCCAAGGATCCGAAGACTTGGGACAAGACCTGGGCCTTCCTCAAGGCGCTCGACGACTACGTCGACTACTATCCCTCGGGCACCGGCATAACCTTCAAGGAGCTCGGCGAAGGGACCCGATGGATCATCGCCAGCCACCTGGGCTGGGACATGAATCAGCGCATCCTCGCCACGATCCCCGCCGGCTACCAGGGCTTCTTCCTCGATCATACGACCTGGGTCAACGACACTCAGTTCATGGCCGTCCCGAAGGGCCTCGACAAGGATCGCCTGGCGGTCACCGTCGAGCTCATGAAGTGGCTCATGACGCCCGCGCAGCAGGCGGTCACCTACGACAACGCCTATTTCTATCCCGGCCCCTCGATCAAGGGCGTAGGGCTCGACATGGCGCCTGCGGCAAGCCAGAACTCGATCAAGCCGGCCATCCGCCCCGCCTACGAGAAGGCCATCCGCGATCTGCCGCGCACGACGCAGCTCGATTCGGCGGCCCTCGTGGAGGCGATGGACATGTGGGACCAGCTCGTCGGAGCCAAGGTCAAGAAATAGCCCGGATCGTCGGGAAGGCGCGGGACTGCATGAAGGACTTCAAGCGCATCTCGGTGAGGCGGATGACGAAGCGGTTCGGCGACAGGACGGCCGTCCGCGATTTCTCGCTCGAGTTCGGCAAGGGAGAGTTCGTCACCTTCCTCGGCCCCTCGGGCTGCGGCAAGTCTACCGCGCTCAATTGCATCACCGGCCTCATCCCGATCACGAGCGGCGAGATATTCATCGACGACGAGTGCATAGACGACTCTCGCGACAAGGTGCCGCCGGAGAAGCGGGAGTTCGGGATGGTTTTCCAGAACTATGCGCTCTTCCCCCACCTTACGGTCCGCGAGAACGTGGCCTTCGGCCTGAAGCTCAGGCGGCTCGGTAAGGCCGAGGTCGAAAGGAGGGTCGGCGAGGCGCTGAAGCTCGTCCACCTGGAGGGCTACGCCGCCAAATACCCGGCGCAGATGTCGGGCGGCGAGCAGCAGCGGGTCGCCATCGCGCGCTGCATCGTGCTTGAGCCGCGGCTCCTCCTCCTCGACGAACCATTGTCCAACCTGGACGCCAAGCTCCGCGTCGAGCTGCGCTACGAGCTCAAGGCCCTCCACGAAAGGCTCAAAGTCACGACTATTTACGTCACGCACGACCAGACCGAGGCCCTCGCGCTCTCCGACCGGATCGTCGTGCTCAAGCTGGGCGCGATACAGCAGGTCGGCTCGCCCTCCGAGATCTTCTCGAATCCGGCCAACCTCTTCGTCGCCGACTTCGTCGGCTACAAGAACGCCTGGGCCGCGAGGATAGAGACGATGAAGGAGACGGCCGGCGTCCTCGAGGCCGGGATAAAGGTTCAAGGCCACGCCCTGAACGTACGGCTCCCCTATCCAGAGGGGGACCGGCGCCGCGCGGCGATCGTCGAGGCCTTCCGGTCGGGCTGCGAGGTGCGCACCGCGATCAGGCCCGAAGACATAAAGGTAGGATCGTTTCCCGGGATGAACTCGCTGCGCTGCGTCGCGAGTCTCGTCGAGTACCAGGGGCATTCGAGCCAGGTGAGCGCCTCTTTCGCCGGCGACGGCGCGGAGGCAGACTCGCGCGCGAGGATTGATCTGCGCTCGGCGATACGGGTGGACGAAGGCGATACGGTCGATACGGCCATCTCGCCGGACGACATCCTCGTGTTCCCCGATCCGTCCTCCGAGGCGGCGGGCGAAGGCGCGCAGGGGTGCCCGACTTGAGAGGCGCGGGGAGGAGCGGGGTCCTCTTCCTTCTCGCGCCCGCGCTGGTCTTCATCGTTCTGCTGTTCCTGTACCCCTTCGCGTACGGGCTCTTCCTGAGCCTCACCAAGGCCGACGGGACGTTCACCTTCGGAAATTACATCCGCTTCTTCGCCGATGCGCGGGATCTCAGGACCATCTGGACCACGCTATCAATCTCAGTCCCCGTGACCTTCATCAACGTCGGCCTCGCCGTTCCTTTCTCGTACTACATGAGGCGCGGCGTCAGGGGCGAGAAGGTCATCACCTTCTTCCTTATAGTGCCGATCACGCTGGGGACCGTCCTCATCTCCGAAGGCATGCTTTCCTATATGGGGCCGAACGGGTGGCTCAACCAGCTCCTCATGGCACTTCGCATCGTCAAGGAGCCCTTCAGGTTTACGCACAACTATCTCGGCGTCGTCATTTCCCTGGGGCTCTCGGGCTTCCCCTACGCTTTCCTGATGCTCCTCGGCTACGTCTCCGGCATAAGTCCCGACTTGGAGAAGGCCAGCCAGATGCTCGGCGCATCGAAGATCCAGACCTTCTGGAGGGTGCTCTTCCCCCTCATGGTGCCGGGCATAGCGATAGCCTTCTGCCTGAATTTCGTGATGGCCTTTTCGGTCTTCCCCTCGGCGGTCCTGCTCGGGCAGCCTTCGGGCCCCACGAGGGTCATCTCGATCGCCGCGTACCAATGGGCCTTCGAGAAGTTCAACTTCAACGCCGCGTCCTCGATTTCCATGCTCATGGCCGCCATCGAGCTCGTGGTCATAAGCATCGTCCTCGTCTGGAGGGGCAGGACGTACAAAGGCGCTTCCATCGTGGGAAAGGGGTGAAGCAGGTGCGCGGCAAGTCGAGGCTTTCATCGGCGCTCTTCGCGATCGCCATCGTCGTCTACGTAGGCAATGTCCTGGGCATCCTCCTGACAGTCGTGCTGAATTCGGTCTCGAAGGGCTGGTACTCCGGCCTCCTCCCGAGCTACCTCACCGGGGAGTGGTATAAATACGTAGCCGGCGATCACGACATCCCGAATCTCCTGACAGTGACTTTCGCCGTCGCCGTATCGGACGTCTTCATCGCCCTCCTTATCTCCTTTCCCGCCGCGTACGCCCTCGCCCGCAACGACTTCAAGGGCAAAGGCCTGCTTCTCTCGCTCTTTCTCCTCCCGATGATCGTGCCGCCGATGGCCTACGGGATTCCCCTCGCCATGCTTTGCTACAAGTTCCACCTCGCGGCCCGCGTCATCGGCGTCATCATCGTGAATCTCGTCCCCATCGTACCTTTCATGATCCTGGTGCTTATGCCCTTCATCGAGCAGGTAGGGACGAATCTCGAGTCCGCCGCGAAGATGCTCGGGGCTCGCCGCGTCACCATATTCAGGCGGATACTGATTCCCCTGACCGTCCCGGGGATACTTACCGCGGGCATCCTTTCCCTGGTAAAGGCGATCTCGATGTTCGAGCTGACCTATCTCGTGGCGGGAGGGAAGAGCCAGACCATCGTAGTCGCGCTCTATGCCGACGCCTACGCTGCGGGGGCGAGGCCTCCACAGGCCGTTGATGCCCTGGCGGTCATATACTTCCTGATCGCGATGCTCTGCCTTGTCGTCTCGCTCCGATTCGTGAGCCCGACCCAGATGGTCTTCAAGCTGAAGTAGCGGTCAGCCGAATGCGCGCCCGACCGGTTCCCGATGTCGATGGCCTAGCTCGCGGCCCGATCTTCTTCGAGCCGAATAGAGTGTCCAGGACGTACACGGGGGGGAAGCTCCTGGCGTCGATGCGCGGTCTGATCGAGGACGACGGCCACCGGCCCGAGGAGTGGATCGCGTCGACGGTTCGCGCAAGGAATGCGGGTGCGACCGAAGCCGCCGAGGGCCTTTCGATGATCGAGGGCGCGGGTATCCTCTTCGAGGATTTGGTTCGGCTTCGGAGGGACGAGATCCTCGGCGGGCGGAACGACCTGGGCGTCCTCGTGAAGTTCATCGACAGCTCGATCCGGCTTCCGGTCCAGGTCCATCCGGACAAGGCCTTCGCCCGAGAGCGATTCGGAAGCCCGAACGGCAAGACCGAGATGTGGATCGTCCTCTCCGCGAGGCCGGCCGCGACTCTCCTGGTCGGATTCAAGGAGGGAGTCACTCGTGCCCGCCTTTCAGAGGCGATCGACGCGAGCGAGACCGACCGCGACGCGCTCGCGGTTCTATTGAACGAGATACCGGCGAGAGCCGGCGACGCGTGGCTCATCCCCGGCCGCCTGGCGCATGCAATAGGAGCCGGCTGCCTCATATTGGAAATACAGGAGCCGACCGACTTCACCATACGTCCCGAGGCCTGGATCGGCGACAGGCGCCTTTCCGATTTCGAGAACTACGCCGGGCTCGGTCGAGAGGCCGCCCTGGACTGCTTCGATCTCGAGGGACTCGTCGGGACTCGGGCCATCGAGGAATGCCTGATCAAGCCGATCCCCCTCGATGCCGCCTCGGAGGGCTGCCGTGGCGAACGCATCCTCGATCGCGCCTCCTTTCCCGATTTCGGCGCGAACCGATACGAGCTGGGGCCCGGCTCCCGTCTCGAGCTCGACGAGAAGCCCTCAATAGTCGTCGCGACGAGGGGAAGCGGAACTCTTACCTGGGACGCCGGATCCCGCGACCTTGCCATGGGTGATTACTTTTTCCTGCCTCGCGCCGCCGGCCGGGCGGCGGTGAACGCCCGAAGCGGCTTCGAGCTCGTCGAATGCCTCCCGCCTCTTCCGACGGCGGAAACGGGAAGGCGATAATGACCGATGGACAATGGGCTTCGCTGCGAAGCGTCGTTTCCGGCAGCTCCGCGGCCAGGATCGCAGGCTTCATTGTCGACAGTCCCTGGCTACCGAACTGGCGCGGCGTCTCCATCCTCGATTATTTTTCGGACGACGAGGTCTGGTTCGGGGCCAACCGTTCGGTCGTCGAGGCTTTCCCCAAGGCAATTTTCCTGCCGGGCTTCTGGGCGGAGTACGGCATGTGCACGGAGCCGTCCGCCTTCGGGGCCCGCTGCTCCTTCCCCGAGAACGAGTTCCCCTTCGCGCGGCCCAGCATCCGCCGGCTGGAGGACATCGACGATCTCGAGGAGCCCGAGCCCTCCAGGGACGGCTTGCTTCCCTTCGCTCTCAGACGAATGCTGAGGGCCGTTCCCCGCATGGAGGCGATCGGGCATCGGGTGCGCTTCTCGGTTTCGCGGGGACCTCTCAATATCGCCTCCTTCCTCATGGGCGTCACCGATTTCCTGATCGCGCTGAAGACCGAGCCGTCGCGGGCGCACAAGCTTCTTCGGCTGATCACCGGGTTCCTCAAGAAATGGCATGCGCTCCAGCGGGAGCTCTTCCCTTCCATCGACGGGATCATGGTGTTGGACGACATCGTCGGCTTCATCGGAGAAGAGGATTTCCGCGAGTTCGCCTTTCCCTATCTCTCCGACCTGTTCTCGCCGCCGGCCAGCGTGAAGCTGTTCCATAACGACGCTGATTGCTCGGCTTCGGTCAAGTATTACGCCGACATGGGGGTAAACATCTACAACCCCGGGATTCAGCTAAGCCTGACCGAGATCCTCGGCCTCTGCGGCGGGAGACTCTCCCTCCTGGGAAGCATCCCGCCCCGCGACGTGCTCGCGGTCGCGTCTCCGTCCGAGGTCGCGGAAGCCGTGCGTAGGCAGGTCGACGCGATTCCTCCCGGCGCGCGGATCGTTCATTCCTGCGCGGGAGGCATGCCGCCGGGAGTTAGCACGGAGAGTATCAAAGCTTTCCTCCGTGCGCTAGAATAGGCGCGAGGCCCATCGATGAAGAGGATCGTCACTTTCGGCGAGATCATGCTCCGCCTTAAATCGCCCGGCCGAGAGAGGCTCTTCCAGTCGCCGATTCTCGAGGCCATTTTCGGCGGAGGCGAGGCCAACGTCGCGGTATCGCTCGCGATGCTCGGCATGGACGCGGTTTTCGTCGGCGCGCTTTCGAACGATGCCGTCGGCGACGCCGCCCTGCGCTCGCTGCGCGCCCACGGCGTCGACGTCTCGCGCGTCCGCCGGGTCGACGAGAGGACAGGCATCTATTTCCTCGAGGCCGGCGCCGACCAGCGGGCCTCCCAGGTGGTCTATGACCGCTCCGGGAGCGCCGCCTCGGCCATGAAGGCCGGCGACTTCGATTGGGCAGAGATACTCGCCGGCGCCGACTGGTTCCACGTCACGGGCATAACGCCGGCCCTGTCGCGATCGGCGGCCGACGCCTGCATCGAGGCGGCCGTGGCTGCCAGGGCGGCCGGGGCGAGGGTCTCCGTGGACCTCAACTACCGCAGGAAGCTTTGGAACTACGGCGTGAAGGCCCCTCAGGTCATGCCCAGCCTGGTCGCTCTCGCGGATGTCCTAGTCGCCAACGAAGAGGACATCCAGCTGAGCCTAGGCATCCGGCCCGAGTCGCCGGGAGCCGACCCGTCGAAGGGCCTAGTAGGCCCAGAGGCATACCGCGCCATCGCCGAAGCGGCAAAAGCCCGCTTCCCCAATCTCGGAGCCGTCGCGATTACCCTGCGAGAGAGCAGGTCGGCCGATCGCAACGGATGGTCCGCCGTCCTCCTCGGCGCATCGGGCTTTCGCGGCTCGCGCGCCTACGGGCTGGAGGATATAGTGGACCGCGTCGGCGGCGGCGATGCCTTCGCGGCAGGGCTGATCTTCGGCCTTCTCGAATACGGGGACGAGGCGCGATCCCTCGAGTTCGCGGTCGCCGCCTCGGCGCTCAAGCACTCGATCCCAGGGGACTTCTGCCTGGCGACCCGGGAGGAAGTGGAGCGTCTGGCGGCGGGCGAGGGTTCGGGGCGGGTGATGCGATGACGCGATTCATGGACGAGGATTTCCTGCTTCCGGATCGCAGCTCGCGGCGGCTCTTCCACGAGTACGCCGAGGACATGCCGATCATCGACTACCATTGCCACCTTTCGCCTTCGGAGATAGCCTCGGACGCGCGCTTTACGAGCATAGCGCAGGCCTGGCTGGGCGGCGACCATTATAAATGGCGAGCGATGAGGGCCAACGGCGTGCCGGAGTCGGATATAACCGGGCATCCGGCCGACAAGCGCAGCTTCCTGGCCTGGGCGAAGACCCTTCCCTACCTTGTCGGGAATCCGCTTTACCATTGGACGCATCTGGAGCTCCGTCGCTATTTCGGAATCGAGGATATCCTGTGCGAGGGAAGCGCCGAGCGGATCTGGGAGGCATGCAACGCGAAGCTATCCGAGCCCGGCTTCGGCGCCCGCGCGCTGCTGCGCAAGATGCGGGTGCGGGCCGTCTGCACGACCGACGATCCCGCGGATGGCCTCGAGCACCACGAAGCCTACGACAAGTATCGCCTCGGCGACGAGGCCATCGATGGGGAGCCGGTAATGGCCCCCGCCTTCAGGCCGGACAAGGCCATGGCGGTGGAATCTCCGGACGCATGGCGGGCCTATCTGCCGAGGCTCGCGTCCGCCTCGGGAATCGATGTTCGAAGCTTTCGTTCCCTGGTCGACGCCCTCGAGAAGAGGCATGCCTTCTTCCACGAAAGGGGATGCAGGCTTTCCGACCACGCCCTCGCCCAAGTCCCGGGCAGGCCGATCCCGGACGGCCGGGCGGAGGAGCTCTTCGCCCGCGCCTTCAAGGGACGGCCGGACGCTAAGGCGCTCTCGCCGGTGGAGGTCGAGGAGCTCAAGACCGCGCTTCTCCTCGAGGTCGGGCGGATGAACGCCAGGCGGGGCTGGACGATGCAGCTCCATCTGGCCTCGATGCGCAACCTCAACTCCAGGGCCTTCGCGGCGCTGGGCCCGGATACGGGCTATGACGCCGTCAACGATCCGGTGCTGGCTGCGCCGCTCGCTACCTTCCTCGACGCATTGGAGCGGGACGGTCTGCTGCCCAGGACTATACTGTACTCGCTCAATCCCAGCGACTACGAGGTCATGGCCAGCGTTATCGGCTGCTTCCAGGACGGATCGGTCCCGGGTAAGATGCAGCTCGGATCGGCATGGTGGTACAACGACCATATCGACGGCATGGAGCTTCAGATCCGCTCGCTCGCGAGCCTCGGCCTTCTCTCGCGCTTCGTCGGCATGCTCACCGATTCGCGGAGCTTCCTCTCATTCCCGAGACATGAGTACTTTCGGCGCATCCTCTGCCGCCTGCTCGGCGGCTGGATCGAGAGGGGTGAGGCGCCCGCGGACTTCGACGCGATGGGCGGCATGGCCATGGACATCGCCTATCGCAACGCGAAAAGCTACTTCCGCCTGCCGGGCATCGCCGACTAGAGACACGGGAGGGATGCGGATGACCGAGGCCGGATTCCCGATCGGAAGGCGCCGGACAAGGAGAGGATGAACTTTTTCCTTGAACTCGTCGAGACGGGAAAGATCCGAACGAAAGAGGAGCTCCGTTCCCTCTACCGCCAGTTCATAAAGAAGTACCATCCCGACAGCAAGCCCGAACGCGACAAGGCGGTCGACTTCGATGAGCTCAAGCGCGACTACCTCGTCGCGGCCGATCGGCTCGCCGATCTCGCGGCGGCCGCGCCCGAGAGCGCCGGCGCGCCCTTCCGCTACGACGCCGACGCCTTCATGAGCGAGCTCCGCGACCTCGTCGCCCGAGGCCTCCCCGTCAGCGAGAGGGCGGTCAGGAAGAACAAGGCCTATGGCGCCTCCATCGACTACGTGGCGAAGTGCATCGATCAGCTGTACGGCGAGTCCTACGGCTTCGCGGAGCTCGACGACCAGCTGAAATTCCTCAACAGGAGGATTCCCAGGGCCTATTATTACGCCCTTCAGGTCTTCTGGTCCTGCTTCGACTGCGCCAACGGCTACGCCTACGCCGAGACCATCGCGACGCGCCACTTGGGCTGCATATCGTACATGCTGAAGGAAATGGGATTCTCCTCCCTCGATAGATTCCTCCGCGACATCATCGAGCTCTCGGGGAGACTTTCCGCATCGGCCAGGCTTGAACATAGCGGCGACGCGTGATATATCCCGACGATGATCGACGGCGATTATGGGGTGTTCGTCGGGCGCTTCCCGTCATATGCGAGGACCGAGGCCCTCGACGAGCTTTGCGCGCGCGATTACTCGCGCCTCGATAGGCAAGCCCAAGCATACCTGGATTACACGGGCGCGGGGCTCTACGGCGATTCGCAGATAGCGTCGCATGCGGAGCTTCTGCGGAGCGGCGTTTTCGGAAACCCGCATTCCGCCAATCCGACCTCGCAGGCTGCCATGGTCCTGGTCGAGGGAGCGCGCGCCCGAGTCCTCGATTTCTTCAATGCGGATCCCGCGGAATATGTCGCGATATTCACGGAGAACGCATCAGGCGCCCTGGTTCGCCGGCGGGACGATCACCGTCGCCTCGGTACAGGGCGATCGCTACTACCTCGCGGAGGGCGCCGCCGGCTTCGAGGACGGCACGGTCGATTTCCTCGGGCTGCCCGCGGTGCGGATCGGCCTCGACCACCTGGCGAAGGTCGGCGTCGGTCTGATCCACGAGCGCGTCGAGGCCTTGGCAGGTTGGCTCCTCGAGGCCAAGGCCAACGCGCGCGGGATATCGCCGCTGCGCACCGGGTGCTTCTGCAACCCCGGCGCCGGGGAGATCGCGTTGGGCATATCCCGCGATGAGCTTGCGACCTGCTTCACCAGCCCCGCCCACGCGAACAGGCTCACGGTGGACGATTTCCGCGACTGCATCGACGGAAAATCCACCGGGGCCGTTCGCATATCCCTCGGGATAGCCAGCGATTTCAAGGACGTCCGCGCGTTCCTGGAATTCGCGCAGGGATTCTTGGACAAATAGATCAGATGGCCGTCTTTACGTAACTCAGCCTTCCGATATCCCCGTAGGTGCCATACATCTGCTCGCGGCTGGTCATGGTGAGCCGGACGCGGAAGCGGCCATATTTCGCGCCTTCCTTGGCCTCGCACTGCATCAGCGTCCAGGCGACGCCTCGCGCCTTCAATATGCGTTCGAGGTCCCCGCGAACGGAGCCTCCCCCCTCGAGGAGGTAGATGAGCCTGAGGTCGAAGGTGACGGGGAAGTCGAGCTTTTCGCCGTTGATGGAGTCGGCCATGGTAACAATATACGGCTAGCCGAGCTCGATCTCGATCCAATGGCTGGTGCCCGCGGGGAAGATCGGCAGAATGGCCACCGCGTCCACGGGATCGAAGGCTTCGCCGTCCACCTTGACCGAGGCGACGCCCTTGCAGCGGCCCTTCGGGTTCTTCACTTCGATCTTGTACTCGGCCCCGCGGAACTTGCGCGTCGCGGAGAAGCCTTTCCACGCCCTTGCGATGCACGGATCGACGACGAGGCCGCGATAGTCGGGCCTGATGCCGAGAATGCCTTGGGTGAGCGCGACGAAGGTCCAGGCAGCCGTGCCCGTGAGCCAGGAATTCTTGGCCTCGCCGTAGCATGGCGCGTCCCTGCCTGCGATCATCTGTGCGTAGACGTACGGTTCCGAACGGTAAAGATCTATTTCTGCCTGCTTCGCGCTCGGGCAAATGGAGAGGTAGTACTCGAGCGCCCTGTCGCCGTCCCCGAGTTGGCACCATGCCAAGTGTATCCAGGTATTGTTATGGCAGAAGATGCCTGCATTCTCCTTCACGCCCGGCGGATAGCTCGAGACCTCGCCGAGCTCGACGTGGTAGGTGGAGTATGCCGGTTGCTGGATGAGGACTCCCTTGGGCGTATACAGGAGCTTATGAACGCTTTCCATCGCCTTGCGCGCCCGGCCCCTGGAGGGGCCCGCAGCGTCGTCGGCCCCCGCCCCTCCCAGGACGCACCAGCCCTGGCTTTCGATGTAGATCTTGCCCTCCTCGCATTCCTGGGAGCCGATCGGCTTCCCGGCGGCGTCGTAAGCCCGGCGGTACCAATCGCCGTCCCACCCCGCCGACTCGACGGCCGCGAGCATTTCCTCCCGCTGGGCAAGCATGCGGTTCGCGTCTTCCGGTCGCTTCATGAAGCCGTAAAGCGCCGACATCTCGCGCGCCGCGTGGAGGAAGAGCCCGGCTATCATGACCGATTCCGCCTGCGAGTCTCCGACGACCCCCGCGGTCTGGAAGCTCTCGTTGGGCTCGGTGGAGAAGCAGTTGAGGTTGAGGCAGTCGTTCCAGTCCGCGTGCCCTATAAGCGGTAATCTTCGCGGGCCGCGTTTCCGCATCGTATAGGCGATCGAGAGCTCGAGGTGGTGGAGGAGAGATTCGGCCGGCTCGCCGGCCGTGCCGATGCGCCGGCCGTCGGCGCCGGTACGGTATTCCCTGTCCGCATAGCCGCAGGGCTCTTCCAGTATGCTGAGGTCGCCCGTCTCCTTTACGTAGGCGCAGGTCGAGAGCACCAGCCAGAGGTGGTCGTCGTAGAAGTCGCCGCCGACTTCGGCGTTGCCTTTCTTCGTGAGAGGCTGATACTGGTGGTAGCAGGTCCCGTCGGACAGCTGGGTCGAAGCTATGTCGAGGATGCGCTCGCGGGCGCGGGCAGGGATCATATGCACGAATCCGAGGATGTCCTGATTGGAATCGCGGAAGCCCATGCCTCGGCCGATACCGGTCTCGTACATCGAAGTCGATCGCGATAGGTTGAAGGTGGCCATGCATTGGTACTGGTTCCATGCGTTGAGCATGCGGGCCGCGTGCTCGTCGGGGAGCTCGGCCTGGAAATTTGAGAGCAGGCCGTCCCAAAATCGCCCGAGCTCGGCGAAGGCCGCGTCGACGGCGCCCGGCTTTGCATAGCTCGCGACGATTTGGCGGCCGAGCTCCTTGTTAATCAGGCCGGACTTCTCGAATCTGGGCCTGTCGCCCTGCTCCACGTAGGCGAGGACGAAGGCGAAGCTCTCCTCGGCGCCGGGACCTAAGTCGAGGTCGACCTCGTGCGCCCCAATCGGGTTCCATCCGAAGGCCTTGGAGCCGGCGCACCTGCCCAAGGAGGGGACGCGCGCCTCATGCAAGCCTTCGTGTATCCCGACGAAGACGTCGCGGTCGGTGTCGAAGCCGGTTATCGGCCGCGTGCAGGCGAATAGCGTGTAATGGTTCCGCCTCTCGCGGTATTCGGTCTTGTGGTAGATGGCGCTCCCCTCGACCTCGGCCTCGCCTATGGAGTACGTGCGCTGATAGTTGGTCATGTCGTTGAGCGCCTCGTAGAAGCAGAATTCCTGATACGAGAAGAGACGGGGCGACTTGCGCTCTTTCGATCTGTTGCGGACGGTTACCTTCCAGATTTCCTCGTTCCGTCCCAGGGGGACGAAGAAGAGGAGCTCGATCTCCAGTCCGCCTTTCGATCCCGTTATCCTCGTATAGCCCATGCCGTGGCGGCATTCGTAGGAATCGAGCTCCGCCTTAACGGGCTTCCATCCGGGGTTCCATACCGTCCCCGCATCGTTGACGTAGATATAGCGGCCGCCTATGTCGTAGGGGACGTTGTTGTAGCGGTAGCGCGTCAAGCGGCGCAGCCGCGAGTCCTTCCAGAAGCTGTAGCCGCCCGCCGTGTTCGTGCAGAGGCCGAAGTAGTCTTCTTGCCCGATGTAGTTGAGCCATGGCAGGGGCGTGTCGGGCCTGGTCACCACGTACTCCCGACGCGGATCGTCGAAATGGCCGTACTTCATTATAGGAGCCTCCATATTCTGGTTCAGCCGAGCTCTATGTCCACCTCGTGCACGGTCCCCGCCGGCAGCACCGGCAGGGAGGCGAGGCCTCCCTTTACCTCGGAGGCCCGGCCGTCGATCGAGGCCGCCGTGACGCCCTTGCCCGCCCCTCGGGGGTTTCGGACGCGTATGCGGTAGGTTGCGCCTCGGAAGCGCCGAGTCGCCGCGAATCCCTTCCAGGCGCCGGGCACATGAGGGTCGATGACGAGGGCGGCATACTCGGGCCTGATCCCGAGGATCCACTGTGTTGCCGCCTGGTAGGCCCAGCTCGATGTACCCGATAGCCAGGAGTTCCGGCCCAGGCCGAACTGGGGGTGCTCGTCGCCGAGTACATTCTGCGGGTAGACGTAGGGCTCGACTTCGAAGGTATCTATGTCATCGTTGCGGGCCGCAGGATTGATCTGCTGAAGATAGCGCCAGGCCCTGTCGCAGTCGCCGCGCGAGCACTCGGCTATCACGGCCCAGGGGTTGGTATGGAGGAAAATTCCGCCATTTTCCTTCGCCCCTGGCGGATAGCTCGTCACCCCGCCCACAGCGGGATCGTAGCGGTCGTAGCCGGGCCCGGACAGCTTCAAGCCGCGGGCCGTATTTAGGAGGCGGAACACGGAGTCCATGCACTCCCGCGCGCGATCGCGCTCCGCGAATCCGGCGATGACCGCCCAGGTCTGCGAGTTTATCCATATGCGTCCGTGTTCGCCGGATCGCGTACCTATGGGCGAGCCGTCCGCGTCGAAATAGCGGACCCACCATTCGCCGTCCCATGCGGTCCGATTGACGGTCTCCTTCATGTCGGCGTGCCATGAGCGCCAGCGTTCCGCCGACTCAGGCTTACCCAGCGCGTCCGCAAGGCCGACCAGCTCGAGGAGGGCGGCGCCGTACAGGCAGGCCGTGAACACGCTCTCAGCTCCGGCCGGCAGGTTGACCGGGTCGTTCCAGTCCGCGAATCCGAGGAGGGGAATGCCGTGCTTGCCCAGGTCCCCCCGGGTGAAGGCGGCCGCGCGTGAGATGTGCTCCAAGACGGGCGCCGACTCTTTCAGCGAGGCGCGCCCGCGCTCGTCCTTGTCGTAGAAGGGGATGTCTTTGGCAAGAAAGGCGAAGTCGCCCGTTTCCTTGACGTAGGAGCAGACTGCGAGAATTATCCAGAGGTGGTCGTCGGAATAATAGTGCGGCCTATCGTCTCGCTCCCGGCTGTCGCCCTCGGTCGCAATCATGGTGAGGGGATTGAACTGATGCATCGCCGAGCCGTCCCTGCGCTGGACGGATAAGAGCTTCTCTATCAGGACGCGACCTTCGGCCGGCATGTGGGCCATGACTCCCATAGCATCCTGCGAGGAATCGCGGAAGCCGATGCCTCTGTCGGCGCCGAAACCTAGCTGATAGAGCGACAAGTATCGGGACCAGTTCTTCGTGACATGACATTGCCTCGGATTGTGCACGTTGACCATCGAATCGAAGGATGGTACCGGGCTCTCGACATTGAAGACGGATAGGTAATCCTCCCAGGAGGAGGCCAGCTCGGAAAAAGCGCGGTCGACCTCGTCGAAATCCCTCCACCTTTCCATGCCGTCCAATGTGGCCTCGGCCGACGCGGCCTGACCCAGCTGTGTGACGAGCCGGACGGTGGCGCCGCGCTCGAGCTCGCCCATCCTCTGCATTAGGGCGGCGATATTGTCGCCCCTTCGAGCCTCGTAGTCACCGAGCTCTTCAGCCTCTAGAGATAGGGGACGAGCCCATGAGCCATACTCGTTGGCGCCGAGGAAGCGTTTACGGTCCGTCTCGAAACTCGAGGCGGGTGAGCTGGATGTCAAATAATTCTCGGCGATTCCGCGTCTCATGTACGCGCTTTGCACGAGGACGATGTGGCCTTCGCCATCCCTGATGGCTCGACTTTGCATAGTCTGGGGCACCCAGTCGGCGTTGGTCAGTTGCTTTAAAGCGTCGAAATGCGTGTATTCAACGACCGGAACGAGGTCCAGCTCTATCTTTCGATCGGTGGAATTGCGGACTCGTACGTCGCGGATTTCACGGTCCCCGCCTTTGGGCACGAATATCCGGATGTCGAAATCGATGCCGTAGAATCGCGTTACGAACCTCATATATCCGAGTCCTACGTGGCATTCCCAGGCTTCCCAGGGATCGAGGCTAGGTACATAGAATGGCGAGAAGATGCGCCAAGCCTCGAGGGGCCCTTGGGTTGGGCGGAAGCGGGCATAGAGAGTCTGTCCTTTGAAGTCGCTCGCGGGCATCTGGGCGATATATTTGACGATACGATTGAGGGATGGATCGCCCTTGCAGAGGACGCTGCCGCCAGTCGAATCCACGAATCCGCCGAATTCCAGGGTCCCGACGTAGTTGATCCATTTTACCGGCGTTCGCGGTGTCGTAATTACGTACTCTTTGGCATCATCGTCGAAGTACCCATATTCCATTTAGCGACTTTACTCTGGTTGGTTGAATGCGTCAAGCAACTTATATAGGCATGATTGTTATCTATGAGGAGTTCGCCCCTCTCCAAAGTACTTTTCGCTCCGGTAGCGCAGCCATATTCGGAGGACCTGTGGCACATCTTTTTTCTGCTCTTTCGTCAGTTTGTCGTAGAGCTCCAGCGCACGCGCCCTCTCCATGCGGCAGGCTGCATTGTTATGCGCATCCCAATAGCTGCGCGCTATACGGATCCGTCGACAAGTTTCCTTGATAGGATCGTCGCTTCGCTTCAAATCCATCTGCATAATATAGCGTGGCGGGAACGCCCTTTGGAATCGGCGTGCCCGAATAAAGAAAGAGCGGCGGGCCAATATGGCCCACCGCTCGATTGGCGATCTTTCCGTGCAGGCCTTACGCCGCTTTCACCGGTACGAGCCGAGAGCTGGCTTCGGGTTTCTTGGGAAGCTCTACAGTGAGGAGTCCGTCCTTGAAGCGCGCCTCGATCTTTTCGCCGTCGGCATCCTCAGGCAGGTCGAAACTCCTCGAGAAGTAGCTTTCGCGCCTTTCGCGGCGTATCCATCTTCCGATCTCGTCCTTGTCCTTGCCGTCCACCTTCCTCTCGGTGGAGACGCTGAGGAGGCCGTTTTTCAGCTCGAGCTTGAGATCCTTTTCCGATACACCCGGAAGCTCGATCTCGATCAGGTAGCGGTCGTCTTTATCGCGCACGTCCACGATAGGACTGCGCGCGATGAGCGCGGGAAAATACTCATCGTCGAAGACCCTATCGAGAATCGCGAAAGGATCGGCCTTGAAAACACCACGGAAAACGGGAAGCATTGCATCGTAAACGGTCATGCTCTTCATATCTGTACCCTCCAAACGTATCTGTTCGCCTCTTGACGGAGCCGCTTGCCGCAACGCGGTCCTGCGGCGCCCTGGGCGGAGCCCTATCTGGCACTCATAAGTAATAAAGCAGGATATGTGCCAATTTTATAGGATCCGAAGAATGAAATTACGATTTTTAGGATATAATCAATAATTATATATCTTAAATAGAATTACTCTTCGCTAAATTCATTGAATCATTTTCCATCAACTAAAGGCTGGAACCTAATCCTTTCCCTGTTTATTTTTTCCCCACGGTCTTGTTTCCAAATGAAACAATAAGCGATTAATCCATGTGTATACCGCTTCAAGTCCGACCAGTGTTGGTGAAATAAAGCATGAGGCTGCTTCGTCGGCTGCACCCTATTCGTAGCTCGCGCGAAGATGAAGGATCCGCAATGCCGCATTCAGGGATTCTGCGTTCGGTGGCGCGCTTCGCGCCTCGCCGGTGGGAATGAAACGCAGCCGGCGCTCTTCGCCAGGCATGAGATGGAAGCCTGAGTCCTCGAAACGACCTGATAATTCTTCTGCTACAGGATAGACGAAGAATGCCGGCTTCGCGCATCGGAGAATCAGCTCGGGGCCCTGCTTCCCCGTTACGACCTTCGCCTCGAGCCGAGGATCGGGCAAGGTATAGCGCTTTGGTTCGGTGAGGAATGCAACAGCCCCCCTGGTCTCCGTTCGCCCGTCGGAGATTCTGCGAAGATCGACCCTAGCCTCAAGGAAGGAGTCCTCGGGAGGAAGGGCCATCGCGGAAAGCTCCAAGGCGCGCAGCTCCGTTGAGGACTCCCGTGGGACGTTCACTTCGACGGAATAATCGGCGGCTTGGCTCCCGTCCATGCGTCTCAGCCTCAAGGATAGTCGACCAGCATAGGCATCAGGGCCGTCGTTCACGGCGACGGCGCGGATCGTACGATTCTTCTCGATAAGCGCGAGGTGGAGGGGCTCGAAGAAGCGCTTTGCCTCGTAGTGGAGGAGCTTCCAACTGCCGTCGTAGTCCAGACTCGACCAGCTCGACACCGGCCAAACATCGTTCAACTGCCAATAAAGAGCGCCCATGCACAGGGGTCTGAGGCTCCTCCAGTATTCGACGGCCGTCCGGATGGCCCATGCCTGCAGAACCTGGGAGAGATAGAGAGTCTCGCGCAGGCCCGTTGGCATGCGGAAGTACCTCAACATGGTCTCCATGATAATCGTGTTGCCGCGGTTGTGGCGCTGGTGATGCTCCATCGCGGGGCTCGTGACATTGCGCTCGCCCTCGGGGGCGTAGGATGCGACAGTTGCGTAGTTGGGGAAAGACTGGAAACCGAACTCCGAGCAGAAGCGCGGCTTCACGGATAGGTACTCCGAGAAGCTCTTCCCCTCGTGCCAGACCGACCAGAAGTGCATGTCGCCCCTTCCATCGGCATGCCAGTTATCGGCGAAGTCCGCGGGGCCCCCGCTGGGCGAGGAAGGCCACCATGTCCGCTCCGGGTCGAGCTCGCGCACGATCCTACCCAGAGTGCCCTCGTACAGCCTGTCGTAATCGACGATATAGCGCATCGGGTTCTTTTGGGATTCCGGGTACCAGCCGAGAGCGCCCAGGGCCTCATTGTTCCCGCACCAGAGCGCCAAGCTCGGGTGATCCCTGAGACGAAGGACTTGGTGGCGGATCTCCGCCTCGACCTCGGCGAGGAAACCCGGTTCCGAAGGGTAAAGAGCGCAGGAAAAGGCGCAATCCTGCCAGACTAGCAAGCCTTTTTCGTCGCATATCTCGTAGAAGTCGTCGGACTCGTAGCGGCCCCCTCCCCACACCCTGATGCAGTTCATGTTGGCCTCCACGGCAGACATCAGGAGTTCGTCCAGCCTCTTCTTCGTCCAACGCGAGGGTAGGGCATCAGCAGGGATCCAGTTGGCGCCTTTGCAGAAGACGTCGCTCCCATTGACGCGAAAGACCATGCTCCTACCCGCCGAGTCGTCCTCCGCGACGACTTGGAGCTCTCGGAAGCCGACACGCTTGCGCAACTCGTGCGATCCGAGACGGACGACGAGATCGTAAAGCGGCCTCGGGCCCCCGGGCGCGGGGCCATGGCCGACCGGCCACCAGACCTCGACGCCGCGGACCTCGATCTCGACCTTTGCCCTTGAAGCCCCTGCGGGGAGCTCGACTCGGCACGCGCCCCGCGCTCCCGCGACTTCCGCCTCGAGCTGCGCCGCGCATGCCGAGGGGCTATCGAGCCATGCCGTCACCGAGAGGCGCCAGACGTCGCCCTCGCGCCGCATGCTCGTCGTCGCGTACTCGATCCGAGGCCCGTCGAGAGCGAGGAGCGAAACTCCGTCATAGATGCCGCCCGTCATGAGGCAGGGACCCCAGTCCCAGCCGCCCATGCATTGGACTTTGCGGAGGAGGTTGCGGTTTGGCGAGGTTACGGGAAAGGAGCTGTGGGGCACAGGATAGGGCAGCGCTCGAGCTGCCTCGGCGGCCGCTTTCTCTGGCGAGAATATGAGGACTGAAACGCGATTCGTACCGGGCTTTAGAAGACGCTTCATATCTGCTGCGAAGGGTCGGAACATGTTCGAGACCGATCCGAGCAACCCACCGTTGACGCTGATTTCCGCTATTGTGTCGATGACCTGTATACATAGAAGCACTCGTTCATGGTTCAGGATTTCGGGCGAAATATCGAACTCGCGCTCGAGGAGCCAGTCTTCGCGTCCGATCCATTGGAGTTTAAGCTCGTTCCGGTCGAAGTAAGGGTCGGGTATCTCCCTCGACGCCAACAACGCGCTCAATATATCGCCCGGGACCTTGATCGGCCGTTCGCTTCGATCGGTGAGGCGAATCAAGTTCCATCTGCCGCCTAGTTCAATTCGGTCCATACGCAGCCTCCGGAGTGCCGGGACATCGATTCCCACGTTGACTATTCAGAAGTCCCATGATATACCAGTATTAGTTGGAATAATTAATCAACTAACTGGAAAGTATATCCTAAAGGGGTTGAATGTGCCGAGAGGGAGAGGGGCTGGGCCGCATACCGCTGCTCGGATAGTCAGGACGATCTGGCAGAATCCTCAGATTAGCCGAGTCGGAATAGCCGAGCGGCTCGGGCTCGACAAATCGACGGTCACGAACCAAGTCGGTCGCCTCATCGAACTCGGTATTATAGAAGAAATAGCCGAAGGCAGCGCCGGCAGCCGCGGGGGTAGACGCCCGATCCACCTCTCGATGAACCGTTCATTCGGTCGAGTGATCGGAATCGAGATACAGGTCGAGGCCTATGTCGCCGTCGTCGTCGACCTCGCGGGCGAAATATTGGCCGAGACGCGGGGCTCGATGTCCTTGGCCGAAGGCGGGTGCTCGGAAATGATGCTCGCCGTCATTCATGAATGCTCCGCCAAGCTCTGCCCAGATCACGAGCGTCTGCTCGGCGTAGGCGTCGGTATCGGCGGCCTCGTGGACATCAAGAAGAGCAGGATCCGCTATTCAGTCCCACTTGGGATCCCGGAACCGATAGATTTCGGCAAGACGGTCGCGGCCAATCTCCCCTTTCCGTGTCTGGTAGAGAACGACGCGAATTGCTGCGCCTGGGGGGAGCTAGCATTCAATAGAGACGAAGCCCTTCGCGACTTCCTGTTCGCCCTCGTTGAGTTCCGTCGGGACCCAAAATCCATCGGGCTATCGGGCGGTATCGGCGTAGGCTTCGGGATGGTCCTGGGAGGCAAGGTCTACTCGGGGGCGCACGGCAACGCCGGCGAGTTCCGCTCGGCCTTTTGCGACGGCCCGGGCGAGCTTCAGCTTTCTTTGTCCAAGAACGCGCTTTCTCGCTTCGACTCGGATCGTGAGGTCCTGGTTAAGGCGGCGGACGAACTGGCGCGCAATACGGCGATGCTGGTCAATAGTATGGATTTCGCTCGTGTTTACGTTGGTGGCGACATAGAGGCGCTCGACGTCGACTTCCCCTCCCTCCTGCGGCGCCGCCTGGAGGAGAATTGGATGTACCCCTTCCCCAAGGAAGTGGAGATCTACTATTCGAGTCTCGGGGGCAAGGCGGTAGCCTACGGCGCAGCGGGCATGATCCTCGACCGCCTAGTCTCCGAGCAAACCCTTCCCGGGCTCAGAGGGGTCTCGGGGAATTCGCTTGAGGTGGCGCGTTAATCTGGAAATTCCCCCGTCGGGGGATGAGATTTTTTTTGGGTATTTTCGGGCAGAAGCCCGATCAGGAGGTACTCGATGAAGAAACTGATCATCGCAATGCTGATGGTCGCGTTCGTCGCCTTGGGCGCTATGGCGCAGAAGACGACTCTCAACGTTCTCTACTACATTGATGCCACGCAGGCTGGCTACGATGTGGACCAGGCTATCTGGGCGAAATTCCAGGCGGACAACCCGGATATCGATCTCCAGAAGGAGGAGCTGTTCAGCGAGCCATACCACCAGAAGTTCCAGGCCTATGTGGCGGCCGGCACTCTCCCCGATGTTTGGTACTGCTGGCCCTCCGGACGGTCCGAGGTCGTTTACGACAAGCACCTTGCTAAAGATCTCTCCAAGCTC
Organism: uncultured Treponemataceae bacterium; assembly: GCA_964491385.1. GTDB lineage: Bacteria > Spirochaetota > Spirochaetia > Treponematales > Rectinemataceae > UBA1306. The sequence goes on along the minus strand of CAZBGA010000004.1, from coordinate 17,378 downwards.
CTCGGCGCGGATTTCCTCAAGAATTTCGCCCCGACGGCCACCAATCCGAAAGCTCTTGGCGACAGCGTACTGCCCGCCTCCCAGTACCAGGCGATCGTCCCCCAGTCCTTCACCCTAACGACCGCCGTGTACATCAACACGAAGCTCCTGAAGGACAACGGGCTAGCGATTCCCAAGACCTATGCCGATCTCAGGAAGATGGTTCCCAAGCTCAAGGCCAAGGGCATCGCGGTCATGATGCTGCCGGATAAGGACCTCTGGCCCTCCCAGTCCTGCCTATTCTCCACGATCTCCGGCCGCCTCCTCGGCGACGCCTACATCGACAGCGTGAAGACAAAGAATGCCAAGTTTACCGATAAGGGCTTCGTCAACGCGCTCAAGTTCTACCAGAGCCTCTTCAAGGACGGCATTATCGCCGCCTCGGACATGAACGTCGGCTACAGCGAGGGCGCGGGCCTTTTCGCTTCCGGCAAGGCCGCCATGTATATAGACGGCGACTGGCGCACCGGCAACTACATCACTGATAAGTCCTCCAACACCGCCCTTATCTCCCCGGCCGACCAGGAGAGCTCCTTCGACATCATCAACTTCCCGGCTATACCGGGTGAGAAGAACTCCGGCGTCGTCTCCGGCATCGCTGGCGTCGGTTATGCCATCAGCGACGCCCTTCCGGCGGGATCGGCCAAGCTTAGCGCGGCTGTCAAGCTCATGAAGTACCTCTACTCCCCGGAGGTCCAGAAGATCCGCTACGAGCAGGGCGCATATATCCCGACCCTCATGGGCGTCACCGGCAACGTCGAACCCATCATCAAGAAGATGGCCGCCTACAAGAATTCGATCGCCAAGACCACCTACGTCCTCGACGGTGTCCTTGATCCCAGCGTCGTCTCCATCCTCAACAATGGCCTCCAAGCCCTCGGGCTCGGCAACGGCGACCCCGCTAAGATAGCGTCCGACATGCAGGCCGCTATGGACAAGTTCCTCGCTTCCGCCAAATAGTAATAAATCAGCCTAGCGCCGCGACGCCTGGAGCCGTCGCGGCGCACTCTTCTCCCCGGGGTGCGGGAGCCCGGGCGACCCGGGCTCCCGCTTGGCAAGAATACGATTACAGCGGAGGTTCCTGTGGCCCGAAAGAAACGCATAGGTCGCGAAGAAGGCCATGCCTATTGGATGATGGTACTGCCGGCCCTCATCGTATACTTGCTCGTGATGGCATTCCCGATCGTTCTTTCGGTCATTCTTTCATTGAGCAACTATAACGGCGGGAAGATGTTCGGCGGCGAAGCTTGGAAATTAACGGGATTCGGTAAATACGCGAATCTCGTCGCCGATCCGCTGTTCTGGAACGCGCTTAAGAATAACCTGTACATTGTCCTGATTTCGGTGTTCGGCCAGCTGCCCCTAGGCTTTGTCTTCGCATACATCATCTACCGCAGGATGGTCAAGTGGCCGAATTTCTGGCAAGGCATTCTCTATGTGCCCAATATCATCTCGGTGATAGTGGTCGGTATACTCTGGTCGACCATTTTCTCCCCGAATGGCCCCCTCGGCGAGGCTATAAACTCCATCCGCGTGGCTGCCTACCACGCCAAAATTGCCGGGATCTTCGCCAATTATACGAGCTTCAGCGTCTCCGACGACCTCGTCAAGAGAATTCTCGACTTCGTCGGTCCCAAGGCTGCAGGTATTTTCAGCAACCCTTCCGCAGACCTGAAGGACTTTCTCTCCGGCTACGGACCCGATAAGGTCCAGCAAGTGATATCCGATCTCACGAATATGTTCGTTCAAAAGTGGTCCCCGACCTTCCTGGGTAAGCCCGATATCGCCATGCTGCCGATACTCTTCGTCATCCTCTGGATGTGGACCGGTCTCTACATGATCATTTTCCTCGCGAACATGCAGAAAATCGATGTCCAAATCATCGAATCGGCGCGAATAGACGGAGCCAACGAGGGCCAGGTCGGGCGCTACATCGTGCTGCCCGCAATCACCGGGACTCTAGTAAATTCGGCGATCCTGTGCATCGCGGGCTCGCTTTCGAGCTTCTCCCTCATCTGGGCGATGACGGGAGGAGGCCCCGACCATGTAACCGAGATTCTGACCATATATATGTTCAATCGCGCATTCCTGGGCCGGCCCGACTTCCCTCTCGCCAACGCGATCGCCCTCATAATAGTAGTCGTCAGCTTCATCCTGATCGGCATTACGAAAGCCGTCGAGAAGAAGTTCGGCGGGAAGGAGTAGCGAAGCCATGTCCGAAGCGATAAAGACTACCGCGTTCGGCCGGTTCGGCGCCGCGGTCGCGAAGGTCCTCGCATACTTCGTCATGATCCTCTTCTCGGTCATGACCGTCTACCCGATATTTTGGCTCATTATGAATTCCTTCAAGCCGACTCGCGAATTCCAGGTGAGCCAGCTCGGCTTTCCCCAGGCGCCGACCTTCAGGAACTACCTAGGTCCCTACGGGGCCTGGAAGCTCGGCGAATTCGACAAGCTCATCCCCAACTCGCTTATCTATACCCTGGGGGCAACGCTGGGCATCATCGTCCTCTCCGTCCTCGCCGGCTTCGCCTTCGCCAAGATACCGCGTAAGGTAACCGCGCCGATCTACGCCAGCTTCGTCATCGGGCTTCTCCTTTCGGTCCAGTCCCTCCTGATTCCGCTCTTCCTGGAAGTAAACCTCCTGCGCATCTACAATACGCGCATCGCGGTCCTCCTCGTTTACATCGGCGCGGGGTTGCCGCTGGGCATATATCTCGCTACGGAATACATCAAGGGCATACCGACCTCCCTCGTGGAATCGGCGCGCATCGACGGCGCTCCCTATTTCAGAATCTTCAGGTCGATAATACTCCCGATGACCGTGCCGGTCGCGACCACACTCGCGATCCTCAATATCACCGGTATCTGGAATGAATTCGCGTTGATCAACATACTAGTGAGCAAAACCGAGCTCAAATCCCTTCCATTGGGCATGTTCCGCTTTTCCGGATCGCTCGCCAGCGACTGGGGCAAGCAGTTCGCGGCCCTCACGATAGGTACGGTGCCGATGCTCCTCTTCTATTTCGTCTTCAGGAAGCAGATCACCCGGGGTGTCGCCGCAGGAGCGGTAAAAGGCTAGCGCCGATCTATCGCGGCGCCAGCTCGATCTGGGCCGCAAATGGACTTTGAAAGGCAGGAACGAATGAAAGAATCACGAAGATCGCGCAACGACGGATTCCCGTCCGATTTCATCTGGGGCTGCTCCACCGCAAGCTTTCAGATCGAGGGTTCCACGGGCGCAGATGGCCGTGGCGACTCGATATGGGACAGGTTCTCCAGGATTCCCGGCAAGGTCTACGGAGGCATGACCGGCGACTTTGCCTGCGATTCCTACCGTCGATGGAAGGACGACGTCGAGCTGCTCAAGGGCCTTGGCGTAGACGCATACCGCTATTCGATCGCCTGGCCGCGGATTCAGCCCAAGGGCTCCGGTAAAGCGCTTCAGGCCGGCCTGGACTATTACAAGCGGCTTGGGGACGCCCTCGCGGAAGAGGGCATCGAGAGCGCCGTCACCCTCTATCATTGGGACCTGCCTCAGGCGCTCGAAGATAAGGGAGGCTGGCCGAATCGCGATACGGCCCTGCGCTTCGCGGAGTTTACGGACATCGTCTGTCGCGCCCTCGGCGACAGGGTGGGGCGCTGGTTTACCCTGAACGAGCCGTGGTGCTCCGCCTTCCTCGGCTATGCCGCGGGCGTCCACGCGCCGGGCCGCAGGGACAAGACTGATGCCTACAAGGCCGCCCATCATCTCCTCCTGGCCCACGGCCTCGCGGTGAAGGCCTATCGCACGACGGGCCTCGGCGCGCCGATGGGCATCGTGCTCAATACCGTGACTCCACGGCCGGCGACTCGCCGGGCCCAGGACATCGCCGCCGCCGAGAGGGCCTCCGATCAAGGCACCGCCCTGTGGCTCGATCCCATCTATGGCCGAGGCTACCCGGAGCGTCACTTGGCCGCCCAGGGCGTATCCATGCCCCTCCTCCCCGGCGACATGGAGACTATCGCTTCGCCTATCGACTTCCTGGGCATCAACTACTACAGCGAGAGGCCGATGCGCGCCGATCCGGAAAGCCTGGAGGGCTTCATCGAGGCGCCGAGCTGGCAGGACAAGACGGACATGGGCTGGGACATCGTGCCGGAGGGCCTGTCCAGAATGTTGAGGACGATCGCAGGGCGATGGCCTGTCAAGGCGCTCTTTATAACCGAAAACGGGGCGGCCTTCACGGACGCGATCGATGCGGCGGGACGGATACGTGACCGCGAGCGGATTGCCTACTTGAGGTCCCATATCGCGGCTTGTCGGAGCGCCATCGCCGATGGTGTCCCTCTCAAGGGATACTTCGTCTGGTCTCTAATGGATAATTTCGAGTGGGCCCACGGCTATTCGAAGCGCTTCGGCCTCGTTCGCGTGGATCCGGCCACTGGGTCGCGGAAGCCCAAGGATTCGTATTATTTCTACCGCGACTTTATCGCGGGAATGGAGCCCTGATCGCCCAGGCCCCAGCTACTTCAACTTGATGAAGAAATGGGCAATCCCGAGGTACTCGTCCCCTCCCAGGGAATAGCTCGAGCAGATCAGATAGTCCTTTCGCCCGTAGCCGCCGGCCACGGCGCCCGTCATCGCTCCCGCGACGGCGCCGGCTCCCTTCTTCAGGGTGCCGATGAATCCGTTCTCGGCGCCGCTCGACGCGTCGCGCCGGGCATGACCGGAGCGCCAGGCTATGAAATCCTCCCTCGTCGGGTTGAGCGCGTAGAGGAGGACGAGGGCCAGTACGACGATGATGACGGTCGCGAGCGGGCTCGATGATTTGGCCATGGCCGAAGTGTAGCGCCGCCGGGCCCTCGTGGTAAGTGGCCGGCGCCTTGTGCAGGGCGCCGAGTTCGGCTTATGACCCGGTTGGCGCCGGGGCTGCGTCGGACTTGGGCTCTCGGTATTGGGCGACGACGGCGCGAGCGTCCTCGGCGTCCTCGTCCGCGACTACGATCTTGATGCCGCCCTGTTGGGGGAAGAAGATAGGATAGACGTCTATGAAATGCTCGGAGGATATCTCCGCCTCTATGCCGGTCGATTCGATGAGGCTCTTCACGACGAGGGCCTCGTCCTGGAACATCGTCGCGAAAACCTCCGCCATCGACTCTCCTTTGCCGTGCTGATTATAGCGAATTCCATCGTTCGAGTCTCCCGGGCTATACTGGAGGGCGTGCGCATACTCGCCGTCTCGGATTCACACCACGACATCTCTGCGCTGACGCCCGCCCTCCGGCGCTTCGCGTCCAAGGTCGATCTCATCGTGCATTTGGGCGATGGGGTCGAGGATGTCCAGTGGGCGGCGCGGAACGCGAGGCTCATCCTGCCCCGCGTCGAGGGCGTACGCGGGAACGGCGATCCGGCCCCCGATCTTTGGCCCAGGCGCCTCATCGGGAACGCCGATCGGCCCATCCTCCTTCTCCACGGCCACCTCGAAGGAGTGACGGAGGGCCTCGGGCGCATCATCTTTGCTGCAGAAGCCGTCGGCGCCAAGCTTGTCCTGTTCGGACATACGCATAGGGCCTTCCATGAGGAGTATCGCGGGATCCTGGCCCTCAACCCGGGCTCGATATCGCGGCCCCGCGGGCGTGATCGGCCCACTTTCGCGGTCATCGAGGTGCCCGAGGACCTAGACCTCTGGTACGACGCGCGATTCTACGAAGTCGGCACGGGAATCGGAAGGATCAGGGAGATCGAAGTCCCGTAGGCCGCGTGAAAAATCTTTGTCGCCATGACCGACGGCGGCTTAGCCGGCTAAGCCCGCGCCCGCTCGATCGCCGCGACGGACTTGTCGAAGGCGGGCCCGAGTATCCTCGCGCCGCCGTCGGTAACGAGCCAGTCTTCCTCGTTCCGCATGCCGCCGAAGTCGAGCCAAGGCTTTACGGCGGCGTAATCTATGAAGTCCGCGAAGCGGCCTTCGGCCTCCCACATCGCAAAGAGCTCGGGTATGAAGTAGATGCCCGGCTCGACGGTGAAGGTCATCCCGGCCTTCAGGGGCTTGGCCAGGCGAAGCGACCTGAGGCCGAAGAGGGAACTGCGTTCCGCGCCCTCGTAGCCGACGTGAGTTTCGCCGTAGTCCTCCATGTCGTGGACGTCGAGGCCGATCATGTGGCCCGTACCGCAGGGGAAGAAGAAGGCGTAGGCTCCCGAGGCCACTGCCTCTTCGGGGTCGCCGCGCATTAGTCCGAGCTCTTTCAGGCCGACGACGCCTTCGCGGGCCGCCGCGAGGTGCACGTCGCGGAAGTTCGCCCTGGGCGCGAGCAGGGAACAAGCTCTTCCATGCATGCGCAGCGCGAGCTCGTAGATCGCCCGCTGGCGGTCGTCGAAGCGAGGTCCGACTGGGAAGCTCGTGCTGAGGTCCCCTGCGTAGCCCGAAGGGGCCTCGGCCCCCGCGTCGAGGAGGAAGAGGCCTCCGTCCTCGAGTCTGCGGTCGTGGGAATGAGTATGGAGCGTCGCGCTCTTCGTCGTGGCGATGACGCGGAAGGAGAGGCCTCCTCCCGAGGCGAAGGCCACTTCGGCGACTCGGCCGTAGACGTCGGACTCGAGCATGCCGGCGCGAGCCGTGGCGAGGGCCGCCCGGTGCATGTCGACCGTGATCGCCACGGCCCTGTCCATCTCCTCGATCTCGGGCGGGGACTTGATCTCGCGAAGGGCTATGGCGGCCTTGATCAGAGGCAGGGAGGCTCCTTCGTCTACGGCCGCATAGGGCCGGCCCGTCAGCTCGGCCAGCTCGGCCCGCGAGTCGGCGCGATAGGGCGGGAAGTAGAGGATGGGACCTGCCTTGCCGCCGCCGGCCCCGAGATCGCGCCCTAGCGCAGAGCGGGGGCGGGCGGTCGCTATGCCAGCGCAGGCGGCGAGCTCTGCGACGGGAGGCTGGGGACCCGTCCAGACGATGTCGTCCATCGTGGCGTCGTCGCCGTAGAGCGCGACCGAGCCGTTCGCGAGGTCGATCGCCGCGGCAAGGCCGGGAAGCGCGAGGCCGACGAAATAGAGGAAGCTGGAGTCCTGCCTGAAGGCGTAGGAGTTGGCGGCGTAGTTCATGGGGCTTTCGCGGTTGCCGAGCAGGAGGACCGTGCCGCGCCGCGCGCCGCGCGAGGCCAGGCCCCGGAGCAGCGCGTCGCGGCGCGCGGAATACGTCTGTGGGTCGAACATGGGGGCATGGTAGCGCTCCCCGGCCCACCGGTCAACGTGTGGGGCCGGGGCGGCCGGGTTCCAGGTACATGCGCGCCAGCTTCTTGCCGGCGGCGTCGCGCCAGGGGTTGCGCGAGTTCCTGAGCCAGGCTTTGTAGGCCGCGCAGGCCTCGTAGTAGCCGTCGGGCCCGCGGAAGGTGGACAGCTCGTCGCACTTGTAGAGCTCTAGCAGGATCGGGAAGCGCGGGTCGTCGATGATGCCCTCGAGCCTGTTGGCGGGAAGGCGGGGAAGGGCGGCCGGCATCATATGGTAGCGGACCAGGAAAGATACATCGCTTATCAAGGATCGCGCGAAGCCGAGGCGGAGGAGGAAGCGCTCGGCTACCGAGCGGCCGATCTCGGCGTGGCGGTCGAACTTCCTTCCATCGACCGGCTCGGCCTTGGGCTTGCCGACATCGTGGAGGAGGAGGGCGAGAGAAAGGCCGAGGGCCGGCAGCTTGCGGTGGCGGAAGGTCTCGAGGGTATGGGCCCATGCGTCGCCCTCGGGATGGTACTCCTTCGATTGGTCGATCCCGGAGAGTCCTGCCAGCTCGGGCCAGTAGGCGTCGACGAAGCCGCTCCGCCGAAGGATCTCGAATCCCCGCTCCGGAGTCGGCCCGGTGAGCATGAGGGTCAGGAGGTCGCGCTGCGAATCTCGGCTGAAATCGAGGGGCAAAGGAGGGAGGGCGTCGGCCTCGAGATCGTAGGGATAGCGGGAGACGAGCACGGCGGCCTCGAAAAGACTCTGCTCGGCCGGCGCCGGGCGCATCGCGACGCTTTTCTCGCGAAGGGTCGAATAGACGTCCCTCGGGTCGAGATAGACGTCCCTCGCCGGATCGCGCAGGAGATCGAGGGGGGCGAAGGCGGCGGCGTCCGCGGTCTTGGGGGAATCGGCGCAGCGGATGTAGAGCGTGCCGGTGCCCGAGGCCCCCGAACCGATGTCCGATACATCCTCTAGGTCGATCGCGGCATCGGCGTAGTTGGTGCCGGGATAGCGTAATTCGCCAAAAGCCTTCGCCAGGTCCTGGAGGGCGCAAAAGGCGAGGGCGAAGCGCAGCGGGGCGGGCTTGAGCCCCCTATAGGCGTCGAGGGCGGTAAACGAGGCCTCTCGGACGGAGATGCCGGCATCGACGAGGACCTGCATGGGGCGATACATCGTATTCAAGATATACGTAGAGCGCGGCGAGGTAAACCGTCCGCCGACACCTATCTCGCCGCGTCACGCCTCTTCACGCCCGAGCGGCTAGGGGCCGCGGCCGTCGGGTCCTCGGGCCAGTCGTGCTTCGGATACCGTCCGCGCAGCTCCTTGCGGGCCTGGGCCCAGGAGCCCTTCCAGAAGCTCGGCAGGTCCGAGGTCACTTGGAGAGGCTTGCCGCCCGGGTCGAGGAGGCGGAGGACGAGGGGACGACCGCCGACCCGGGGCTGCTCGGAGAGGCCGAAGAACTCCTGTACCCTCGCCTCGACGAAGGGGCCACCGAGACCGCTATAGTTTATGGCCTTCGACGAGCCGGAGGGCAGCTCGAGTCTCTCGGGGGCTTCTCGATCCATGCGCACCTTCAGTTCGCGCGGCGCCAAGGCGAGCACGGCTCGCTTGAGGGAAGCTCCGTCCATGAGGGGTCCTCCTTCTGCGAGGATGTATGGGCCGAGCCACTCCATCGCCTTTTCAGCCAAGGCGGTATCGGACAGAGAGGCTTCGTCCGAGGCAGTGACGGCGGCAAAATAGCGAATGCGGGCGAGAGCCTCCGAGGCTCCTCCTTCCCAAGGAAGGATCCCGAGTCCGGCTGACTCGATCCGCGACACCAGCAGCCCAGCGAGTTCTTCTCGCGATAGCCCGCCCGCTTGACGAGCCCCAAGGACTATCGCGCCGACCCGCCTCGATATTATGACCTTCACTTCGAGGCCTTTCCACTCCGCCTCGGCGATCTCTCTCGCGCGCGCGTCGAGGGCGGCGAGGGCATCGGCTTCGCCGAGAGGACAGGCCGAGTAGACCTTGCCTTCGGCCCATCCCGCGTCCGCCTCGAGCGCCACTATCCAGGGAGCTCGCGCGAGACTTCCCGAAGCGCGCAGGGACCGGCCCGCCGCTATCCGGAAGGTGGCGCTCGCGCCGCGATACTCGGTCCTTTCCGCGATGCGGTCCGGGAAAGCCGCCGCGAGGAGGGGGCCGAGAGACGCGGACCTTACGCTTCCGTCGGGAGGGATGCCCGCCGCCCGCGCTAGTCTGAGCGCCTCGGCTCGGACGGCGCCGTAGCCCCCCACCCCGCCCGAGTCGAGCGCCTCGAGGCCGAGGATGATGTCGCGGGCCGAATCGCGACCGCCGGGTCCACCGCGCTCCGAAGGCCACCGCTCCGAGAGGAAGGCCGCGGCTAGGCAGGCGGTCCAGGGCTCGCCCGCCTCCGCTCCTCGGAGCACGAGAGCCGCGAGTCGAGGCTCGGTGCCGAGCGAGGCCATGCGCCTTCCGAAGGCCGTGGGCGAAAAATCGGCGGCGAGGGCCCCGAGCTCCCGTAGGAGCTCCTTTCCCGCGTTCCAGGCGCCTTGGGGAGGAGGATCGAGCCAGTCAAGGTCCAGCCTACCGCGCGAGCCCCACAATGCGGCTTCGAGCACGATGCCAGAAAGCTCGGCGCGTGAGAGCTCGGGCTCGGTGCGGAGCGCCAGGGACTCGGAGGCCGGCCAGGCGCGCATGCAGATGCCGGGTCCGAGACGCCCTGCTCTCCCCCGCCTCTGGTCGGCGCGGTCCAGGGCCTCGCGCTCCGTGACGAGCCGGTTCAATCCGGCGCGTGGCTGGTAGCGCGAGAGCCTCGCGAGGCCGGAGTCGACGACCGCGCGGACCCTCGGTACGGTGAGGCTCGTCTCGGCGATCGAAGTGGCGAAGATCGCCCGAGGCGGCGCGCCGCGCGCGGGCGATAATAGGCGACGCTGTTCCCCGAGAGGGAGCGAGCCGTGGAGGACGAAGGCCTCCGGTCGATCGCCGCCCGCCCGGCTCGGTCGCGCCGGCCCAGCGCTGCCGGCTGAGAACTCGGAAGCGGCGCGCGAGACCTCCGCGACGCCCGGCAGGAAGACGAGAAGGTCGCCTCCCGCCTCGTCCAACAGGTCGCGCGCGGCACGCGCGAGGGCAGCCTCGAAGCCGCGGCCGTCCGGCGGGCTGAAATTGCGAGTCTCGACAGGGAATGAACGTCCCGGCACTTCGATGAAGCCGGCGCCCAAGGAGGCCGCCGCCTTCGCGGCGTCGATCGTCGCGGACATGGCGAGGACGCGCAGCTCGGGCCTGAGCTCGCGCGACTCGCGCAGGAAAGCCAGGGAGAGGTCGGCCTGGGCGGAGCGTTCATGGAACTCGTCGAGGATCACACAGCCGACGCCTGAGAGGGCGGGGTCGTTCTGAAGCATGCGGATCAATACGCCGGGCGTCACCGCCTCTACACAGACGCGCGGACTGGTGCGCGATTCGCCGCGGACGCGATAGCCGACATCCTCGCCCAGCTTCGCGCCCCAGAGTTCCGCGATCCGGGAGGCCGCCGAGACGGCGGCGATGCGGCGCGGTTCCAGGACGAGGACCTTCGCCGGGGCGAGGGCCTCGAAGATCGCCCGGGGAACCATGCTCGTCTTGCCCGCGCCGGGGGTCGCCGAGAGGACGAGGGCGCCGCTTTCGAGGATCGCTCTGCGTATTGCCGGCAAGTAGGGCTCGATCGGCAGCATATCGGGAATCTCGTCGCTCACGGACGAATTGTGCCTCCAAGCGGCGGCGCGCATCAAGATGAATAGAGGCTCGCCCTGGCGGCCCGCTTGCGCCGAGGGCCCGCTCCGTGCCATCGTCAACCCGGGGGAGGAGCCATGAAGAGGAGCGAGATCAATAAGCTCATGACATCCGCCGAGGCATTCCTCGACGCCATGAATTTTCGTCTGCCTCCCTGGGCGACGAGGCGGCCCGCCGATTGGAAGGGGCGTTATGCGACCGACGCAGAGATCGTCGACAATCGGCTCGGCTGGGACCTAACCGACTTCGGCTCCGGCGACTTCGCGAGGAGGGGCCTCCTCCTCTTCACCCTCCGCAACGGAAATCCGGGGCGCGGGTCCAAGACTTATGCCGAGAAGGTAATGATAGTCGATGAAGGACAGGAAACGCCTCTGCATTTCCACTGGTCCAAGGCGGAAGACATCATCGTACGCGGCGGCGGCCGATTGGTCCTCGAGCTCTATGGCTCCACGCCCGACGAGGGCCTCGCGGAGGATCCGGTCCGCGTCAAGGTCGACGGCATATCGTGCGAACTGGGAGCGGGCGGCCGGGTCGTCCTGGGCCCTGGAGAGAGCATCTGCCTGGAACGGGGCGTCTACCACCGATTCTACGGCGAGGCAGGGACCGGCAGAGTACTCGTCGGCGAGGTCAGCGCCGTCAACGACGACGCCGGAGACAATCGCTTCTTCGAGGATATCGGGCGCTTCCCCGGGGTCGAGGAGGACGAGGAGCCGCTTCATCTCCTTGCCATCGAGTATGCCGACTTCCTATAGGAGGCGCATGCCACTACGGATCGCGGGGGCGGGCTGCTGCCTCATGGACATCCTTTATCCGGATGTGGACTTCTCCTCGGCTGCTTTCGCGGCCGCGCGTTCGCGGCGCGAGGGCGACGGGGGATTGTCGCCGGGGCGCCTTGTCTTCGCCGAGGATGCAGAGCGCTTTACCGGTCGGCCCCTCGCCGATACCCTCGCGGCAATGGCGGGCTCACCCACCGTGGCGAGCGCGGTCCCCGCTGCGGAGAATGTCGGCGGTCCGTCCGTCGTGTCCCTCGTCCACGCCGCTCAGATGCTCGAGGGCGAGGGGATACCGGTGGCCTTCCATGGCGCGACGGGCGACGACGCGATCGGGCGGGAGCTTCGCGAAAAGCTGTCGCGTACTCCCCTCGACGCATCGAGGCTCGAGTCGAGACCGGGACGCACGCCTTCCACCTTCGTCCTTTCCGACCCGAACTGGGACGGAGGGCGCGGCGAGCGCTGCTTCGTCAACGATATCGGCGCGGCCGAAGGCTATCTCCCATCCCATCTCGGGGGGGAGTTCTTCCAGGCTGAAATAATCGCGCTGGGCGGAACGGCCCTCGTGCCCCGGCTCCACGAGGGTCTCCCCTGCATCCTCGCCGAGGCGCGCTCGCGGGGCGCCTTGACTATTGTGAATACGGTCTTCGACTTCAGGGCCGAGCGCCGTGACGGCGTCGGTCCCTGGCCCTTCGGCGGCTCGATCGTTTCAACCGGCCCCGGGCCCCTCGAGTCCTATCGCTCATGCGACCTCCTCGTCATGGATAGGGACGAGGCCCTGCGCCTATCCGGCGAGCGCGACCTGGGCTCGGCCCTGGCGTTCTTCGCAGGAAGCGGCCTCGGCTCCTTCGCCGTTACGAGAGGAGGCGAGAGCGTCCTCGCATGGGCCGGGGAAGGGCGATTCTCGCAAATGGCCCTGCGCGAGCTGCCGGTCAGCGCGCGCGCCGGGCGGCAGGCTTCGCGCGGCGACACGACCGGCTGCGGCGACGCGTTCGCCGGCGGTATCCTCGCCGCGTTAGCCTTGCAGATGAAGTCGGGCGCTGCCCTTCTCGACCTCGCCGACGCCCTCTCATGGGGCATCGCCGCGGGCGCATTTACCCTTGGCTTCCTCGGCGGAACATACTACGAGGCGAGGCCCGGCGAGAAAAGGGAGCAGGTATCCTCCTTCCGCCGCGATTGGCTCGCGCAGGTACGAGGAGCCTAGCCGATCATGCGGGATCGCGGTACGCTCAGGCCCACTCCGATCGTCCCGGAACGATCGGGGATCAATCTCTACGCCGAACACAGCCTCCACGCCCAGCTCAAGGAGTATCTCGCGGGACCGGGCGACCGACTGGAAGTCCCGATAGGGGGCCGGGTCATCGACCTCGTAAAGGCAGACGGCGAGCTCGTCGAGGTGCAGACGGGAAATCTCGGCAAGATCGTCCCCAAGGCGCTCGCCCTCGTCGGAAGCGGCCATCGCGTCCGCGTCGTTTATCCGATCGCCGCCGAGCGGGAGATCCACCGGCTCGACCCGAAGACCGCGGAGCTACTCTCCGTGCGTAGGAGCCCCAAGCGGGGTGACGTCTTCAGCCTGTTCGACGAGCTCGTGATGGCCGCGGGCCTGGTAGCGTCGCGCAACGTTACTATCGAGGCGCTTCTCATCAAGACGGCCGAGGTGAAAACCCGCGACGGTTCGGGATCCTGGTGGCGCAGAGGCGATAGGACCGTAGACCGGGAGCTACTCGAGGTACTGTCCTCCCGTTCGTTCAGGACCCCCGGTCAGTGGCTTTCCATCATTCCCGAGGACCTTCTACCGCCATGGACATCCTCGAGCCTCGGGGAGGCATTGGAGATAGGCCCCGATCGCGCCCGGAAGATTCTGTACTGCCTCGCCCGCGCCGGCCTTCTGGTCGAGGTGGACAAGGATGGCAGGAGCAAGGCTTATAAAGCATCCAAGGCGAGGCGGGGACGACCCTAGAGAAACGGGTAAGAGATCGAGTCGGCGATGTCCGCATCGCTCGCCCCGAGTTTCCTCCAAGCGCTCACGAGGGGGCAATAGCGGAACTCCACCGCCAGCAAGTACGCGTCACTCTCGTGGACCTTCACCTCGAAGACTCGCCTGCCCATACCGGAGAACAGCTTCTTCCCGAGGGTGAGTAGGCCTTCGTCCGCGGCGGCCGCGTCGGCCAGCGACTCGCCGTGGAAGCGGCCGCAGCGGTATATCGCAGCCGGGGCGAACTCGTCCCATTCGATGCCACGTTTCCTCGCCTCGTCAAGCAGGAGGTAGAGCCATTCTGACCTGTGCTCGAATATTCCTCTTGCTTTCATCAAGAGCCTTCCCTTGAGTCTCGGCTCGTTCCCGATCCCCGCCATGAACCGACTCCTTCCTCGGCGCTCGCCTAGGCGGGCTATCCTAACCCATGATCGTGAGACGCGGCAACTTCGATCCCGGCTCTCCTTGACCCACGTCGCATCCTTCGCCATCATCGCCACTGATGCTGAATTCCTTCTCGAGGACCGAGCTCCTCATCGGGGCCGAGGGCCTTGCCAAGCTCGAGGCAAGCACCGTCGCGGTGATCGGCATAGGTGGGGTGGGCTCCTACGCGGCCGAGGCGCTCGCGCGCTCGGGCCTGGGCGGGCTCGTCCTCGTCGACGACGACTGCGTCTGCGTCACCAACATCAACAGGCAGGCCGTCGCCCTTCGCAGCACGGTGGGAAAGCCCAAGGTCGACGTCATGAGGGAGCGGGTCCTCGACATCAATCCGCGCATCAGGGTCGAGGCATTGCAGCTCTACTATGGAGCCGACAGCGCGGAGGGAATCCTGCGCCCCGGTCTCTCCTATATCGTCGATGCGATCGACACGGTCTCCTCGAAGATAGACTTGATAGTCCGCGCCAAGACGGCGGGCATCCCGATCATCAGCGCGATGGGAGCGGGCAACAAGCTCGACCCGACGCGCCTTGAAGTGGCGGACATCTCAGCGACCTCAATCTGCCCGCTCGCGCGCGTCATGCGCAAGGAGCTGCGCAAGCGCGGCATTGACAGCCTCAAGGTAGTGTATTCGCGCGAGCCCCCTCTCGAGATAAACGAGGCCGCGAATCCCTGCCGTCTCGAATGCGTCTGCCCCAGGAAGGAAAGGACCTGCGCCTCGCGCCGCTCGGTGCCCGGCTCGGTCCCTTTCGTGCCCCCAGTCGCGGGCTTCATCATCGCGGCTGAGGTCGTCAGAGACCTTCTCGTCTCCTAGGCGCTACTCGCCCGGAATCTCGAACACCCCTTCGAGCACGTGGCGAGGCGCGTAGGAGAATCGACCGATCTCCACGAGCGAAGTCACTCCTGACAACACCAGTATCGTCTCGATGTCGGCTTCGATGCCGGCGATTATGTCGGTGTCCATCCGGTCGCCGATGATGGCCGTTTCCTCGCGCGTAGCGCCTAGGCGCCTGAGGGCGTGCCGCATCATGAGGGGGTTGGGCTTCCCGACGAAATAGGCTTTCTTGCCGGTAGTCAGCTCGATTGGCGCGACCAGGGCGCCGCATGCGGGCACCAGCCCCGTCTCTGAGGGGCCGCTCAAGTCGGGGTTGGTCCCGACGAGTCTCGCTCCACCCAGGACCAGGCGCACTGCTCTTTCGATCGACTCGAGGCCGTAGCCTCGGCTCTCGCCTATGACGACGTAGTCCGGGTTGACGTTGTTCATCGAATAGCCGGAGTCGTACAGCGCATTCGTGAGGCCGGGCTCGCCGATGACGAAGGCGCTGCCGCCGGGCTTCTGCGAAGCCAGGAAGCCTGCGGTCGCGAGGGCGCTCGTATAGAAATGCTCGGGTTCGACCTCGATCCCCAGGCGGGAGAGCTTCTGCGAGAGCTCGGGCGGCGAGCGCTCGCTCGAGTTCGTCAGGAAGAGGAAACGCTTTCCGGAGCGGCGGAGCCATTCGACGAGCTCGGCGGCCCCGCGCAGGAGGCGGTTGCCGTGGTAGATCACGCCGTCCATGTCGATTATGAAAGCCTTTATCGCTCCGTCCAGTCTCGTTCTCAGCTCCACTGTCATATCGCAAGTATCTCTGGCATCTGGAGTTTTGTCGAGCCGGCGATGGATTTCCATTTTTTTCTTCATTAATAGAAAAGCTTTGGAAGCCCTTGAATATCCTGACCATTTTTTTTAGAATGGAAGCATATCGTAAGACTATCGAAAGGGTTTCGGAATTGATCGAAGAGCTTATGGATCGAGAACGCACCATCCTCAAGCTTTTATCTGAGCGGGGCTCGCTTTCGGTCTCCTTGCTGAGCAGGGAGCTCGCCGTCTCCGAAGTCACCGTGCGATCGGACCTGAAGGAGTTGGAGGAGAAGGGCTACCTCATCCGCTCTCGAGGCGGAGCCTATCCGGCCCTCCACCAGAGCATCGTCGAGCGGCAGCAGCTGAACATTGAAGTGAAGAGCAGGATCGCCCGGGCCGCCGCCCTCCTCGTGCGCGACGGGGACAGGATCATGATCGAGGCGGGCACGACCACCGCTCTCCTGGTGCGCTACCTGATCGGCAAGCGCGAGGTCCAGGTCGTGACCAATTCGACTCTCGTTTTTTCCTACGCCCGTCTCAACCCGGCGCTCCAGATTACCCTGACGGGAGGCGAGTTTCGCCGCGAGACCGAGTCGATGGTCGGCCCGGTGGCCCTCCGTACGATCGCGGGGCTCAACGTGAGGCTCGCCTTCGTCGGCACCGACGGCTTCTCCCTGGAGAAGGGCCTGACCACCCAGCTTGTCGAGGGGGCGGAGATCGTGAAGGCGATGCGCGCCTGCGCCGAGGAGACCCTCCTCCTCGCGGATTCCTCGAAATGGGGAAAGTCGGGCTTCGTCAACGTCCTCCCCCTCGGCGACGTGAACGGCATCATCACGGACGATTGTCTCGGGGAAGGCGCCTCGCGCGACCTCGAGGCTGCTTCTATACGCTGTACGAAAGTATGAGATCCCATGGAGGTCCTACGTGGCTCATCTTCTGATCATGCCCCGGCAGGGGAACACGGTCGAGTCCTGCATCATAGTCCGGTGGAAAGCCGCCGAAGGCCAGGCGGTCCAGCCTGACCAGACGGTCTGCGAGGTCGAGACCGACAAGGCCAGCTTCGACGTTCCGGCCGGAGCCCCGGGCCTTCTGCTCAAGATACTCCGTCCGGAGGGAGACGACGTCCCGGTCCTCGAGCCTATCGCCGTCATCGGGGAGAAGGGGGAGGATTGGCAGGCGACCCTGGGTGCCGCGGCGCCCAGCGCGGCCGGGACGGCCGCAGCGGCGCCGGCCGCTATTGCGGTGAGCCCGGCCCCCGCGAGCGGCGCGCCGACAGCTCCCGCCCCCGCGGCGCCCGGCGGATCCGCCGTCTCGCCCCGCGCGCGCAAGCTGGCTACGGCCGAGGGCGTAGACGCGCCCAGCCTCGCGGGCAGCGGTCCCGGCGGCCGCGTGATCGAGCGCGACGTGACCGCGGCGCTCGCCGGCCGGCCGGCTCTCACCGCCGCCGCGAAGGCGGCCGTCCTCGCTGGAGCCCCCGCGCCTGCTTTCGGCACGGCGCTCGGCGGCCGCGCCGGCCTGGCCGATCTCGGATCGAAGGCTCCGAGCGCCCCCGCCGAGAAGGGGAACGATTTTACCGAGACGCCGCTCAA
>CAZBGA010000003.1:0-130949 GCA_964491385.1 uncultured Treponemataceae bacterium | reverse complement strand
CCTTGATCGCGTCGAAGATGGCGTTCAGCAATGAGTCGGGGCCCCTGGCGTCCTGATTGAGCTGCCAAATCATGATTCCGCCTCCGCGAAGACGGGCGAGATTGACCGCCTTCGCGCGCAGGGTGTCGAAGCCGTTGTAGCCTATCCGCCCCGACAGGTCGGACGATGAAGCCCAAGGATCGGACGCGAGCACGCTGGAGTATGAGATGGAATGGCGATCCTTCAGGCTCCGCCCGTAGAAAGGGACGCCTAGGACGGCCTTTGACGGCGGCACATGGCGGATGCCGAGCCAGTAGTCCATTGCGGCCTTGGCGAACCAGTAGCTCGAGTGCTGTACGCCCGTCATGCCGTAGCCGTCGTCGTAGGCCATTATGTTGAGGAAGTCGACGTCGTCGACGATGCTGTCCAGGTAGTCCTTTCCGTGGAAGGCGTTGGCGCTGACCGCGATGCTCAATTGCCTGCCGGCGATGTGGAGCCTCGCCGACAGCGCGTGCATCAGGCCCGCGAAATTCTGGGCAGTCTGCTCCGTCGGGAATTCCCAATCTACGTCGATGCCGTCAAGGCAATATCGGGCGACCGTATCCATGGTGCTGTCGGCGAAGGCCGCGGTCAGGGCCGGATCGGCGGCGATCGCATCGTATGCGTCGGGAGCGCCCGTGTTCCAGCCGCCCAAAGACAGCAGGACCTTCACTCTCGCGGCGTGGGCCCTCGTCACCAGATCGATCAACTTGTCGTCGTTCGCTATCTTGCAATAGCCTCCCTCCATCGTGGGAGCGGCGAAGGCATAGCAGATATGGGTCAGGGCCCGATACTGGATCCTTTTCGGGTCGCCCGACCAGGAAGGGAAATAGCCCACGACCTTGAAATCGGCGGGAATCCGGAAGCCTTCGCCCACTGTGGGTATGTAGGCGGTCTGGCTGGCGCAGGCGACAAAGATGAGCGATAAGAACAGCGGTCCGGCCAGGGCCCGTCCCGATCCTCTATGTCCGGTCATGGAATATCCTTCCTCGGCATATGCTTCCCGCCGAGAGTATATTCATCCCGGAGGTTATCATGGGAGAAGGCATCATCGCCATCGATTTCGGCATCGAGGTCATTTAGATGCTCGGATACCTGCTCGAGCGTATGGCGGCGACGCGATCGGAGTCCGGCGTCGAAACGATCGTCGCGGCGCCGAGCCCGGGACTCGCCCTGGTCAAGCGGACCTTGGAGGCCCATCCCGAACGGAGCATGGGATTGGAGCGCTTGGCCCGCCTCGCCGGCTGCTCGCGCTTTCACTTCGTCCGCGCCTTCCGCCTGGCCTATCGCGAGACGCCCCATCGCTACCAGGTCCGCTGCAGGATAGAGAAGGCCAAGACACTCCTCGCCCAGCGCTCGAATCCGCGGCTCTTCATACCTCGCTGTTACATATACAGATTCGGCCTGGAGCTGCCTCCGCCCGCGCTCGGGCATGACTGACCCATATTTGCCGGGTCAGTCAGCAATTCCCGAGAAGCCGGCGCCTTGGGGAAATCGTATACTCTATTCCGAGGGCCATGCCGCCCTCGAAGGAGAGACGCATGATCACTCGCCTCGGGCACGCGAACATCCTGGTGCTGGACCAGGACAAGGCTTTCGACGTCTACGTCAACGCGTTCGGATTCAAGGTCGACACGGACGTGAAGATGGATGGCGGCTTCCGCTGGCTCACCCTGACCGCTCCCGGGGATCCGGACCTCGCGATACTCCTCGCCGAGCCCAAGCCGCCCATGTTCGAGCCGGAGGACGCGGAGCTGGTCCGCAAGTTGCTCGAGCGCAACGCCCTCGGGGCGGGCGTATGGGAATGCGACGACTGCCGGGCGACCTACGCCCAGCTGAAGGCCAAGGGCATCCATTTCATCAAGGAGCCCACGGAGGAATTCTACGGCATCGAGGCGGTCTTCCAGGACGGCTGCGGCAACTGGTTCTCGCTCACCGAGCGTAAAGAGGCATCCTTGAAGCGGGGATGAAGCTTCCCTATACTCGATCCCAATGAACGGGACGGCAGACTCGGCCTTCTTTTCCTCGCTGGAAGAGGAAACGCATTTCTATTTAATCCGCCACGGCCGAAGCGAGGGCAACGCCAATGGCCTGTTCCAGGGCCGCCTCGACATGGAACTGGACGAGACCGGCCGGGCCCAGGCTAGAGCGGCGGGCGAGTGGCTCGCGAAGCAGGGCATCGACGCGATATTCTCCTCCCCCCTTGCGAGGGCGGCGGAGACGGCGCGCATCATAGCGAGCGGCTGCGCCCTCCCCGAAGTGCGGTTCGATCCGATGCTGGCCGAAATCGACACGGGACTTTTCACCGGCCTGAGCTTCAAGGAGTCGAGAGAGCGCCATCCCGAGGTCTACGCGGCCTTCGAAGGCCGCAGCTGGGAGGCCGTGCCCGGAGCCGAGAAGGCCGATGCCCTTTACGATCGCGCGATGGGAGCTTGGTCGCTGCTCCGCTCGCGCGCCCTGGCCGGCGACAGGGCGATAGCCTGCGTCAGCCACGGCGGCTTCATTCAATGGCTCGTCCGCTCGACCTTCGGCTGCAGGTCCTGGATGCCTCTGCTGACTACATCCAACTGCGGCGTGTTCGAGCTCCTCGTCGATCCGAAGCCCGCGGGCATGGCCTATCTCCAATGGAGGCACGTGAATTTTCAGCCGCCGCCCGCGGCCCCATCGCCGGACGAGAAGGCCTCCCACAACGGCTCGGCCTGAGGGAAGGGCGCCAGGAGCTCGATCCGGGCCCCCGTCCTCGGCTGGGACAGGGCGATGCGCCGGGCGTGCAGCATGATGAGGCCCGAAGGCGAGCTGCGCCGCGCGCCGTATTTGAGGTCGCCGCGGATGGGACAGCCGATGGCCGAGAGCTGAGCCCGCACCTGGTGGTGCCTGCCCGTGATCAGCTTCACCGAAAGGAAGAAATAGTTGTCCGAACGGCCATCGACGCGGTACTCGAGCAGGGCAGTCTTGCCCGAGACGGAATCGGGCCTATAGCTCCGTACGATGTTGCGCCTCTTGTCCCAGGCAAGGCGGTGCTCGAGCCTGGCCTCGGGCGGATCGGGCTCGCGCTCTACGCAGGCTATGTAGTCCTTCTCGACCCGCTTGTCCCTGAACGCGGCCTCGAGAGTCGAGAGCGCGATATGCGACTTCGCGAAGAGGACGGCGCCCGATGCCCGGCGATCTATCCGATGGGCGGCCTCGAGGGCGGCGCCGGCGGACTTGTCCGCCCTGTCTTCGCGCGAGGACAGCTCCTCTCGGAGATAGTCCTGGAGGGACTTGTCGCCCGTCTTGTCCCGCTGGACAGGTATCGGGGCGAGCTTGTCGGCGACGAGGATGTCGGCGTCTTCGTACAGGATGGTGAAAAGATCCAATGACATCTCCGAAGATCCATATTAGCACGGCCAGACGGAGAGAGCCTATCGAGCTTCCGCGGCGGCCCGGCCCCATGACGCGAGGATGACCCTTGAGAGCGGGAGTCCGAAGCCATATATTATAGGCATGGCTATCTCGGCGGTTTCGTCGATTTCGGCCGGCGGGCTCGCCCGGCTATTCCGATCCCCCATCCCCGGTTCGGCGGCGGATCGGAGCGCTTCTGTCACCCTCGTCCAGGCTATCCCGGCTCTCGCCGGCCGCGAGGACTCGAGGCGGAACGAGACGGCCGCGAGCGTCGCGGAGGACGACAAGGCCGAGCGGTCCTCCCCGGCCGCCCTCGACCCGCGCCGGCCCGAGTCGATCCTCTCCTGGGGGCGCGCGGATACGCGCCGCGAGGACACGCGTCGCGAGGTAAATTCCCGCCTGGACGATCTCCTCGCGCAAAAGGCCGCGATCGAGGGCCGGGAGGCGGAGCAGAAGGGCGAGAGCTCGGCCGAGGTGGTGAACGAGCTCGCCCAGCTCAAGGCGCGCGACTCCCAGGTGCGGGCGCACGAGGCTGCCCACATAGCGGCGGGCGGCCGCTATATAACCGGCGGCGCGAGCTACATCTACCAAGAGGGCCCCGACGGCGGCGAGTACGCGGTCGGAGGCGAAGTGGGCATCGATACCTCGTCCGTGCCCGGAAATCCCGAGGAGACGGCCCAGAAGATGCGCATCGTCCGCGCGGCGGCCCTTGCGCCGAGCGATCCCTCGGCCGCCGACCTTTCCGTCGCGGCGGCCGCCGCGGAGGCGGAGTCGGCGGCGCTCGCGGAGATCGCCCAGGCCCGCTCCGAGGAGATAGCCGGCAGATACGGCAGGGAGGCCGCCGCGACTCCGGCCGGCGGCGATCGCGGCGAGGGGCGTGGTGCAAGGAATCCGCTGGATATGGTAGCTTGAACGACGGTAGAAGTCGCGTTTTCCAGGAGGATACATGAGCACCCATATCGCGGCAGCCAAGGGGCAGATCGCCGAAAGCATCCTCCTGCCGGGGGATCCCCTTCGCGCCAAGTTCATCGCCGAGACCTTCCTCGAGGGCCCGGAGCGCTTCAACGACATCCGCAACATGCTCGGGTACACGGGAACCTACGGAGGCGATCGGGTATCGGTTATGGGCACGGGCATGGGCATGCCCAGCCTCTCGATCTACGTCAACGAGCTCATCAAGGATTACGGCGTCAAGCGCCTTGTGCGCGTCGGCACCTGCGGAGGTCTCACGACCGAAGTCAAGGTGCGCGACATGATCCTCGGCATCTCCGCCTCCACCGACTCCGCGATCAACAAAGTGCGCTTCCGGGGCATGGACTACGCCCCGGCGCCGAGCTTCCGCCTCCTCGAGGCCGCCTACCGCGCGGCCAAGGAGAGGAAGATGCCCGTGCACGTCGGCAAGGTCGTCTCGAGCGATTCCTTCTATACCGAGGACCCCGACCAGTGGAAGCTCTGGGCCGGCTTCGGCGTCATCGGCGTGGAGATGGAGACGGCGGAGCTCTACACCCTCGCGGCCAAGCACGGCGTCGAGGCCCTCGCCATCCTCACGGTCAGCGACCATCTCGTCACGCGCGAGGAGACCAGCTCCGCCGAACGCGAGAAGACCTTCCTCTCGATGATCGAGGTAGGGCTGGCCGCGGTTACGGCGATATGACGGCCGCGGAGCGCGGCCTTTCGGACGGCATCAGGATATTCGCGGGAAGCTCGGGCCGGGCCTTCGCCGAGAGAATGTGCTCCTACCTCGGGATCGAGCTTCGGCCGACCGAGACGATCCGCTTCTCCGAGGGCAACACCTATGTGAAGATCGGCGAGCACGTCCGCGACGAAGAGGTGTACCTCGTCCAGCCGATCGGGCCGAACGCCGGAGCAAACGACGATTTCGTCGAGCTCCTGTTCTGGATGGACGCATTCAAGCGATCCGGGGCGAAGTACGCGACCGCGGTCATTCCGTATTTCAGCTACGCGAAGGCCGACAAGAAGGACGAGCCTCGAGTCTCCATCAGGGCGAGGGTCGTCGCCGAGAGCATAGAGCTGGCCGGGGCGGACAGGATCATCACGATGGACCTGCACGCCCCGCAGATACAGGGTTTCTTCAAGAAGCCCGTGGATCATCTCTACGCGAGGCCCCTGCTGACCTCCTTCATCGAAAGGCTGAACCTTGAAGACCTGACGATCGTGGCGCCCGATGCCGGATTCGTGAAGAATGCCCGGAAATTCGCCTCCTGCATGAAGCTCCCCATCGCGATAGCGGACAAGACGCGCCTGCACAGCGACGAGGAGGCCGAGATATTGGAAATATTCGGGACCGTGCGGGGAAGGAACGCCATGATCGTCGACGATTTCAGTCTCTCCGGCGGCACCCTCGCGGCGCTGGCGCGGCGGCTCAGGGAGAACGGCGCCAAGCGGATATTCGCGTGCCTGTCCCATCTCCCCCTCAGCGAGTCCGGAATCAGGACCATCGAGGGAAGCGACATCGAATTCGTGATTTCGACCGATTCGGTGCCTATCAAGACTGGACTCGACCCAGGGAGGTTCAAGATCGTCTCCGTAGCTCCCCTGTTCGCCGAGGTCGTGTACCGGATGCACAACAGAAAGTCGATCGGCGACCTCATGGACGCCGCTCCCGAAGCCATGCTATCCGGCTTTCCCATTCGCTGAATTCGGATCCTCCCTCCCCGCGATCCATGGTGTACAATGTCGGCGCCTCGCGCCGGTAGGGCCTATTGAGGCGATCCGAGGAGAAGGGGCTCCGTGGCGGAAGTATCGAGCATCGATTCGGCAAGGACCGCGCGCTATCGGCAGGCCCTCAATGCCCAGTCCCGGGCGGAGGCGCCGCGCCTGAGCTATCGCGAGGGCGCCGGGCTGCTGCAGATCGCCCTGCACGCCATCGCCGCCGGCTTCTTCTTCCTCGACGGGAGGACTGCCGACGTCGCCGCAGACTGGCCTTTGCAGTTCCTCATCCTCCTCGGTTGCTCCCTCGGGTGCGCGCTCACGTCGCCCTTTTTCAGGAAGATGGTCATCACCGCCATATTGTTCGGGCTCCAGGCCTTCCTTCTCGCCGTCGCCGACTACCCCGAAGGCTCGGGGGTGGTACTGGCGGGGATATTCTCATGCTCCCTCCTCGTCTGCGCCATAGGCAATTTCAGGGTCTCGGTCCCCCTCGTGCCCGCGCTCTCCGCCGCGAGCGTCCTTCTTTTCCGCCTTCGTCCCGTGCGAGCCTGGTCCGCGCCTCCCCTGGTGCCGGCGGTCGGGGACTCGCTCCTCCTCTGCGCGGCCGTCGCGGCCATCGCCTATATCTGCCTCGGGGCCAGGAACCGGGATGCCGACGCGCGGCGCCAACGGGAGCGCGTCGCGAGCATGGACAAGTCCATCGCCAGCCTCCTCGTCGCGAACCTCGATTTCCAAAACTATGCCCTCGAGGCAGGCGAGCGATCGACGATCGCCGAGCGGAAGCGCCTCTCCCGCGACATCCACGACATAGTCGGCTATACGCTCATCAACCTGAAGATGATGCTCGAGGCCGCGATCGACCGAGCGGGAAGCGCCAACAAGCCCCTCGCGGAGCTCCTCGCCGCGGCCTGCGACCAGGCGCAGGGAGGCCTATCCGAGACGAGACGGGTCCTCAGGACCTTCCGCGAGATGGAGAACGCAAAGCTCGAGGGGATCGCGGGCATCCATAAGATCGTGACGTCCTTCTCGCAGGCGACCGGCATCGAGGTCGAGGTCAATTACGGCAACATGCCGCGCAGTCTGGGTTCGATCAATTCGGTGATCTCGCACATTGTCCAGGAAGGCATGACCAACGCCATAAGGCACGGCGGCGCGACGCGCATCCAGATCGGCTTCTGGATAGCGCGGGATTGGCTTCACATGAAGATATCCGACAATGGCGTGGGCGCGTCCGAGGTCAAGCCGGGTATCGGCTTGACGGGCATGCGCGAGCGCTTGGACGCCATCGGCGGCGAGCTCATCGTGCAGGGCTCCGAGTACGGATTCTCGCTCATCGCGGAGATGCCTCTCCCCGAGGAGTTTCACGGAGGAGGAGCGGGATGAACGGAACGGAGCCCAAGGTTCGGATCCTCATCGTGGACGACCAGGCCCTCTTCGCCGACAGCCTCAAGGCGGTCATCGGCTACAGGGCCCCCGACTTCGAGGTCATCGGAGTCGCAGAGGACGGGGCATCCGCGATCGAGACCGCGCGCCGGGAGAGGCCGGACGTCATCCTCATGGATATTCGAATGCCGGGCCTCGACGGAGTGCAGGCGACGAAGGCCATCCATGCCGAGCACCCCGAAGTCAAGATCGTGGTCCTCACCTCCTTCGACGACGACGAGTACATTTACGAGGCGCTCGAGAACGGCGCGGTCGGCTACATACTGAAGGACATTCCCGTAAACGAGCTCCTCACGTCGCTTCGCGCCGTCATGGACGGATCCTTCCTCGTTTCCCCCGCGGTCGCGAGGAAGCTCGTCCACCGCGACCCGACGCGCCCTCCGGCCGCTCCCCGCATTCCCGCCGTTTCGAGACTCGAGGAGCTGGGCAGGCGGGAGCGCGAGATCCTCGCCCTCATAGGCCGCGGCCTGGACAACGCGCGCATCGCCGAGGAACTGTTCATCAGCGAGCAGACCGTGAAGAACTACGTCTACGGCATCTACTCGAAGCTCGGCGAGCACAATCGCGTGCGGGTGGCCGACATCGCGCGGAAGTGGCTCGGGGATCCGCCCGCCTAGGGCGAATAGTACCCGAAATAGTACCGCCGTACCATTCACAGCCGCGAAAACCGGCCGAATACTGGGCGCATGAAAAGCGGCGGGGGAGGCGTATCCCTTGCCGCCCCGAAGTCCTAGAGGAGGTATACATGAAGAAGACGCTCATCCTTGTCGCTTTGGTCCTCGTCGTCCTGGGCCCGCCCGCGCTCGCGCAGGGCAAGCCGACGCTGACCATCGCGACGGTCAACAATCCCGACATGGTCATCATGCAGAAGTACTCGGCGAAGTTCACGGAGCAGACGGGCATAGCGCTCGACTTCGTAGTCCTTCCGGAGAACGAGCTCAGGCAGAAAGTCACCGAGGACGTCGGGCTCGGCGCCGGCAAGTACGACGTCGTCACGATCGGCACCTACGACACGCCCTTTTGGGCCGCCAACAAATGGATATCCTCGCTCGAGCCGATGTTCAAGGGCATGAGCGCCGATCAGGCGAAGGCCTACGACCGCGACGACATCCTGCCCCCGATCCGTAGCGCGCTCTCCGCGAACGGCGAGCAGTTCGCGATCCCCTTCTACGGCGAGAGCTCGATGCTCTTCTATAGGAAGGACCTCTTCGCCGCCGCGGGCATCAAGATGCCGAGCGCGCCGACCTGGGACCAGGTCTACGATATGGCGAAGAAGCTCACCAAGCCCTCCGCGGGCCAGTACGGCATCGCGCTGCGCGGCCTTCCCGGATGGGGCCAGAACATGGCGGTCTTCGACACTCTGATAAACACTTTCGGCGCCTGCTGGTTCGACATGAATTGGAACCCGCAGTTCACGAGCCCGGAAATGAAGCAGGCCTGGGAATTCTACAAGAAGATCATCACCGACGCCGGCGAGCCGGGCGCGACCACGGCCGGCTACACGGAATGCCTCGCCCTGATGTCCTCCGGCAAGGCGGCGATGTGGTACGACGCCACCGTCTCCGCCGGTACGCTCCAGGGCGCGGACTCGAAGGTGAAGGGCAAGATCGGATACGCCCTCGCGCCGACCGTCAAAAAGGGCAACGCGGGCTGGCTCTGGGCATGGTCCCTCGCCATCGAAGCCTCCTCGAAGAACAAGGACGCCGCCTTCCAGTTCCTAACCTGGGCGACCAGCAAGGATTACATAAAGCTGATAGGCGAGAACGTCGGATGGGCCCAGGTTCCTCCCGGGACCCGCGTCTCCACCTACGAGAATCCCAAGTACAAAGCGGCCGCGGACTTCGCCACCATGACGCTGAACGCGATCAAGAACGCGAACTACGACAAGCCGACGGTCGACCCCGTGCCCTACAAGGGCGTGCAATACGTCTCGATACCGGAGTTCCAGGGTCTCGGCGAGGAGGTCGCGCAGGAGCTCGCGGCCTACATCGCCGGGAGCAAGAGCCTCGACGACGCCCTCGCGGCCAGCCAGGCCGCCGCCCTCCGCGTAGCCAAGGAAGGCGGGTACCTTAAATAGGGCGATAGCCCGGCGGATTTCCGCGGGGGCCGGACAAGGCCCCCGCGGCCTTACGAAAGGCGATAAATGAAGGCATTCGAGAGGATTGCGGCCGTTCCTAAGGCTAATGCGCTCATCCTGCCCGCCGCGGCGATCGTGGCGCTCGTCACGCAGGTTCCCCTGGTCGTCACCCTCGTGCTCTCGGTGGTGAAATGGATCGTGGTACGGCCCGATCTCGGGATCAACTTCATCGGATTGAGCAACTACTTCCAGATCTTCACTAGCCGGGAGTTCTATTCGGTGGTGCTCAATACCATCGCGCTCACCTTCGTCTCGATCGCCTGCTGCACGATACTCGGCATCGCCTTCGCGCACATGCTCAACAGGCGATTCCCCGGCGTCAACCTCGCCAGGACGATCATGATCGCGCCCTTCTTCGTGATGGACGCGGTGGCGGGCATCGTGTGGAAGACTCTAATGCTCCACCCCTCTTTCGGCATCAACGGCCTCGTAGCCTCGTGGCTCGGGGTGGCCCCGGTCGATTTCCTCGGCCAGCACCCGCTCCTGACCGTCGTCATGCTCGTGGTGTGGCAGTGGACGCCCTTCTTCGTCCTGATCCTCCTCGCGGGATTCGAGAGCATTTCGGAGGAGCTCCTCGACAGCGCTCGGGTCGACGGCGCGAGCGCGTTCCGGACGCTCTTCCAGATCAAGATACCGGCCATCGCGGCGCATATCGAGGTCGCCGTCATGCTCGGGCTCATATTCATCCTGAAGACCTTCGGCGTGATCTACGTTACGACCGCGGGGGGGCCGGGCATATCGTCGACCAACCTTCCCTATATCGTATATCGCACCGGATTCTATCGCTGGGACGTGGGCAGGGCCGCCGCCATGGCGATAGTCACGGTGATCCTCACCCTGGTGACGATCACCGCGCTGTTCGGATTCGTCCGGCGGAAGACCCGCGAGGCGGAGGCATGATCGGCAACGCGCGCATCGGCAGACGGGCGCTGAGGGGTATCGGCATCGCGGCCATCTGGGCGCTCTGCCTATCCTTCTTCTTCCCGATCCTCTACATGGTCCTCACGAGCTTCAAGCACGAGACGGACGCGATCCCGCCCCGGCTTTTGTTCTCGCCCACCCTCGAGAACTACAGGGCCGTCCTCGGCTCGGGGATCCTGCCCCACATCCTGAATTCGGCGCTGATCACCTTGGCGACGATGCTGTTCTGCATCGCCCTCGGCGTGCCGGCGGCGTACTCGATCGTCTTCGGGAGGCTCAAGAAGCCCGATTCGGCCTTCTTCTGGTTCCTCTCCACGACGCTGCTCCCTCCGGTAAGCGTCATCATCCCGGTCTTCCTCCTCTTCAAATTCCTCCATCTCCTGGACACCCGCTGGGGCATGGTCATCATCTATACTGGGGCCAACATCCCCATCGCCGTGTGGATGGTGAGGTCCTTCCTCAAGGACATCCCCCGCGAGCTCCTCGAGGCCGCCGACATCGACGGGGCGTCGCGGGCGCGCTCCTTCTTCAGGATCATCCTTCCGCTCGCCCGCACGGGGATCATCTCCACGGCCCTCCTCGTGTTCATCTTCGTGTGGAACGAATTCTTTTTCGCCGTGAACCTCACGTACATCAACGCCTCCCCGATACCAGTCTACATGGCATCGTACATGACCCAGGAAGGACTCTTCTGGGCCAAGCTCAGCGCCATCTCCACGCTGACGGTCCTGCCTCCGCTGGTGCTCGGGTGGATCTCGCACAAGGCGCTCGTCCGCGGACTCATGATGGGCGCGGTGAAAGGATAGCCGAATGAACGTCCTGGATATGTTCTCCCTTGTGGGGAAGAAGGCCTTCGTGACGGGCGGCGCCCAGGGCATCGGCAAGTGCGCGGCCCTCGCCCTAGCCGGAGCCGGGGCCGACGTCGCGATCGTGGACGTGGACGTGGATGCGGCGACGCGCGCGGCGGAGGAGGTCGAGCGCCTCGGCGTGAGGTCCTTCGCGGTCCGCTGCGACGTTACGGACCCGGCGAGCGTGGACGCGATGGCCCAGCGCGTCGTCCGGGAGCTCGGCACCATCGACATCGCCTTCAACAACGCCGGCATATGCGTCAACGAGAAGGCCGAGACCATGTCCCTCGAGTCCTGGAAACGGGTGATCGACGTCAATCTGACCGGAGTCTTCCTCACCGCGCGGGCCGCGGGCCGCGTCATGATCGCGAAAGGCGGGGGAGCTATCATTAACACCGCCTCAATGTCGGGCCATATCGTCAACCGGCCGCAGCCGCAGAGCGCGTACAACGCCTCGAAGGCCGGCGTAATAATGCTCACGAAGTCGCTCGCCGTCGAATGGGCGCCGCTGAAAGTCCGGGTCAACTCGATCAGTCCCGGCTACATCGGCACGGCGATGACGCTCAAGGCGACTCAGTGGATACCGCTATGGGAGGCCGATACGCCCGCCGGGCGCATCGGCAGGCCCGAGGAGCTTTCGGCTGCGCTCATCTATCTCGCCGGCGGGGGCTCGGCATTCACCACCGGGACCGACATCGTCATAGACGGCGCATTCACCTGCGTCTAACGGAGTCGAGAAGCATGAAAGCATTGATCATAGACGAGCCGGGGAAGGCTCGCGTCGCGGAAGTGCCGACGCCCGTGCCCGGCCCGGGCGAGGTGCTCATCCGCGTCGAGCGCTGCGGAATCTGCGGGACCGACGTCCATATCTTCAGGGGTGAGTACCTCGGGGCCTATCCCATCACGCCGGGCCATGAATTGTCGGGCGAGGTCGCGGCGGTCGGAAGCGGCGGGGCCTCCTTCGCGCCCGGGGACCGCGTCGCGATCGAACCCAACATCGCCTGCGACTCATGCCCGGCCTGCCTCTCGAACAGGCAGAATTTCTGCGAGAATTGGAAGGCGGTCGGGGTGACGCTTCCCGGCGGGATGGCCGGGTACGTCGTCGCGCCGGCGAAGGCGGTCTTCGGCATAGGCGACCTGGACTACGCGGAGGGGGCCTTCGTCGAGCCTCTTTCCTGCGTCCTCCATGGGATGCAGAGGGCGGAGGTCGAGCTGGCCGACCGCGTCCTCATCGTCGGGGCGGGACCGATCGGCATGCTCCTCCTCAAGACGGCCCTGGCGATGGGCGCGTCCTCGATCGCGGTCGTGGACCGCTCGGCGGCGAGGCTCGCCCTGGCCGCGGCCGAGGGAGGGCGCGAGACGTCGACGCTCTCCTCGATCGAGGAGATCCCGCGCGACCGCTTCGACCTGGTGATCGACGCGACGGGCGTCCCCGCCGTCATGGGGAGGACGACCCAGTGGGCCAGGCCGGGCGGCCGGATCCTTCTCTTCGGCGTGCCTCCCTCGGGCGCCCAGGTTACGCTCGACGCCTTCGCGATATTCCGCAAAGGCCTCGCGCTCCTGTCGTCGTACACTTCGGTCAGGAACTCCATCCAGGCGGTGCGCATGCTGAGGAGCGGGAGGATCGACGTATCCGCCCTCGTATCGCACGAGCTTCCGCTCGATCGCTTCGCCGAAGGCGTGGCGATGATCGAACAGGGCGCCGCGGGCGTCCTCAAGGTCCTGATGGCGCCGGGATCGCAGCCGGCCGGCCGGCCGTAGCGGATATCGGAGTCCGCCTATACCTCACGCCTCGCCTTCGCGGGCGAGGTACGCCTCGAGCTCCCGACGCCTTCCCGCCATCATCGCGTCGAAGCCTTCGCGCGAGGTGACCTTGGCGGCGAAATGGGACATCAGCCTGGCTACCGTGAACCGCATCGTCCAGGTCACCCGGGTAGAGCCGATCGGCGCCTCGTCCAGCCGTATCGAGAGCCTCGCGACCCCGCTCGCGCCGAGGACGAAGAGGTACTCTATGAGCCTCGGCGGCTCATAGGTTATGCAGCACCACACCGTCTTCCTGCCGAAGAGCTCGCGGGTATGGAAGACCGCGTCCTTCTCCGCGACTCCCGAATCCGAATAGACCATCGTACAGCGCCAATCGGGTATCCAATCGTATTCCCTGACGGGGCAGAGCAGGGGGAATATCCCGGCTGCCCCGGCCTTCAGCTCGAAGCTCGCCTTCCTCTCTATCCTCTCGGCCCTCTTCCATCGCGGTTTTCGTTCCATCTGCCTCTCCTTTCCATGGGGATTCGATGAAGCTAAACCGTGAAGCCGTAGTCGAGTCAAAGGCCTTTTTTCAATTTCGCGAGGAATTCCTCGATCTCGGCCTCGCCGAAGCCGAGAAGGCCCAGGAGGCGACGGTGCTCGGCCGGCAAGACGGATTCAAAGGCCTCGTGCAGTCCGCGATAGTTGCTCTCCGTGATGCCCGCCTCGCGGGCGATCTTCCCGAGCGCGCGGATCGACGAAGGGCCGACCCCCAAGCCGCCCCTCGCCTCGAGGAGGTCGAGAATGCCTCTTTGCTGGGCCCTGAGCTCGGCGATCCTCCCGTTGATCTCGAATACGCGGCCGAGGAGGGAGCCGGCCGGCCCATCCTCGGGCAGGTCGAGGAGCTCGCCAATCCTCTCGAGCTCGAGGCCCAGGGCGCGGAATGCGACGATCCGCTCGAGCCTCGAGCGGTCCTCCTTCGAGTAGAGCCTGTAGCCGGAAATTGAGCGCCCGGAGGGCTCCAGTAGGCCTATGGAGTCGTAATAGATGAGGGTCGAGCGCGAGAGGCCGCAGAGCTCGCCGAGGCGGCCGATCGTGTAGGGCGGCTCCTGCTTCGCCATCGGCTCGCGGCGCTCGCGGCCTAGTTCTTCGCGCCCAGCTCGAGTATCAATTCCACCTCGCCGCGGCTTATCTTCACCGCTCGCGCGATCTCGTCGACGCTCCAGCCCTGGCGGGCGAGCTTGCGCACGGTGTCCTGCGCGCTGGAGGGAGGCGCGCCGCGCTCTCTCGCGCGCGCGGGGCCCTCCTCCTCCTTGAGGAGGGAGGAGAGGAGCTTGAGCTGGTCCTGCGCCTTCCTGTCGATCTCCTCGAGGCGAGTCTCGGCGCGGGCGAGCCATTCGCGCGCCTTCTGGACTTCCGAGACGCGCCTCTCGGCGTCCGCGATCACGTCGTCGAGCTCGGTGAGACGGTTCACCGCCTCGTTCACCTTGTCCCTTCCGGCGGCCAACTCGTCGACGCCGCGCTTCAGCTCGGCGACGCGCTCGGGGATCTTGCGCAGCTCGGCGCCTACCGCCGCGACGGCCTTCTCGACCGCCTGCACCGACTGGAAGTTCTTGTCTACTGCCTCCACGGTGGCGTCGAGCACGGCCGATTTCTTGTCCAGCCTGTCGATCTTGCCCTCGGCCTCCTTGGAAAGCTCGAGGAGCCTGCGAATCGTCGCCTGCGCCTCGGTGAGGGCGTCGGCCTGGCCGGTGACTTCCTCCAGCCTGCGGTCCACCGCGTCCGAGACCGTCGCGAGCCTCGTGAAATCGGCCTCGAGGGCGTCGATGCGCTTCTTCTCGGCGAGGAAGCGGGTGACCTTCTGGTTGACCTCGTCCTCGAGGCGCTTGACTCGGCCGAGCTGGCCCTCGATCTCGGCCACCTCCGCCCTCCGGCCCTCGAGGCGCGAGAGATCGGCCTTCATCGATTCGATGCTCGAGCCGAGGCTGTCCTTGAGCTCGTCCGCGCGCTCGAACAGCTTGGTCTGGGCTACGAAGGCCTTCTGTTGCCGGTCTATCTCGGCCACCGCCTGGGAGACTCGGGAGGCATCGGCCTCTACCTTGCCGAAGGCCTGCGCTCGCATCGTCTCCAGCTTCATGCCGAGGTCCTGCACGGCGTCCTTGTACTCGCGCAGCCGGAGCTCGCCCTCGGCCTGGGCTTCGCGGCGCTTCTTCTCGAGCTCCGCGGAGAGGCCCTCGAAGCCTCGGGAGAAGCCTTCGAGAGCCTGGGCGATGCGCGACGACAGGTCCGAGCGCAGCTCGGCGGTGCGGTCGGCGAGGCCGGCGAGCTCGCGGGAGATGCGGTCGCGCTCGGCCTGAGAGGAAGCCGTATAGGAATCGGCCTGGGCCTCGTACTCCGCGCGCGCGCGCTCGAGAAGCACGGTGGTCGTGGCGGCGAATGCGTCAAGCTGGGCGCGGGAGCGGGCTTCGACCTCGCCGATCGTCTCGGCGAAGCGCGCGCGGAAGGATTCGGCCGATTCGGCGACCGATTCGCGCGCTTCGCGGACGCGCTCTTCCTCGGCGCCGATCGAGGCGGCAAGGGCCTCGATGCGGCCCGAGAGCTCGCGCTCGGCCGCCTTGAGCTTGCCTCCCGTCTCGAGGGAGAAGCGGGAGATCTCGCCCTCGACGTAGGCCTGGGCGGTCGCGCGAGCGTCCGCGGCGTCCTTCAGGACGGAGCCCTTGAGCGCGGCGAGGGATTCGGCGGCCATCCCGCTCTGCGCGACGATGCCGTCCTGGACGGCCTGGGCGCGCTCGCGCAGCTTGTCCAGCTGCTCCTGCGTTCGCGCCTGGCTGTCGGCCATGCGGGCCCTGATCTCCTCCAGCTGGGTCCGTTCGGCGGCCGCGCGCTCGGCCGCGGTGCTCGCCGCGAGGTCGGCCAGGGTCCTGTCCAGGTCGGCGCGCCATGCCTCCAGGCGGAGCTCGACGCTGTCGCCGCGCGCCTTGAGATCGACGAAGAACTCGTCCTCGAAGATCTTGAGCTTCTCGGAGACGTTGTCGTAGGCGCGGGTCTTGAGCGAGTCGAGCTCGTCCTCGAGGGACTTCATGCCCGAGCGGAGCTGGGAGGCTTCGCGCTCGAAGCCCTCCTCGAAGCGCTTGCGGCGGTCCTCGAGCTCGCGCCCGAAGGCCTCGAAGTCGTTCTCGACGCGGCGCTCGGCCTGCTCCATCGAGGCCCTGAAAGCCGAATCCAGGGCCCCGATCTCGGAGCCGGCCGCCTCGAGGCGCTCGAATCGGGCTTCGGCCTCGGAGGAGTACTCGGCCAATCGGCGGCCGAATTCCTCGAATACCTTGGCCTGGAGGGAGGCGCCCTCGGCGGCGAGCCGCGCCTCGACTATGTCGCGGTCGTTCTTGATTTTGGCGACGATCGCCTCGCGATCGGCCTGGGTTCGGGCGGCGATCGCCGCGAGCTCTCCGGAATTGCGGTCGGCCAGCTCGGAGATGGACTTCTCGGTCATGGCGACCGAAGCGGCGGAGGCGGCTACGCGGGTCTCGGCGGCTTCTATCTCGGCGCCGAGGCGGGAGACGAGCCCCTCGGCATCGGCCTTCCACTCGGCCTTGAATCCCTTGACGAGGCTCTGGGTCTCGGCGACCTTCTCCTTGGCGAGGGCGCCAAGCTGCGAGAATTTTTCCTCGACGAGTTCCTTGAACCGGGCGGCCTTCGCCTCGGTCCCCTCCCTGAGCTTGGCGAACGCGAGGTCCTCGAGCTTCTCGGCCTCGATCCTCGCCTTCTCGAGGGCGCGGGCGAGCTCGCGCTCGAGGGCCGCCTTGCCCGACTCGGCGCGCTCCGCGCTCGCCTGGGCCTCGACCCTGGCGCGCTCCGCCGTCTGCCCGAGATCGGCGATCCGTTTTCCCACGTCGGCGAGGAGCTCGGCCTTGAAGAGCTGGAGGGCCGCCGCCGAGTCCTTGCCGAAGCTCTCCTTGAGCACGGCTATGTCGCGCTGCACGACGAGCATTTCCTTTTGCGCCGAGTCGACGCGCTTCGCGACCGAATCGACGAAATCCGACTCGTCGTGGATGCGCAGGAGATTCTCGTCCACCCGCGAGGTCATGTCCTTGAGCCGGGCGAGGGCGTTGTCGTACTCGGCCAGGCGCTTCTCTATGCCGCCTATCGCCTCGGCCCGCTGGGCCAGGCCCTCCTGGACGGCCTGTATCCTGTCGAGGGCCACCTTGGCGGCCTTCTGCTGGACGTCGAGCTCGATGCCGAAGCGCCGGAGATCGTCGGCGCGCTTGTCCACGTACGCGGAAAGCTCGTCGCGCTGCCTGTCCGCGAACTTCTTGACCTTCTCGAGAGAGCGGTTGTCGCGGTCGAACTGGCGGTAAACGAGAAGCACCACCAGGACGAGCCCGAGGGTGATGAGGTTCCCCGTCGTGAACAGCATGCGGGGCAGTATAAACCATTTCCCTATACAGAGGAAGTGCGATATCCTCACGACCATGCACCCGCGCCGCGCAACGTCGCTCATCGCCGCCCTGGAGATCGCGGGACTGCTTATCGCCGCCGCACCGCTTTACGCCGAGGGCGCCGCCTCGGTATCCGCGCTCGCGGCCATCATCGCGCCCACGCGGCTCAGACAGGGAGATCCCCTCCTCGCCTGGATCGCCATCGGAGCCCCGGTCGTCGAGGGGCCGGCCGTCGCCCTCTCGGGTTCAAGTCTCGAGGCGAGTCTCGTCGACGCGGTAGGCAAGACGGTCGGGTCCGCCCGATGCTTCGCCGCGTCGGAAATGCTGGACCGAGGCGACGTACCGCTCGCTCCCTTACCTTCGCCTGAGCCCGGGGAGGGGCCGAAGCTCATGCTTTTCGGAGCCCTGATGCCTCTTTCCCCCGAGCTTCCGCCCGGAGAATACAGGCTGCTCGCGGCAGGAGCCTCGGCGGCCGTCGCCGTCGATCCCCGAAGCTTCCCTTTCGAGACGATACGGCTGGATGAGGCGAATTCGAAGTTGAGAACCGAGCCGAGCGAGCGGAAGGCCGAGGAGGCGCGCAGCCTGTTCGCCATCCTCCGTAGGATCGACGAGGCGGCGGTATTCGCCGATCCTTCCGGCTTTCTCTTCCCCGTCGATGGCGGTTGGCGCAGCGCGGGTTTCGGCGATCGCCGGCGGTACGTCTACGCCGACGGCAGCTCGGATAGGAGCGTGCATACCGGCCTCGACTGGGCCGTCGTCGAAGGCACGGCCGTACGCGCTTGCGCCCGCGGCAAAGTCGTGCTGGCCGCCGACCGCGAAGCGACCGGCGGGACAGTTGTGGTCGAGCATCTGCCGGGCCTCTATTCCCTGTACTTCCATCTTTCGTCGATCGCGGTCAAGAACGGCGCCATGGTCGAGCGCGGCGCGGTCATAGCGCGTTCGGGCTCCACCGGCATGGCGACGGGGCCCCATCTCCACTGGGAGCTCCGGGCCGAGGGCGAGGCCGTGGATCCCGAGTACTGGCTCGGCGCCCCTCTACTAGACAAGCGGGCCGTTACGACTATAATGAATGGCCTGATCGAAGGGAGGTGATTTTTATCAAGCAGATCATCGTGGACGACAGCGAGCCCCTCGAGAAGGCCATAAAGCGCTTCAAGCGCATGGTCGAGAAGGAGGGGATCATCCGCGAGTGGAAGAAGCGCGAGTATTTCGAGAAACCTTCCACGATCAAGAACCGTAAGCAGAAGGCCCTGGCGCGCAAGCTCCTCAAGAAGGCCCGCAAGCCCCGCGATTCCAAGGGGGGGTACTGATCCGCAATCGGGTTCGTACCTCGCGATTCCGGATCGGGGCATATTGACCGGAACAGTCGATCCGAGCACGGCGATGGCTGCGCGGGGTTTCCCGTGCGGCCTTTTTCATTTATCCGCATAGGCCTCAAGGCGGGGGGCAAGGGCTCGATCGACCCATGCCCAGTCGATGCGGACCGGGATCTTTGCTATACTGGCGCCTCCCGGAAAGGACAGCCGCATGACCACGACGACCTCAGCCTCCCTCTTCCTCGTCGCAGCCTTCTGCCTCGGCCTTCCCCTCGCGTCCTGCGCGGAGAAGAAGGAGGTGACCGACAGCCCCAATCCCAAGCTCGCGACGGCCACGATCACCGTGGGGAGCGCTCGAGTCGTCGCCGAGATCGCGCGGACCGAGGTCGAGCGAGAACGAGGCCTCATGTTCAGGAAAAGCCTGGCGGACGGGGAGGGCATGCTCTTCATTTTCGATAAGGACGAGCAACTCGCCTTCTGGATGAAGAACACCCTCATCCCTCTTTCGCTGGCGTATATCGCCTCGGACGGCACGATCAGGCAGATCGTCGACCTTCAGCCCGAATCTCTCGCCTCCGTCCAGGCCGAGCGGTCGGTGCGTTACGCGCTGGAGGTACCGAGGGGGTGGTTCGATCGCGCAGGAGTCCGCGTCGGGGACAAAGCGGACTTCGGCTCGCTACGAGGCATCGTTCATTGACCTGAGGATCGGTCCTTGCTAGATTAAATATATAGGGGAGTCGTTATGCTCGAAATAGTCACTTACGGGAACGAGATACTCGGAAGGAAGGCCGAGCCCGTCAAGGATATAGACGATTCGATCCGCTCTCTCGCCGCCGATATGCTGGGGGCGATGGCGGGGAGGGGGATCGGCCTCGCCGGTCCCCAGGTCGCGTCTCCGCTCAGGCTGTTCGTGACGAGCGTCGAGGGCGACAAGCCCCGCATATTCATAAATCCCGAGATAGTCCTCACGTCTCAGGAGGTTGTCGAGATAGAAGAAGGCTGCCTCTCCCTTCCCCGGCTCTATCTCGACGTCGTCCGCCCCGAGTCGGTTCGCGTCCAGGCTTGGAACGAGAAGGGCAGGCCCTTCTCGGTCGAGACCGGCGGGCTCTTGGCGAGGGTCATACTCCACGAGTACGATCACCTCGAGGGTCTGCTCTTCATCGATCGCCTTAAGGACGGCAAGCGGGACAAGGCCCTCGCCCAGTATCGCCGCCTCGTGAAGGCTTAGGGAATCGTCTCGGTTGGAGAATCTTCCTGCTCCGTGCCCTAAGTTCCCCTCCCTGCCTTCGCGCCGAATCCGCGTCGTTCCATCGTAGGAGAAGCAAGTGCGCGTGCTCTTCGCGGGATCCCCGGATATAGCCGTCCCCTCCCTTATCCGCATCTCCTTCGAGCACGAGATAGTCGGCGTGCTCACCAACCCGGCGAGCGCCAAGGGCAGAGGCCTCTCCCTCGAGCGCACGCCCGTCGCCGAGGCCTCGGAGACGGTCCTCGGCGAGCGAGTGCCCCTCCTCGCGCCGATGCGCCTCGGGGCCGGCGCGCGAGACGCGGTCGCCGCCCTCGAGCCGGACATCCTCGTCGCCTATGCCTACGGACGCATCTTCGGGCCCAAATTCCTCGCCCTCTTCCCGAAAGGCGGCGTCAACGTTCATCCGAGCCTCCTGCCGCGCTTCCGGGGTCCGGCGCCCATACCGGCGGCCATCCTGGCCCGCGATTCCGAGACGGCCATCACCGTCCAGCGCATCGCCCTCGCAATGGACTCGGGCGACATCCTCGGTCAGCTTCCCCTCCGCCTGTCGGGCACGGAAACCGCGGAGGACCTAGCCGAGGTCGCGGCGATAATGGGCGCCGACCTTCTTTCGCAGGTGCTCGAGGAGATAGCCGAGGGCAAGGAAGCGGCCAGGCCCCAGGAAGGCGACCCGAGCTACTGCTCGATGCTGCGCAAGGAGGACGGCCTCGTCGACTGGGCCAGCCCCCTCCTCGATATCGACGCGAAGATACGAGCCTTCTACCCCTGGCCGGGAGCCTTCACCTACTTCCGGGGCTTGAGGCTCAACATCCTCGACGCCTTTCCCTACCCGCACATAACCTTCGCGGCGGGCCCGAACAGCCTC
Organism: uncultured Treponemataceae bacterium; assembly: GCA_964491385.1. Classification (GTDB taxonomy): domain Bacteria; phylum Spirochaetota; class Spirochaetia; order Treponematales; family Rectinemataceae; genus UBA1306. The sequence goes on along the minus strand of CAZBGA010000003.1, from coordinate 109,925 downwards.
GATTTCGAAGATGCCCCGCCCGGAACGGTGCTCGGCCTAGACAAGAGCCGCGGCATAATGGTACAAACTATGGACGGCCTCATAGCCCTCAGGCGCCTCCAGGTTCAGCAAAAAAAGGCCCTTCCGTATAGGGAATTCGCGAACGGCATGAGACAGCTCGTCGGCACGGTTCTCGGAGGCCCCACATTCAAGGAAGCGGATAGCCCATGAAGCTCACCTTCAAGCTGCCTAAACTGCCAAGACTGCCGAAGCTGTCGGAAATCCGTCTCCCCACCCTTCCCGTCGACCTCCGCAAGATCGAATCCTTCGACAAGGAGCATTATCGCCTCATCGCCTACGGCCTCGGGGCGATCATCGCGCTCATGGTGGTCGCCGGCGTCTCGGCCTTCCTCCTCTCGCTCCGAGGGGCCGAGCAGACGATGGTGCCGGACGTGAAGGGGATGGAGCTGGCCCAGGCCTTGGTGAAGCTGCAGGAAAAGGAACTCTATCCCCGCGTCTCCCTCCGCTTCACGGAGAATCCCCTGGACCGGGGCAAGATCGTCGACCAGAGTCCTTCCTCCGGGGCCATCGTCAAGGCCGGCCGCCGCATCCAGATCACCGTGAGCCGCGGTTCGGTCGTCGATAAAGTCGAGAATTTCGTCGGCCAGGACATCAACGAGGCGAAGATACACCTCCAGACGCTCTACGCCGGCGCCCGGCCTCTTCTCTCCGTCAAGGATCCCCCGGTCTACGTCTTCGACAAGGCGCCCGCGGGCAGCATCCTCGAGCAGAAGCCCCTGCCCGAGACGGAGATCGGGGGCCCGACCCAGCTCGAGCTGGTGGTGAGCCGCGGTCCCGAGAAGGCGCAGGTCAAGGTACCCGATCTCGGCGGGCTGGCCATCGACGATGCCCTCCTCCAGGTCGAGAAGACCGACCTTGCCGTGAACTTCTCCATGCGGGCCGGAGGGAAGAGCGAGAAGGCCGGCACCGTAGTCGCGCAGACGCCGGCGGCGGGCTCCATGATTCCGGCTAACGCGCGCGTCTCCGTGACCCTCTCCGCACCCGCCGTCTCCAGGGACATAGTGGCGGGAATATACTCTCGCGACCTTCCAGTATATCCCTATCCCCTGAAAGTCTCCCTCGAGAGCATGAGCCCCTCGGGCGACCGCACCCCCCTCCTCACCGTCAACCATCCCGGCGGATCCTTCACCGCGCCCTACGCCTTGCCCGCCGGCTACGTCCTCGTGCTGAGCGTGCTGGACCACGAAGTGCCTCCTCGAATGGAGGTACAGGCGTCGACTTCGGCGCCCCCGGCGCCCTGATGGGCCGACGCACTTCTCCCGGCGGTCCCCGGCAGCCGCGCTTCCCGGGCGCCGAGGGGACGGAGCCCTTCAGGGCGGAGCGCGGGCGAGGCGAAGCCGGGCGCCCGGCGAGCGAGCGGCGAGGCCACATGGAGCGGCGCGGGGTCTTCGGCCGCGACAGGCGCGCCAGGCGCCGCGGCTCGGACCTGCCCCTCTTGGTCGAAGCGGTGTTCTTCTACCTCTACGACGTCGGCAGGAGCGTAGACCTGACCAAGGTCGCCGACCTGGTGCCCGCCCATCCCGACCTCGGCATAGCCAAGCGCCGAGATACTCCGGCCTCCCTCACCCTTCCTACGCCCCTCATCCTCCAACTCGGCATTCCCGAGCTGTCCAAGAGCGAAGGCTTCGAGCGCCTTTCGTCGCAGGCCAAGATATACGAGGAGGGAGCCGTAACGATCGTGGTACGCGTGAAGACTCGCCTCCCCATGAGCGAGCTCCACGGCCTCGAGGAAAAGGCAGTGATCTCGCTAGGGCGGACCTTGACGATAGCCGAGTACGCCGAAGAGGGCTTCCGCATGCTCTTCGAGGCGCTGACCCCGGCGGTATCGGAGCCTCGGGCCATCGGCGACATGGACCGCGAGTCCTACCTGGCCTTCTGTCTCCTCGAGTGCGGCGAGGACCCGGTCAATTTCATCGAGCGCAACCGCGATTACTGCGCTTCCCTCCTCATAGGCGAGGAGCCCGACTCGAGCCTCCACGACAGCCAGATCGCCGCGACGCTGGGGAGGCCGTTCTCGTACCGGGTCGGCGACCTGGCCATCTTCGAATTGGACCGCTGCCTCATCATCGATCCGAGGGGCGATTACGAGGACCTCCTCCTAATCGCCGAGCACGCCAACTACCAGCTCCTCGAGCTTCGCGTCCTCGACAAGCTCCTCGATACCTGGCTGGATCAGGCCGAGGACGTGCTGCTGCGCATGTCCGTCGGAGGACGCAGGCTGACGCGCGGGCTGATCCGCGGCCGCGGCAAGGTCCAGGTCAAAGTCGCCCACATCCAGGCACTGCGCTTCGACGCGCTTTTCATCCTCGAGAACCTCGAGAACTCCTCCAAGATCATCGGCGATTACTATCTCGGCCAGATCTATGCCCGTCTCTGCGAGATCTTCAACACCGAGGGCTGGAAGTGGTCGGTCGAGCGCCGCCTGGATACCCTCCAGGACGTCTACGAGATGGTCAAGGCCGACTCCGGCGAGAGCCGCATGATGACTCTCGAGGTCATATTCATCATCGTATGCATAATTTTCCCGATCATACAGATAGTCCAAGTGATGATAGGGAAATAGCCTCTCCCGCAAAGTTGAGCAGCCGGCAGGTATAAGTTGGGCGCTCGCCGCGACCTCATTCGGTAGTCACGCTCTTCGCGAGGTTGCGCGGCCTGTCCACGTCGCGGCCGAGGAGGAGAGCGAGCTCGCGGCCCAGGAGCTGAAAGGGCAGGACCGCGAGGATGGGCGCGAGACCTTCCTCGCAGCGCGGCAGGAGTATCCGCTCGGCGAAGGGCGCCTGGGGATCGTCCATGTCGGTGACGAGAACGAGGAGCCCGCCGCGGGCGCGCACTTCGGATGCCGCGACGAGGGTCTTGCCGTAGGAATCGCCGGCGAACGCAAGGACATAGACCGGCGTACCCTCGCTCACGAGGGCGAGCGGTCCGTGCTTGAGAGATCCCGCGGCCAGCCCCTCCGCGTGGACGTAGGAGAGCTCCTTGAGCTTGAGGGCGCCTTCTAGCGCGGCGGGATAGCACGGCCCCCTGCCCACGACGAAGGCGCTGGCCTCGCCGCGAACGAGTCGCGCGATCCTGGCTATGTCCGGTACGAGGGTCAGGGTCTTGGCCGCCATGCCGGGGAAGGCCTCCAGCGCCTCGACGATCTGCCTGCCCCGCGAGAGCGAGAGCGCGCGCATCCTCCCGAGAAGAAGGGCCAGCAGGGCCAGCACGAGAGCCTGGTTCACGAAGGCCTTGGTGGTCGCGACCGATATTTCCGCTCCCGCGTGGACGTAGACGCCCCCGTTGCAGAGCCGCGCGAGGGTCGAGCCCACGGCGTTGATGACGCCGACTACGCGTCCTCCCTTGGTGAGGAGTTCGCGCGCGGCTCCGATCGTGTCGGCCGTCTCGCCCGACTGGCTGACCGCGACGTAGAGCGTGCGCGCGTCTACGATGGGGTTGGACGATCGCAACTCCGACGCATCCAGGGCGGCCGCGGGCATCCGGGCCCAGTCCTCGAGGAGACGCGCCCCGATCATGGCCGCGTGAAGGCCGGATCCCATGCCGAAGAGCACGATCCGCTCGAGGCCCAGGAGCTCGCGAGGCTCCAGGCCGAGGCCGCCGAGCTTGACGGTGCCGAGATCCTTGAGGAGGCGGCCTCCGTTGCCCAGGGCGCGCGCCGCCGCGTCGGGCTCCTCGAGTATCTCCTTCAGCAGCCAATCGGGCTGGTCCCCGAGCTCGCCCGGGTGGGCCGCGGCGTCCAGGGGCCGGGCCTCGCTCTCGACGCGAGCGCCGCGGAAGTCGCGCATTTCCCAGGTTCCCGGGCGGAGGAATGCGATCTCGCCGTCGCGAAGGAACACCGCCTCCCGAGCGGCCCCGCCGAAGGCGGCCGGATCGCTGGCGAGGAAGCACTCGCCTTCGCCTATGCCCAGGACGAGGGGGCTGCCGTTCCGCGCCCCCACGACGAGACCCGGGTAGTCCGCGAAGAGAATGGCGAGGCCGAAGGTGCCCTCGAGCCTCGCCAGGGCGGACAGGACCGCCGCCTCCGGACCGGCGTCGGCTCCATCCTTCAAGGCCGATTCGACGAGCTGGGCTATGACTTCGCTGTCGGTCTCGCTCGCGAAGCCTACCCCCTTGGCCTCGAGCTCGCGACGGAGGACGGCGTGATTGTCGATGATTCCGTTGTGCGCGATGGATACTCGGCCGGTAGAGCCCACGTGAGGGTGGGCGTTGAGGTCGGTCGGAGCGCCGTGCGTCGCCCAGCGCGTGTGTCCGATACCCGCCGTCTCGCGAGACGAGGCAGGCAGGACGGCCTCCAGCTCGGCGAGCTTGCCCGCCTTCTTGTAGGTCCTGATCTTCCCCTTATCCCCCAGGGAGACGCCCGAAGAATCGTAGCCTCGATATTCGAGGAGCTTGAGCCCCCGGAGCAGGACGGGCATGGCCTTCTTCGACCCGGTGTATCCGATTATCCCGCACATGTCGACTCCTATCCGTAAATGATCCTCCGCAGCTGGCGGAGGGAGAGAGGGGGGCTGCGATAGCGTCCCGCGGAGGCTTCCTCGGCGAGGCGCCGGTAGATCGCCTCGTTTCGCATGCCCATGCGTTGGAGCTCGCCGTGACGGCGTCGGACGAATTCCTCGGTAGTCTCTTCGGTGAAAGCCCATAGGTCGTCGATGAGGAGACTGAGCTCGCTTGGTTCGAGCGCATACTTGTCTTCCATATATTTCTGGCGCTCCGGATCCAAGAAAGGAATATTCATCCCCTTTCGCCCCTACGACTGGCAGGATAAACCTAGTATATCAAATTTGCTAGGAATCTTGCCCGATTACGGGCAGGAAATACCCGTTTTCGGGCAGATTATGTTTCGATACCCTCAAAGCATAAGGAAGGGCTGCTGACTCTTTCGACGCTTGTCCCTTCGAGCCACCGGCGAGTACACTGTTCCGGCAATGTCGGAACGAGGTGATGACTCAATGCCAGCCGAAGAGCGCCGCGAGCTTTGGGTGAGTCTCGGCGTAGTCGAGGATTGGCTCAAGGGGGGCCTGCGAAGCAGGCCCTTGCCCAGCGGTCATCCCGATTTCGCGGCCGCCGTACCGGCGGACGGAAAGATGACGAGATTCGGCGACAGTCTGGATGCCATCGCCCGCGAGGTCGAGAATTGCCGAGCCTGCCGGCTCTGCGAGAAGCGGACGCGCGCGGTGCCGGGACAGGGCCCCCCAGCGCCTCTCGCGATGGTCGTGGGCGAGGGTCCGGGTGCCGAGGAAGACGCTCAAGGCCTGCCTTTCGTGGGCCCGGCGGGCCGGCTCCTCGACAAGATGCTCGCCTCCATCGGGCTGTCTCGCGAATCGAACTGCTTCATCGCCAACGTCGTGAAGTGCAGGCCGCCCGACAACCGCGACCCGGCGCCGGATGAACGGGCCGCCTGTCTCGGCTACCTCCGCAGGCAAATCGCGCTGCTGAAGCCCAAGGCCATCCTCTGCGTCGGCCGCATCGCCGCCGGCGCCCTGCTGGACTCGGCCGAAGGCGTAGGCAGGCTGCGCGGAGCCTGGCGGGACTTCGAGGGCACGCCACTTTTCGTGACATACCATCCGAGCGCCCTGCTGCGCGATGAAGCTTATAAGCGGCCCGCCTGGGAGGACCTGAAAACCTTCCGCGAGCGCGTCTCGCCGCTGTCTTAGGGCGGGCGGATGGCCGAATTCGTCGAGGTCCTCTTCGGCGTGCCCCGGCTCGGGGCCCTTTCCTACCGGAACGACGAGAGCCGCAGCGCCTGCCTCGGCAGGCGGGTTTCGGCTCCCTTCGGGCGCCGCGAGGCGATTGGCTTCGTCGTCGGCGAGTCCGATTCCTGCGCGATCCCGCCGGAGCAGCTTAAGCGGATAACGAAGACCTTGGACGAGGAGCCCTTGTTCGACGAGCGTTCGGTCGAACTCGCGCGATGGCTCGCGGGCATGTATTTCTGCGGACAGGGCGAGGCGCTTTCCGCCATGCTCCCTTCGGCCCGCAGAGAGCCTCGATCGGGAGCCGCGATCGAGGTCGAGGAGTTCGAGATCGAGGGATCGCCGCTCGCCCTGTCGGGCGAGCAGGCCGCGGCCCTCGAGCGCATAATCCGAGCGCGGTCCGGTCTCGAGTACCTCTACGGCCTCACCGGCACGGGCAAGACCGAGGTCTTCCTCCAGGCCGCCGAGGCCACGCTCGCCGAGGGGAGGAGCGTAATCTACCTCGTGCCCGAGATAGCGCTTACGGGTCAGGTCGTGGAAGCGGCGAAGCGACGCTTCGGCGATAGGTGCGCGGTGCTCCACTCGCGGCTCGCTCCCTCGAAGAAGCTCGCCGAGTGGAGGCGCATCCTCAGAGGCGAGGCGACCGTCGTAGTCGGGGCTCGCAGCGCCGTGTTCGCGCCCGCGCGCAGGCTCGGCCTCATCGTGATAGACGAGGAGCACGAGGCTACCTACAAATCCGGCTCCGCGCCGCGCTACCACGCCCGGCAGGTCGCGTTGCGCCGCCGCGCCGTCGAAGGCGCGCGGGTAGTGATGGGCAGCGCGACTCCCTCGGTCGAGGCCTGGAGCCTCATGGCCGCCGGCTCGATGGATCGGCTTCCCCTGACGCGGCGACTCGCGGGCGGCGCGCCTCCGACCGTGGAGATAGTCGACATGCGTCTCGAGGGCGGACCCATCTCGCGCAAGCTCGCCGAGTCGGTGCGCGCCTCCCGCGCCGAGGGCAGGCAATCGATACTCTTCCTCAACAGGCGGGGCTTTTCCTACTTCTTCCGCTGCGGCAGCTGCGGCCGCGAGCTGCGCTGCCCGAACTGCTCGGTAGCCCTCACGTTCCACAAGGACCGCAACGCCTTGGTGTGCCATTATTGCGGATATCGCGCCGCCCCTCCGGAGGCCTGCCCCGAGTGCGGCTCCCTCGACGTCGGCTGGGCGGGCTTCGGCACCGAGCGCGTCGAGGAAGAAGCCGCGCGGCTCTTTCCGGACCTGAGGATACGGAGACTCGACGCCGACTCGACTTCGAAGGCGGGGGAGCTGGAGGCCGCCCTCGCCGATTTCCGGGAAGGCCGCGCCGACCTCCTCCTCGGCACGCAGATGGTGGCGAAGGGCCTCAACTTCCCCCGCGTGAAGACCGTCGGCGTCGTCCTCGCCGACACGAGCCTCAACCTGCCCGATTTCAGGTCGGCCGAGCGGACTTTCGCCCTGGTGGTGCAGGTCGCGGGCCGGGCGGGCCGCTTCACGCCCGACGGCCGCGTGATACTGCAGACATACCGTCCCGACAGCCCGGTGATGCGGCTAGCCGCCGCCTGCGACGCCGAGGCCTTCTACCGCCTCGAGCTGGAGACGAGGCGGGAGCTCGGCTTTCCGCCCTTCGCCCGCCTGGTGCGCGTCGTGTTCCGGTCAAAGGAGAAGGGGAGGGCGGCCTCGTCCGCGAGGGAATTCGCCGAGCTCGCGCGCCCTCTCCTGCCGGAGGGAGCGGAGCTCCTCGGTCCCGCGGAGTGCCCTCTGGGAATGATGGCGGGCACGGCCCGCTGGCAGGTAATCGCGAGGGCCGCCGAGCTGGGGCCCCTGCACAAGGCGATGGCCGCCGCGCTCGCGGGTTTCAAGGCGCCTTCATCCGTCAGGCTCGAGCCCGACGTCGACCCGGTGAGCTTGATGTAAGGCGCGGACGCTCACGCGATGCCGGCTTCAGCCATCCGCGCGAGGATCCATTCGCGGGCGCGAGAGCATTCGGCGATCGGGTCGGGGGCTTTATCGGTCCACATCTCCACGAGGTAGCAGCCGCGGTACCTCATGGCCGCGAGAGTCCTGAAGGCGGCGGAAAAATCGACGCAGCCCTCGCCGAAGGGCACTTCCCTGAACTTCCCCGGAAAGCCGGGAGCGGGCGGCATCGTGTCCTTGAGATGGACGGCGACGATGCGCCCGAGCCCGTTCGCGAGCTCGCGGGGGACGCTGTCGGCCCAGGCCGAGAGGTTGCCGACGTCGGGATAGACCTGGAACCAGGGACTGGGCAGGCGCTCGGCCCAGGCCTTCCAGCGCGTGATGGTTCCCATGAGGGGCGTGTCCATGATCTCCATCGCGAGCGTGACCTGCGCCCGCTCGGCAAGCCCGAGGGCCCAGTCGATCCCCTCCTCGAAGCGGGCGAGGGACTCGGGCGTGGAAGGCTCGTAATAGACGTCGTAGCCCGCGAGCTGGATCGTCCTGATCCCGGTGTCGACGGCGAGGTCGATCGCCCCGCGCATAATGTCCCGCGCCCGCTCGCGGACGATCGGATCGGCGCTGCCGAATGGGAAGCGGCGATGGCCGGAGAGGCAGACCGATTTGACGGGCACGCCGCTTTCGGCGACGGCATGCCTGAATTCGACCTTCGCCTCGGCGCCCCACGCCGTGCGCGCGAGACGCTCGTCCGACTCGTCGATGGACATCTCGACATAGTCGTAGCCGGCCGTCCGCGCCGCGGCGAGCATCCGCGGCCAATCGAGGCCCGCGGGGAGGGCCTTCTCGTAGATTCCGAGGCAGGGCGCCGCCGTCATTGTCGCCATCTCGCCGGAGGACTACAGGACTATCGAGCCGATGATCGGCAGGGAGATGAAGTTGCCGACGGCGCCGCCGAGACTCGCGAAGAAGAACACGAGAAGTATCCGCGTGATCTTGTTCCTGTAGAAGCCGCGGACCGAGAGGATGTCCTCCGAAAGATTCTCGAAGTCCCGTACCTGTGGCTTGCTGGCCCAGGCTTCCACGAGGGCGGCCACGAGCCCGATGCTCAGGAAAGGCTTCAGCACGACTACGGGCGAGCCCACGAAGGCCGCGGCTATGGCGAGGGGATTGCCGAGGGCGAGCAAGGTCCCCAGGGCCGCCCCGATGCCGTGGATGACGAGCCACTTCGCCAGGAGTCCCAGGCTCGCGGTCGCGCCCGACTTGACGAAGCCAAGGACGATGAGACCCAGCATCGCGATCGGTATGATCAGTCCGACGAGGGTGCCCCAGCGGCGGCGGGGAGGCACGGAGTCTATATCCGAGAGGTCGGAGGGCGCCGCACCGGCGTCGAGCCGATTGAGCCAATCGACGATGCCGTCGCAATGCCCGGCGCCGACCACGGCGACGATCCTGGATCCCGGGGCCTGGAATATCCTGGTCGCCAGGTAGCGGTCGCGCTCGTCGATCAGGACTTCCTTGACCGACGGCAGGAAGGACGCCAGCTGGCCCATCATCTCCTCCAGAACGCTCTTGGACTTCAGCTCCTCGATTTCCTCGGCCGTGAGGGCCTCGTTGCTCATCGTCGAGGCCAACAGCGAGGCCAGCAGCTTGGACTTGTTCCACAAGCTGGAGCGCGACCAAGCCCGCCTGAGGGTAACCTGAACCTCACGGTCGCAGAACGAGAAGGCGATGCCCTGCGCCTGGGCCTCCTCCACGGCGGCCTTCATCTCGTCCCCCGGCCTGATGCCGAGGCTCTTGCCCATGCGCCTCTGGAAGGAGGAGAGCACAAGATTGGCGAGGAGGAGGAAGCCCTTGCCGTCCTTCAGCACCTTCACGATATCGAGCTTTTCCCAGCTCCGATCCTCGGTCATCGTAGCGAATCGGCCGGCGTCGATCTCGACGCATACTCGGTCGGGCTTCTCGTCCCGGATCGCGGCGCGGACCTCTTCGACGCTGTCGGCCGAAACGTGGGCGGTACCGACGAGGATGATCCGCTTTCCATGAAGGTCCAAAACCCGGGCTGCGTTGTTCATAGGGGGTCTCCGATAGAGCTTGCTGGCGGCTTAGGCTATTGCCGAGGGCCTCGGCTGTCAATACGTGAGGCTCGTTTCGCCGCCTCGGAGGCATTGACGCTTCGGACTTGCCATGTTAGATTGCGCTAACAATCATGAAAGGCGAGGATGCGGATGGTGGTCGAGGGACGGCGGGCATAGCCGCTACCGGCGACTCGCCGCGCCTCGGCGCCCGCGAGATCTTGAAATACATCGGCCCCGGATTCCTCGTGACGATCGGCTTCATCGATCCCGGCAACTGGGCTTCCAACCTGGCGGCGGGCTCGGGCTTCGGCTATTCCCTGATCTGGGTCGTAACCCTGGGAACGGGCATGCTCATGCTTCTCCAGCACAATGCCGCCCATCTCGGCATCGCGACGGGCTATTGCCTCTCCGAGGCGGCGACCATCTTCCTGCCGCGAAAGGCGAGCGTGCCCATCCTGGGGTCGGCGGTCGCGGCGGCCGTATCGACCGCCCTCGCCGAGGTATTGGGGATGGCCATCGCCGTAAATATGATCACGGGTCTCCCCGTGAAGGCCGCCGTCGTCCTGTCCTGCGCCTTCACCCTCTTCATGCTGTTCTCGAATTCTTACCGCAGGCTCGAAAAGTGGATAATAGGATTCGTGTCCTTGATCGGCCTTTCCTTCGTCTTCGAGCTCGCCCTGGTGAAGGTCGACTGGGCCGCCGCCGCGCGCGGCAGCTTCGTTCCGTCGATGCCGAGCTTCTCCATCCTCATCGTCATGAGCCTCCTCGGCTCGGTCGTCATGCCGCACAACCTCTACCTTCATTCCGAAATCATCCAGAGCAGGCAATGGAACCTGGAGGACGGCTGTACCATCAAGCGGCAGCTCCGCTTCGAGTTCCTCGACACTACCCTCTCCATGGTCGTCGGCTGGGCGATAAATTGCGCGATAATAGTGCTGGCCGCGGCGACTTTCCACGCGGCCGGGCTTAAGGTCGAGGAGCTCGGAGACGCGAAGCGGCTGCTCAGCCCCCTTCTCGGCAAAGCCGCGGGCATCGTCTTCGCCGTCGCGCTGCTCTTCTCCGGGGTTTCGTCGAGCATCACTGCGGGAATGGCCGGAGGCGCGATCTATACCGGCATCTACGGGGAGTGCTACGACATCGAGGATCGGCACACTCGCCGGGGCGTCATCGTCACCCTGGCAGGGGCTTCCGCGATCGCGCTCGTCGTTCCCGATCCCTTCTGGGCCTTGGTGATCTCGCAGATGGCGCTGAGCATCCAGCTCCCCTTCACCATCTTCACCCAAATAGCCCTGACCTCATCGCGGAAGGTGATGGGCGAGTTCACTAACCGGCGGTCGACGACCGCCCTCCTCTTCCTCTGCGGGATTGTAGTCTCCGCGTTGAACGTGGCATTGGTCGTGAGCTTCTTCCGGCCGCCGGGCTAATGGCTCATCAAGAGAGGGGCGGGATCGGTGGCTACGCCGCGCCGCCTGGTCTCGAAGTGGAGATGGGGGCCGGTGGACATTCCCGTCGACCCGACGAGTCCGATCGTCTCGCCGGTTTTCACGCCCTGTCCCTTCGCCACGAGGATCTTGGACAGATGGCCGTAGAGCGTCTCCCAGGTCGCGTCGTGAGCGACGACTATGAAGTTGCCGTAGACGTCGCTGTAGCCGGTCGAATCGACCCTGCCCGACCGGGCCGCGAAGACTTCGGTGCCGTAGGGCGCGCCGATATCGATACCGGTGTGGAATCGCACGGAACGTCCGGTGAAGGGGTCCAACCTCGGGCCGAAGCCGGAGGTTACGGCTCCTTTGGGAAGGGGGAAGCGGAATCCGGCGACCAGGAAGAAAGTCCGCTCGGAGGGATGGAATTCAGCGCCCGGGTAGAGGGTGAAATCGACGTAGCTGCCAGCGACGAAGGCCCTCACCGAGCTGTGCGGGTCCTGGACCTCGTTCCACAGGGACCTTACGAGATACTCGAGGTCGTTTTCGGGCGATTCGGCGACGAAGATGCCGGGCAGGGAGGGGATGATCAAGGTCGATCCGGCGGGAAGGATGTCGGCGTTGCGCAGGCGGTTCAGCGTCGCGAGCGTATCGTAAGGAAGCGAAAGCGCGGCGGCGAGAGAGAATAGATCGACGTCGACGGGCGTCGTGTAGGCGTAGAAGGAAAGCTGGGGCGAGGCCGGGCCCCCCTTCTCGCTTTGATGGAAGCGCTCGATGGAGTCGATGAGCTGATCGTAGACGATGTCTTCGGAGCGCAGGGCCCGTATCGCCGGGTAGGGCGGCTGCGACGAGGCCTGGCCGGCGAGGCCGAGGAGTAGGGAAAGGGCGATCGCCCGCGCTGGCCGCGACTTGATCCTGCGCATTGCTTCGACGTTCGGGGGAAGGCTATCCTGCGGCAGTATATTGCGATGGGGCGTCCTTATGCTAGACTCGGGTCTTTCCTGGCGTTTTAGTCTGGGCCTCCTTCCCCCTTGCCGATATATATCGCTGTAAGGACGGATGAATGTTGAAGATTCCCATTTCGCCCGCTCGCAGTAGACTCGCCGTCCTGGGACTGGCCCTCTTCCTGGCTGTCTCGCCTCGGCTTCTTCCCGCCGAGTCAGCGGCCGGCGAGGCGAAAGGCGTCGACTGGCTGAAGCCGTCGGGCGGGCCCTACCCGCGGCTACGGGAAGGCGAGCCCCTTTGGATCAGGGTCTCGCTGAGGAGCCAGAAGGTAGACATAATGGACGGGAATCGCAGCATCTACACGATGCTGGCCTCTTCCGGCCTCGACGACCCGGCCGACGATCGGACGCCCGAGGGGACCTATTCCATCCAGCGCGAGCGCGGACTTTCATTCTACAGTCCGAAGGCCGGAGAAGGGGCCCGCTATTGGGTCTCCTGGCTGCATCACGGGGAATACCTCTTCCACTCGGTTCCCACCGATAAAGCGGGAAACATCATCGAGGAGGAGGCGCGAAAGCTCGGGAGCAAGGCCTCGCACGGCTGCATCCGACTCGCCCTGCCCGACGCGAAGTGGATCTACGAGAATATCCGATACGGCGCCAAGGTCGTCATCGGGCCCTAGCGCCGGCCGGCCTGGGCCGGTCCGCGCGCGCTTCAGGCTTGTAACCTTCCGCCGCTTCGGGTACTTTACGTGCGAACGGATGCTGCGTATACCAAGGGTTTTAATAGTATTTGCGCTTGTGGCCCTCTCACTCCCCACAGTCGCCCAACAGGCTCCCCTCCAGGTCCGGGTCCCGAGCCTCGAGGAAGTGCCCGCTCCGACGAGCGCCTCGCTGCCGATCATCGAGGGCCAGTCCGGCGGCCTTCCCGAGGGCGCGGCCTTCGCGATCTATCGCTGGGACCGCTTCCCTTCGGTCGTCGTGCTCGACATGGCGGATTTCGCGGCGCAGGACCGCATGTTCTCGCGCCTGGCCTTCTATCTCGAGAAGCGCGGCTACCGCGGCCGACTGCTTTCCGACGCCAGGCTCGCGGGGAAGCACGGCTGGAACGCCCACGACTACGGCCCCGGCGGGCTCGCGTCCTTTTTCAACGCCGCGGCCGCCGCGCGCTTCCCCCTCGACGCCGAAGAGCTCCTCCTCCGCGGCATCGCGCTGCGCGAGGGCATCGTGGCGCAGGGCGAGGAGAGTCTCCTTCCCGGCTCGGGCGCCGTCCTGTCGATCAGCCGGTCGTCTTCCCGCTATGAGCGCATCCTGCTGCTCGCCCACGAATCCTACCACGGGATCTATTTCTGCTCCGAGGAGTACAGGGCGCTCTGCGACAGGCTCTGGAGATCGGCGCCCGCCGCCGAGCGCCTCTTCATGACGCGCCTTCTCGGGGCCCTCGGCTACGATCCTGGCGACCGGAGCCTCGTGATCAACGAGTTCCAGGCCTACCTCCTCCAGCAGCCGAAGTCGGCCGCGGCGGCATACTTCGAGCGCGTCGGCAAGTTCGTCGCGGACGAGGAGGGAGTCCCGACGGCCGCCGAGGTCCTGCCCGCGCTCCTCAAAGACGAGGGCGCCCTGGAGGATTTCCTGGAAGCGCGCTTCGCGGTCAAGGCAGGCGGCGCCTTCATCGGGCCGGAGCCGGGCGGCTGATGCGCGGGGCGTCCAGAGCGGCCTTGGCGATCCTCGTCGCCCTCGTTCCCGCGCTCGGTCTCCATGCCCATCCCCACGTCTTCATCTCGAACCGGGTGGCGGTCGCATTCGAGGGGACCTCGCTCGCGAGGATATCCGTGGAGTGGACCTTCGACGAGCTGTTCTCCCAGATGATCATCGCGGACTACGACGTCGGCAAGAAGGGCTCGTTCACCGAGGCGGAGGGCGAGGCCCTCAGGAAGGGCGCCTTCGACAATCTCCGCAATTACCACTACTTCCTCGCCTTCTACGTCGGCGGGAAGCGCGTCGGCCTGCCGCCCATAAAGGATTTCAAGCCCTCGATACGGGACGGGAAGCTCGTCTATGCCTTCTCCCTGCCCTTCGCGCTTCCGATAACCGCGGCGGCGCTCGAGCTCAGGATCACGATCTACGACGATACCTACTATGTCGCCTTCGATAAGATGAGCCCGGCGGACGTCGCCGTCGGCTCCGCGGACTCGATCGAGACGGCGGTCTCGATCGAGAAGACCAGGGTCAAGGCGGAGTGGCCCGGACAGTTCATGCCCGACCAGGTCGTACTCAGGATGAGAAGGAAATAAAGCCATGCGCAATTCCCCCTTGAGCCTTCCGCGTCGAGCGCTGCTCGCATTGGCAGTCGCCGCGGCCTGCGCCGGTTTCGCGGGAGCGGAGTCCCCCAATCCCTTCACCTCGAGCGGCGGGCCTTCTCTCGTGGCGGCCCCGGCCACGCGAGGGATCGCCGTGCTCGCGCCCTTCCTGCATTCGCTGACCGACCGCCTCGCCGAGCTGGCGCGCGAGATCCGGGAGGCTAGGACCCCGGGGCCCATGCTGGCGCTGGCCCTCGCCTCCCTGCTCTACGGGGTCTTCCACGCCCTCGGCCCGGGCCACGGGAAGACCATCATATCGACGTTCTTCCTCGCCAAGGAAGCCAAGCTGCGGCACAGCCTGATGGCCGGCTACCTGATAGCCCTCGTGCACGCGGTCTCCGCGCTGACTATCGTCCTGGCCCTCTTCTTCGTCGTCAGGGGGGTCTTCTCGACGGGCTTCGAGAGCGCGAGCAGGATCGTCCAGACCTTAAGCTTCGGCGCCATTGCCCTCATCGGCGCGTTCATGCTCGTTCAAAGGATACGCGGCAGGGAGCACAGCCACGGCCGCCGCTTGGGACCCGGCGAGGCTCATGAGCATGAGCATGAGCTCGAGTCCGGGACCGGCAAGGTAGCCGGAAGGGAGCTCTTCGGCGTCGCCCTCGCCTCTGGCGTAGTGCCCTGTCCCGGCGCTTCGGCCATCATCCTCGTCTGCCTCTCCCTCAACGTGATGCTCGCGGGTGTCGTCGCGGTCACGTTGATATCGCTGGGCATGGGCCTCACCGTCTCCGTCATCGGGGCCGCGGCGATCCTCGCGAAGCGCGGCGTCCTGAAGGCGTCGGCGGCGAGTCACGGGGGCGCCTCCTCGCTCGCGAGGAGGATCGTGGAAATAGCCGGCGCGGCCGTGCTGTTCGTCTTCGGCCTCGTCTTCTTCATCGCGCAATTCTGAGGGAGGAGGAACCGTGATCCCAGCGCCCGATTTCGCAGCGTGGCTCAGAGGCGCCTCGTCGACCTTCGTCACGACTCTCGCCGGCCTCGCCTTCGAGACGATCCCTTTCCTCCTGATGGGCACCCTGCTCTCGGCCGTCATCCAGAGCTTCGTTCCCGATCGATCGCTCAGGCGGCTGTTCCCCAGGAACCGCTACCTCTCGATACTCGTGGCCCTCGTCGCGGGTGCCTTCGTACCGATCTGCGAGTGCGGTACCGTGCCCCTCGCCCGCAGGCTCCGACAGAAGGGCCTGCCTCTTTCCACCTCCGTCGCCTTCCTCGTCGCGGCTCCCCTCGCCAATCCGATGACCGTCATCTCGACCTACGTGGCATTCAAGGGTACGGGCTATCCGGTCTTCGCCCTGCGCCTCGGGTTCGGCCTGGCGGCCGCCTTCGTGATCGCCATCGCCGTCGAACTCGTCTCGAGGAACCGCCCTCGGATCGACATTACCGGGCCGACGCGACGATTGACGCGTCTCGAAGCCCCAGCCTTCCCGGCGGCGCCGCGCCTCCCCGCGTCCCTCGCGAAGCCCCGCGCGAGCCTCGGCTCGCGACTTGCCTCGCGCGTCGCGGAGACGTTCGAGCACGCTTCCTATGACTTCCTCGATACGGCTCGCTACCTCATAGCCGGCATCACCCTCGCGGCCTTCGCCAGGGCCCTCGTCCCGTCGGGGGCGATCCTCCGCTCGCTCGGCCAGCCTCTCGCGGCGACGGGAACCGGCCTTGCCTCGGCCTATATCCTCTCGCTCTGCTCCTCCGCCGACGCCTTCGTCGCGCGGTCCCTCTTCGCTCCGGACTCCTATCACGCGGTCCTGGCTTTTCTCGTCCTGGGACCCATGATCGACTTGAAGAACACGGTCCTCATATCGAGATTCGTCCGGCCGGGCCTCCTCGCCGCCTTCGTCGTCCTCGCCCTCCTCGTCGTGGGAGCCATGGCCCTCGTCGCGTCACCCTTGCTGGAGGCATTATGACCAAGGTCCGCGAAATTTCCGCGAGCAGGGTCGCCCGCAGCGCGATCTTCCTCGGCCTGTCCTTCTTCATCTCCTGGCTGGCGGAGAACGGAAAGCTCGCCAAGCTCGTTCATCCAAGGATGAACCCCTGGATCCAGGGGGCGGGGATCCTCTTCCTGCTGCTGGCCTTCGCGCAGATGCTTTGGATTTCCAAGCGGCCCAGGCGGCCCGAT
Organism: uncultured Treponemataceae bacterium; assembly: GCA_964491385.1. GTDB lineage: Bacteria > Spirochaetota > Spirochaetia > Treponematales > Rectinemataceae > UBA1306. The sequence continues at coordinate 93,339 of CAZBGA010000003.1, read as the reverse complement.
CCCGCCTCCTTCTTCATTCCCATCGCCTACGTCCTGGCCATCGTGTTCATCTTCGTCCAATCCGCGACCTTCTCGCCCGGCCGATTCGACTCGGGGAGCGATTCGCTGGCCGTCGAGAACGCGGTCATCTCCAAGCGCGACAAGGCCGCGGCGAAGGCATCCATGGGACCCCTGCCCTCGGTCATCGCATTCGACGACGACAGATACTGGACTCTGTACAACAGGCTCTACGACGATCCCGCCGCCGCCCAGGGCCATCGGGTCGTCATCCAGGGCTTCCTCGTGCGGGGGAGCGCCTTTCCGCCCGGCACCGCGCTCATCGCGCGAAACCTCATGTGGTGCTGCTCGGCCGACATGGCGGAGATAGGGCTGATCGCCCAGGATCCCGCCGTGGATAAGTTCAAGGACTCCGCATGGGTCGAGGCCTCGGGGCGGCTCTCCACGACCGATTTCGACATGAACGGCCTGGGCAAGAAGACGCTCATGCCTCTCGTCGTCCTGGACTCGCTGAAGCCGGTGGACAAGGGCGAAACCTCGGGCGTCATATTCCCCTTCTAAGCCGAGTTAGGCCCCTCATGCGCCCGCCGCGACGAGGCCGGAAAAGACCAGGACGAGGTAGGCCAGGGAGGCGGCGAACATCCGTCCCGGCCAGGAGGGCGAGCGGAAGGACAGAAGGCCGTACGCGACCCAGGCGGCGCCGAGGACGCAGGATCCGGCCGAGACGGCCAGAGCCGCCCCCGCCGGGGGCAGGCCCGCGAGCGCGATCGCGAGCGCCGGAAAGGGGAGGGCCGCCGCCGCCCAGGCCAGGACGCCCGACCGGGAGCTTCTTTCGGCGCCGCCCGCGGCGGCGCCATCGCCGGTCGGCCGCGACAGGCCCGCCATCGGAACGCCCGCGGCGCGGTACTCGCCGGCCCGCTTCAGCGCCAGAGCCCTGACGTGGGCCTGCTGCCATACCCCGAGGAAGGCGAAGAGCGCCCAGGCGGGGCCGCCGAGGCGCGGATCGACCGCCGCCCATCCGATCAGAGGAGGAATCGATCCCGCGATGCCTCCGACATACAGGCTGGCGGCTCCGCGCCGCTTGGCCCAGAGCGTGTATGGGACCAGGTAGACGAGGGCGCCCGCCAGCCCGAAGGCCGCCGCGGCGGGACCTGCGGCGAAGAGGAGGACGAGGCCGCCTCCCCCGAAGCCGGCTCCGATGCCGAGGGCCTGGGCTCCTCCCATGGCCCCCCGAGCCGTCGGGCGCTCCCGCGTGCGGTCCATCATGGCGTCGATGTCGCGGTCCATCCAATTATTTATCGCGCAGGATCCGCCCACGAGGAGGGATGTCCCCGAGAGGACGAGGGCGCTTTTGCCCCAGGGCCAGACCGTACCGGCGCCGACCGCCGCGAGCGCGAAGCCCGAGAGGGCCGTCAGCGCGTTCGAGCCTACTATCCCGATCTTGACCAAGGCCAGGAAGTCGCGCAGCCGCCTCATCGGCCCAGCATAGCACGCGGGAGCCTTCCTCCGCTTTGACATATAGCCAATTCCGAAACTCGGTTAGTTTTGGAATTGGCTTTGCGGTTTCTCGCGCTTTTTGATATCTGTATAAAACGCTACGAAATCTGCTCAGTTTCAAGGTTGTTTTTTCAAAAGTCATCCGACTTTTTAAAAAGCCTCATATTGCTTTGGCCGAAACTAAGGTATGATGTCCCGCAGGAACGCCATAGGCTGGCCGAAGGGAAGAAGCGGGGAATGATAGACTCTCTTTATCGTCTATTGGGCCGAATGGGCTTCACGGATCCGCTGCATCCCCCCATCGTCCATATCCCTATAGGGCTGGTGATCGGGGCCCTGGTATTTTTCGCCATCGGTGCGCTCTTCAGGCGAAAGCGGCTCTTCGCCTCGGCGCGGCAAGTCTCGATCCTGGCCCTCGTCTTCGTCTTCCCGACCATCCTCCTCGGCGTCTTCGACTGGATCCATTTCTTCCACGGGGCGATGATTCCGGCGATACAGATCAAGATGATCCTCGCCGGAGTCCTCCTCGTCCTCCTCGGCGCTGGCATAATCGTCGGCGGCGAAGAGAAGCCCCATGCCGTCGCGATGTCCGTCATCTATCTCCTCTCCGTCGTCGCGGTCATCGCCCTAGGCTACTTCGGCGCCAGCCTCGTCTACGGGCGGGGAGCGGCCGCCGCCCGCAGCTCGACCATCGGCGTCTCGGAAGCGCCGCCGCCGACGGCGGGGATCGCCTCCGAGGGCGAATCCCTGTTCGCGGCGAACTGCCGATCCTGCCACGCGGGCGGCGGAAACGCCATCGAGCCCAGGCTGCCCGTCAGGGGCTCCAGGAGGCTTGCCAGCCTCGAGAGCTTCGAGGCCTTCCTGCGCGCGCCTAGTATGCCCGACGGCAGGCCCGGAGCCATGCCGGCTTTCGGGGCGGACAGCCTGCAAGCCGATCGCGTGAAGGAACTCTACGACTTCGTTACGAAGGAATTCAGATAAGGGAGCCGGACGATGGGCGACACAGTCAACGAAGCCGAGGGCCCGTTCTTCGCGCCCCAGGGCGGCAAGCGCGGAATCCTCTACTGGCTGTCATCGACGAACCACAAGCGCATAGGGATGCTCTACCTCTCCCTCATCGGCTTCTTCTTCGCGACGGCCGTGGTCTTGGGCGTCCTCATGCGCATCCAGATGCTGTCGCCCGGCATAAGGCTGATGGACGCGCGCGGCTACAACACCCTGTTCACCCTGCACGGAATCATCATGATCTTCCTCGTCGTGATTCCCGGCGTCCCGACGATATTCGGCAACTTCGCCCTGCCGATGCTCATCGGCGCCAACGACATGGCCTTCCCTCGGCTCAACCTCTTCTCGTGGTACCTCTTCCTGACCGGGGCGGTCCTCGCGGCGGTCTCGGTCTTCACGAACGGGGGCGCCCCCGACACGGGCTGGACCTTCTACGTGCCCTTCAGCCTCAAGACGAGCGTGAACGTGCCGCTGGCCACCTTCGCGGTATTCGTGCTCGGGATGTCGTCGATCCTCACGGGGATAAACATCGTCACGACGGTCCATCAGCTCAGGGCGCCGGGGATGCGCTTCTTCAGGATGCCTCTCTCGGTCTGGGGGCTGTATTCCACCGCCTGGGTCCAGATCCTCGCGACCCCCATCGTCGGCATCACCATGCTCCTCATAGTCGTCGAGCGGCTCTTCGGCATCGGCGTCTTCGATCCCACCAAGGGCGGCGATCCGCTGCTGTACCAGCATCTCTTCTGGATATACTCCCATCCGGCCGTCTATATAATGATCCTGCCCGCCATGGGGATAATTTCCGACTTGTTCCCCGTCTTCTCGCGAAAGAACATATTCGGCTATAAGATGATCGCGTTCTCGAGTCTCGCGATCGCCAGCGTCGGCTCCCTCGTCTGGGGCCATCACATGTACGTCTCCGGCCAGAGCGACACCGCCGACATCGTGTTCTCCCTCCTCACCTTCCTCGTCGCGGTGCCCAGCGCGATCAAGGTCTTCAACTGGATAGCGACCATGTACAAGGGCTCGATCAGGCTCGAGCCGCCCTTCCTCTTCGCCCTCACCTTCGTCTTCCTCTTCTCGATCGGCGGGCTCTCGGGGCTCTTCCTCGGCGCCCTCTCCGCCAACGTCCAGCTCCACGACACCTATTTCGTCGTCGCCCACTTCCATTACATCATCTTCGGCGGCATGGGCTTCGGGATGTTCGCCGCCCTCCATTACTGGTATCCCAAGATGACGGGGCGCATGTACTCGAAGGCGACCGCCGTGCTCGGCTGGCTCGTCGCCTTCGTCGGATTCAACGTCTTCTATTTTCCCTTCTTCATCATGGGCTGGGAGGGCATGCCGCGCAGGTACTACGCCTACCTCCCCAAGTTCGCGCATCTCCAGTTCCTGTCCAGCATCGGAGCCTACGTCATGGTCGCGGGAATCGCCCTCCTCGTCGGCAATCTCCTCTACTGGGCGCGGCGCGGCGAGAAGGCCCCGGCCAATCCCTGGGGCGGGGCGACGCTCGAATGGACCCTCCCTTCCCCGGCGCCCTACGAGAACTGGGAGGAGCCGCCCGACGTGACCAGGGGACCCTACGACTATACGGGGATGGAGGACGAGCGATGAGCGGCCACGTCGCCGAGGCCGTGGACCGCGACAGGGGCCGCATCGGGATGTGGCTCTTCATCTGTACCGAGATCCTGCTTTTCGGGGGCCTCTTCCTTCTCTATTCCGTCTATCGCTACAAGAACCAGGCCGACTTCCACGAGGCCTCGCTGGACCTCTCGCGATTCGACGGCACTCTCAATACCATCGTCCTCATCACGTCGAGCCTCACGGCGGCGCTCGCCGTCCACGAGCTCCGGGCGGGCAGGACGGCGAGGACCAGGCTCCTCATCGGGGCGACCCTCCTCCTCGCCCTGACCTTCCTTGTCGTGAAGGGCTTCGAGTGGGCGGCCAAGTTCGAGCACGGTCTCTATCCGAGCGCTCCCCACCTCCTGACCCTGCCGCCCGGGCAGATACTCTATTTCGGCCTGTACTTCACAATGACCGGGCTCCACGCCATCCACGTCATCGTAGGCATGGGAGTGTTCGGCTACGGTCTTCGGTCGATGTCAAAGGGAAGAGTCGGACCCGAGCGCCCCATCCTCATAGAGAACGCGACCCTCTTCTGGCACCTCGTCGACGTGATCTGGATCTTCCTCTTCCCGCTGTTCTACCTCATATCGTGAAAGGAGGCGACGCGTGAGCGACACTGCACTGGAGCAGGAGGGAGGAGGGCGCCCCGCGCGGGAACCCGGGTACAGATCGTACTTCCTCGTCTACGCGGCCCTCGTCTGCCTCACCGCCCTCACCGTCACCTCGGCGAGCCTGAACCTCGGGCGGATCGCGATCGTCATCGTGCTCTGCATAGCGGGGACGAAGGCCGTCCTCGTCCTCCTCTATTTCATGCACCTGCGGTACGAGAAGCGGCTCCTGGTGAGCATCCTCATGCCGATCGTCGTAGTCACCCTGGCGATCTTCATCGGGCTGACGTATACGGACATCCTCTTCAGATAGGGGGCCTTGCATGGAAGGGACCACGATAGGAGCCGTCGACGAGTCTTTGTACTACATCGCCGCCTTCGCCTTCCTCCTATTCTTCGGTATCGTCTTCTTCCTGGTATACTTCGCCCTGCGCTACCGCTCGTCGCGGAGCCCTGTGGCGACCGAGATCCACGGGAACAATCTCCTCGAGGTCGTCTGGGTAGTCTTGCCGACCTTGATCGCCCTCAGCATGTTCTTCTACGGCCTCACCGGCTACAACTTCCTGAGGCGCGCCCCCGCGGGGGCTTTCGAGGCGACGGTCCGCGCGCGCCAATGGTCCTGGCTCTTCGAGTATCCCGACGGCAGGAAGAGCCCCGACCTCGTGGTGCCGGCCGGGCGCGACGTGAGGCTGACCATCGGCTCGGAGGACGTCATCCACGGCTTCTATCTCCCGGGCTACCGCATACAGGTCGACGCCGTGCCGGGCATGACGACCTACGCCTGGTTCAAGGCCAGCAGGGTAGGCGTGTTCGATATCCTCTGCACCGTTTATTGCGGGATCAACCACTCGGGGATGCTCGCCAAGCTCTATGTCCTGCCTCAAGATCGCTACGACGCATGGAAGTCCGGCGGAGGGGGCGAGCCCGAGGAATTCGTCCGAGCCTCCGCGGAACCTAAGGCTGGAGATTGAGCCTTCGATATTCCGCGATAGTCAGCCAGATCATGATCGCATCCCAGATAGTCAGGGCGATCAGGACCGGGGAACGGGTCGAGGCCCAGCGTATCGACTGATACGCGATGAAGAAGACGAGGGCGGCCACGGCGAGGGGATAGGCCCAGAGCTTCTTCCTCCACAGTAGAAACACGAGTACGATCTTTATTATTCCGTGGGACAGCAGATAGAAGAGCCAGAAGTGCTGAGTATCGATGGAGTAGCGCTGGCTCGCCCTGAGCATGAGATTCGCGATAAAATCCTTTGGGTCTTCCGCCAGCTCGTTTCGCGTGAGGAGCCTGACGATCCGCCTCAGGAATTCGGGATTCACGAACCCGATCAGAATTCCCGACGCGATCTCGAATGCCGCATGGAGGCCTTTCAACAGTATCCCTATCTCGAAACCGGCGTGCAGCAGGCCCCTTCGCTTGGCTATTCGAGCGCTCTCGCTCACTTCACTCACGCGCGGCTCCTCGATTCAGGCATCCTCCCACTATGGCGAAATAACGAGTCCTTTAGAAGAGGCTGCCGGCCAGGATCCTGTAGAGGGGTATCGTCGCGAGGCTCAGCACGGTCGATAGGGAGGTGGCGACGCCGGCGTACTCCGAGTCTCCTCCGTAGGACTCCGCGAGTATCGGCGTCTGGGTCATGGCGGGCATCGAAGCCTGGACGAGGAAGACCTCCTTCATGAGGAGGGGCAGGCCCGTCCCGCGCGCCAGGAAAGCGAGAAGGAGAGGGGAGAGGAGGAAGCGGCCAGCCAGGACGAGGACGAGGTCGCGTTCCAGCCTGAGTCTCTTCCATTCGACGCGCGAGACGACGATGCCGATGAAGAGCATGGACAGGGGCGTCGTCATGGCTCCGAGGTCCTTGCACGAGTCCATGATCGGCCGCGGGAGGCGGATTCCGGCGAAGATCATGGCCGTCGCCGACAGGAAGCCGACCAGCGGCGGGGAGAAGAGGCGCCTGAGCCCCTCGGCCGAGACGAGGGAGGGCGCGGGCTTCCCTTGGAGGATCGCCCCGTCCCTCGCGATGCCGTAGACGCCTACGGTCCAGAACAGGCTCGTGTTCGCGATGTAATACAGGAGGACGTAGGGCAGGCTCGCCTCGCCGAAGAGGACGAGGTTCACCGGCAGGCCGATGAAGATCGTGTTCGACAGCGCGAACATGGAGGCGAAGGTGCCCCTCCTTCCCGGGGACAGTCGGAGCAGGGCGGCGATCCCCGCGCCGATCGCGTAGCAAGCGAGCATGGCCGCGAAGGGGACGGGCAGGCCGGGCAGCATGGAGAGGAGCTTGGACCTGTCGTAGCCTCCCATCAGGCTCGCGATCATGTAGGCCGGCAGGGCTATCGAGACGACCAGCCTCGAGATCAAGGAGCCGGACTTCTCGTCGAACCATCCCTTTTTCGCCAGGGCGAAGCCGAGGGCGATCATGAGGATGACGGAAAGCACGCTCCCGAGGGCGCTCAGCATTGCTCCTTCCTACTCGGCGCGCGGCGACGCGTCGATCAGGGCATCCGCCTGGTCCATCTGCGCCCGTACCGCCGCCGCGGACGCGCGGAGGGCCTCCGCCTCCGCTTCCGATAGGGGCGGCGCCGATACGGAGCCTACCCCGGCCCGGCCGAGGGTGACGGGAAGGCTCATGTAGACGCCCCGGACGCCGAAGTCCCCGGATATGAGCGAGGACAGGGTGTGCGGCCCTTCTGCGCCTCCGAGGAGGCTCTCGACGATCCGGACTGCCGAGAAGGAAATCCCGAAGCAGCTGTGCTCGCCGGCGAGCCTGATGTCCCAACCGGCTCGCTTGGTCATCTCGAGGATCTTCAACTTGGCCTCGGCGCCGAAATCCATCCCGGCGTCGCGAAGATGGGCATCGAGGGGGACGCCGGAGTAGGCGGCTCGGCTCCACAGGGGGACCATCGTGTCCCCGTGCTCTCCGATCACCTCGGCTTCGATCCTGGCGGGGTCGAGACCGTAGGCCTCTCCGATGAAGGTCCGGAGCCTCAGCCCGTCGAGCAGAGTGCCCGTGCCGATGACCCGCGCCGAGGGCAGCCCGCCGAGCCTGTAGGCGGCGTAAGACATGGCATCGTTGGGGTTGGTGATCGCGACCAGCACGGCGCCCCCGCTTCTCTCCGCCAGTCGAGGGATGAGCTTCCGGTACACTTCGATATTGTCGCGGAGCACGTCCGAACGCTTTCCGTCCGCCTTGGGCAGGACGCCCGCGGTCACTACGACTATGTCCGATCCTGCCGTGTCGTCGATGCTCCCCGCGCGCACCGAGCTTCCCGCGAGGCAGGGGGCGCAATGCGACATGTCGAAGGCTTTGACTCGGGCCTTGTTCTCGTCCCGATTGAAGAGGACGAGCTCGACGCTCGGGCGGCGGAGGAGAAGAGAATAGGCGATCGTCGTTCCAATGGCGCCGCTTCCGACGATGGTGATCTTGCTGCTTTGCGCTGACAAGCGGGGTTCCCCTTTCGGCATGGACTGCCTCAAGCTAACCCGGCGGCGGGATTCCTTCAATACGTACTTTTGCCTGTGTCGTCGGCCGCCCCGAAGGATTCTGCACAATATCCTCTTTAAATGTAGAATACAGTAGATTAAATGCGAAAAACGTAGTATATAAGCAATTGACTACCGTATTCGTAGAGACCGCTTGCCATGTGGATGGAGGTTTAAGAGTATGAAGATCGGATGCGTCAAGGAAATCAAGAGGCACGAGTATCGCGTCGGAATGACCCCGCATTGCGTAAAGTCCTACGTGGACCACGGCCATCAGGTGACGATCCAGTCGGGCGCCGGGGCCGATGCGGGCTTCGAGGACGCCGAGTATGCCAAGGCGGGCGCGCGCGTCGAGTCGGACCGCAGGCGGATCTTCGACTCCTGCGACATGATCGTCAAGGTCAAGGAGCCCCAGAGCGAGGAGTACGGATTGCTCCGAGAAGGGCAGATCCTGTTCACCTACCTGCATCTCGCCGCCGACCGCGAGCAGACCGATGCCCTCCTGGCGCGAAGGATCAAGGGAGTCGCCTACGAGACCATACGCATGGCCGACGGCACCCTGCCCTGCCTCAAGCCCATGAGCGAGATCGCCGGCCGCCTCTCCGTGCAGGAGGGCGCGAAGTACCTCGAGAAGCCCTTCGGCGGCCGCGGCGTCCTCTTGGGCGGAGTGCCCGGAGTCCCCCGCGGCAAGGTCGCCATATTGGGCGGAGGCGTGGTCGGCACCAACGCCGCCAAGGTCGCGGTGGGCTTCGGTGCCGCGGTGACCGTCCTCGACGTCAATCCGAACCGCCTCGCCTACCTCGACGACATCTTCCGCGGCGAGCTGGCCACCCTCTACGCCACCGAGAAGAACATCCAGACCGTCGTCGAGGAGAGCGACCTCATCATCGGCGCCGTCCTAATCCCCGGCACCCAGGCGCCCCACCTGATTCGGCGCGAGCATCTCAAGACGATGAAGAAGCGCTCTGTCATCGTGGACGTCGCCGTGGACCAGGGCGGCTGCGTCGAGACGACGAGGCCCACCACCCACGATGCCCCGACCTTCGAGGTCGACGGGGTCGTGCACTACTGCGTCGCGAACATGCCGGGCGCCGTCGCCCTCACGAGCACCCTCGCCCTCACCAGCTCGACCCTGCCCTACGGCCTCAAGATAGCGGACCTCGGCCTCGAGGACGCCCTGCGCAAGAACCCCGACCTCAAGGAAGGGCTCAACGTATACGAAGGCAAGTGCTGCTATCCCGGCGTCGCCAAGGCCTTCGACCTTGCCTACGCCGCGCCCGATACGCTACTGTAGGAGGCGATGCAGCCCGACGAGACCGACTGGAAGATCATTTCGATATTGAAGGAAGGCTACGTGCCCAACAACACGATAGCCCTCGAGCTCGGCGTTTCCGAAGGCACGGTGCGCGCCCGCCTCAAGAAGCTCAAGGAGGCGGGCATCCTCCAGATCCGGGCCCTCATCAACCCCGACGTGCTGGAGAATAAGCAGCTGGTCCTCGTCGCGATGCGGGTCGCCGAATCGAAGCTCCTCGACCGCAAGGCCGAGGAGCTTTCGCGGCTCAAGAACGTGCTCTCGGTCTCGATCGCCTCCGGCCGCTACGACCTCATCGCCGAGGTCCTCCTCGACTCGAACAGGGGCCTCGTCCAGTTCCTCACCGAGGAGCTCTCGACCGTCGAAGGCATCCTGGCCTCCGAGAGCTTCATCATGCTCAAGAGCTACGGCAAGTACGTTTAGGACGCCGCGGGCGTCGGGCGCAGCGACTCGCGGAAGCGCAGCAGGTCGACGACGCAGGCGTTGACGGGCGTGGCGACGCCGCGCGTCGCGCCCTTCGCGACAATGGCGCCGTTGAGGAATTCTATCTCGGTCGCCTTTCCCTTCGATATGTCCTGCAGCATCGACGAACGGTGCCCCGCGGTGCTGGGCAGCTGCGCGTCGCGGAGGTAGGCGAGGTAGTCCTCGGGGGCTGCCCAGGGGAGGGCGATGCCCTCGGCCTCGATGACGGCGAAGCCCTCGCGGACTATGCTCTCGATGATCCGCCAGGCGGGGGCTTCCGCGAGCCTGCCGTAGGGAACTCCCATGAGGGCGCCGAGGGGATTGAGGGCGCAATTGTAGAGGGTCTTGGCCCAGAGCTCCGAGCGTATCGCCGGGCTGGCCTCGGTCCGCATGCCGGCGCGCCTAAAGAGCTCGACCAAGCGCAGGACGCCCGAGTCGAGACCATCGGGGAAGCGGCCGAGCTTTATGGGCCCCGCCTCTACCGACACGTGGACGGCCGCGTCGCCTCGCCACTCGGAGCCCGTGATGATGGTGCCGCCTATCACCTTGTCCGTATATGCGGCGATGATCTCCTCGTTGCCGACGCCGTTCTGCAGGCTGAGCGTCTCGGTGCCGCTCAGGACCTTCGAGAACTGATCGCATATCGCCCGAGTGTCGATGGCCTTGGAGGTCAGGATCGCGTAATCGTAGCGCTCGCCCTCGGGGACACGGTCGCCCGCGGGGAAGCGAAACTCGCCTTCGCCCCAGATCCCGGTCAGGCGAAGGCCCCCGGACTCCATGGCCCGCGCGCAGCGCGCCCGGGCGACGGCGCGTACCTCGCAGACTCTCGAAAGCTTGGCGGCCACGGAGAGCCCGACCGCGCCCGCGCCGAGGATCAGCACTTTCATGAAGGCGGAGTATAGCGCAGAGAGGGCCGTTGAGGAACCGTCGCATCTTCCTGCCCGCGTCGTATATCATGGTCCCATGGCCACGGATTGGTTCGCGACCCACGCCGCGGGCTTCGGGCCCCTCGTCGCCCGCCTGGCGGCTCGGGACCTGCCCGGCTCGGCGCTCCGGCGTGCCGAGGACAACGCTGTCTTCATTTCCGGCGATACGGAGCCCCGCGCGCTTCTTTCCTACTGTCGCGGCCTCTTCCGGCTCCTCGGCGAGACTCGCGGCGGCCTAGAGCGCGCGGCGCGGGAGTTCGCGCGCGATCCCGCATCTCTCGGAAAGATAGCGCGCGGACCGAGCGCCGGTCGCGACCAGAGGGTCGCGGGACGCTTCGTCCTGCGCTCCTTCGGACCCGACGACCCCGCGGCCTTGCCCCTCGAGCTCCGCCGCGACCTCGAATCGGCCATCGCCCGAGCTTCCGGGCTGCGTCCCGACTCCGCGAGGCCGGACAGGGAGTTCCGCGTCCAGGAGCGCGCCGACGGGTGGACCCTCTTCCTCGAGCGCGCGCGGGCCCCCAAGGAGTCCGAGACGGGGCTTCTCGACGGCGATCGCGCAGGCGAGCCGCCGCGACGCGGCGAGCTGCCGCGAACGACCTGCCGCCTCCTCGCGGAGATGACCGAGCCGCGGCCCGACGACGTCTTCCTGGATCCGTTCTGCGGCTACGGAGGCATCGCCCTTGAGCGGGCCCTCGCCGCGCCCTACCGCTTCGTCTTCGCGGCGGACGCCGACCGCGAGAAGACGGCGGCCGTCAAGGCAGCCCTTGAGGCGCGGGCCTTCGAGCGCAGGCGAAAGACGATCTTCCCCAAGACCCGCGACGCTCTGGACGGAGGCTCCTTCGACGCGGGCTTCGTGACGGCGATAGCGACCGACCCCCCCTGGGGGCTTTACGAGGGAGGGCCCGGCGCCGAAGGCGCGGGGGAGCTGCTGCGCAGCTTCCTCGCCGAAGCGGCCCGCCTCCTCGCTCCGGGAGGCCGGCTGGTCCTCCTGACCGCGCGAGGGAGCGAGATAGATCCCGGGCCCTGGTTCGCCGAGCGGGAACGTCTCGACGTGCTCGTGTCGGGGAAGAAGGCAAAGGCCGTTCGGCTGGACCGTCTGCGGCGAGGGCCGGATAGCTAGCCGATTATCTCGCGAATCACCCTGAGCCAGTTGCCGCCCATGATCTTCGCCACCGTATCGGGAGCATGGCCGCGCTCGAGGAGTCCGGCCGTCAGATCGGGCATGCGCGAGCAATCCTTCAGCACCACGCCGTAGCTCTCAGGGAAGCCGTCGAAGTCGCTGCCTATTCCCACGTGCTCCGCGCCGGCAACCGCGACCAGGCGGTCGACGTGGTCCAGGAAACGGCCGAGCCCTACCTTGGCCGGGGCCTCGTCCACGAAGAGGCCGGCAAAGGTGGCGGCCACGAGGCCGCCGGTCGCGGCGATCCGCTGGGCCTGGGCGTCCGTGAGGTTGCGCCGATGCGGGCAGAGTGCCCGCGAGTTGGAGTGGGAGGCGACAACGGGCCTGCGAGCCATGGCCAAGAGGTCATCCAGGGCCTCGTCCGAGAGATGCGAGGCATCGACGATCATGCCGAGCCTCTCCATCTCCGCGACGACGCGCCTGCCGAAATCGGTCAGGCCTCCGGTTCCGTCGACGGAGGGATCGCCCGTGCCGGCGCCGCGCCCGAGGGCGTTACGGCGGTTCCACGTCAGTCCCATGAGGCGGACGCCCCTCGCGTAGTATGCGCGCAGGGCGTCCAGGTCCTCGCCTATCGCCTCTCCTCCCTCGATGGTCAGAAGGGCCGAGGTCGCGCCTTCCGCCTTCGCCCGCAGGATATCCCGGCCCGCGAGGGCGAGGCGGAAGTCCCCGGTCCGCGCGAAGACGGCCTCGAGGGCCTCGAGGAGCCGGTCGGTGCGGTCTCTCGCGCCGGCTAGGTAGCCGTCGTCGACGAACATCGCCATGAACTGGCAAGTCACGCCGCCTTCGCGCAGGCGGGGCAGGTCGACCTGCCCTCCTCCCGCCGACGCCCCCGCGCCGCGCGAAAGGAAGTCCCGCGGCGCCGCGCCCGGATCCGAGGCGCGGCTCGCGACGAGGTCGCAGGCGCTGTCGCAGTGACCGTCTATGACGAGGAGGCTTCGATGCAGCTCGAGGGCGTCCGTCGATGACGGCATTTCGCTACGCCCCCCGCGCGGGCCTGCGGTCGATGCGGCAGCCGAAGGGCGGCAGCCCGGCGGCCTCCCTCTCGTTGAAATTCATGAGGAAGACATAGTCGGTCTCGCCGTCGGTGCGGGCCTGGGCGTTGACGCCGGGCGGCAGACTCTCGGGCCAGGCGGAGACCAGCCCCGAATCGCGGGCGAGGGCGCCGACGAGGTCGTCGGTGAAGCGCTGGTCGACCTTGGCGGCGACGTAGTAGACGAGGCCCTTTCCGTGCTTATGCCGCGTGAGGACGGGCCTGCCCGCGTACCAATCGTCGCCATAGGCGGCGAGGACCTCTGATCCCTCGGGATGGACGAGCTCGCAAAAGCCGTCGATCCCGTATTCTCCCGACAGGCCGAGGTCCTGGCCGGCCGCGGGGAGAGCGCGGTTCGACTGCCCTTCCCAGAGAGGATCGAGCTCTTCGGCCCATACCCCTGCCAGCCCGCGAAGAGGGCCGGGGAAGCCGCTTTGGAAGCAGAGATCCGACTGGTCGACCATGCCCGAGAAGAAGGTGAGAACGAGGGTCCCTCCGTCCCGGACGAAGCGCTCGAGCCGTTCGGGGGTGCCGGACTTGATCATGTAGAGCCATGGAGCGATCACGAGTCCGTAGCTCCCGAGATCCTGCACCTGATCCGGGACGTCGCAAGGTATTGATAGGCGCCAGAGCGCTCGGTGAAATTCCACGCAGGCGCGCTCGTAGTCCCGCTGGGCCTTGCCGAAGCCCATGAACTCGTCGATCGCCCAGCGGTTTTCCCAGTCGTAGATGACCGCCGCCCGCGCCCTGACGGTCGTTCCCGCCACGTCGGCAAGACCCTTCAGCTCGCGTCCCAGCTCCGCCACTTCGCGGAAGACTCGCGTATTCTCGTGCCCGGCGTGGTCGACGACGGCGCCGTGGAACTTCTCGAATCCGCCTCGGCCCTTGCGCCACTGGAAGTACATCACGGAGTCGGCGCCGTGGGCGACGGCCTGTAGGGACGAGAGGCGGTGCATGCCCGGCTTCTTGAGGCGGTTGACGGGCTGCCAGTTCACCTGGCTCGGCGTGCTCTCCATGAGCAGCCACGGCCTGCCGCCTTTGAGGCTCCGGAAGAGGTCGTGGATGAAAGCCGTGCGGGAAGCGGTATCGGCGTCGCTTGCCTCGGCTCGATGCCAGCGGGGATAGGAGTCCCAGGCGATGACGTCCACGTGAGGCGCCCAGTTCCAGTAGTTGAGCCCGGTATAGACTTCCATCATGTTGACGGCGACGGGAACCTCGGGGGTTATCGCGCGCAGGGGGGCCGATTCCGCCAGGAAGAAATCGAGGGACTGGGCGTCTATGAAGCGCCGCCAATCGAGGGCCAGGCCGTGCAGCGATCCTTCTCCTCTCGGCGAGGGAGATTCCACCTGCTCCCAGGCCGTATAGCGATGGCTCCAGAAGTCCGTCCACCAGGCCTTGTTGAGGGCGTCGAGGTCGACGTAGCGCTTCTTGAGCCAGGAGCGAAAGGCTTCCTGGCAGAGGGGACAGTGGCACTCCCCTCCGTATTCGTTGGACACGTGCCAGAGGACGAGGGCCGGGTGGTCCCTGTAGCGCTCGGCCAGCCGGGTATTCATCTCCACAGCTTTGCGGCGGTAGGCGGGCGACGTGTAGCAGTGGTTGTGGCGCATGCCATGGAGATCCCGGACGCGATCGGGGCCGCAGCGCAGGATCTCGGGATACCTTGCCGACATCCACGCCGGCTTGGAGCCGGTGGGGGTCGCCAGGACGGCCTTCATGCCTGCCCGGCCCAGCCGGTCCATGATGTCGTCGAGCCAGCCGAAATCGTAGCCGCCGTCCTCGGGCTCGAGGCGGGTCCACGCGAAGATGCCGATCGACACGACGTCGACGCCGGCGAGGGGGAAGAGGCGGAAGTCCTCGGCGATGACCTCGGGACGGTCGAGCCATTGGTCGGGATTGTAGTCGCCCCCGTGCCATATGGATGGGAGCCTCGGGTTGACGGGCGGGAAGGGCTTGCTCATCCCGCCATTCCACACTATGCGGGCGCTTTTGTCCACGTGCCGGATCGGTGTATGATCCGCCGCGAGCCCCCGCAGGGGCGCTCGCGGCGGGAGGGGCGATGAAGGTCTGCGTTTTCGGCCTGGGGGCTATCGGGGGATGCTTTGCCTACGGCCTGGCCAGGTCGGGCCATGAAGTCGCGGGCCTGGCCAGGGGAGCCACTTTAGATGCCGTGCGCTCGCGGGGCGTCAGGCTCGCCGACGGGGCCGAGATCGGATCGATCGCGGTCCGGGCGGTCGAGGACGCGAGGGAGGCGGGCGTCCAGGACCTGGTGGTGCTCGCGGTCAAGGCTCCCGCCCTGCCCGAGGCCGCTTCTCGAATCGCCCCTCTGGTAGGCCCCGATACGATCGTCCTGCCCGCGATGAACGGCGTGCCCTGGTGGTTCTTCCAGGGCTTCGGCGGCGCCTTCGAAGGCTCCTCCCTCAGCTCGGTCGATCCGGTCGGCGCCATCGCCTCGGCGATACCCGCGAGGAGCCTGATAGGCTGCGTCGTCCATTTCGGGGCATCCTGCCCTGAGCCCGGTCTCGTGAGGACCCAGCCCGCGCGGCCCCTCATCCTTGGCGAGCCTTCGGGCCGGCTTTCAGAGCGGCTCCGGGCCCTGTGCGGCGCGCTCTCCGAGGCCGGCTTCGAGGCCGAGGCCTCGAGCTGCATCCAGCGCGATATCTGGTACAAACTCTGGGGCAATATGACCATGAACCCGCTCTCCGCCCTCACCGGCGCCACGATGGACAAGATCCTCGACGATCCTCTCGTCGCGCGCTTCTGCCTGGACATCATGGCCGAGGCGAAGCGCATCGGAACGAGGATCGGCTGCCCGATCGAGCAGAGCGGCGAGGACAGGATGGCGGTGTCGCGCAAGCTCGGGGCCTTCAAGACATCCATGCTCCAGGACGTCGAGGCGGGCAGGCGCGTCGAGCTCGACGCCCTGGTATCCGCGGTCGGGGAGATCGGAGCCCTCGTGGGCGAGGCGACGCCCAATATCGACATCTTGCTGGGTCTCGCGCGTCTGCACGCGCGGACCAAAGGATTATATCCGACGGAATGACGACGGGAGGAGTAGGCCATGGCTATCGCGAAGAAGATGAAGGGCTTCGTGGAGAAAGGCTCCATGATCCGCAAGATGTTCGAGGAGGGAGCGAGGCTCCGGAAGATCCACGGGGCCGACAAGGTCTTCGACTTCAGCCTCGGGAATCCCAACCTGCCGCCTCCCGCGGCCCTGCGCGAGAGGCTCGCGGCGCTGACCCGCGCCGACGAGCCCGGGCTCCACGCCTACCTGCCCAACGCCGGCCTCGAGGAGGCGCGCTCGGCGATCGCCGCGAGGGCGAGCGTCGACCACGGCGTCGCGCTGAAGGGCGATCACGTGGTCGTCACCTGCGGGGCCGCGGGCGCGCTCAACATAGTCTTCAAGGCCCTCCTCGACCCGGGCGACGAGGTCCTCGTCCCGACGCCCTATTTCGTGGAGTACGGCTTCATCGCCGACAATCACGGCGGCGTCCTAAGACCGGTCCCGACCTTACCCGACTTCTCGCTGGACCACCGCGCGATGGAGGCCGGCATGGGGCCGAGGACCAAGGTCGTCCTCATCAACTCGCCCAACAACCCGACGGGTCAGATATACTCGGCCGAGTCCCTCGCGAAGCTGGCAGATACGATGGCCCGAAAGGGCCGCGAGCACGGGCGCGATATCTACCTGGTTTCGGACGAGCCCTATCGGAAGATAGTCTACGGCGGGGCGAAGGTCCCCAGCCCCCTGGCCGCCTACGCGAACTCGATCGTGGCGACGTCCTACTCCAAGGACCTCTCCCTTCCCGGGGAGCGCATAGGCTACGCGGCGGTGAACCCCGCCGCCGCCGACTTGAGCGACCTCATGGGCGCCCTCATCCTCGCGAACCGGATTCTCGGCTACGTCAACGCGCCGAGCCTCATGCAGAAGGTCGTGGCCGGCCTCGGCGACGCCATAGTCGACGTCTCGCTCTACGAGGCCAAGCGCGACCTCCTGGCCGCCGGCCTGCGCGCGGCGGGCTACGACTTCGCCCTCCCGCCCGGCGCCTTCTACCTCTTCCCCAAGAGCCCTAGCCCCGACGAGGCGCGCTTCGTGGACCTCCTCAAGGAGGAGAACATCCTCGTTGTGCCTGGCTCGGGCTTCGGCTCCCCGGGCTACTTCCGCATCGCCTACTGCGTCGAGGACCAGGTCATCGAGGGCGCGATGCCCGGCTTCGAGCGGGCGATGCGGAAGGCGAAGGCGGCCGGCGAGTAAACGCCCTCAAAAGGCGCATGGCGAGACTGGCATGGATCCTGCCCAAATAGCGAGGCGCGAGGTCGTCGCTATCCAGGCATGCATTCGCCAATTCCTCGTACTCCGCCTTCCATGCGGACGCGAGAAGGTAGAATTCGACTTCTCCGCCTCGACGCAAGACTCCGGCCCGGCGCGCAGCTCCTACCAGGGGCAGGAACATCGAGCTGTGCCATGATTTTGCGGCGTCGCGCAGGTCGACGTCCTCCCCTTGGAGCAGCCTATACCTTTCTATCTCTGCCAGTAGAGCATCCCAGGCCTCGGGATGCCCGCTTTCGATTCCTCCATTGCCCGGCCGGAGGCCGGTGACTCGGGCGAAGCGCTCTCGGATGGATGACACTATGACACGGATGACTTCCTCGATGTCCATATCCGGGGAGAGCGCCGCGCGCGAGGGCAGGCCGTAGACTTCAGCCTCGATGAATTCAACTCCTGCGCCGCGGGCGACGGAAACGCGGTGGTTGCCGTCGCGCACGAAGTAGACGCCCCCGATTTCGTAAAGGACGATCGGGGGCAGTTCCCGCTCCGCGCGCAGCGCCGCGGCTACGCTCATCCAGCGATGGGCATCGACGGAGCGCCTCGGGGCGAAGCGCCTCGTGAAATCGGCCCCTCTCTGCTCGCTGCCCACGATCGAGGCCAGGGCTACAGTCCGAAGCCCGAGATATCTTTCATCACCATCGCTCAGGTACCGTCGGACCAGCGAGAACGGAACGAGAGAAGGGCTGCGACGGCCGAGGATCGCGGTCAGCGAATCGCCGAAAGCTCTGTTGCGCGCCGCGACGAAGTCGGCGTAGGCCGGACCGTCGGGATGCGCCCTTTGGTCGGTATTCATGAAGGGTCGACTGCCTCCCCCTTTACGGACACTTCCGCCCGCGCGCCGTTCAAGGGAACGAGAGATTTCCCATGGAGTCTTCTATAATGGTTCGGCGACAGGCCGAACCTATCCTTGAAGAGGTGGTAGAAATGGCTCAAATTGCCGAACCCGGACTCTAAATGGATGTCTATTATCGCTTTGTCCGTGAAGGTGAGGAGGCTCGCCGCGTGGTCGAGCCTGATGGCGTTGATATAGCCGATAGGCGTCGTGTTGAAATATCTCTTGAAGATGTGGCACAGATGCTCGTGGCTCCTGCAGGCCAACTCCTGCAAGGAATCCAGGCCCCTGGAGAAATTTTCATGATTCTGCATCTTGGCGCAGACGTCATATAGCCATTCCGGTAGGTCGGAAATCTCCTCAGCCTCCGTCAGCGCGAAGTATTTGGTGAAGAATTCCATCAGCGTCTTCCTCAGCTCGAGATTAGCCGTGCGCTTATCGACGACGTGCATAAGGCACTTCCGGATCCTCTTCTGTGCCGTTTCGACCTCCAGGGAATCGAGTTGGACCTGGGGCGGCGTTTTCGCCTGCAGGAGGCGCTCGGCATTGTATATGGGACCGAGGAAGCGAAATAGGTCGTAGGCCAGCTCGGCCTTGAAGGCAAGATTATAGAACTGGCAGTCCCCATTATTTATCCTTTTGTAATAATGCATGTCGTTCGGCCGGATGAAAACGAGGGCGCCTTTGCTCAGGGATTGCTTGTGGTCGTTGGCGACGTGATTCACCCGTCCTTCCGTGATAAGGAAGAATTCGAAGAAATCGTGATAATGCTCGGCCGTCGTGTAGATTATCGAACTGAAGAAGCCGCAGCTGCCCCCAACCTCTCCGTCGATGAGATCGTTGCTCAGCAATTGGAGCTTGCCGTCATGCATATTCACAATATCAATATAGCACAATAAAAAGTCAATAAATAACAAGATTACTCAAATAATTACATTTATACTCCGCTCCATGAGGTGAAAAGGTATGTCCAGGAAACCAGACTTATCGCAAGAAATACATTTTACCGAAATCTACAAGATGAACAGGCGCAGCAACGTCGCTTTACGCGAGGCCGCCTGCCTCCGGGCCCAATTCCCGGCGATTCTCGGAGACATCCGCGAAGGAGACCTATTCGCGGGAAGGCTGGAATTCGGCGCCGTCGGTTTCAGCACCCAGGAGCAGATCGGCGGCACAGGCTACTTCTGCCATGAGGAAGTCCTCCTCGAGGAATTGCGGAAGAAGACGATCGATCTCGCATATCGGGAAAAAGTGCTGGCGATGCTTCAGTTCTGGCGCAAGGAATGCACGACTCAGCGCGTCCTCGCCGAGTTCCCCTACGCTCTCAAGCAGGCTCTTCCTACGATCGACTGGGAAAATCAGCCGAGCGTCGTCTTTCCGATCATACGCAACGCCGGCGCCTTCATGGATTTCGACAAGCTTCTGCGCTTGGGTATCCCCGGCCTGCGCGGCGAGGTCGAGAGCAGGAAGGCGGAGGCCGTATCGAAGGGCGCCGACATCTCCTACTTCGACGCCACCCTGGACGCTCTCGCGCTCTTCCGCGAATGCTGCGACTACTATGCGAGTCATGCCCGGTCTCTCTCGCGATCCTCGCCGGGGCCCAGGGCCGACGAGCTGGGCCGAATAGCCGACGGGCTCGACGCGATAAAGATCGGAGCGCCCAGGCGCCTTCGCGAAGCCATTCAGCTGATGTGGCTCTACGCAGTCATGACGAGCGCCCTCGAATACGGGAGGATGGACGTCTATCTCGGGGATTTCCTGGAAGAGGATCTCTCGGCCGGCCTCATCGACGAGGAGGCCGCCCTCGATATGGTGAAGTCTCTCTGGAGACTTATAAGCAGCATGGGAGTCGCTGTCGACGGGAGGGTAATCGTCGGCGGGAAAGGGCGGAGGAACGAGGATCGCGCCGATAGGTTCGCGCTGCTCGCGATAGAGGCCTCGCGAACGGTCATCGACGTTCTGCCGCAGCTGACTCTGCGCTTCTACGAAGGCATGGACCCGAGGCTCATGGAAGCGGCTCTGCGTTCCATCGAGGAGGGCCGAACCTACCCTCTACTGTACAACGACGACGTAAATGTCCCGGCAATCCGAGAGGCTTTCCGCGTCGGCGAGGAAGTGGCGCGGCAGTACGTGCCCTTGGGCTGCGGCGAATATGTATTCGACCACATGAGCTTCGATACTCCCAGCAACAATATCAATCTCCTCAAGGCTTTGGAAATAACCCTTCGAAACGGCGTGGATCCCGTCAGCGGGAAGCGGATGGGCTTGGAGACGGGGCGCTTCGAGGATTTCCGCAGCTTCGAGGAGCTGTTCCAGGCCTGGCAAAGCCAGATGAGGTACTTCATCCAGGCCGCGGCGGACCAGCAGGCGCTCCAATACCGCATCGTCGGCAGGGATATGTCCTTCCTTCTCATCAGCGCCCTGTACGACGACTGTCTCGAGCGCGGTTCCCCGCTACTTCAGGGAGGCGTCCGCTATCTTCAGGGCTGCCTCGAGTGCTACGGCAACACGAACGCCGCCGATAGCCTCACGGCGATCAAGAGTCTGGTGTACGACAAGAAGGCAATCTCCCCCGCGAGGCTCCTCGAGATGCTCGATGCCGACTTCGAAGGCTATGAGTCGGATCGCAGGATGCTTCTCGAGTGCCCGAAATACGGCAACGACGACGACGAGGCCGACTCCATGCTTCTCAGGGTCCACGATTTCACGTGCGCGACCATCCGCGAGCAGAGCGTCCGCACCGGCCTCCACGCATACCTCGCGGTCGTGATCAACAACGCTCAGAACACGACGCTCGGGGCATGGGTAGCCGCTTCCGCCGACGGGAGGAAGGCGGGTATGGCCATGGCGAACGCGAACAACCCGACGAGCGGAGCGGACAGGAACGGCATAACCGCAATGATCAATTCGATTCTCAAGCCCTCTCCGAGGTTCCACGCCGGCGCAGTGCAGAATCTGCGCTTCAGCAGGGAATCCTTTCGCGAAGAAAAGGAGAAGGTCAAAGCGATTCTCGGCACCTATTTCGCGCGAGGCGGAAGCCAGGCCATGGTCACTGTCATCGGCAGGGGAACCCTGGAGAAAGCGCTCAAGGAGCCGGAGAAATATAAAGATGTCTTCGTCCGAGTCGGAGGCTTCAGCGCCCGCTTCGTCGAGCTTCCCTCCAACGTTCAGCTCGAGATCCTGAACCGAACCACCGCATGAGCGCCGGCGGGATCGTCTTCGATATTCAACGGGGCTCCCTGCACGATGGGCCGGGAATAAGGACCACGGTCTTTTTCAAAGGCTGCCATCTGCGTTGCAGGTGGTGCCATAACCCCGAATCCCTCGAATTCGAGCCTGAGTTCTCGTTCAATCGGGAGAAATGCACGGCTTGCGGCAGATGCGCGGCCGTCTGTCCCGAGGGGGTCCACGACCTGGCCGACGGAGTCCATGCGGTCGCCTTCGAAAAGTGCAGCCTCTGCGGCCTGTGCCTGGCCGTCTGTCCGGCTTCCTGCCTCAGCATCGTCGGACGAGAGTATTCGACCGACGAATTGATGGCGACTATCGTCCGCGACCGCGCTTTCTACGAGAGCTCCGGCGGAGGCCTCACCCTGTCCGGCGGGGAGCCGACCGCCCAGCCGGATTTCTTGGGCGAACTCCTGGCGGCTTCCAAGGCAGAGGGGATCGCCACCTGCATCGAGACGGCCGGGGCAGCCGCGGAGGCCCAATTGAGAAGGCTCCTCCCCTTGGTCGACCTTTTCCTCTTCGATTGGAAGGACTCCGATCCGGCGCGGCATGAACGCAACACCGGTATCGGCCTAAACGGGATTCGGTCCAATCTCGAGTTTCTATATGCGAACGGAGCGGCAATCATCTTACGCTGCCCCATCATCCCCGGCGTCAACGACACCGATGAGCATTTTCGCGCGATCGTGGAGATGGAGCGCGGCCATGCCGATATCATCAGGACGGAACTGATGCCCTACCATGACATGGGGGCGTACAAGGCGGGCAGCATCGGCTCGCATCGCCGGCCTCTCGTCCTTCGGAGCGTGGAGAAGGAGGCATCCTCCGAATGGCTCGCCAGGATCTCGGACCTGGGAGGCGAGAGAATCGTATTGGGCTGAAGAAGGGAAACCGCGATATCGCGGATTTCGAGAGCAAGGTCCACCGAAGGTGGAACAAGGAGGAAAAGATGAGGAAGAAGGCGATTCTCGGACTTGCGCTGGTTGCTTGCGCCTTGATTTTCTCGACGGCCGCGGGGGCGCAGGTCACTCTGGTGACCTCCCGATGGGCGGGGCCCTATGCCGATTTCCAGGCCGACCTGCTGAAGCGTTTCACGGCGGAGACGGGAATCGTCGTCAAGCCGGACGCAATCGACTACGGACAGCTCTACCAGAAGCAGGTCATGAACATGTCCGCTAAGACGGGAGGCTATGATCTCATCTACACGCAGGAGGTATGGACGCCGAACTACGTCAAATCGAAGTTCCTCCTTCCATTATCCGACTATTTCAAGACCGTTCCCGGCTTCGATATCGACAGCTACGTCAAGTCCATGGTCCAGATCGACACTTTCGGAGGCAAGGTCTACGCGCTACCCGACTTCACCCAGTGCGCGATAGTCGCCTACGATAAGGAGAAGCTGGCGGCGGCGGGCTTCGGCGTCCCGCAGACCTGGGACGATATCCTCAAGGTGGCGAAGTACTTCAAGGAGCAGGGCACGGGCATCGCGATACCCGCGATGCAGGGAATGGCCGCGGTCGACATCTGGGCGGCTTTGGCCTATTCCGACGACGGCGGGTACTTCGACGCGAGAGGCAAGCTCGATATGGCGAGCGCCGCGAATGTGGAGACGATGGAGTTCTGGAAGCAGCTCGCCGGATATTCAATGGAGGGAAGCGCGAACTGGCATTTCGACGACGCCAACAAGGCTCTCCAGTTCGGTCAGGCGCCGATCGCCATTACGGTATCGGGCCTGGCGAACCAGCTCGAAGACGCTACTAATTCCAAGGTAGCGGGCAAGGTCGGCTTCGTGCCGCTGCCCTACAAGAAGAACGTGGCCGTCATCATGAGCCTCTGGAGCTGGGCCATCCCTGCCGATAGCAAGCATCCGAAGGAGGCTTTCCGGCTACTCGCTTGGCTGACCAGCGACCCTATCGCGAAGGAGACCTTCGCCGCCATAGGAAGCATACCCGGCAAGGCCAAGCTCTTCAACGATCCCGATCTCACTTCGAAATACAGCTTCGTGCCGGCAGTCGGAAAGGCTCTTGCCGGTGCGCGGACTCAGCCTCTGCTCGATAATTCCACGAAGCTGACCGATGCGCTCGCGGAGGCCCTGTCGGCGGTTACGGCCGGAACCGCCCAGCCTAAGGAAGCGCTCGAGAAGATTCAGAAGGACATGGCAAAGCTCTTCTAGAATGCCGACCACACCCGGCGGCGACCGCGCCGCCGAGCGCGAGCCGCCGGAATCCTTTTCCGCCAATCTTCGTTCCAGCAAGGATACAATACCGAGGGAGCAGCCTTGAACGACGATCGCATGACGGGGTACTTGCTACTGAGCCCAGCCTTCCTGATCATCCTCCTCGTGATGATCGTTCCGCTCCTGTTCGGCCTGGTCTTCAGCCTCTTCGATTTCCAGTTCGGAAGCGGCGGCGGGCTCGGCGCTTTCATCGGTCTGAGGAACTACCTAGGCTTCTTCCGGAATTCCTCGGGACTCCAGTCCCTGAAGGTCACGTTCATGTTCACGGCCATCGCCCTGACCGGCGAACTCGGGATGGGACTGCTGATAGCGTCCCTGCTCATGCGCGTGCCGGCCAACCTGGGGTCCCTGCTCCGCACCATCTTCTGCATACCGATGCTGATCTCCCCGATCGTAGTAGGCTTGATCTGGAGATACGTATACGATCCCACCTATGGGGTCGTATACGGACTCCTCAGGGCCGTGGGCCTGAAATCCCTGTTCGGAGGCCTCTCTACGCCCGGCTGGGCCTTAGTCTGCGTGGCCTTCGCGGATATATGGGAAACGACGCCCTTCATGATCCTCGTCATCACCGCGGGCCTCGCCTGCGTGCCCCCCGAGCTCTACGAGGCCGCGGACATCGACGGCGCGGGAAGGACGCGCAAGTTCGTCTCCATCACCATCCCCATGCTCAATAAGGTCCTGGCGGTCGTGATCCTCGTCAGGGGCGGGGACGCGTTCAGGGTATTCGATATCATATACGTGCTTACCGCCGGGGGGCCCGCGAATTCGACCCTTTCCCTGAGCATTTACGCTTTCAAGGAAGGCTTCGTCAAATATCAGATGGGCTACGCGATGGCGGTATCGTTGATCACCCTGGCGATCCTGGCGGGTCTGTTCGGCCCCTTGACGAAGATCTCGACGAATCCCGAGCAGTTGAGGTAGCGAGCATGAAGAGGAAAAAGGTCGGATACTATTTCAACGAGTCCGGGAAATATGCGATCCTCGCCTTCTTCGCGATCTGGACCATCGTCCCTCTTTTCATCGTCATTTCGAATTCCTTCAAGAGAGAAATGGATATCTTCTCCCTCCCCTTCAAGCTCTTCTTCCGGCCGACTCTCGACAACTACAGGAGGGCCTTCGTGACGGGCGAGTTCAATAAGTACTTCCTCAACTCCCTGATCGTCGCCCTGACCTCGTCCCTTTTTTCGGTCGGCTTCGGCGTCCTCGCGGCCTACGGCTTCACGAGTTTCCGGCTCAGATCCACGAAGTTCCTGAACGCCCTCCTCGTCCTCGGGAAATCCCTGCCCGCCATCACCATTCTGCTTCCTCTATTCGTCATACTGAGTAAGCTCAGGCTTCTCGGCGGCTATTTCGGTCCCATCATCACGCATACTTCGATCAATCTTCCCTTCGTGATCTGGCTCCTCATCGGCTTCATCAACGACACGCCGAGGGACCTCCTGTCCGCCGCTCAGATAGACGGATGCTCCAAGATGCGGGCATTCCGGCTCGTGCTGCTGCCGATACTGACCCCCGCGATAAGCTCGGCGGTGATCCTTTCCCTCCAGTACTCGTGGAACGAATTCATGTTCGCGCTCATGCTGACCAATATAGACACCTACACCCTTCCGGCCGCGATATCCAAATTCGTCGGATCGATTTCGGTCGATTGGGGGAAGAGCAGCGCCGCCGCGACGGTGACGATGCTGCCCATCGTGGTCGCGGGCTTCTTCGCCCAGAAATACCTCGTGCGCGGCATGACTCTAGGCGCGGTGAAGGGATAGATCGACCATGGACGGCAAGCAAGTCATGAAGATCATCGACTCGATCTACAGGTCCGCCGCTGCGGGAAAGGCCGTCGCGCCGTGAAGGAAGCGAATTCGAGCTGGCGATTCACCGATGAGGAAGGCTCCTTCGAATGGGTGAATCCCGATACCTGGAACGAGCTCTATTTCCCCATCTGCAACGAGGCCGGCCTCATGGCTTCGGTGACGCCCGAGCTCCACGGGGACTGCACCACCGGGCAGCATTCGTTCGTCAGGCTTCCCCTCGTCGTCCGGGACCTTTACAATACCCGCTCGGCCCGGAACTTCTGGATCTACAACGACGATCTATCCGCCTATTCGCTGACGGGGAACTCGGCGAGACAAAGAAGCGCCCTGTTCACCGGCAATGATAGGGTCGAAGTCAGGATAACCGCGGCTCCCTTGGCCTTCACGCTGCGGAGGGCGGATCCCGACGCGGGCATAGAATCGACTATTACGATCTACTCGCCGATCGCGGAAGATAAAGTCGAAATCCTTCTGGTCAAGATCACGAACATCTCCCCGCGCGAAGTGAGTTTCGTCCCGACGTCCGGTTTCCCCCTCTACGCGAGGTCGGCGGACAACCTCCGCGACCACAACCATTGGACCTCTATGTCGCACCGCATGTCGCTGAGCGACTACGGGCTCAGCGTCAAGCCGGCGATGCAGCACGACGAGAGAGGCCACAGGAAAAACCGCACGAGCTATTTCGTAGTCGCCGCCGGATCCTCGGGAGAGAAGCCCGAAGGGCAATTCCCGACCGTGGCCGAGTTCATCGGAGAAGGCGGATCGTTCGACTGGCCCCGCGCCGTAGTCGAGAACAAGAGTCCGTACGCGATACCGCCGAATCGGAGGGACGGCATGGAGTCGATAGGCGCCATCCGGTTCGCGAAGGCGCGACTCGGCTCCGGGTGCTCGATCGAGTACGTCGTCATCGAGGGCGCTACCGAGGACGAGTCGAGCATCGAGAGATGCCTCGAGCGGTACGGGAACTCCTCGAAGGCGAGGGCCGCCCTGGACGCGAGCCTGGCATACTGGAAAGAGAGATCCGAGAGGATCGTCTTCAAGACGGAGGACGGCCATTTCAACAATTGGATGCGCTGGGTCGCCATCCAGCCCACGCTGCGCAAGATATACGGCAATTCCTTCCTTCCCCACTTCGATTACGGCCGGGGAGGGCGGGGCTGGCGCGACCTTTGGCAGGACTGTCTCGCCCTGCTCCTGCAGTCCCCCGACGAGATGCGAGCCACCCTCGTCGCCAATTTCGCGGGCGTGCGCCTCGACGGCAGCAACGCGACGATCATCGAGAAGGGTCTGGGCGAATTCGCCGCCGACAGGAACAGGATCTCGCGCGTCTGGATGGATCACGGGGCATGGCCGCTGTTCGCCGTCAAGCTGTACATCGATCAGACGGGAGACCTCGATATATTGTTCCGGAGCCAAAGCTATTGGAAGGATCATCAAATCAGGCGGGCGAAGTCCGTCGACGGTTCCTGGGATCCATCCGCCGGGAACCTCCAGCGATCCGCTCGAGGCGACGCCTATTCAGGCAGCATCTTCGAGCACCTCCTCGTGCAGCACCTTACATGCTTCCACAATGTGGGCGAGCACAACATCATCAGGCTCGAGGACGGCGATTGGAACGATCTCCTCGACATGGCCGGCGAGAGAGGCGAGTCGGTGCCGTTTACCGCGTTTTACGGCTCCAATCTCCTCATCCTCGCCGAGCTGCTTCGCGCCTATCGTAGCAGGAGCGGAGCGGACGAGATCGAGCTGCTCGAGGACCTGGCGAGCCTGACCCGCCTCGAGGAGGGACTCGATTACGACTCGGTCGTCGAGAAGCGAAAGCGACTCGACTCCTATTACGATCGGATCGGGAAGGCATTCCGCGGCGGGAAGGCCAGGTTCCCGATTCGGGGCCTGATCGAGGACCTGGAAGGCAAGGGCCGATGGCTGCTCGAGCGCGTAAGGTCCGCGGAATGGATCGAGTCGAAGACAGGCTACGGCTTCTTCAACGGCTATTACGACGACGACGGCGCTCGCGTGGACGGGGACGACTCGGACGGCCCCCGCATGAACCTTACCGCCCAGACTTTCGCGATTATCTCGGGGGCGGCCAGCCCGGACCAGGTCGCGAGGTCCTTCCGGGCGGCTTCATGCCTCCTGAGAGACCCGCGGACGGGAGGCTTCAGGCTCACGTCGCCGTTGGGCGGCCATACCTGGAACTTCGGAAGAGGCTTCGCCGTCGTCTACGGCGAGAAGGAGACCGGCGGCGCCTTCAACCACATGGCGGTTATGTTCATGAACGCCCTGTACCGCAGGGGATTCGTCAAAGAAGGCTATGCGGTTTTCAGGTCCGTCTACGAGCTGGCCAACGACATCGAGAAGGCCCGGATATTCCCGGGAATTCCCGAATACATCAACCACGAGGGAATAGGCAAGTACCATTACCTGACGGGCTCGGCGAGCTGGCTCCTCATGACGCTCCTCGTCGAGATGTACGGCGTTAGAGGTCGCTACGGCGACCTCCTCCTCGAGCCCAAGCTCCTCCTCGAGCAGTTCGATCGAGAGGGCGAGGCGAAAGTCTCGACCTCCTTTCTCGGAAGGAGGATCGACCTTCGCTACGTGAATCGGTCCCGCCTGGAGTACCCGCGATACAGGATCGTGTATGTCGGCCTCAACGGAGAGAGCCTCCAGATCGAAGGCCCCTACGGATCCTCGGTCCTATTGGACCGGACTACCCTAGCGCGTGCGCTCGGGGAAGGCGTCAATCGCCTGGACGTGGAACTCGGCGAGTGAGGCTGGCGCCCCTCGGCTCGGCGGCGGAGGGATCCGATGGTATACTCGATCGCGATGGCCATCCCCGGAATTTGCGCGGCGAGGTATCCTCTGCTCATGGTGCACGGCTACGCCGGAAGGGACGAGGGAAGGCTCCCGTACTGGGGCGGCATTCCCGCGCGCCTGCGCGCAGAGGGCGCGACGGTGTTCCTGGCGGGAAACGGCGGCTTCGCGACGATAGAGGAGGGCGCGAGGCAGATCGACAGGCGGGTGGAGGAGATACGCTCCTCGACGGGAAGCGACAAGGTGAACATAGTCGCGCACTCGATGGGCGGCCTCGACACGCGCTACTACATCTCGAGCCTCGAGCGAGGCGACAGGGTGGCGAGCCTCCTCACCGTCAGCACGCCGCACCGGGGGAGCGCCCTCGCCGACTTCTTCCTGGGCGAGCATCCGAGGGCGAGCCGCCGCGTCGGCAGGATCATAGACCTCCTGTCGCGGGGCCTCAAGGGGGAAAGGGAATCGGAGGCCTACGAGGCGGCCCTGGAGCTCAGGCCCTCGGCGTGCGCGGCCTTCAACGAGGCCAACCCCGACGACCCTCGCGTGCACTATCGAAGCTACGCGTCCACGATCGACGGGAACTACCGCGTCCGCGCCTACGCCGCCCTGCATAGGATCCTTTACCCGAGGGAAGGCGACAATGACGGCTTCGTGTCGGTCGCTTCCGCGCGTTGGGGCGATTTTCGAGGCATCGTCGGGGCCGATGAGGGCCTGTCGATCTCCCACGACGAGATCCACGACTTGCGGCGCTTTCGGGTGGCCGAGATCTTCGACGCGCCGGCTTTCTTCTCCTCGGCCATAGCCGAGCTCGTCGCAATGGGACTTTGAGAGTTGTGTTTACCGAAAATGGATCTATACTCGAGTAGTCGCCCTCGCGCCGATGGCTCCTATTCCCCGTTCATTCGGTCAGGTTGGAACGACTGTTCGTTTTGGAGGCGGGCCCGTGGTCCCCGAAAAGCGAAAAAGGCTGTTGCTCGTCGAAGACGAATTCCTCATCGCGATGAGCGAACGGCTTTCCCTGGAGCAATACGGCTACGAGGTCAGCGTGGCGAGCACCGGCGAGAAAGCGGTCCAGGCGGTCGAGTCGGGCGAGGAGCCGCACGGCTTCGATCTCATCCTGATGGACATAGATCTGGGGAAAGGCATCGACGGAACCGAAGCCGCCACGCGGATACTGGCGAAGAGGGACATCCCGATCGTCTTCCTATCGAGCCATCTCGAGCCCGCGATCGTGAAGAGGACGGAATCGATCACCTCGTACGGCTATATCGCGAAGGACTCGGGGCTGCCTGTCCTCGACGCCAGCATCATGATGGCCTTCAGGCTCTTCGATGCCAGGAAAAAGGAAAAGGAAGAGCAGGCGGCCCGACGCGACGGCGAGGAGAGGTACCGCTTCCTCGTCGACAATGCGCCGATCGGCATTTTCCAGCGAACGATCGAAGGCGATTACCTGTTCTTCAACGAGTGCGAGATGAAGCAGCTCGAATGCGATTCGGAGAAGGATTTCCTGGAGCATTTCGGCGACATTACGCAGCGCTGGGCCGATCTCGAGCGATTGAAAGAGTATCAAGCCGCCCTCCTCAAGGAAAAATACGTAACCGACGTCGTAGTGAAGACGATCGCGAGGACCGGCAGGGTAAAATGGTTCCTGCTGTCGTCCTTCCTCGACGAGCGACGCGGGGTCGTAAACGGCTTTACCATGGACATCACCGAGCGGAAGCTCGCGAACGACGACCTGTCCGAGCAGAAGAACCTCTTGAGGTCGATCATAGAGAGCTCTTCCGAGTCCATTTTCGCGAAAGACGCGGAAGGAAGGTATCGGGTAGTCAATGAAGCGGGGGCCCGGTCTCTCGGCTACGGGATAGCCGACATGATCGGCCGGACGGATGAGGAACTGCTGCCTCGAGAGACGGCGGCCGACTTTCGGGAGACCGACGAATACATAAAGCGGTCCGGGGAAAGGGTCGAGAGGGAGACGACTTTCGTCAGAGACGGGCGTCCGTTCGTCTACATCGCCCACAAGTCCCCTTGGCGGGACGAATCCGGCAAGGTCATCGGCGTAATCGGAGTCTCGAGCGACGTGACGGGGCAGAGGAGCATCGAGCGCGCGCTCCGGGAGAAGGAAGAGTACTTCCATTCCATAATCGACGCCTTCGACGACGCCGTCTTCATCCACGACGCCGGAAGCGGGGAGATACTCGACGTCAACAGGAAGATGTGCGAATTGTACGGCTATACCCGCTCCGAGGCCCTTTCGATGCCGATCGAGGTATTGAGCGAAGGCGATCCCCCCTATTCCCGCGCGGAGGCGCTCGATTGGCTGGGAAAAGCCAGGGAAGCGGGGCCGCAGACCTTCGAATGGAAGGCGAAGAACAAGGGCGGAGGGCTTTTCCGCGTCGAGGTGAGTCTCTCCTTCGCCGAGATATCCGGGAAGAGCAGGGGCATCGCGGTCGTCCGGGGCATTGGCCATCGTGAGAAGGCGGAGACGGCCCTGAGGGAAAGCGAGAGGAAGTACGGTTCCATCATAAAACAGGCTCGCGACGGGATCGTGATAACCGGAGAGGACGGGAAGATCGTAACGTGGAACGAGAGCTTCGCCACGATGACCGGAATCGGGGAAGGCGAGGCGATCGGCAAGCCGCTATGGCAGATGCAGTGGATCCTGACGCCCGAAACCCTGAAGACGCCGCAGCGACTGCGGGCGATGAAGAGCTTCGTAGAGGAAGTCCTCGAATCGAAGACGGATTTCTCCAGGATGGAGGAAGGGACGATATCGGCCTTCGACGGAAAGATCAAGATCCTGGAAACATCCAACTTCGTCGTCAATACGGATAAAGGCAAGATGATCGTGGCGATGTTCCGCGACGTCAGCGAGCGAAGGCGCATCGAGGAGAGCCTGAGGCTGAGCGAGGCCAAGTACAGAAGCTACGTGGAGAACGCTACCGAGGGAGTATTCGTCACCGACGGATCGGGCCGATACGTCGAAGTGAACGCGGCCGCGTCCGGCATCACGGGATATTCCAAGGACGAGCTCTTGCGCATGTCGATCACGGACCTCCAGGTGGACGAGCCCGATGAAAACGAAAAGAGATGCTTAAGAGAGTTCCTCGAGACCGGCTCGACGAGATCGGAAAAGAGATTCAAGCGCAAGGACGGATCGATCCGGTGGTGGACCGTTGATGCCGTGAGGGTCTCCGGCGACATCAGTCTCGCCCTGGCGCGGGACGTAACGGAGCGGAGGCGGCAGGAGCAACTTATAAAGAGCCATCTCGAGGAGAAGGAACTCATCCTCAAGGAGGTCCATCATCGAGTGAAGAACAATCTGGGAACGGTGAAGAGCCTGCTCCATCTGCAGTCCTCGATTATAGAGGATCGGCGAGCGGTCGACGCCCTCGACGATACCGAGAGGCGGGTGGACAGCATGATGATACTCTATGAAAAGCTCTATATGTCGTCGAACTACGGCGAGACCTCGCTGAAGGCTTACCTATCGTCCCTGATCGACCAGATAATCCGGAACTTCCCGAACCACGAGGCCATCAGGATAAGCGAGCAGTTGAGCGATTTCCAACTGGACGCGAAGAGGCTGCAGACACTGGGGATAATCGTGAATGAAATCATCACGAACATCATGAAGTACGCCTTCATCGGAAGAAGCGGCGGATCGATCTCGGTCAGGGGAACCCTCGAGGGCAATCTCGTCTCCCTGTCGATCCAGGACGACGGCAACGGCATGCCCGAATCGGTGGATTTCGATCATTCGACCGGGTTCGGCCTCAGGCTCATAAAGGAATTGACCAGGCAGATAGACGGAGCGATCGGGCTGGAGCGCGGAAACGGAACCAGGATAGTCTTGGAATTCGAGAGATAATACGTCGCGCCCGCTCGATCAGCCCTGCTTCGGCTTCACCCAGATCCCGTTACGGCCGCTCGACTCCATCATGGCGCTTACGAAGCGCAGCCCCGCCAACCCGTCCGCCGAATCGGGAAAGCGCAGCGCCAGCGGATCGGGCTCGCGTCCGGCGATCCTGGCGGCTATCGCCTCGGCCGCGTCGGAGTAGATGTTCGCGAAGGCCTCGGGGAAGCCTTCGGGATGGCCCTTCACGAGGCGCGAGGAGCGCGAGGCCAGGGGCAGCGTGCCGGGGCCGTTCGGGGTAAGGACCTGGGCAGGGGAGTCGAGGGGCTTGAAGGAGAGTGCCTGCGGGCTTTCCTGCAGCCACTCGAGGCTGCCGAGAGTCCCGCTCGCGCGGATGCGCAGGCAGTTCTCGATCCCCGCCGCGGCCTGAGTGACCCAGAAGCTGCCGCGCGCCCCGCCTTCGAGGCGAAGGAGGGCCCCCGCGAAATCATGCACGCGCCTTCCGGGGACGACCGCGCCGACGTCTGCCGCGACCTCTTCCACCTCGAGGCCCGTCACGAAGCGGAGGAGGTTGTGGGCGTGGGTCCCGATGTCGCCCAGGACGAGGGAGGGGCCTCCTCGGACCGGGTCGTGACGCCAAGGCCTTCCTGGGCCGGGAGGAGGATCGTCTTCCCTCGCGTTCCCTCCCTGGACGTACTCCACCTGGACGAGGCGAATGGTGCCCAGCCGGCCGGCCTCCACCATTGCCTTGGCCTGGCGCACCATCGGGTAGCCGGTATAGTTGTGGGTCAGGCAGAATATCCGTCCGGTCTCGAGGACGAGGCGATGCAGGGCTTCGGCCTCTTCGAGGGTGTTGGTCATGGGCTTGTCGCAGATGACGTCGAAGCCCGCGCGCAAAGCCAGGCTCGCGTACTGGAAATGGCTGTCGTTGGGCGTCATGATCGCTACGGCGTCGATGCGGTCCGCGCGCCCGCGCTCGGCCTCGATCATCTCGGGCGCGGACGGGTAGCTGCGGTCGGGCTGCAGGCCGATCTCCCGGCCGTGGGCCCTGGATTTCTCGGGGTCGGAGGACAATGCGCCGGCGACGATCTCCCAGCGATCGTCGAGCCGCGCGGCCTGCCGGTGCGCGCCGCCGATGAATGAGCCGGGGCCGCCGCCCGCGACGCCGAGCCTGAGTCGCCTGCCCAAGATGTCCATCACCGGATTCCCGCCCATACTGGTCCTCCTGCCGCTTCTCCGTCAGGCCATGACAATAGCACCGGACGCCGGGATCGGCAAGGAGAGGGCCGACTCCGCGAGCCCGTCCTCATTTGCCTAGAGCCGCGTTTGATGCTAGACTCCACGGATGAAGATCATCGAAAGGTTCTCGATCGGGACGGGAGACCGCTTCGGCCGCCAGGGACTCGCCCAGATCGCCGCCTTCAGGAAGGCGCGCGAAAAGGGAGTGATTGCGGCCATCGTGTGGAACAAGAGCAACCGCGAGCACAATCTCATCGGGACCCTGCCGGCCGACCAGCGCGCCGCCGCCGCCGGCGCGATACGCGAGAGCGGATGGGACGGCCCCTATTACGTCGACGCCGACCACGTAGGCCTGGCGACGGTGGACGCCTTCGCCCCGCATTGCGACTTCTTCACCCTCGACGTAGCCGACTTCATCGGGAAGGGAGCGGATACCGAGGCTTTGGAGGCCTTCCTCGAGAGGCAAAAGGATCTTCCCGGCTCGCCGGGTCTCCCCGCGAGCCTCGACCCCCCTGCGATGCGGGCCGCGGCGGGACGCTATCTCCACGCCGTCGGAGAGGCCGCGAGGATCTATCGCCGGGTCCGCGAGCTCCGCGGGCTCGGACTGGGCGACGACGACGACTTCGTGACCGAAGTGTCGATGGACGAGACCGAGACGCCGCAGAGCCCGGCCGAGCTCGCCGTCATCCTGGCGGCCCTCGCCGACGAGGGCGTGCCCGTACAGACGATAGCGCCAAAATTCCGGGGCCGTTTCAACAAAGGCGTAGACTACGTCGGGAACGTCGGCGCCTTCCTCGAGGAATTCCGGGCCGACCTGGGGGTCGCGAGATGGGCCTCGTCGGCCCTCGGCCTGCCGGCGAGCCTCAAGCTCTCGATCCATTCCGGCAGCGACAAATTCAGCCTCTACGAGGGCATCGGCTCGATCGTCAGGAAGGAGGGCGCGGGCCTCCACCTGAAGACCGCGGGCACTACCTGGCTCGAGGAGATCGTCGGGCTCGCCGAGGCGGGCGGAGACGGCCTCGCCATCGCCAAGGAAGTCTATCGCGGGGCCTACGACAGGTTCGACGAGGTCGTGGCTCCCTACGCCGCGGTGGTCGACATCGACAGGGCCGGGCTGCCCTCGCCGTCGGCGGTGGACGGTTGGGACGGGCGGGCCCTCGCCGCCGCCCTGCGGCACGTCCCGTCCGACCCGCGCTTCAGGCCGGGCATGCGCCAGCTCGTGCACGTCGGCTTCAAGGTCGCGGCGGCCATGGGACAGCGGTACCTCGACGCCTTGGATCGGCACGAGGCGGCCGTTTCGCGCAACGTCACGGCCAATCTCTGGGAGCGACATCTCGCGCCGCTCTTCTCGGCATAGCGGAGGATACGATGTCCTACCTCGAGGAAATGTTCTCGCTGAAGGGAAGGCGAGTCGTCGTCACCGGCGGGGCGGGCGGCATCCCGGCCGAGCTCGCGATCGGCCTCGCCAAGGCGGGCGCCGACCTCTGCCTGTGGGGCCGCGGCGCCAACCACCCCATGGCCGATGCCGCCGAGACCGTCCGGGCGGCGGCGGGGAGGGAAGCCGGCCGCGTCGAGGCGGTGACGATCGACACCGCCGACTCGGCCGCCTGCGAGGCGGCCATAGCCAGGACCGAAGAGCTGATCGGCGCGCCCGACGTCCTCGTCAACGGCGTCGGCGGCAATAGGGGCAAGGCCCCCTTCGCGGATCTCGACGAGAAGGTCTTCATGGAAGTCGTCGCGCTCAATCTCATGGCGGGGCTCGTGACGCCGACGAGGGCCTTCGCCCGCTACTGGATCGCCGGGAAGATCAAGGGCAGCGTCATCAACATGTCGTCGATGTCGAGCTACAAGGCGCTCTCCGGCACCTGGGCCTACAACGCCGCGAAGGCGGGAGTCCTCAATCTCACAGAGGGACTCGCCAAGGAGCTCGCTCCGCACGGCATCCGCGTCAACGGCATCGCTCCCGGGTTCTTCGTCGGCAACCAGAACAAGGCCCTCCTCATCGACGAGAAGACGGGCGAACTGACTGCCCGCGGGAAGTCTATCGTCGCCCGCACGCCCTACGGGCGATTCGGCGACAAGGCGGAGCTGCGCGGCGCGGTAATATTCCTCGCGAGCGAGGCCGCGAGCGGCTTCGTCACGGGCGTCACGATCCCCGTCGACGGCGGATACCTGACGGACAATATCTGAGCATATAAAGAGGGCGCGCGGCAGCCTTCTCTATACTGAACTCCCCGATATCGATCAGCGGCGAAGAATCTTTTCTATGGACTGAAGATGGCGGGGCCCGTCGCTTTCCCCCGAGCGGACGATCATCCTCAACGCCGATAGGTAGCGAAGGAGCGGTAGAAGCGAAAAGCCGAAAGAAGGAGGGGCGTTCCCATGCAGGCGTAAAACGTATAGAGGATCGAGGGCTCGACCAGTTTGAAGGTCCTGAGAAGGATGCCGCACGCGATCATCGATGCCATCATTATATATGACTTGAGGCCGAAGAAGGAAAAGAGACTCGGCCTGGCGACGTCGATGGCATGGATTCGCGCGATATGTCTGCGGGAGATTCTCGAGAAAAGAAGGAAATAGAAAAGCAGGCCTCCCGCCAAGGCTATCGCGCAGCGGGCGATCAGGTGGTCGCCGGACTTCACCAGCCAGGCCATAGCCCTGCCGACGAGCATTCCCCCCGCGATGGTCCAGGCAAAACCTGCCGCGAGGATGAGGAACCTGTGCGGCACTCTGGGAATGCACTTTTCGAGGAAGAAGGATCGCCGTTCGCGTGGGGTCATCGAGCGCCGAGTGTATCAACGGCGCAGAGGAATGGCAATCTTGCTTTTCGCCCGCGAGTAGGCCTTGAGCTTGAGCTCAAGGTGTAGACGATTGTCCGAAATTGCATTTTTACCCGGTTTCGAAAGAGAAGGAATTCTTCAGTGGTAAATGAGGAATTTACCACTGAAGAAGTCGGCCTGGATCACTGAAGGATTCTCCCGGGATCAGTGAAGAAATCCTCCGGGATCACTGAAGGATTCCTCCGCGATCAGTGGAGAATTCCTCCATTCTCAACTGATCGATTTATATATCCTGAATTCTGCTAAGGATTTCGCATCGCCCGGTGCCCTATCTCTGAATCCTGGCCGAACCGCCCTTTGCGAGGGCTTCGACCTGGTCGAGGCTGGCCATGGTCGTGTCGCCGGGGAAGGTCGTGAGGAGGGCGCCGTGGGCCCAGCCGAGGGCGAGGGCCTCCTGGGGCGTCCTGCCGCTCATGAGGCCGTAGAAGAGTCCCGCGGCGAAACCGTCGCCGCCTCCGACGCGGTCGTAGACCTCGAGCTCGCGGGTCGGCGCGACGAAGCTCTCGCCGTCGAGCCAGAGCACCGCGCTCCAGTCGTGACGATCGGTCGAATGCACTTCGCGGAGGGTCGTCGCCACAGCCTTGACTCCGGGGAATTTTTTCTTCACCTCGTCCATCATCCCCAGGAAGGCGGCGGGATCGAGCTTGGAAGCAGCCTTGCCGCCTGGGCCGGCCGCGGAGCCGGGGGCCGGCCCTTTTAGGCCGAGGCCCAGCTGGAGGTCCTCCTCGTTGCCGACGAGGACGTCCGTCAGCTCGACTATACGGCCGAGGATCTCCGGCGCGCCTGCCCCCGCTTCGTCGGCTCTGCCGGCGACGCCGGCTCTGCCGGCGACTGCCCAGAGTTTGGCGCGGTAGTTGAGGTCGAAAGAAGTGACCGCGCCTGCCTTTTTCGCGGCCTTCATCGCGTCTATGACGAGCTCAGGCGTCGTGGGCGAGAGAGCCGCGAAGATGCCGCCGGAGTGGAACCATCTGACGCCCGAGCCGAAGATCGAGGACCAATCGAAGCTCTCCCGCCCGAGGAGGGCGGCGGCCTCGTTCGCGCGGTTATAGAACACGACGGGGGCGCGGACTCCCTTTCCCCGGTCGCTCCAAACCTGCGCGATGTTGGGGCCGCGAACGCCGTCGTGCCTGAAGCGGGCGTAATAGGCCTCGACTCCCGCCTCGCGTACGGCGCTCTCGACCTTGAGGGCGATCGGCAGATTGTCCACCGTCGCGCTGGCGATGGCCGTCCTCATGCCGAAGCAGCGGGAGAGGTCGGCCGCGACGTTGTATTCGCCGCCGGAGACATGGAGCTCGTAATGGCTGGCGGTCGAGAAGGGGACTATCCCCGGGTCGAGCCTCGTGACGAGGGCGCCGAGGGCGAGGAGATCGTGCTTCTTTCCCTCGGCGGACGGTATCCTGAGCGTCGGCATGCCGTCCCTCCGTCAGGCCGAGTACGACGAGGAGCTCGTCGAGCCGCCTCGGCCCGTCCAGTTCGTATGGAAGAATCGGCCGCGGGGGGCGTCGAGGCGCTCGTAGGTATGGGCGCCGAAGTAGTCGCGCTGGGCCTGGAGGAGGTTGGCCGGCAGCCGCTCGCAGCGGTACCCGTCGAAGTAGCACAGGCCGGCCGAGAGGGCCGGGGCGGGCACGCCGCCGAGGGCGGCGGTCGAGACCACCTCGCGCCAGCCCCGCTCGGCCGCGATGATCTTGTCCCTGAAGAAGGGGGCGAGGAGGAGGTTGGCCATGCCCGGATCCGCGTCGAAGGCTTCCTTGATCCTGCCGAGGAAGACCGAGCGTATGATGCAGCCGCCCCTCCACATGAGCGCTATGCCTCCGTAGTTGAGCTTCCAGCCGTATTCCGCCGCGGCCGCGCGGAGGAGGAGGAAGCCTTGAGCGTAGGAGACGATCTTGGCCGCGTAGAGGGCGTCCTTGAGGGCCTCGAGGAAGGCATCTCGCGAGGATACGCGCCCGGGGCTCCGGGCCGGGAAGGCCTTGCTCGCCGCGACCCGCTCGTCCTTCTCCGCCGACAGGCAGCGCGCGAAGACGGCCTCGGCGATGAGGGTCAGGGGCACGCCTTGCCGGAGGGCGGCGATGCCCGTCCACTTGCCCGTGCCCTTCTGGCCGGCCGCGTCGAGTATCTTGTCGACGAGGGGGGCGCCGTCGGCGTCTTTGAAGGCGAGGATGTCGCGCGTGATCTCGACGAGGTAGCTCTCGAGGTCGCCTTCGTTCCATCGGGCGAAGACGTCGCGCATCTCGTCCGGCTTCATGCCCAGTATGTCCCGCATGATCTGATAGACCTCGCAGATGAGCTGCATGTCCCCGTACTCGATGCCGTTGTGCACCATCTTCACGAAGTGGCCCGCGCCGTTCTCGCCGACCCAGTCGCAGCAGGGAGCGCCGTCCACCTTGGCCGCTATCGCCTGGAAGATCGGCCCGACGGCGGGCCAGGCTTTCGCGGAGCCGCCCGGCATGATGGACGGGCCGAGGAGGGCGCCCTCCTCGCCGCCGGAGACGCCGGTCCCGACGAAGTAGAGCCCCCTCGACTCGACGTAGTTCGTCCGCCGTATCGTGTCCTCGTAGTTGGAGTTGCCGCCGTCGATGATGATGTCTCCCGGCGAGAGGACGGGGAGGAGCTGCTCGATCGTGTCGTCGACCGCCTGGCCCGCCTTGACCATCATCATAACCTTGCGCGGGCTTTTTACGGAACGCGCGAGCTTGTCGACGGAGTGGCAGCCGAGGATCCTCTTGCCCGCCCCGCGACCGGACGTGAACTCGTCCACTTTCGAGATCGTGCGATTGTACACGGCCACGGTGAAGCCCTTGCTCTCCATGTTGAGGACGAGGTTCTCGCCCATGACCGCCAGGCCTATAAGCCCGATGTCAGCCTGACTCATGCGTCGCTCCTTTGCCACTCGGGCGGATCCGCGAGCCGATAGAGCATCTCCCCGGCGTGGTCCACGAAGAGACGGTCCGGAGAGCCCTGCCATTCGGCCTTGTCGATGCTCCGATGATCTACGTACTCCAGATTGATCCGCTCGCAGCGCTCGCGCGGGATGCCCGTCGCCAGCTTGACGCGGATGCGGGGCCGCTCGACCCCGCCTTCGTAGGAGCCGATGCCCTTGACGTGGGTCGAGTGGGCGATGACCCCCCAGGGATAGTCCTCGTACTCGTCCCAGCGCGCGAGGAAGAAGTCCCTCGTGTGGTAGCCTATCGCGTCGAGGACCCGGCCGTGCGTATAGGACACTTCCGTGATGTGGGGGGCGAAGATCACGAGCTCTCCGCCGTCGGCGATCACGCTCTCGGTCTTGTATGCGCACTTGCCGCCCGTCCACAGGTCGTCGTACATTCGCGGCGCGCAGGCGAGCACCGAGGCGTAGGGCCTGTCGCAGTAGACGATGTGCAGCTTCTTGGAGAGATCGCAGGCTATCTCCCAGGCGCGGTACGCGGAATCGGAATAGGCGACTCCCACCAGATCCTCGCCGCGCATCGAGAGGCAGAAGGCCCCGATCCTGAAGGGCAGCATCGCGGCCGCCTCCTCGATGAGGGCGCGAACGGGAGTGTCCTTGTTGCCGATGATCTTGGGGTTCGTGATCACCGCCGCGAACCAGTGGAAGAAATTTATGAATTCGGCCGCCCCCACGCCGGGGAATATGTACTTGTGTCCCCCCGAGAATCCCACGACCTCGTGCGGGAAGACCGGACCGACGATGAGGATCCTGTCGTAGTCGAAGAGCATTCCGTTGACGTCGATGGGCACGTCGCGGGAGAAGCGCCCGCCGGTCAGGGAGGCGATGCGCTCTTTGCCGATGACGCCTATCCGCCTGAGCGAGGACGGGTCGTCCCACCTATGGTTGAGGACGCGCGTATCGGCGAATTCGCCCCTCATCCTCTCCTCGGAGAGCCCGAGCATGGCGCGGATGGCCACCTCGCCCATCGGGCGGTGGGTGCCGAGCGCGATGAGAAAGTCCATCCTGCGGACCTTGCCGGACAGGAGTCCGTGAAGCGCCGTGAAGACCAGATTGAAGGGAAAAGAGCGCGTCGAGTCGGGGATGATGAACAGGACCGACTTGCCCGCGAGGTCCTCGAAGGCCAGCGCCTCCTCGAAGACGGCGCAGGCCTCCTCCCGCGATAGAGGCGACCGGCCGCCCTTCGCTATCTCCACTTCGTCATCCCTCCCGCCCTCAGGCCGAGCGCCTCAGCACCAGCGACGTATGGAAGGTCCGGCTCGCGATGGAGCTTCCGAGCTCGAGCCGGTTGAAGAGCTGCTCGTAGATGTGCACGCCGACTTCGCTCCCGCCTTGGGCTATCGTCGTGAGGGGCGGGCTGAGGTAGGCGGAGTAGTCGTCGTCGTCGAAGCCGACGAGGGCGATTTCCTCGGGGACCTTGGCGCCGCGGTCCCCGAGACAAGAGAGCAGTCCCGCGGCGACCTTGTCGTTGTGGCAGAGCGCGGCGTCGGCGCCGCGCGACTTCCTGAGGGCGAGCAGCGACTCCGCCGCGTCGCGCCCTCCGCGGAAGCCCTTCCCCGTGCGGACGACCAGGTCCTCGCGATAGTCGAGTCCGGCGTCCTCGAGTCCGGCGCGGTAGCCGTCGAGCCGGTCCTTGCTGCGGAACTCCTCGATGACGAGGGCTATCGCGCGCCTGCCCCTCGAGGCGAGGTGACGGAGCGCCTCACGGTAGCCCTCCGCGCGGTCGATTCCCACGTAGGGATAGGGTCCGCGCACCGGCGGATCCACGAGGATGAAGGGATAGCCTCGAAGGGCGAGGTCGTCGAGGACGGCGGAGCGCTGCGATTGGAGATTCGTGAAGACGACGAGGGCGTCGGTCCGAGCCGCGAAGCGCCGGACTATTTCCTCCTCCACGGCTATCTCGTCGGCGTAGCTGATCAGGATGGCGTAGCCCGCCGTGTTGAAGAGCCGCGCGATAGTCTCGATGCGCTGCCGGTTCACGTCGCTCGTGACCGAGTTGACGATGACGCCTATCGTGCTCTTGCGCTTGGTCTTCAGGGATCGGGCCTCGGGGTCGGGCGAGTAGTTCCTGCTCCGCGTTATCGAGAGTACGCGGGCGCGAGTCTCCTCGTTGACGTTGGCCGCGTCGTTCAGGACCCGCGAGACCGTGCGTATGGAGCACTCGGCCTCCCTAGCGATGTCCTTTATGGTGAGCCTGGCCCCCTGTCCTATTTGTGCCATCGTTGGCATAAACGTAATTTATGTCCTTCGGCGAGTCCTGTCAAGCCTGGCCTTGCCCCTGCGCTCATGGTTGTGGCATCATCGGCCGCACATGGACGACAGGAAAATCGGGCTCTTCGACATACTGGGGCCGGTCATGATCGGCCCATCGAGCTCTCATACCGCGGGCGTCGCGCGCATCGCCTTCCTCGCGCGCAGGATACTCCCCGGTCGCCTCGATCGCGCCAAAGTGAGCTTCTACGGGAGCCTGGCGCGCACGTACAAGGGTCATGGCTCCGACAAGGCCGCGATCGCGGGGCTTTTGGGAATCCTGCCCGAGGACGAGCGCCTCGGCTTCGCCCCCGAGCTCGCCGCGCGCGAGGGCCTGGACGTCGAGATCGTCCCCGTCTACGACGGCCCCGAGCGCTACCATCCCAACACCGTCGTCGTCGAGCTCGCCTCGGGCGGACGCTCGCTCAGGGTCCGGGGCGCCTCGGTGGGCGGCGGGGAGGTCCTGCTCCAGTCGATCGACGGATTCGAGGCCCTCCTCGACGGCAGGCTCGAGGCCCTGCTCGTCTTCCATCGCGACGAGCCGGGCGTCATCGCGCGGGTGGCCGCCCTCCTCGCGGAGGCGGGCATCAATATCGCGTCCCTCGCCTCGCGCCGCCGGGAAAGGGGGGACGAGGCCTTGATCGTGGCGGAGGTCGACGGGCCGGTCGACGCCGCCCTCGTGGCCGCGCTTGCCTCGCTGCCCGCCGTCCGGGACGTCGTCCACGTGCCCTCGATCCGATCGTGAAAAGGAGGCCGCCATGAGCTGGCTCTTCACCACAGCGGCCGAGCTCCTCGCCCGCGCCTCGGAGGCGGGGCTGTTCGTTCCTGATTTCCTCGTGGCGAGGGAGGCCTTCCAGTCCTCCGCCGCTCCCGAGGCGGCGAGGGCGGAGATAGCCCGGAGAATACGCATAACTCGGCAATCCCTCGATGCGGGCCTCGCGAAGCCCCAGCGGTCGTTCTCCGGCCTCACCGACGGCGCGGCCGCGAAGCTCGCGGCCGCCGACGCCGCGCCCGGCGCGCCCCGCGCCGTGGCCGACCCCTTCTTCAGGCTCGCCCTGACCTATTCGCTCGCGGTGAACGAGGTGAACGCCTGCGGCGGCAGGATCGTCGCCTTCCCCACGGCCGGCTCCTCGGGAGTGGTGCCCGGGGTGTTGTGGGCCTATCGCGACGCCTGCCGGCCCGACCTCGACGCGGCATCGCGGCCCTTCCAGGACGCCTTCGTCTTCGCGTCGGGGATAGGGATAGTCATCGCCTCGAGGGCGAGCCTGGCGGGAGCGTCGGGCGGATGCCAGGCCGAGTGCGGCGCGGCGGCCGCGATGGCTGCCGCGGGCCTCCTCGGTCTCCGCGGCGGCTCGGCCGAGGCCTGCCTCGAAGGAGCCGCCCTGTCCCTGAAGAATTGCCTGGGCCTCGTCTGCGATCCCGTCGCGGGCCTCGTCGAGGTGCCCTGCGTCAAGCGCAACGCCTTCATGGCGGCCAACGCGCTGACGGCGGTCACCCTGGTCGAGGCAGGCGTGAAGTCGGCGATACCCTTCGACGAGGTCGTGGGGGCCATGAAGTCGATCGGCGACTCGATGCCGGCGAGCCTGCGCGAGAGCGCGGGTGGCGGGCTGGCCCTCACCCCGACGGGCCTCGCCTATAGGGAGAAGGCGGAGAGGGGGTAGACGATCTCACGCCCGCATCGCCGCCCGGCCTCCCCCGGGGGCCGGCCGCAGCTCCCTGAACGCGATGAGGCGCTTCGCGGATTCGTCCCAGAGGTTGAGGCGGACCGACCCGATGCTTCGAGCGATCGTCAGCGGATCCTTGAGGCGCAGCTCCGGGATGGCGGCAAGGCAGGCCCGGAGATTGTAGTTGGGGATCCGCGGGAGGAGGTGGTGGACGTGGTGGAGGCCGATGTTGCCGGAGATCCACTGCAGGACGGCCGGAAGCTTGTAGTAGGAGCTTCCGGCCAGCGCGGCGTCCACCGAGTCCCAATCGGCGCTTCGAGCCCAATAGGAGGGATCGAACTGGTGCTGGACGTAGAAGAGCCAGATGCCGGCGAACCCGGCCACCAGCTGGATCGGCAGGAGGATGAGGAAATAGTCCCGCAGGCCGATCGTGAGGCCGAAGACCAGGATCGACACCGCCAGGGCGAGATCGTTGAGGAGGACGCTGCGCAGGCATAGAGGCTTCCGTCTCCTGCCCGGCAGGCGGTTCATGACGAGGAA
Source organism: uncultured Treponemataceae bacterium (assembly GCA_964491385.1). Classification (GTDB taxonomy): domain Bacteria; phylum Spirochaetota; class Spirochaetia; order Treponematales; family Rectinemataceae; genus UBA1306. The sequence continues at coordinate 49,634 of CAZBGA010000003.1, read as the reverse complement.
GAGGAAGAGCGGGCCCAGCACGAAGAGTATTATCGGATTCCGATAGACCCGGTACTTCGCGCGCATGAGCGGGGAGGACCGGCGATACTCGTCCACGGTCATCGTCCACACGTCCCCGACTCCCCGGCGGTCGAGATTCCCGGAGGTCGAGTGATGGAGCCCGTGCGCGTAGCGCCAATCCCCGAAAGGAGTGAAGGTCAGGAACCCGAGGCCCCTCCCGATCCAATCCATGGCCGCGCGGGAATCCACGAAAGAGCCGTGGGCGCAATCGTGGAAGAGGATGAAAGTCCGCATCATCAAGGCTCCCGCCGGGATGCCCAGGAGGAAGGTGACCCACACCGGCGCCCCCCAGCGTATCGTCTGGTACATCAGGACAAGCATCGCCCCATAGGGCAGCAAGGTATCCATAAGCTGGATGAGGGCCTTCCTGAGATCAGGCCGCGCGAAGGGTCTCAGCAGCTTTATCCACTCAGGCCCGCGGGCAGTACTGTCCATGCTTCACCTCCGGACTCGCCATTATTTGAGCCGAATGATACGGGGAAGTTGCGCGGGGACGAGAATATTGTTGAGTATTTTTATCAGATCTAGCCGCGCTAGGCCCGAAAAACGTAATAGTATTGAATGAATTCCCGATCCAATATACAAATAGCATCATGGATAAAGTTCTCGCCGTCGACCTGGGCGGAACAAAGACGGCGGTAGGCATCGTAGGAGCCGACGGCCGTGTCATCGAGAGAGAGTCCGAGGCCACTCCGCTGGGCGATCCCCGCGACGCGGTCGAGCTCATCGCGCGGTTGGCGCGGTCGGTGCAAGCGGCGGCGGGCAAGGCTTCGTCGCTCGGGCTCGCCCTTCCGGGCGTAGTCGATCGCGAGCGCGGGCTGCTCCTGCGCTCGGCTTCCTCGGGCTGGGAGCAGGTGCCCTTCGTATCGATGATCGAGGAGGCTCTGGGTCTCCGCGCGGAGGCGGACAACGACGTCAACGCCTGCGCGTGGGGCGAGGCCCGCTTCGGCGGGGGAAGGGGCAGGGACTCTTTCTTCTGGATGCAGGTGAGCACGGGCGTCGGCGGGGCGGTCGTCAGCGGGGGGCGCCTCGTCGCCGGGGCGAGCCTCATGGCCGGCGAGGTCGGCCATCTCGTGGTGAATCCCGGCGGCGAGCTCTGCGGCTGCGGCAACCGGGGCTGTCTCGAGGCCGAGGCGGCCGGCCCGGCCTGGAGGAGGAAGGCGCTGCGGCGCCTGGACGGCGGCGGCGGGGCCTATCTCGCCGCCCTGCCGCGCGGCGAGATAAGCGCCCGCGCGATAGCGGAGGGGGCGCGCTCGGGCGACGGCCTCTGCCGCGAGATCGTGGCCGAATCGGCCGTCATGCTCGCGCGGGGGATCGCCGCCGTATATACTGTGCTCGACCCGGAGGCGGTCTTCCTCGGCGGCGGCGTGGCCGGCGCCCAGGACCTGATCCTCCCGATCGTCCGGGGCCTCCTTCCCTCCCTCGTCCTCGCCGGCGAGGCGAGGAAGACGGTCCTCGGTCCGAGCGGGCTCGGGTACGACGCCGCGCTAATCGGGGCGGCGTCGCTCGCGATATTCCCCGACCGAAAGAGAGGCGGCTATGCGACCTGATTTCCTACCTGACATCTCGGCATACTTCGACAGGCTCAAGGCGACTGTGGACAAGATCTCGCGAGACGAGGTGAGCCGCTTCCTGGGCCTCCTCCTCGACGCCCTCGAGGGAGGGAAGACGGTGTTCATCATGGGCAACGGCGGCTCCGCGGCCACCGCCTCCCACTACGCGGCCGACTTCAACAAGGGGCTGTCTTACGGCAAGGCGAGGCGCTTCCGCTTCATCTGCCTCTCGGACAATACCGCCACCCTGACCGCCTACGCGAACGATGTCGCCTACGAGGAGGCCTTCGTCGAGCAGCTTCGCAATTTCCTGGAGCCCGGCGACCTGGTCATCGCGATCTCCGGATCGGGCAACTCGCGCAGCGTGCTCAAGGCCATCGAGTACGCGAACCGCTCGGGGGCCGTCACGGTAGGCCTCACCGGCTACGACGGGGGCGAGCTCAAGCGCATCGCCGGCCACGGGATCCACGTACCCATCGCCGATATGCAGATCGCCGAGGACCTGCACATGGTGCTCGACCACCTCTGCTACGCCGTGCTCGGCCGCTATCTCCCCGAGGCCCCGCGTGGCTGAGCGGGACTACGCGCCCGCCTGGCCGGCGCCCCCGCGCGCGAGCTTCCTCGCCGGCACGTCGATCGAGATCGTGCGCCCGCGCGCCTTCGGCTCCGCCCCGGAGCACGCCCTCTTCGATTTCGACGGGACCTTGAGCCTCGTGCGCGAGGGCTGGATGGACATCATGGCGCCGATGATGGTCCGCATCCTCCTTCCCTTCGCGGGGAAGGGCGAGGGCCCCGAATCGATAGAGGCCCTGGTCCGGGACTTCGTCACGGAGCTCACCGGAAAGCAGACGATCTACCAGATGATCCGCCTCGCCGAGGAAGTGAAGGCGAGGGGAGGCCCGGCCCGAGATCCGCAGGAATACAAGGCCGAATATCACGAGCTCCTCATGGCGCGCATCGCCTCGCGGAGGAAGGGGCTCGCCGACGGCTCCCTGCCCCGGGAGGAGATGCTCGTGCCCGGCTCCCTAGGGATCCTCGCGTCGCTCCGGAGCAGGGGCGTCGAGATCCACGTCGCCTCGGGGACCGACGAGCCCTACGTGCTCGAGGAGGCCGGCCTCCTTGGCATAGACGAATTCGCCCCCGGAGCCATCCACGGAGCCCAGCCCGACCATAGGACCTTCTCGAAGGAGATGGTCATCCGCCGCATCCTCGAGGAAGGCGGGATCGAGGGCGGGAAGCTCCTGGCCTTCGGCGACGGCTATGTCGAGATATCCGACTGCAAGGCCGCCGGCGGGATCGCCGTCGCGGTCGCGAGCGACGAGGCGGGCAGGTCGGGCAGGCCCGACGCCTGGAAGCGCGAGCGCCTGATCGGGGCGGGCGCGGATATCGTGATACCGGACTACCGGGAGGCCGGGGCCCTCCTCGACTATATCTGGTCTGGAGGCGGGGAGGCCGCGGCGTGAGCGGACTCGACCGAGAGGGACTCTCCCGCATCGCCGGCGCCTTCTCCTCGATCAGGGTCGGGGTGCTCGGGGATTTCTTCCTCGACAAGTACCTCGAAGTCGATCCGGCGCTCGCGGAAATATCCCTGGAGACGGGCAAGACCGCGCACCAGGTGGTCTCGACCCGGCATAGCCCGGGCGCGGCGGGCACGGTCGTCTGCAACCTCGCCGCGCTGGGCGCCGGAACGATACGCGCTATCGGCTTCTGCGGGGACGACGGCGAGGGATACGAGCTTCGCTCCGACCTGGCGGCCCTGGGCTGCGACGCGCGCGCTCTCCACGCGGATCGGGGGAGGCGCACGCCGACCTACCTCAAGCCGAGGGACCGCGGCCTGCGGGGCCTCGAGGGCGAGCATAGCCGCTATGATCTCAAGAACCGACTCCCCACGCCGCCGGAGCTCGAGGAGAAGGTCCTCGCCTCGATAGACGAGGCCCTCCCGGAGCTGGACGCCCTCATCGTCATGGACCAGGTGGAGGAGCCCGGCTTCGGCGCGCTGACGCGGAGGGTCGTCGAGGCCCTGCCCGCCAGGCTCGCCGCCTATCCCCGAGTCGTGGCCTTCGCCGACTCGCGGCGTCGGATCAGTGACTATCGCGGCCTCATCCTCAAGATGAACCAGTTCGAGCTGGCGGGGATCGCGAACCCGGAGGCCGGCGCCTCCCTTCCCGAGTCACGGATAGCGGCCGAGCTTCCCTGTGTCGCCAGGCGCGCCGGAGCGGCCGTCTTCGCCACGGCCGCCGAGCGCGGTGTCTGGGCCATCGCCGCCGACGGCGCCGGTGCCGTGATCCGCGTGGCCGCGGTGCCCGTGACCGGGCCCGTGGACCCGACGGGCGCGGGCGACTCCTTCAGCTCCGGGGCCGTCCTCGCGCTCGCCACGGGGGCCGGCCTCGAGGAGGCCGCGATCGTCGGGAATCTCGTCGCGTCGGTGACGGTCCGCCAGCTCGCGACCACGGGCACGGCGAGGCCCGAGGATCTCTTTCCCGCCCTCGATCTCTGGCTGGAGGCCACGGCATGAAACGATACTTCGACCGCGAGCGCATCGAGACCCGCCCGCTCGCCCAAAGGAAGAACAAGCTCGATATCGAGAGGGACCTCGTGGAGCCGGGCTCCATCGGGCGGCCGCTCTCGCCGGAGGCCCGCGAGGACGTCGAGGCCGCCGCCTCGGAGATCAGGGCGGCCCGCTCGAGGGGCGCAGCCGTCATGCTCGCCTTCGGGGCCCACTCCATAAAGAACGGTCTCTCCCGAGTCCTCGCGCGGCTCATGGAAGGCGGCTGGGTGAGCCACTTCGCGACCAACGGGGCCGGGGTGATCCACGACTGGGAGTTCGCCTACCAGGGCCGGTCGGGCGAAGACGTGAGGCGGTACGTCGCCGAGGGGCAGTTCGGCATCTGGGAGGAGACGGGAGCCTTCATCAACCTCGCCATCGCCGTCGGGGCCTGGCGAGGCATGGGATACGGCGAGTCGGTCGGGGCCATGATCGCGGAGGACGGTCTCGAGCTTCCCTCGGAGCGCGAACTGACGGCCGACATCGGCCGCGGCCTCGAGACCGATGCCGACGGAGCCGCCCTCGCCAGGGCGGCCGCGGCGGCCGACCTCCTGGCCCTCGCCCGGCGCCGCGGCCTCGCCTCGGGCCGGATCCGGATCGAGCATCCCTTCAAGCGCTATTCCCTCGCCGCCGCCGCCTACTCGGCCGGAGTTCCCTTCACCTGCCATCCGATGTTCGGCCAGGACATCATCTACACCCATCCCATGAGCTCGGGAGCCGCGGTCGGTCGGTCGGCCGAGCCGGACTTCCTCTCATTCGCGGACTCCGTATCTCGGCTCGAGGGCGGGGTCTACCTATCCGTCGGCTCGGCCGTCATGTCGCCCATGGTCTTCGAGAAATGCCTCTCGATGGCGCGCAACGCGGCGCGGCGGGAAGGAAGGAGGATCGAGGACTTCTCGATCCACGTCGTGGACCTCGCGCGCTCCACCTGGGACTGGAGCTCTGGAGCCGAGCCGGACCAGGACGACCCGGCCTATTACCTGCGATTCTGCAAGACTTTCGGCCGGATGGGCGGACGCATGAGCTACGCGAGCGCAGACAACCGCTCCTGGCTCGTCGGCCTCCTGGCCGGCCTGGAGGCCTAAATCCGAACCGAGGGCCGAGTCAGGACAGTTCGATCGCTTTCCCTCTCGCCGCGGAGGCGTAGATCGCGTCGACGACGCGCATCAGCTTGATCGCCTGGTCGGGCGTGTTGAGGGCGGCTTCCCGGCCCTCAACGGCTTGGACGAAATTGCGGGCGGAGCCGAGCCTGCCCATGGACTCGTCCTTGACCGTCAGGATCCGCCGATTGACCTGGACTCCGTGCTCGACGGCATAGAGTTCGCAGCGGTCGACGCTCGTATCGTCGAGGCCGTCCCGCTCGAACAGGCGCTCGATGAGTCCGCCCGCCTTGCTGCCCTGGAAGGACATGGAAACGACTTCGCGCTCGATCATCTCGGCCCAGGAGCTGCGAAGCGTCAGGACCTGCCCCCCTTTGAAGGTGACGAGGCCGTGGCAGGCCGCCTCGACGTCGGTGACGCCGTCGACGACATCGGGGATGCCCCAGGGACCCTTGAATGCCGCGTCTCCGATGAAGTCGGAGAAGGTCCGGGCCAGCACGTACTCGGGCTCCGGGTAGCCCATGAAAAAGAGGGCGAGATCGAGCATATGGAGGAGGTCCATCACCGGCCCGCCGCCGGAAATGGCCTTGTTCGTGAACCACCCGCCGTATCCCGGCACGCCGCTTCGCCTGGCCCAGGTCGCCTGGGCCGAATTGATCCTCCCGACCTCCCCGGACCGGACATACTCGAACAAGGCCATGGCCTCGGGCCTCGCGCGATTGTTGAAGTCGAACTCGAGTATCAGGCCCGCCTTCGCCGCCTCGGCGGCCATCGACTCCGCCTCCCCCGCGTCGAGGGCCGGGGGCTTCTCGCAAAAGACGTGCTTGCCCGCCCGGAGGGCCGTGACGGCGAGGGGGGCGTGGAATTTGTTCGGCGTTAATATAGAGACCGCGTCGAGGTCCTTCCGCTTGGCGAGCATCTCGTCCAGGTCGGCGTAGGTCTCCGAGACGGAATAGGCCGCGGCCGCCCGCTCGCGCGCTTCTCGGCTGGTATCGGCCAGGGCTACGACCTCGGCGCCCGCCGAGCGGAAGCCTGTGATGTGGTAGCGCGCCATGCCTCCGGCGCCGACGATCCCTATCTTCAAACCCATCGCATCCTCCGTAGCGAATCGGCGAGTCCGCCGCGAAGCCCGGCTCCTCCCGAAGGCGGGCTTCGCGCTTCCCCCGAGGTCCGGCGGGACCGTCGATTCCAGGCTAGCCGAACCTCGAAGGGAAGAAGGTCTCATGGCTCATCAGGATTGATATAGTTCGCCGCATTATCCTTCGTGATCAGTTCCGCCGCGAGTACGATCTCGAGCGGAGGCTTCTTCTGATAGAAGCCCTGGAAAGACTGGTGCCGAGCGCCGAGAATGGCGATCGTCACCGTGTCCCCGCACTGATCGGGCGGGTAGGTGACATCGGCGGTCACGGTCGGATCGCTCCCGTCGAGGATTATCTTGAGGATGCGCTTGTCCGCGCCGCCGCCCATCCAGGCTTTGACGTCCGTGCGGCCGGCTTCCTTGACGGCGAGCTGGGCGCCGATCATCATGTCATCGTCATTGGTGATGACGCCATCGATGTGCTGGTACTTCTGCAGGTAGTTCTGCATGACGTCGTGGGCTTTCTGCGCGTTCCAATTGCCCGGCTGCGAATCGAGCACCTTCATTCCGTACTTCTTGAAGACGGCCTTGTCGGCGTCGACGCGAATGGTGTTGATCGGGGTCGGGATGCCTTCGATGATGACGACGTTTCCCTTATTGCCCAGCTGCTTGGCCAGCGTCTCGGAGGCCAGCGTCGCGTACGCGAGGTCGTTGTTGTGGAGATAGCTGTCATAGACCGGCTTGGTGGTCCCGCGGTCCATGACGACGGTATAGACGCCGGCATTGTGCGCCTTCTCGACCTGTGACGTGATGGATGCGTCGATCGGGAAGACGACAAGTCCGTCGATCCCCTTGGTCATCATGTCCTGGATGTCGTTGGCCTGTTTCGTCACGGTGTCCGCCGTGACGAAATAGAACGTGATGCTGGGATCCATGGCGTGCCAATCCGCCATTGCCTTCTTGGCCCAGAATATCGCTCTCGCGATGTATCCATGATCCGCGGTCGGCATCGTGTATCCGATGCGAACCGCCTGCTGCGAGGTCTGCCCCGCAGTCTCCGCTACGAAGACAGCGGCAAAGACTAGCGCGATGAGAAAGACACCCAAGGTCCTTTTCATGCCTCTTCCTCCTGAAAAGTTCTACCGACTCATGCGAATCGGTCAAAGCCGACGCAATGGACAATAGACCCCTTCCCCTTTGTCGTCCGATCAGCTCCTTCCCCCGGTTCGGCCGTGCGGCCCTCCGGGTCTCCGTTGATGGAAAGCCGCGCCATTTAGGCCCTCTGCCGCTGGATATAGACCGCGCCTATGATCACGAGCCCCTTCACCGTTCCCTGGAGGTAGGCCGACACGCCGAGCATGTTGAGCATGTTGTTGATGATGCCGAGTATGATCGCGCCGACGATCGTTCCCCATATCGTTCCGCGGCCTCCCGTCATCGGGGTTCCGCCCACGATTACCGCCGCTATCGCGTCGAGCTCGTAACCCATCCCGGTATTGGAAGTGCTCACGGCATTGAAGCGCGACGAGAGCAGCACCGAAGAGATCGCGACGAGCGCGCCGGTGATCGAATAGGCGATCACCTTGATGCGGTCGACGTTGATCGCGGAGAAGACGGCCACCCTGGAGTTCGATCCGACGGCGCAGAGATAGCGACCATACCGAGTTCGGTTGAGCACGATATCGAGCACCAAGGCGAGGGCCAGCATGATCCACACCGGAACGGGAAGGAACAATATATTGACCAGGCCGAAGGCCCCGTAGATGTTGCTCTGCGACTGTATCTCTCCCGCGTTCCCGATGAAGAGCGCGAGCGAGCGGAATATCGCCATCGTGCCGAGAGTGACGATGAAGGGCGCGAGTCTTCCCCGCGTTATCGTTATTCCGTTGAGCAGGCCGGTCAGCGCTCCCACCGCGAGGGCGGCGATGATTCCCGCGATCACCGCGACGAGCTCGTTGTGGACGGATCCCATGACGTAATTCATGAACATGACGCCGATCAGCGAATCGAAGGCCACCAGGGAGCCCACCGAGAGGTCGATCCCTCCGGTGATTATGACGAACGCCATTCCGAGCGAGATCATCCCCGTATAGGAGACTTGGCTGAGGATATTCACCAGGTTGCCGGGCCGCAGGAAGAACGGGCTGAGAAGGGCCGAGAGAACGAACAGCACCACTAGCGCTATGAATGACGCGTACTTCTGGTATTCAAAGCGCTTCAAGGCGCGCGCAATAGCGGAATTCGCCATCAAGCTACTCCTTCCCTGATTCCGGTGGCAAGGTAAATGATCTCTTCCTCGGTGATGCCTTCGCCTTCGAGACTCCCCATCGCTCGTCCCTGCCTCATGACGATGACGCGATGGCACATCCCGATGATCTCTTCCTGTTCCGACGAGATGAATATGCAGGCCAGGCCCTCCGACGCGAGGCTGTTGATGAGCCGGTATATTTCCTGCTTGGCCGATACGTCGACGCCTCGCGTCGGCTCATCGGCGATAAGGACGGTCGGCTTCGAGTCGATGCTCTTGGCGAGCGAGACCTTCTGCTGGTTGCCGCCGCTCAGGAACTCGAGCCGCGCGTCCAGGCTCGGCGCCTTGATGTTGAACCGCCGCGCATGCGCCTCCGCCGAGGCGCGTTCCTTCTGCCGCAGGATCAATTTGAGGACATACCGACAGTAGGACGAAAGCGAAACCAGGCTGATATTCTTGATGACCGAGAAATTGACGAGTATGCCGCTTCCCTGACGGTCCTCCGAGAGATAGCTGATGCCGTTCGCGACCGCGTCGGCGGGCCGGGAGATCCGGACCGCCTTCCCGTTTATCAGGACCCGGCCTTTTTCCGCCTTGCGCACGCCCAGTATGGTCTCGGCGACCTCGGTGCGGCCCGCCCCGACCAGGCCGGCCAAGCCGAGTATCTCTCCGCGATGAAGCTCGAAGCTGATATCCTCGATGACGCCGGGCACGGTCAAATTCCGGACCTCGAGTACCACGTCCCGCGCGGGCGTGCCTTTTGCCGGGAATACCTGGTTCAATTCGCGGCCGACCATCCGCTGCGCCATGTCGATGATCGAGAGGTCCTCGATCTTCTCGGTCGAAACGACCGCTCCGTCCCTCAGGATGATGACTCGATCGCAGATCGCCTTGACCTCCTTCAATTTGTGGGAGATATAGATGATCGTCGCGCCTTGATCCCGCAAGCGCCGCATCAGCCTGAAGAGAATGTCGATTTCGTACTGCGTAAGCACCGTCGTCGGCTCGTCCATGATGAGGAGCTTGGCGTCGATCGAGACGGCTTTGCAGATCTCCACCATCTGCTTTTGCGCTGTGCTGAGATTCTCGATGCGTTCTTCTGGCCTGATATCGACATTGAGTTCCGACAGCAGCGCGCGCGTCTTGGCCATCATCGCTTTCTTGTCGAGAAGCCCGTCCCTCCGGCGCAGCTCGGAGCCGAGAAAGACGTTGTCGAACACCGTCAGCTCGCGAATCAGGTTGAACTCTTGGGGAATGAGGCCGATGCCCAGCAGTTTCGCGTCGAGCGGCTCGCGGATGTGGACTCGCTTCCCCTCGAAGATTATCTCGCCCGAAGTCGGAACGTGAATGCCGCTCAGTATCTTCATTAATGTCGATTTGCCCGCGCCGTTCTCGCCGATGATGCCGAGTATCTCTCCTTTGATCACTTGGATGCTGATGTCGGTCAGCACGTATACCGACGAGAAATCCTTCGAGATGCTCCTCGTCTCCAAAAGGGTTTCACTCATGCCTCATCGCTCCATCGAAGGCGAACTCCGAGGACCGGAAATCGAAGCGCCTCACGAACGCGAGAGACTCCCTCGCCCCGAACTCGCGCTCCATGCCCGAGTCTTCCCATTCCACCGACAGGGGTCCCGCGTATCCGGCCGCGTTCAGCTCGCGTATGATCGCGTCGAAGTCGACGTCGCCGTGCCCGAGCGAGCGGAAGTTCCAGCCGCGCCTGAGGTCTCCGAAGGGGAGATGGGAGCCAAGGATGCCCGCGCGGCCGTCAAGCCGCACCGCGAGGTCTTTCATGTGCACGTGATAGATGCGGTCGGCGAAATCGCGGATGAAAAGCTCCGGCTTCACGCCCTGCCAGAGCAGATGGGAGGGGTCGAAGTTGAATCCGAGGGTTCGACGGCCGCCGAAGGCTTCCAGGAGCCGCTTCGCGCTGTAGTAGTCGAAGGCTATCTCGGTGGGATGCACTTCCAGGGCGAAGCGCACGCCGCACTCGTCGAAGACATCGAAAATGGGACTCCACAGCTCGACGATCCGCTCGTACGCGGCGTCTATCATCGCCTCGGTAGTCTGGGGGAAGGAATACCAGTAGCGCCAGATAGGCGAGCCCATGAAGCAGGTTACGATGGAGCAGTCCATGGCCCGAGCGGCCCTGGCGGCATACTTCATCTCCTCGGTCGCCCAGGAGACGATCGCCTCCGGCCGGCCCCTGACGGAGGCGGGCGCGAAGCCGTCGAGCCGCGGATCCCAGGGATCCCCGACGCATTGACCGGCGAGGTGCGCGGAGAGCGCCCAGACGCCCAGGCCGTGGCGGGCCAACGCGGCCTTCTTGGCTTCCACGTACTTCGGATCGGTGGCCGCCGACCTGACGTCGAGATGATCGCCGCTGCAGGCGATCTCTACGCCGTCGTAGCCGATCGCCCCTACCTTCTCGCAGAAGCTCTCGAAGGGAAGGTCGGTCCATTGCCCTGAGATGATGGTGACGATTCGGCCCACGGGGCCCCTCCTTCGCGGCTACTTCAGCGTGAAATCGATTACGCCCTTGATATAGCCGCCTTTCTTGTCGAGACCGGCGGCATATGCCTCTTCCGCCGCGCGAAAGGCGGCTACGTGGGTGACGAGCTCCCGATTGCTTATGGCGCCCGCGGCCATCAGCGCTATCGTCCGCGGAAAGATCGAGTCGAAGGCGTCGTTCATCTGAGGCTGTACGTTGAGGATGCGGAGTCCCTTGGTATGCCAGCCGTCCAGGTCGAACTCCGCCCTGTGGTGGTGCCAGGCGAAGTTCTCGATGACGGCGTAGGGCTTCGCCAGGGCGAAGGCCAGGTCCAGCGAGGCTTGGGAGCCCGCCGTCTCGATTACGACATCGTAGGAGGCGCGGCGCTCCGCCTCCGGAGAGCCAGGGCCGACGGTCGCATAGTCCCAGCCGCCCATGCCCGCCCCGAGCTTCTTCGCGAGCTCGAGGCGAGCCTGCTCCGGCTCGAAGACGCTGACCCTCGCGGCCATCGTGCGCCGGAGCCCCTGCAGCATCAGCAGGCCCATGTACCCGGCCCCGACGAGGGCCACCGAGTCCCCGGGGCGTATCTCGGAATATTGGAGGCCGTTGACTATGCAGGCTGCAGGCTCGACCACCCAGTGTCTCAGCTCGATGCCGGGGGTCTCGGGGATGACGCTGACTTTGTTCCAGGCGCGCAGGGCATGCCGGGCCATCAGCCCGCCGCTTCGATCGCCGATAGGCAGCTCATGGCAGGCGACGCGTTGCCCGACGGATAAGCCCTGCGCCAGGGCTCCGGCCTTGGCCACGCGGCCGACGCCCTCGTGGCCCGCGCGAAAGGGATAGGGATGAAACTTGCCGAAGCGGCCCGCGTAGGCGAGGAGGTCCCAGCCGCAGATGCCGCAGATCTCCATCTCCACGAGCACCTCGTGCGGCTCGAGCTCGGGGATCTCGGTCTCGCGGATTTCAATCGACCGCTCGCCTAGATACCAAAGGGCTTCAGTCTTCATGCTACACCTGCACATGAGTATAAGCCCTAACGGTAAGGTGTCAATCCAATATGTTCGGTTTCCGAACGTATTGATCCGTCTTTCGAAAATTGTCGCTTGACAGCCGAACCAACAAGGCAATAATTGGAAATCGACCAGCGCTCGGAGCGACCCCGCGCTCTCCCGGCGAAAGGCCTGCGAAGATGAGCAATTCAGGCGAACGCGACAATCCTCCTTTTAACGGCTCCACGACGGCAGGGAGCATCTTCAAGATCATCAGAGACCACGGCCCTCTCTACGGCACCGAGATCGTGCGCAGGACTGGCCTCGCCAAGTCGACTGTCTCGGCCTACTTGGATCGACTCGTGTCGGTGGGCCTCGTCAGGGACGAGATACCCGAGGTCGGCAAGCGCCGCAAGCTCAAGGTGGCGGAGTCCGCCGGCTACGTGGTCGGGGTCGCCCTCGGCCAGACCCACCTGAACGTCGCCCTCTGCGACCTCGAGGCCGAGATCATCGAGACGGCGGGCGGCGAGGTCGACCTCCTGCGGGAGTCGCCCGAAGCCGTCCTGAACCGGGCCGTCGAGTACGCCAGGGAGCTGGAGGCCCGGGCGGGCCTCGGCCCGAGCGCGCTGTTCGGCCTTGGCCTCGGCCTCCCCAGCCCGGTCGACTACACCCACGGAGTCCCGGTGAACCCGCCGGTCATGCCCGGCTGGGACCGGTTCCCCGTCGCCTCCTTCCTCGCGAACGAGTTCACCTGCCCGGTCTTCGTCGACAACGACGTGAACGTCATGGCTCTCGCGGAGCGCGACAAGGGCGCCGCCTCCGAGGCGGCCCTCGAGCGTGGAAGCTTCCTCCTCGTGAAGACCGGCTCGGGCATAGGGGCGGGGATCGTGATCGACGGGGAGCTCTACCGGGGGGCGAAGGGGGCCGCCGGCGACATCGGGCATATAGGGATTGACGGGGACGACACTCTCTGCCGATGCGGCAACCTGGGCTGCCTGGAGGCGCTGGCCGGCGGATGGGCCCTCCTCGCGAGGGCGGAGGCCGCCGCCCGCTCGGGGCGCAGCGCTTTCCTCGCGGAGGTGCTCGCTCGCGGCGAGACGATAAGCCCGGCCCTCCTGGCCCGCGGCGCCGCCTCGGGGGACGACGAGTGCCTTCGGATCATCATTTCCTCGGGCAAGTACATCGGCGACGTCCTGGCGAAGCTCGTCAACTTCTTCAATCCCTCGCTCATCGTGGTGAACGGCCAGCTGGCCAATCTCGGCGAGCGATTCATCGCCTCGATACGGGAATCGGTCTACCGCCGCTCCACCCCGCTCGCCACCTCCGACCTCATCGTCAAGAAATCCTCCCTGCAGGAGAAGGCCGGCACGACCGGGGCCGCCATCCTCGTGCTGGACGAGGTGTTCTCGCACAGGAACGTCGGCCGCCTCATGAGGCGCTCGGCTTCTTAGCCCGAGGTCCAGCCTTCCAGGGCGTCCTTGACCGAGCGCAGGAAGCCGCTGGCCGCCTCGCCGTCGAGCGCGCGATGATCGAACACCAGGGAGATGAAGACCATCGGGCGTATCGCGATGGAATCGACGCCATCGGCGCCCGTGATCACTATAGGGCGCTTCTGGAGGGTCCCCGTTCCGAGAATGCCGATCTGCGGCTGATTGATGATCGGCGCCGCGATGAGCGAGCCCGTGGTGCCGTAGTTGGTCAGGGTGAAGGTGCCTCCCTTCACGTCCTCGTTCCCGAGCCTGCCCGCGCGCGCGGCCTCGGCCAGCCTATCGACGCCTCGAGCAGTCTCCATCAGGCTGAGCTCGTCAGCCCTCTTCAATACGGGAACGATCAGGCCCCCGTCGCCGAGGGACACGGCCAGTCCGATGTTGACCTCCGGATGGAGGATCATGCCTTCCTCGCTCCAGGATGAGTTCATATCCGGGAAGCGCCTCAGCGCCGAGGCGAGGACGGAAACGAAGTAGGCGCTCAGGGTGAGCTTGACCCCCTCTTTCGCGAACGCCTCCTTGTTCGCGGCGCGATGGGCCGCGACGGCGCTCATGTCGGCCTCGGCGACCGCGAGCACGTGGGCCGAGGTCATCTGCGAAGCGATCATCCGCTCGGCGATCCTCCTGCGCAAGGCGCTGTGGGGGCGAACCTGGCCGGCCCGCGGCCGGCCGGGAGGCGGCCCGGCGTCGCGCGCGGCGACGAAGGCGAGGATGTCGTCCTTGGTGACGCGGCCGCCGGCGCCCGAGCCGGCGACCGCCGAGGGATCGACTCCCTTTTCGGCCGCTATCTTGCGGACGACGGGCGACAGGAAGTCCGAGGTCGCCCCCATGCTTCCCCCGCCCGCCGCGGCGGGGGCGGACTCGTCGACGGCGGAGCTCTCGACGATGGCGATGACCGCTCCCGCCCGCACCCTGTCGCCGTCGGCCGAGAGCACTTCGGCGAGGACGCCCGACGCCGGGCTCGGGACTTCCGTGACCACCTTGTCCGACTCGAGCTCGACGAGCCCTTCTCCCTCGGTGACCGGATCGCCCGGCTTCTTCTTCCAGGCCACGACGCTGAGCTCTTCGACTCCCTCGCCTATCAGGGGCGCGAATACTTTTACGGACATCGTCTCCTCCCGGGATCGTTCGATGAAGGCTCTCGCTATATCTTCTTCTCTTCGACGAGGGCGTAGACGGCGTCGAAGATCGATTCGGCGTTGGGCTTTGACCAGTAGTCCCCGTCCGAGCCGTATGCCGGCCGATGCTCCGCCCCCGTCAGGCTGCGGGGCGCCGCGTCGAGCCACGCGAAGCCCCCTTGCCTCTCCAGGACTTCGCGCATCATGTAGGCGGTAGCCCCTCCGGGGACGTCCTCGTCGACGAAGAGGATGCGCGACGTCCTCTTGAGCGACTCTCCTATCCTGCCTTCGACGTCGAAGGGGAGGAGAGTCTGGGCGTCCACGACCTCCGCCTCGATGCCGATCGCGGCGAGCCGCTCGGCCGCCTCGAGGACGATGCGGGTCGTGGAGCCGTAGGTGACGACCGTGGCGTCGCCGCCTCGCCTCAGGATCTCGGGAACGCCGAGGGGAAGGCATATCTCTCCGATATTGTCGGGCATGAGCTCCCTGCGGCGATAGCCGTTCAGGGGCTCGATCAATATTGCCGGGTCGTCGCATTTGAGCAGAGTGTTGTAGAAGGCGGCCGCCCTGGTCAGGTCTCGCGGCACGAGGACGTGCATCCCCCTGACGAGGCCGATGATGCCCGCCATCGGCGAGCCCGAGTGCCAGATACCCTCGAGGCGGTGTCCGCGCGTCCTCACGATCACGGGGGCCATCTGGCCGCCGGCGCTTCGCCAGCGCAGGTTCGCGAGGTCGTCGGCCATGATCTGGAGCGCGTACAGGACGTAGTCGAGGTATTGGATCTCGGCGATCGGCCGAAGGCCCCGCAAGGCCAACCCGATCGCCTGGCCGAGTATGGTGACCTCCCGTATGCCGATGTCCGAGATCCGCAGGTCCCCGTATTTCTCCTGGAGTCCGCGGAAGCCCTGGTTCACGTCGCCCATCTTCCCGAGGTCCTCGCCGAACGCGACGAGCCGCGGCTCCCGCGCGAAAGCGGCGTCGAAGGCCGCGTTGATGACTTCAAAGCCCATCAGCGTCGGGGACGAGGGCGAGTAGGCCGGCGGGACTTCCCGCGCCGAGAGGGCCGAGCCCGGCGGCGGCGAGAGGAGATGGGAGCCGTAACGGTCCTCGCCCTCGGCGCGGAGGGCCTCGAGGAAGGAGGAGAGCCCGTCCCGCTCGGGCGAAGCCTCCCCGCGAGTAAGGGCGAGGGCCGCGTGAGCCGCGGCGGCGGAGTCCCGCCTCGAGGGCAGGGGCAGCTCCTCGAGGGCGAGGGCGGCCCGGCTCAGCTCCGCGCCCTTCGGGCTCGCCTTGGACAGGGCCCCGATGAGGGTCGCCGCCCGCGAGCGCGTTTCCGCGATCGGGCCCAGGCAGGCCTCGAAGGCAGCCTTGCGCGCTTCCTCGACCTCGGCGCCCGCCTGAGCTTCGAGCGCGTCGAGCTCCGCTTCCCCGGCTATCCCCTTCTCGAGTATCCATGCGCGGAATATGGGCAGGCAATCTTTCTCCGCCTCCCAGGCGAGGCGCTCGGCGCTCTTGTATTTTTCCTGCGATCCGGAGCTCGAGTGGCCGAGGGGCTGGGTGGCCTCCGTCACGTGCACGAGGGCGGGCACGTGGCGCTCGCGCGCGGCCGCGCCGGCCTGGGCGTAGGCCGCGAGGAGGGCCGGATAGTCCCAGGCCCTCGCCGAATACAGGTCGAAGCCGCGATCGCAGAGCTCCGCGGGACATTCGATCCTCTCGAAGCCTTTGAGTATCGCGTGAATGTCTTCCTTCACCATCTGCAGCCGGTTGGGCACCGATATGCCGAAGCCGTCGTCGTAGACGCTGATCACGGCGGGGGCGTGCAGGATGCCGATCGCGTTGACCGATTCCCAGAACATGCCCTCCGCGGTGGAACCGTTGCCGATGCTGGCCCAGGCGACTTCGCCGCCTCCGGAGGAGAATTCGGAGAAGGGCTTCAGCGCCTCGAGGCTGCGGTACAGCACCGAGGCGTAGGCGAGGCCCACCGTCCTGGGCATCTGCGACGCGGTGGGCGAAACGTCCGCGGCCGAATTGTACATGGAAGTCTGATCCAGCCAGGCTCCCTCGGAATCGAGGAGGCGCGAGGCGAAATGCCCGATCATCGATCGACCCCCGGTCGCCGGCTCGTAGCGGACATCGGCATGGCCGTAGAGCTGGGCGAAGAAGCTCCTGAGGTCGATGATGCCGAGGGCCAGCATCCATGTCTGGTCCCTGTAGTAGCCCGAGCGCCAGTCGCCCTTCCTGAAGGCTCGCGCCAGGGCGAGCTGGGCCACTTCCTTGCCGTCGCCGAAAATGCCGAACTTGGCCTTCCCCGACAGCACTTCCCTGCGTCCGACCACCGATGCGCGGCGGGAAACATAGGCGAGTCGATAATCTTTCACGATCTCTTGTGGCGGGAGTAGCGGCTTACCCTCGTCCTGTTTGTCCATCCTACGAATATATGGATAAGCTATTGAAAGGCCAAATCGCGCGAGGCGCGGGCCCGAGGGAGGAGGCTACTTCGCCTGGAATTGGAATATCCCGTCCCACGAAGGCAGGTCTCCGGTCTTCTGCCTCTGGAACAGGACGATGCAGCGGTCGAGCAGCACGTTGATGAGCGGATCCTTGTAGAAGCCGATGAGGGTATCGTGCTCGCCCGTCTTCTCCCCCACCTGGAGGAGGAGGGAGATGGCGTCGCTGAAATGGCCCTCGGAATAGAGGCGGAAGGCGGAATCCAGCCGGCCCACCTCCAGTTCCTTGGCGGCGACCGTGCCCGAGCGGTGATGCTGGAAGACCTCGTAGAGGCGTATCGGATCCTCCCTGCCCTTGACTCGGACCGTGTCGATGTACCGCATCTTCATGTCGAGGCTCAGCTCGTTCTTGAAGTCCTCCGAGACGATGACGTCGGTGATGTAGAATTTCGTGAGGGTCTCGATGCGGCTCGCGACGTTGACGGTATCTCCTATGATGGTGAGGTCCATCTTCTCGCGCGAGCCGAGATTGCCCACGACGACGGTGCCGAAATGGATGCCGATACCCGTGCGCAGGCTGGGCAGGCCGCCCTTGAGGTTGCATTCGTTCAGGTCGAACAGGGCCTCCTTCATCTCGACCGCCGCTGTCAGGGCCGAGTCGGCGTCCGGGAAGGTGGCCAGGATGCAGTCGCCTATCAGCTTGTCGATCTCGCCGCCGCGCCGGCCTATGACGTAGCCCATCGCCTCGTAGAAGTCGTTGAGGAGCGCGATGAGGATATGCGGCTCCATCTTCTGGGACAGCCGCGCGAAATCGCGGATGTCGCAGAACATGACGGCCATCTCCTTCAATTCGGGCACGATCTCCGCGGGGTTCCTTCCCGATTCGACGAACTCGATCAGGCTCCTCCGCGTATAGGTCTCGAGCATGCGCATGCGCTGGTCGGACTTCCCGAGTTCCTCCCTGAGGCGGAGGCTCTCAGCGCGATCGAGGCGCAGCCGCCTGGAGAGGTCCCCGGAGACGAGGACGGCCGCAGCGGAGGCTATGGCGAGAAGGGCGAATCCGGAGAGGAGGTCGGCGGGGCCCGCGCCCCTCGGCCGGAATGCCGGCAGGAAGGACAGCGCGGTCAGAGTCGCGACGACGGCGGCCGCGGCGACGAAGGTGAAAGCCGGCCTTGCGTATACGAGGGAGGCGATCAGGAAGACGAAGGCGGTGGACCAAGTCAGGGAGGCGTTCAGGCCGCCGAGAATCGCGGCGCTCGCCGGTATCGCGGCTATGAAAACGGCCTGGAGCAGTCCTGTCGCCGCGCCCGGCCTGAGCTTGACTCGGACGAGGGCCAGGAGGAGCCCGGCCAAGACCAGCATGGCGAAGGCATTCTCCAGCGGCCCGAGGCTCCGATCGCCGGAGACCAGGTACGCGGCGGAGAGATGGACGGCCGATACCAGCGCCAGCGCCCCGGCGGCCAAGCGGGCGATCGTCCGGTTGGAGGAATCGTTCGCCGAGTCGGATGCGGTCGTCGCCTCTCGGCTACGCTCGCTTTTTTTTTCGGGGGCTGAGGTTTTATCCAATAGTACTCCCGCTCGCACTTGATTAACTGGATTCGACGACGGGAAAATGCTATCGCGGACCGTCCGCGCTGTCAAGCTCGGCCGGGATCGCCCGAGCTACCTCACGCGTATGGGCATGACGACGTTCGTGATGCCTTCCCATTGGAGGCGGCGCTGCACCGCGAAGGCGGTCTCGTTGTGGAGTATCCGGTGGAGGAAGCTCTCGCGCGAGAAGACGAGGTTGCCCGAGAATATCGTCGACTTGGGGAATTCCTCGTGGAGCCTGCAGCAGAGATCCACGGCCGCGTCGACCACGTTCGTGCCGATGCCGCTGCGGCTCTCGGCCGCGTAGCCGTACTTGCGGGCGAGCTTCACGTAGCGCCGGAGCGAGGCGTCGACGTCCGCGAGGAGCTCGGGCACGCTCTCGCCGTCCTTGAACATCGCCTGGTCGATGATGCCGACGGATACGAATATGAAATTCTTGTAGTGGCCGGGAAAGGCCGAGCAGATCTGGAGGAAGGAATGAACGCCGATGCCGTTGTAGCCGGACACGAGCTGGACGGCCGTCGTGGCGCCGCGGTCGACCTTCGCGGCGCCGCTTTTCCCCTTCTCGAGATCGACCGCGGCGACGAGGGCGTCGAGTTTCTTGAGGGCCGCGCCGACGCTCGCGTAATGCCGCTTCACGGCCAGGCACAGGAGGATGAGGAGGCCGGTTATGACGAGGGTGAGCCATCCCCCCTCGGTGAATTTCTCGGAGACGGTGAGGATGAGGATCAGGGCGCAGAGCACGAAGCCTATCGCCTGGATGGCTATGCTCCGCAGGGGGATCCTCTCGTCCTTCCGGTGCAGGATGAAGTGCTTCACCATGCCGAATTCCGAGAGCGAGAAGGTCAGGAAGACGTTGATCGAGTACATGACCACGAGGGCGGAGATCGAGCCCTTCGTGTAGACGAGGAGGGCGAGGGCGGCCACTCCGATGATCACGATGCCGTTGCGCATCGTGAGGCGGCCGGAAAAATCGGCGAAGCGGCGCGGCATCCAGGAATCGACGGCCATGTTGGCCATGACGCGCGGCGCGTCGATGAAGCCAGCCTGCGAGGCCACGAGGAGGAGGGCGCCCTCGGAGAGTATGGTTACGAAGGCCAGGACCTTCCCGACCCCGCCGAAGCCGCCGTAGAGCGCGTCCGCGAGCGTCGAGTTGAGGGTCCTCCCCTCCTCGGGCGCGATTCGCGTGAGCAGGTAGCAGATCAGGAGGCCGCTGGCGGTGATGGCGAGCGAGACGGCCAGGTAGGCCATCGTCCTCTTGCCGTTCCTGACCTTCGGATCGCGCATGATCTGCATGCCGTTCGATACGGCCTCGATTCCTGTGTAGGTGCCGCCGCCGAGAGAATAGGCGCGAAGGAAGATGAGGGCCATCCCCAGGAAGCCGATGCCGGTCATATCGGAATGGAAGCCCGTCCCGATGTTATGGACGATCTCTCCCGCGACTCCCGCCCTGCTCGCGAAGCCGTAGACGAGGAGTATGGCGTGGGTCGCGAGGAAGACGACGAAGATGGGCGCGAGTATCGTGATGGATTCCTTGACGCCGCGGATGTTGAGCACGACCATCACGAGTATGAGGACGGCCGTCACCCAGATCTTCCCGGGCTCCCACGCGATCGGTAGGTAGCTGAAGATCGCGTCGGTCGAGGAAACGATGGAGACCGTGATCGTCAGGATATAGTCCACGATGAGCGCGCTGCCCGAAACGACGCCGGCTCCCTTGCTTAGAGTCTTGGTCGCGACGATGTAGCCGCCGCCGCCGTGAGGGAAGCGCTCGATGATCTTCGTGTAAGTGTAGGCTATGATGAAGACCGTCAGCGCCGTGGCGAGGCCGAGGAAGACCGCCAGATAGGTGTGGGTCCCGAGATTGCGGAAGGCCTCCTCGGGGCCGTAGGCGGAGGACGAAAGCCCGTCCGCGCCCAGGCCGACCCACGCGAAGAAAGGGATCAGGGCGATCTTGTGGAAGATGCCCGGGTCGCGCACGTCGCGGGGGGCCCCGAACACCTTGAGCCGCAGTCGCTCGATGAAACTCTCTCCGTCGCCTTCCTTCCCGTCGCTCACCTGACCCCCGGGGACACTTCGACTTCGGCCAGGAGTTTAACGAGTTCCTAATGCCTTTCGCAACGGCCCCGCCCGCTGGCCGCTCATGCCTTTACGAGCTTGTAGACCTCGTGCGCCGAGCTCAGGCCCTTGAGGCTCGTCGTGAAGCTCTCCCAGCTCCAGCCCGAGCCCGCGAGCGTCTGGGCGGCCCCGCTCTCGCGGAAGAAGCGCTCGGAGACCATGACGTCGCGTCCGTCGGAAAGGCCCTGGATCCTGGCCGCCGTGTTCACCGAGGTGCCGAAATAGTCTATGCGCTCGTTCAGGGTGACGGCGATGCAGGGGCCCGCGTGGACGCCGACCTTTATTATGATCTGGTCCTTCGTCTTGTTCGCCAGGTTGAACCGGTCGAATTCGTCGATCATCTCGCGGGCCGCGACGATGGCCTGGTCGGGTCGGCGGAAGACCGCCATGACGGCGTCGCCTATCGTCTTAACGATGCCGCCGTCGTTCCGGCGCACGACCTCTTCCATTATCTTGAAGTGCTCCTTCACCAGATAGAAGGCCTTGGAGTCCCCGAGCCTCTCGTACATCTCCGTCGAGCCCTTGATGTCGGTGAATACGAGGGCGAGGTTGCGGATGGAGAAGGTCTCCTCGGGCGAGAGCATCTCCTTCGAGAAGAAGTCGCGGAATTCCTGCAGCGTCGTGGCCAGGGCCGCGTCGATCCACTCGGGGTCGGCCATCCGCGCGAACAGGAATTCCGCCGTCTCGTCCATGGCGTTCCGGATCGTGAGCCTGATCCTGCCCGGGGTCAAAGGCACGACCTGGATGGGAGGAGAATCCTTTCCCAGCGATACGGCTATTTCCTGCGCGGACTCCTCGCCCGGGCCGACGGCGAAGTTGACGGCGACGCGGTCCGCCTTGTCGAGGAGGAGATAATTGCCCAGGGCGATAGGGTATTCCAGGTAGTGCTCCCCCGCCGGCTCGATCTCGATTCCCACGCCCGGCTCCAGGTCTATCGCGCCGATGCTCAGGTCGAAGGGATTCGTGCCTTCGAACGAGACTACCGCCGGATTGACCTGGAAGCTCAGCTCGACGCTCCGATCGAAGTCGGCCTCGTAGCCTTGCTGGCAAAAGGGACAGAAGGCGTCGCGGGTCAGGTCGGCGAGGCTCGAGGAATCCTGCGACCCTCCTTTGCAATGGGGACAATGCACGGTCCAGTGGAGGTCGAAGACGCCCGTCTTCGTGAGCTGGAGGAAGGCCTTGACCGTCTTGGTCCGGTTCAGCCCCCGCTCCCTCGCGAACTTTCCGGGGCGGATGCCGTGGAGCTCCGCGTCCCGGCCCTCGATCAGGAACTCGCCTACGCGCTGGACGATATCGGCGTTGCCGAGCGTCATGGCCTCCGCGACTCTCTCGCGGAGCGCCGCCTCCCGTACTGTCTTCATCGCGGCCTCCTTCGATCCATCCAGGTTGGAATATAACCTCGGAGTCCGGACCGGCGAAGGCCCCTCGGGAGGAATTCCCCTCAGTAATGCGCCGAGGCGTACTCCACCCAGCCGCCCGCTTCCACCAATGCCTTGTCGAAGTCCCCCAGGCTCATGGGATAGCTCCTGCCGAGTCCCTCGGCCCGGAAGCAGACCTCCTGTCTCTTCCAATCCACCTTCAGGATCTTCTCCTTCCCCTTGAAAGTCCGGAAGATTTCCCCTATCGAATCCGCGCCGAGGCTGATGGCCAGCATGCCGCCGTTGAACATGTTGCCGCGGAATATGCGGGCGAAGGAGGCGGCTACCACGGCGTTGATGCCGTTGACCTCGAGAGCCCAGGGCGCGTGCTCCCTGCTCGAGCCGCAGCCGAAGTTCCCGCGGCTGAGGATCGCGGTCTTGTCCCGCAGGTCCCGCCCGGGGTCGAAGCCCTCGAGCCTCAAGTCCTCCATGCAGTTGGGCTTCAGCGCGGCCTTGCTCGCCTCGCTGAGGTACTTGGCGGGGATGATCTCGTCGGTGTTGATATCGTCGCGGTCCAGGAAGAGGACCTTGCCGTCGAAAGCTTTCATTCCTTCGCTCCTTATCGCGCTTTCGTCGCCGTGAAGAATATCCGGCGGAAGGGGAAGAAAACGCTGCCGTCGGCGCGGACCGGGTAGTCCGGAGCGGCGGCCTCGAGGACGGCGTCCTTGAAGGCCCGCCGCTCGGCATCGTCGCCGAGGCGTTCCAGCCAGGGGCGCATGCCGGTCCCGGAGTACCATTCGATGAGGGCCGTTCGGCCTTTGAGTACGTGCCAGTAGGTGCTCTCCCAGAGGTCCACCGATCCGCCCAGGGGAGACAGGGCGTCGAAGTAGAAGCCGGGCTCGTGGTAGATCGGCGTCCCCGCCAGACCGACAAAGCGCGACCGCCAGGGGGCGCCGCCGGCGGTCCGCCTCAGGGCGCGATGGATGCCGGACTCGCCGTTGCCGGGTACCTGCACTCCCAGGACCCCGCCCGGCGCGAGCCAGGCCCACATGCGCGGGAGCAGCGCCGCCTGGTCCGGGATCCACTGCAGGGCCGCATTGGAGTACACCAGGGCGAAGCTCCTCCTCGGCTCCCACGCCGCGCCGTCGGCGACGATCCACTCGGCGTCGAGGCCGCTCGACCGGGCCGCCGCGATCATTTCGGGAGAGCTGTCCAATCCGACGAGGCCGGAGCCCGGGAAGGTCGCCGCGAGGACCGCCGTCGAGTTCCCCGGCCCGCAGCCCAAGTCGAGGATGGACAGGCCCGACGGGGAGCCGGCGCCCGCTTCCAGGAGGGACCGCGCCCGCAGGGCCAAGTCCAGCGCGGGACGGCTTCGCTGCTCTCCGAACCTCAGGTAGAGCTCGGGATTCCAGGCGGCCATCTTTAGGCTCCCTCGACGACCGCGATCGATCCCGCCAGGGAGGCGGCGGCCGCGCTCGCGGGGCTCATCAGGTGGACGGTGCCGCCCTTTCCCATGCGGCCGTAGAAATTGCGGTTGGTCGTGGAGGCGCATACTTCGCCCTCGGCAAGGACGCCGTTGGACATGCCGAGGCAGGCGCCGCAGGTCGGATTGGTGACGCAGAAGCCCGCGTCCATGAAGGTCCCGATGAGGCCTTCCCGCATCGCCTGGGCGTAGACTGAAGGCGTGGCCGGGCTGACGATGCCGCGAACCCCGTCGGCGATGCGCCTGCCCTTGAGCACGGCGGCGGCCACGCGCAGGTCCTCGATGCGGCCGTTCGTGCAGCTGCCGATGTAGACCTGGTCGACGCGGGTGCCCGCGAGCTCGCGTATGGTCTTCACCTGGTCGGGCTTGAAGCCGAAGGTGGCGAGGGGCTCCAGGTCGGAGAGGTCAAGGCGGAGGATGCCGTCGTACTCGGCATCGGGATCCGAGGCCCATCGGCGGTAGGAATCGAGGGCCTCCTCCCTGCTCGTGAATTCCCCCCGGATGAAGGGCCACAGGTACTCCACGGTCGTCATGTCGGGGCAGCAGATGCCCGACGTCCCGCCGGCCTCGACGGCCATGTTGGACAGGGTCATCCGGCCTTCCATGGACAGCGCCTCGACGACGGGGCCGGCGAACTCCAGGACCCTGTCGGTGGCTCCGTTCACGCCCAGCTTGGAGATGATGTGGAGTATGGCATCCTTGGCGTAGACTCCCCGCCTCAACCGGCCCTTGAGCTCCACTTTGATCGTCCGAGGCTCGCGGAAGGCGCAGACCCCTTTGAGTATTCCCACCTCCAGATCCGTGCTTCCGACGCCCGCGGCGAAGGCTCCGAAGGCTCCGTGGGTGCAGGTGTGGCTGTCGCCCATGATGATGGCGTAGCCGGGCCTGACGTAGCCTTTCTCCGGAAAGAGGGCGTGGCACACTCCGTTGCGCCCCACGTCGAAGAAATCCTCGATCGCGTGGCGATGCGCCCAGTCCCTCAGCGTCTTGCCTTGCAAGGCGGTCTTGGAATCCTTGGCGGGCACCACGTGGTCTATCACCGCTTTGATCTTGGAAGGATCGAAGACTCGGTCCAAGCCTTTCTCCACGAGGTCGTCGATGGCGATGGGCGTGGTGATCTCGTGGCAGAATACGGCGTCCAGCTTGAGGACGTAGGCTTCCTCGAAGGGATGGTCCACGACGTGGGCGTCGAAGATTTTCCGGGCGATGGTCTTTCCCATGAAGCTCCTCCTGTGCTCTTAAGGCTTGAATCCCTTCGGGGGAGTCACGACCCAGAAGGCTTTGAGCGGGGCATCCCCGGCGTTTTTCAAGATGTGAGGGACGTCCGAGGAAAAGCTCACGCTGTCCCCGGTCTCCAGATCGTAGCTGCGTCCGCCGCAGCTCATCTCGGCCCTGCCTTCGAGTATGACGCCCATTTCCTTCCCGATGTGGCCGTACTCGGAGCTGCCCTTCCGGGAGCCCGGGCTCACCGTCAACAGATAGGCCTCGATGCCGAACTCGCCGTCCGTGGACTGCGAAAGGAGTTCATAGACCGTCCCATCGGCCACATAGCGGGGTCGATCCTCGGCTTTCAGCACGTGGATCGGCTGCTCCTTTCGAAAGTCGGCGAAGAGATGCTCCAGGTCCACGTTCAGGTACTCGGCAATGTCGAGAAGGGTGTCGACGGCCGGCATCACCTTGCTGCGCTCGATCTGGGATATCTGGCTTTCGGTCACGCCCACCGCGGCGGCCACCTGCTTTAGGGTCAGCCCGCGCTTTTCCCGAATTGAGCGCAGCTTTTCCCCGAACTGATACTTCATTGAGAATTAAGCTATTGTATTTCCAATTAAGTGTCAAGTAGATGTACGATGCCAGTAATTGATGGTATATACTGTTTTTTTCGATAAGGGGAGTCATGGACAGGGGCTATCTCATGGAGAGCGCCGACGAGGCGAGGCGTCTCGAGATCAAGACCGATTCTGCGGTCGTCGAGGCCTTCGCGACTCGCGCGGGGCTGCGGCCGGGCATGCGCGTCGTCGACATCGCCTGCGGCCCCGGCTTTACGACATCCATCCTGGCTTCCCTGGTCGGCGATGCCGGGTCGGCGCTCGGCGTGGACGCCTCGCCGGAGCGGGTCGACGTGGCTCGGCGACGCTACGGGAACGTCCGTACGAGCTTCGCCCTTCGCGACTTCCTCGAGCCGATGGAGGGCCTGGGGACCTTCGATTTCGCCTGGGTCCGCTTCGCTCTCGAGTACTATCGGGCGGAGGCCTTCGAGGTGGTTCGCAACATCTCCTCTCTGCTCGCGGAGGGCGGCATCCTATGCCTCATCGACCTCGACCATAACTGCCTGAATCACTATGGGATGAGCCCCCGTCTCGAAACCGCCCTCGCGTACGCCCTGCATAAGATGGAAGAAAACGAGAATTTCGACCCCTACGCCGGGAGGAAGCTCTACTCGCATCTGTACCGCCTCGGCTACCAGGATATATCGATCGAGGCGGGAGCCCACCACCTCATTTATGGGCAATTGCGGGTCGTGGACGAGTACAATTGGGCGAAGAAGATCGAAGTGATATCGAGGAAAGTCGATATCCAGCTTCCGGGCTACTCCGGGGTCGAGGAGTTCCGGGACGAGTTCATGGACTTCTTCCGCGACCCGGGCCGCTTCACCTACACGCCCGTGATCTCCGCCCGCGGCCGCAAGGGGGCCTCGGGCGGCTAGGAGGCCTCGGCCGCGACCTGGACGGGATCGTGGCTCATTGACTTCAGCAGGGCCTGGATGACGTTCTCGTCCAGGTGATGCCCTCCCTCCTGCTTGAGCGTGCGGATGGCCTCTTCGAGGCTCTGGGGCTCGTGGTAGTGCCGCTTGGCGGTTATCGCCTCGAAGAAATCGGCCACCGCGATGATCCTCGCGCCCAGGGGAATCTCGTCGCCTGAGAGGCCGCGGGGATATCCGGTCCCGTCCAGGCGCTCGTGATGAGCGCCCGCGATGAAGGGCACCTGCTGGTACATTCCGTTGAAATTGATCTGCTCCAGTATGTTCTGGGTCTTCACCACGTGGGTCTTGATCTCCTCGCGCTCCTTCCCGGTCAGGGGTCCGCTCTTCTTCAGGATGGAGTCCTTGATGCCGATCTTCCCGTAGTCGTGGAGCTGGGAAGCGACCCGGATGACCTCCCTGAGATCGCGGGGAAGTCCCATCTCGCTGCAGATCGCCATCGCGTACTCCGTGACGCGCTCGGAGTGGCCCGCCGTGAAGTTGTCCCTGGCGTCGATGCTCGCCGCGAGGGTGCGGAGGATGGAGCGGAACTGGCGCTCCCTGTCCTCGGTCAATAGCGCGTTGTGGACGCTGATGCCGATTTCGGGGGCGATGCCCATGAGGAGGTTTATGTCGCTCTCGAGGAGAGGCCTCTTGCTCTCGATATTGTCGACGGCCAGCACCCCGAGGCACTCGTCTTCATAGAGTATCGGGCAGCAGATGAAGGCCTTCGATCCGATCTTCCTGAGGAACTCGAGGCTGTGCCGCGAGAGGTCGCCCTCGATCGCCTCGACGTCGTTGACGAGGAAGGGCCTGCGCTCCCGGTAGCAGAGGACGAAGACCCCCTTCGACTCGGGCTTGTCCAGGTGGAAGCTGGCGCTCTTGATCTCGTCGATGAGGGTCTGGGCGTAGCCGAACCCGGCGCTGAATTCCAGGTTGCTCCTGTCCTCGCCCACGAGGAGGATGAGGCCCCGGTCGTAGTCGAGCCGCTTGCGCAGGATGTCGATGACCTGGGAGAACATCGTGCCGATCTGATTGTACTTGCTGATGATGTGGCCGATTTCGTTGATCATGAGGGCGTGATTGTAATTGCGGTCGCCCTGCTCGAAGAATTTCTCCGTGGTGGAGCGGAGGTTCTCGATGGCCGAGTTGAGCTCGCGCTTCTCGAGGTATTCGCCGACGAAGGCCATGGCCAATACCGAGAACGCGGCCAGGCCCGCGAGCTGGAAAAGCAAGGGGCCTCGAAGGATGAGGCCGTAGGCCGCCAGGGCCGATGTCGCGGCGAGCGAGAAGACGTTTCGGATCCTCTTCCACATCGCCGCCTTGGATTCCCGCCATGAGATGCGGTACCTGCAGACCTTGCCCCCCTTGAATATGCACTCCGGATGCTCGATCTTGGGGATCCGGTAGTTGAAGCCCGAGACGATGGCCTCGAAGTAGCCGATCCTGTTCTCGCACTGATAGGGCCTCTCGGTCACGCCGCTCACGGGAGTCACGGTAATCTCCATTTCCGTGCTGCCGATCCTCCGAGACGCGAATTCCGACGATCTGGTCAGGCTCCCGGCTATCTTGCTTATGGCCTCGAATACCTTGGCGGGCCCCGCCAGCCCGAGGACGTAACGGGACATGATGCCGAGTCCCTCGGGCGAGGCATTGTAACGTCCCGCCTCGCGTGCGATGCCGGGGTTGCCGGTCATCCTGACGAGGCGCTCGTAGAATCGATCTACCTGAGTCTGGTTGAACCAGTGCCCGTCGTCGTCGACTTGGTACGGCTCCATTCCCGCGTAGGCGAGCAGCTGCGCGACGTCCACGTAGCCGTACCTGGACTTGATGAGCCTCAGGAACGTGATGATTATATTGCTGTTGTATAGAGGCGGACCTTCATCCGTCGCTATGCTGTCCGTCGTCGGCATCACGACAAGTCCTCCTGAAGGTATTGTTTAAGGAACTGAAATAGCCGTCCGAGCGATCCGTATCCAGGACCCATAGCGTATATTCCTTTTCGTAGGGAACCGCGTTTCGGTCGAGGTAGCCGGCGGGATAAGCCAGGATCGGGACCTCCTCGGCGCAGAATCGGCTGAGCATGGTCCGGAGACCGGAGAAGAGGGTCTCCGGCCGCAGCCTTTCACCGTCCAGGACGAAGAGATGGACGCAGTTGGTCAGGCTCGACAGGTTGAGCCCGAGGTCGGACTGGGTAAGGGCCATCACCGCCGCGAGTCTTCCTTCGTGCCTCAGGCTGAAGACGTAGCGCTCCAGCCTGAAGCCTTGGCGGGCGTACTCCTCATCCAGCTCGGCGTCCGCCGCCCCGGCCGAGGTCAGGTTGAGGGCATCGAGCGCGAGACCTCCCGATGCGCACTCGTAGAAGCGCCGAAGCTCGGCGAAGTCTTCCGCGCGGGCCGGAAAGAGCTGGAACGAGGACTCTTCATCCTTCGCTTCGCTCGACAGGCGAAAGTACGCGAAGGAATCGAGCGAAGAGCCTTTCGGGTCCGCCATGTCGCGCACGACGCCGCCGAACACCCTGCTGGGGAATCTATTCTCCTTGCGATAATAGCACATGAGGTAGTCCATGTGAGCGGAAGGATGGAGATGGAAATCGTTGGTGTAGCGCCCGGCCTGGTCGAGGACCTCGACGCCCGCCATCCCGTGGCCGTCGTGCAGGGCGGCGTGATGATGGAGCATCCATGAGTTCGAATAGCAGCGGATCATGGACATATGTCCCAATATCCGCCCCTTGTCCTCGATGATGAAATGGCGCGCTATGGAAGGACTGCCCAGGTAGAGTTTCTCGTAGGTGCGCTTGAATTCCTCCTTGCGCGCCTCGATGGTCAGGTACTTGGAGGGATAGATGAAACCCGTATCGAAGAAGAATCGCCAGAGCTCTTCCATGTCGACGCCGCCGCAGACCCGCAGCTTGCCGTCGGCGGACTGATGAAGGAAGGCCGAGAGCCTCGCTTGGTCCGCGATATCCATATCGAGGAAGACGATGCCGCAGCTGACCGCGTTCTCCTCGCTTCCTTCGCCCGGCGCATGGCGGTAGAGGACTTGGGCGCGGCATTTGAGGACGAACTGATTCGCGATCTCGACGACGATCTCGGGAATGACCATGCCCGGGAGGAGGACCGAGCGGTCGAAGAACTCCTCCACGCGGAGCCCCGTCCCGGAAATGTCCTCGACCTGCAGGTGGACCCGCTTGCCCGTGAAGGGA
The DNA here is from genome assembly GCA_964491385.1 of uncultured Treponemataceae bacterium. Lineage (GTDB taxonomy): Bacteria > Spirochaetota > Spirochaetia > Treponematales > Rectinemataceae > UBA1306. The sequence goes on along the minus strand of CAZBGA010000003.1, from coordinate 20,030 downwards.
TGATGGAAAAACGCCGCCGGAGCGGGCGCCAGGACGTAGCGCTGACTCCGAAATTCCCTGGGCTTGTATCTCCGCACGCCGTCGAAATTGGGAGTGAGGACCAGACATCGCCGGTCGAGACCTTTGTCCGCGCGCGCGACGGCGCACTCGCCGGAAAACAGAAGGGTCGCGCCTTTCGAGATCAAGACGCTGACGGGGACGACGGGATTGATCCAGCGAAGCGATCCGCCGGGCGGGGCTTCGAGCTCGACTCTGAGGGAAAATGCGTTGAAATCGACAAGCCGCCCTTCGAAGCCCAGGCCGGCTTGGATGATCTTCGCATCGATGCTTTCACAGAGATGGCGCTCCACTTTCCTCGAGATCTTCTCGTTGCCTGATTCCGGTATCCGGAAGGTAATCCCCTCGGAATCGAGGCGCCTCACTTCGGCTTTTACGGTCACTTGACTATGGCCGTCGCTCACCATGAAGCCTTCGCAGGCATATGATTCCAGGCGACCCAAGGATATACCCGGCGGGACCCACAGGCAATCGAGGATTTCGTCGAGGCAAGGGCGGGGGAAAGCTCGGAAATATACTCGATCGCCGTGCTCGAGGTGCCTGAAACTGGCGGATATTGTGCCCTCGTAGAAGTTTATATAGTTGAGGAGCTTGAGGATGTCCCTGCGCCGGACTCTCTTCTCCCCTGCGCCCGAAAGCGACGCGGAGGGCTCGGCATGCTCGCGGGGCAGGCTCGGGGGGGCGGCCGGGTTCAGGATATCGTCATTCATCGTGTTCGCTTAAGGATTTATCGGCTCTTTTCGGGGAGAAGCGTACTACTCTCGGAGCGAAGATCGAGAGAAAGGGACGGAGCCGCGGACCCGCGCAGGCTCGACGATCGAAGCCGATAGTGGCATATTTGCGTAATGGGCCTGAACACACTCAGCATCCACGACAAAGCCTTGCGGATCAACATCGATGCGGCCCGCTACGGAGTCTTCGCCGAGATCGGAGCCGGCCAGGAAGTGGCCCGCTGGTTCTTCCAGGTCGGCGGCGCCGCCGGCACCGTCGCCAAGACCATCTCCGCCTACGATATGACGGTTTCGGACGCGGTGTACGGCCCGAGCAGGCGCTACGTCAGCAGAGAGCGCCTCCAGTCGATGCTGGACCACGAATGGTCACTCCTCCTGGAACGGCTGGACGGCGCGCGCGGCGGCGATACGAGGTTCTTCGTCTTCGCGGACACGGTCGCGGCGCGGAGCTATTCGCGCCAGGACGAGGGGCAGGGCTGGCTCGGGATCAGGTTCCAGACCGAGCCGCGCGCGCGGCCCTCGGAGATCATCATCCATGCCCGCATGTGGGATCAGGAGAACACGCGCCAGCAGGAAGCCCTGGGAGTGCTCGGGGTGAATCTCATCCACGGCGCCTTCTACGATTACGCGCGACCCGAGGCGCTCATCGGCGCCCTCATGGACGAGCTGACCCGCGACCGCCTGGAAGTGGACATGATCAAGCTCTCCGGCCTCGCCTTCGACGCGCTCGACCACCGGCTGATGACCCTCCAGCTCGTCCAGCAGCGGCTGACCAATGCCGCGCTCTTCGCTCCCGACGGGGAAGCGGTGGAGCCGGCCGAGCTGCTCCATCGCTCCCCCGTCCTGATCGAGCGGGGGAGCTTCCGGCCCATTACCCGAGTGGGCCTCGACATGCTGGAGCGCTCGCGGGAGCTGATGGAAAACGAGCCGGACATGGCCGGGCGTGAGCCCGTCGTGCTCATGGAGATGACGCTGCGCAATCTCCTCTCCAGGGGGGAGGAGGTCGATCACGCGGACTTCCTCGCGCGCGCGGACACGCTCCGCTCCCTGGGGCACACCGTGATGATCTCCAACTACTCGCGCTTCCACAACGTGACCACCTACCTCCGCCGCTATACCCGCGAGCGCATCGGGATGGTCATGGGCCTGCCCACCCTCGCCCAGATACTCGAGGAGAAATACTATACCGATCTCGACGGAGGAATCCTGGAGGCCCTGGGACGGCTCTTGGGCGGCGGACCGGTCCGCCTGTACGTCTACCCCTGGAAGATGGCGGAGAACGGAGAGACCCTGACCGCGGAGGACCTCGCGATGCCCGAGCCTATGCGCCACCTTTACCAGCACCTGATGCGGAACCGGTACATTGTCGGCATCGCCGCCACGCCCGGCCTCGATCTTGCGACCCTGCCGCACGAGGTGCTCACGCGGCTGGAGTCGGCCGACCCCTCCTGGGAAGATCTCGTCCCGCGCGAGGTCGTCGAGGTCGTCAAGGATCGTCGGCTCTTCGGCTACGGCGGCGATGCGGCGCGGTCCGGCGCCGTCTCGGCGGCTTCCGGCTCTTGAGTTGTGTCGTCGCAATAAAGTAAACCAACTGTCGCAACAAAAAAAACCAACTGTCGCAACAAAGCAAACCAACTGTCGCAACAAAGCAAACCAACTGTCGCAACAAACATTTTCAATCTATGGAACAAACATTTACAATCGTCGGAACAAATGTTTATAATCGATGGAACAAATGTTTGTAATCGTCAAAATAAAAATAGTCAACTGTCGCTTGAGTCGTTTCAATCTGCGAAATAGAAGTTTTTCGGTCATATATGAAGGTCGGAAAGGAATTCCGATGCTGGTTCTGCGCCCGTGACGTACAGGAGCTGTAGTACTCCACGCGATTGTGATACTCCTCGCGAAACCGCGGGCGCACCTCGACATGGTAGTCTGGAGTGATTGTCAGATAGCCAGTAGCGAAGAGCTTGTGCAGATCCGATCGAAGCAGCATTCCACTTGATCCCAAATCCTCGCTCCGATTGCGGGTTCGGTTGAATATTCTTTCCCGGTGACTATCCGTCCGCTCCAATCCTCTGGTTGCTCGAATTGCTCCTGATCAGTGAAGAAGATCGGATCAGTCAGGACTAGGCACCCTACGACCGATAGCGGATACGCACTCAGCGGCAATGGTTGTATATGGAGAAAAGACCGAAACTTAACATCAGCAGGCTTCCTGTCTTGTCTCGAAGAAACGAATACCAGTCGGTGTCCGTCAACCCGATATAGTATTCCATTTTTCCTCCCGAAGGCGGTACGGCTCGAGGTACAGGGATATGAGATCCTCATACAATGCGGCCTTCCGCCGCGTCCCGGCGGTTCAAGGACTAGCTCGGCCGGGCGTCCTCTATGCGGATGCCGAAGCACTCGACCAGGGACAGGACCTCCGGAACGCTGAACGTGGCCTTGGCGATCTTGTTGGCCCTCGGATCTATCGCGTAGCCGCGGGCTCCGCGAAAGGAGGCCTTCTCGAGGTCGCAGGCATGGAAGAGAGTCTCCGAGAAGAATGACCCGTCGAAATCGGCCTCGACGAGGAACACGTTCTGGAAATCGCAGCCTCGTATATCGCAGCCCTTGAATTTGGAGCCTTTCATCTTGAGATCGCTGAAATTGCAGTTCAGGACGTGGCATCGATCGAACTCGATATCGAAAACCAGCTGATCGCAGGCATAGAAATTGATCCCGACGACCTTGCATTCCTCGAAGACGGCGCCGGCGAACCTCGCGCCCCCGACTACGGGGTTGGAGAAGTTGCATCCGACGAAACGACAGTCCTCGAAACGGCAGCCGGAGAGATCGGCCTCGGTGAAGTCGCAGCTCTCGAGGCGACAGGCCCAGAATTCCTTCCCCGCGAGCCCGCCCTCGGGCAGATTTCCCCCGCGCAGCGTCTCCTCCTCGTAGGAATCGGCATCGAACGAATCCATGCCCGTAGGCTAGCATGCTACCTGCCCCGGCGCCAAGGACAAGACGTTTCCCCGGCCCGCTCAGTCCTCCGTCTGAAAGCCTCTATCCAATAGCTGAAGGCGTATGGCGCTCCCGAGTCCTTTGGTCGCCGCCAAGGTCGCCCAGCGCGATCCCGCGTCCTCCGGGAGCCCGGCCTTTTCGTAGGCCGCCGCGGCTTGGGCGAGGCAATTGCCCGCGAAAACCGGATCCTTCGACGCTGCCACAATGCCTGCGGCCGCATCGAAATCCGCGGCACCCTGCGCGGCGCGACCGAATACGTCGTTCGGCACGGCGCTCGAGACGTTCCCGCGACAGACGAGGACCGCCAGGTGGTCCTCCGCCCGCGCCGAGGCGGCCACTGCGGCATCCAGATCGAGGTAGGCTTCGGTCACCAGGCGCGTCTTTTTGCCGAGCCCGGCGGCTTTCCCCGCGCTCATGGCGACGAGGGCTCCGCGATACGCCAGGGCGACCGGGTCGCCCGGCTTCGCGGCCAAGTCGACTTTTATCGCGTCGAGACACCTCGCCTCGAGCCCCAGATGAAAGAGCTCTCCGATCATGGCTGCGTCCGCGGGCGATGGAGGCGGCAGCGCCTCGCGCCGAAGAAGGAGAATGCCCCCTCGATCGCGGCCTTCGAGGAGGTCCCGCAAGCCGAGCCGATCAGGGCGTATGCGCCCGCGACGCCGAGGCGAAGGACACTCTCCCCCTGCGCAAGGGCCACCGCTACGGCGAGGAGCTCGGAGAGAAGGGCCCGTCGGGCCGGGTCGCAGACGAGCCTCAATCGCAAACCGCGATGGCGGCCACCGGTATTGTTTTCCATACTGGCAATGGCTGATCATAGAACAAAGGAAGGAATCTGCATATTCCTGAAATACGATGTTGCCGATCCTGTCCTATACCGCAAAGGTTCGGACTTTGGGACGGCAACAACGGAGCCGCGACGGGAACGTTAATATAGCGCGCAGATGCCGATCGCCCAGGCGCAGCCCCATATGATCCCCCCGACGACCTCGGCAGGGCTGTGACCCTCGAATTGGGGCGGCGCCTCGGAGCGTGTCATGGAAGCGCGCTCGAGCATCATGTCGATCTCGCGGTCGTCGAGGGCGACGACCCTGCGCATCTTCAGGATGTCGTATATCAGGATGCCCGCGACGACGAGCGCGACGGCGAAGAGGCTCGAGCGAAATCCTTCGACGATGCCTATCGACAGCGTGCAAGCTACGATGAAGGCAGTGTGGGAGGAGGGCCAGCCGCCATAGTCGGCGACCTTGCGGAGATCGGGCGGCTTGCCTTTGGCGAGCGGCTTTAAGACCTTGAATACTTGCGAGCTCGCCATCGCCGAGAGGGCGGCGACGAGGGGCGGATTGAGGAGCATCTCCCAGAAGCGGAAATCTTTCATGCCTTAGGAGGGTAGCGTCCGGAGAGACGATCGGCAAGCGGCCCGATTCAGTTGCCCGCTCGCTTGAGATTCCGGTCCAGGAATGCGAGGACCTTCTTCCACGCGTCGGCTGCCGGTCCCGGCAGGTCGACCCGGTCGTCCTTCACGAAGGCGTGGCCGACTCCAGGATAGACCGCCTCCGTATACGGGACGCCGCGGTCCGCCAGCAGCTTGGCGAAGACCGCTCTTTGCGCGGCCGAAATCGACGGGTCGAGCTCGCCGTAGACGCCGAGGAAGTGGTGCGAGCCGTCGAGGACTCCAAGCGCCTCGGGCGTCGTCAGGAGCCCCGAGCCGTAAAGCTCTACGGTCGACTTCACCTCCGGATTGCGCGCCGCCTCGAACAGGGCTTGGCGGCCGCCGAAGCAGAACCCGACGCAGCCAAGGCGAGCGCGGTCGGCCTCCGGCCGTCGGGCCAGCCACGACAGCGCCGCGTCGGCGACCATGCCGTACTCTCCGAAGCGCTTCGCCGACGCGAGATCGGCGGCCTCTTGGGCGCTGGGCGCGAAGCTGCCGCGGTACAGGTCTACCGCCAGCACCAGATAGCCTTCCGCGCCGAGGCGGTCGGCCAGGCCGGCGATGTTCCGGCTCAAGCCCCACCACTCGTGGATGAGGAGGATGGCCGGAAAGGGAGGCTTAGCCTTGGGAACGACCAGATAGCCGGGGATGTTCTTTCCTTCGGGAGCCCGGATGCTGACGTTGGGACTCGCAGCCGTCTCCGTCTGGGCCGAAAGAGGCACGATCAAGGTGGCCACTAGCATCGCAGCGACGAGGATGCGCGAAGCTTTCATGCTAGCTCCCGAGCGCTTCTCGCTCAGCGGGACCGACCTGCAGGTTCTCGACACCGTCTTTAGTCCACGCCGCAGGACCCGGAGCCGCACCTGCCGAGGTCGCAACCGTGCTCGCCGGAGTGGCAGGAGGGGAGGGCGCCGGAAGGACGCGCGGCGTGGGAGGCGAAGAGACTCAGTTTTTTCTTTAATTTCTCGCCGCCGCAACCGGGGCAGCTGATCTTCGTGTCGGATCGCACGAGAAGCTCGAACGACGTGCCGCAGGTCTCGCAACCATACTCGAAAATCGGCATGTACTACCTCCGGCGAGTTTCGTCTCGAGGCCAGCCTAGCTCGGGCGAGGCGGCCGAATCAAGGTGTCGGTAGCGTTCCCTCTTGACGATGCTCTCATAAGAGATAATATTAGGCGCGGGTTATAGGACGGAGGACCTATCCGAACCTACTGGCCGAATCTCTCTCCGCTCTCTTCGACGGCCTATCATCCACCTGAATTGCTCGTGGGTCGCTTGTTGGTTCCGGGAGAGGGAACCGTGTTCGCGGATCGGAGTCGCGTGAATCGACGGGCGCAAGCCGGATTCTCCAAGGGAGAGATGAAGTGGGCGTAGACTGCGAAGATCCGCTCATAGCCATCGTTCAGATGGAGAAGCGGCTATCGGAAATTACCGATATCTGCTTCGATTTCTTTCTTCCCGAGTTCGAAGTCATAAACCCGGCCGACTACTCTCCGATCTGCCAGATGCTGCATACCACAGAGGCAGGGAAGGCAGCTTGCCAGAGATGCACTCAATATGCCATCGATAAGGCATTGCGGGGAGGCGCGCCCGTTATCGCGAAATGCCATATCGGTCTCATCGACGTCTACGTGCCTCTGATAAAGGACGGCAGAAACGTCGGGATACTGGTCTGCGGCCAGTTCCTCTTCACCAAGCCTTCGAGGGAGACATACTCGGAGATGCGGAGGCAGTTTTCCACTCTCGGCCTCTATCTGGAAGAAGAAGCGATGCAGAGATTCTCCGTCAATATTTTCCCCGAAAAGAAAGTCAAGGCTCTCACGGCCATGATGACTGGGTTCGGGGCGTTTCTCTCGGCCGCCGAGCGCCAGTTCGAGCGTGCCATGATGGAAAGCTCGATGAAGCCGCTTGATCGCGCCAAAGCATACATCGACATACATTATTCAGAGGATTTGACCATCGAGTCCGTGTCCGCGTGCTGCAACATCAGCTCTTCCCGGTTGTCGCACCTCTTCAAGAGCGCGCTCGGGCTTACTTTCACGAAATACCTGAATGGGTTCAGGCTGGAAAAGGCAAGGAATCTGATCGTCGGAACCGAGCTCCCCGTAAGCAGGATAGCGGAACAGGTGGGGTTCATATCGACGAGCCATTTCAATCACCTTTTCAGAGGAGCCTTTCTCGCCACTCCGTCGAGCTTAAGAGAGCAGAATCGGACAATATGACAGCATTCCCGAGAAAGCGCATTCCCCGATGACGCTGTAGGCTTCTCCAAGATCAACCCTTGGAAGGAGCCTCCCTGTGGCATCGGCAAGACCGAAGATCGCGGTATTTGGATGCGCCTATGGCGGCTACAATCTCGGCGAGGAACTTGCGCCCGCCAAGATCGCCGAATTCAAGGAAAGACTCTCCCGGCTCGAAGTCTCGGCGGTTTTCCATGAGCAGGCCGCCTTGGACGTTCGCTCGATGCGCGAATGCGGCGAGTCATTCTCCGCCCAGCCGGGCATCGATTGCGTCTTGTGCATCGTTACGACCTTCGTCCCCGACCACTTCGTAGTCAGCTTCCTCGACGCATGCGACAAGCCGATCTTCCTCTGGGCAGTGGAGCGCGAGATGCGGTGCATCTCGGTCGTCTGCGGCCCGTTGATAACCGCAACCCTGTACGAATTGGGCAAGAAATACATGTTGGTAGGGGCGGACATCGGCGACGATGAGTCGGAGCGGGAGCTGCTGGCGTTCTCCCGCGCCGCCATGGCGCTGAGGGCCATGAAGGAAGCCCGCGTAGGGTACATCGGCGGCAAGAACAACATCATGTTCAACATGACCGCCGACGACTTCGCCATCAAGCGGACCCTGGGAACGACGATCGACGTGATTCCTCTCGAAGAGTTCTATGACCTCGCGAGAAGCGTTCCGCGGGACGAGGCGCTCGCGGAGTGGCGGGAAGTGGTGAAGAAAGTGGGTGCGTGCAGCGTCGCGGAGGAGTCGGCGATAGAGTCTACGTCCAATTTCCTGGCGGCAAGAGCGCTGGTCGAGAAGTATTCGCTCGACGCGATCTCCATCAACTGCTTCCCTTATCTCAAGTCGCGCATATGCCTCGCCGTATCGCTCTTGAGCGATATGAACGTGGCGAGCGCCTGCGAGGGCGATCTCTATTCCACGATATTGATGCTGCTCCTAGGCACGCTCACCGAGACCCCGTCGTTCAACGGCGACTTTCTCCGTCTCTATCCCGAAAATCAGGAAGTGCTCTTCTCTCACTGCGGATCCGGGGCCTTCGGTCTTTCGGATTGCAGGGAGCGCATCTCCCTGCAAAAATCGATAGAGACCAATGACGGCGTCGCCGTCGTGTATCCGACGAGACGATCCGAGCACGTGACGCTCCTCAACCTCATAGGCACCGGGAACAGGCTGCGACTCGCCATGCTTCATGGCCGCGGGATGGACACCGACCTCGAATACGAAGGCACGCCGATGCGCGTTCGCTTCGAAGTCCCCACGAAAACGATATTGAGAAGCATCGTCGAGGCGGGCGCCGGTCATCATTGGAACGGGACGCTTCATGACGTGCGAGCGGAAATCGAGCTTTTGTCCGGATGGACATCGATTCCCCTGAGCAAGCTTGGCTAGGAGGATGGAATGAGCCCGGTATCGGTGAATGCGGTGGGAAGGCCGAGGGTCGGCCTCCTGCTTACGGGGCACAAAGTCTATTGGAGCCAGTTTCCCGATCTCAAAATGATGGGATCCAGGATGACGGAGAGACTTCTCGCGCACCTCGAAAAGGCAGGCGAGGTCTTCTCGATAGGCCTCGTGGACAGCATCGAGCTCTCCAGGGAGGCCGGCGAGCATTTCAGGGACTCGGATATCGACATCCTGGTAATATTCCCGCTCGGCTATACGACCGGCATGATGATAGCGCCGGCCGTAAAGGACCTAGAGGTGCCGATCCGGATCCTGAACGCGCACGAGGATTCCAGCTACGACTACGCCTCGTCCGACACTGCGACCTACCTCCACCATGAAGGGCCTTGTTGCGTCCCCGAGTATTCCGTGACGCTCGCGACGCTCGGGAAAACCTTCAAAGTCATCAGCGGTCACTTCGCGATGCCGTCGATGTGGCAAGAACTCGAACGTGAAGCCCGCGGTGCGGCCGCCGCGAGAGCCTTCCGCGAGCTCAACTTCGGCGTGCTGGGCGCGACCTACACCAATATGACCGACATGCCGATCGACGAGCATCGATTGCTGGCCGCGACCGGAAAAATGCTCCTGAGACCGGAGATCGAGGAAGTCGAGGAAGCGTACAGGCGGGTTACCGACGGCCAGCTCGAGGACATGTACCGGCAGTTCAGGGACTTCTACGAGGTCGACGATTCCGTCACCAACGATCATCTGCAACAATCGGCGAGGATAGCCGTGGCCTTCGACGAGGTGATCCGCAAGCACGACATCGGGGCCTTCGGCTACTACTGGTGGGGCGAGAAGGAATCCGTAACGCAGCTTCGCTCGGAATCGGCCCTCGCGGTCTCGCGTCTCGCCGCCTTGGGGATGCCCGGCGTGACCGAAGGCGACGTCAAGACGGCGATGGCGATGAAGATCCTGGATCTCCTGGGCGGGGGGGGCATGTTCCTGGAATTCTTCTCGATGGATTTCGACGAGAACTTCATCATGATGGGTCACGACGGCCCCAGCAACATAAAGCTAGCAAAGGGCAAGCCGAAGCTGCAGCACCTGGAAGTCCATCACGGGAAGACCGGGCATGGGATCGGCATCGACTTCGTCATGGGGAAGGGCCCCTGCACCCTCTTGAACTTGAGTCAGGCCGCCGGCGAGGGAACTTTCAAGCTCATCTATTCCGTAGCGGAGATCATCGACGGACCTACCCTGAGCATCGGCAACCCCAATTGCCGCGTACGGGTCGCCAAACCGATCCCGGTCTTCTTCAACGACTGGTGCCAGCAATACCCCTCGCATCACGTCGCATTGGGCCGGGGCGACTTCTCCTCCGAGATCGAAGTGTTCGCGGAGAAAATGAGGTTCTCTTGCGTTCGGATATGATGGGAGCATGGGGATGCGGGTCGCGAGGTTCGTAAGGCTGAAAAGGGACAAGATCGACGATTACCTGGAATGTCACAAGAGCGTCCCGGAGGCCGTGATCAGGGAGTTGAAGAAAGCGGGGATCTCGAATTTCTCGATATATATCCAGGATGACGCGCTCTTCTCCTACATGGAGACGAAGGGGCCCGCTGAAGAGGTCGACTTCGCCCAATACCTCAGGAACCCGGAGTGCAAGAAGTGGGAGGAATTGATGAAGACATTCCAGACAGGAGACGGAAATCCCGACGAGGGGATTCGCTGGGTCCCCTCGAGGGAAGTATTCCACATGGATTAAAAAGTAAGCGCGAGTTTCGCGCGGCGAAAGGATAGAAGAGGGGGATGAAGATGAGAGGGAAGTCGGTATGCGTATGGGCGAGCGCAGCGCTCATCGTCCTGGGGGCAGTCGGCAGCGCCCAGGCCGCGAAGAAGTACACGGTGGCCTACGTCGAGATCGTGATGAACGACTGGACCCAGGCCTACTGGGAGGCCGGAAAGGCGAAGGCCGAGTCGCTGGGCATGGAGGCGATCAACCTGGATCCGAACAACGACGTGCAGAAGCAGATCGACCTCGTCAAGTCTGCGATAGCGAAGAAGGTGGACCTGATTCTCATCCAGCCGGTCGACTCGGTCTCGCTCAAGCCGGTACTCCTCGAGGCGGCGGGCAAGGGGATCATCGTGTATGACCACTTCGCGCCGGATCCGTCGGTCGGGCTGAAGCACGACAACATCAAATTCGCGACCTTCGGGCAGGCGGAGGCCGGGGAGATGGCCGGAAAGGGCATGATCCAGGCGCTCGGCGGGAAGGGCAAGGTAGCGATCATCACGGGAACGGCGGGGGCGGACAATGCCAGGCTGAGGTCCGAGGGCTTCAAGAAGGCGATAGCGGGAACGGGGATCCAGGTCGTGGCCGAGATCGCGGCCGATTGGGACAGGGCGAAGGCGATGTCGGTCGCGGAGGACCTGTTGACCAAGTATCCCGATCTTGCGGGGATCTATTCGCACGATGACGGGATGGCCATAGGCATCTGCGAGGCCATCAAGCAGGCGGGCAAGAGCGGCCAGATCGCGGTGACTTCTTGCAGCGGCAACGAAGGCGGCATAATGCGGATCAAGTCGGGGGAGATGTACAGCACCTCGGACGTGCCGACCAAGTGGTTCGCGGAGGCGCCGGTGCAGGCTTTCTATGACTGGAAGACGAATAAGACGCCGCTGAAGGACCTCGTATACCAGCCGGTCATGATCACGAAGGCAAACGCGGACAGCTGGCTCGAGAAAATCAAGGGCGGATGGTGATTTAGCGATGTGCGAGAGGGAAGGGGAGACCCTTTCCCTCTCGCGGCGGCGAATGGAGGTCGAGATGCCGACGCCGGCGTTGAGGATCGAGAACCTGACGAAGTCGTTCCCCGGGGTCAGGGCGCTCAGGAACGTGAGCATGGACATCTACCCGGGCGAGGTGCATGCCCTCGTGGGCGAAAATGGCGCCGGCAAGTCCACCCTCATGAAGATCCTCAACGGCAACTATGCCAAGGACGGCGGTAATATCTTCCTCAATGGCCGCAAAGTGGACATAGGATCTCCGAAGCAGGCGATGTCTCTCGGGATCAGCATCATCTTCCAGGAACTCAATCTGGAAAACAACCTCAGCGTCGGGGAGAACATATTCCTCGGAAGGCTGAGCGAGGTCTCCGGAAGCGTCGCGAGGCTCGACTGGAGGCTAATTCACGAAAAGGCTCGATCCTATATAGAAAAAGTCCATGGGAATTTCTCGTCGCGCGACCTGGTGGGCGGTTTGTCCATCGCGCAGAAGCAACTCGTGGAAATCGCCAAGGCGCTCTCCTTCGACGCGAATATAATCCTCATGGATGAGCCGTCGGCGACCCTCACCGACAATGAACTCGATACCCTCTTCTCCATCGTCTCGAGATTGAGGGCGGAGAACAGGACGGTGATCTATATCTCGCACCGGCTCGAGGAGATATTCAGGATCGCGGATCGCGTCACCGTATTGAGGGACGGGGAGGTGGTGGCCGGATATCTCGTGGCCGATGTGGACAAGAATACGCTGATCAGGGACATGGTCGGCAGGGCCTTGGAAAATGCCTATCCGCCCAAGACCAACGCGGTGGGGAGCGAGTATATGGTCCTCCGCGGACTATCGAGGCGCGATACGTCGAGGAGCGTGAGCTTCAGCGTCAAGAGCGGAGAGATCCTCGGCTTCGCGGGGCTCGTCGGCGCCGGCAGGACGGAGGTCATGCGCTGCCTATTCGGGGCGGACTATTGCAAGTCCATCGATATCTCCATAGATGGACGGAAGAGGAGGATTCGCAAGCCCGAAGAGGCGATACGGCACGGCATCGGATTCGTCACGGAAAACCGCAAGGAAGAGGGGCTCGTCACCGAGTTCGAGGTGGCCAAGAACATCACGATGGCAAGCCTGAGAAAGGTGGGGAGACTCATCTTCCTCAGCTTCGCTAGGGAAAAGAGCACGGTGAATAGATACGTCGACATGCTTGGAATTAAGACGCCCTCGCTCACGAAAAAGGTAGCTGAACTTAGCGGGGGCAACCAGCAGAAGATCGTGCTGAGCAAATGGATAAACGCCGACGCGAAAATCCTCATTCTCGACGAGCCTACCCGAGGGATCGACGTGGGCGCGAAGTACGAAGTCTATAAGATTATTATGCGACTGGCCTCCGAGGGGAAGTGCATCCTGTTCGTCTCTTCCGACCTCCCGGAACTGATAGCGCTGAGCGACAGGATCGTCGTGATGAGAGACGGCGGCATAGCGGGGATACTCCAAGGCGCCGAGGCATCCGCGGAGGCGGTCATGGCGCTGGCCTGCGGCTGATCGAGAGTGACGAGAATGGGCGAGGGAAGCGGGCGCGCAAGACTGGTCGTTTTCATGGGAAGGAACATCAGCCTCCTGTTCTTGCTGGCGTTGATCCTGATCGGCTGCGCCGGATCCCCGGTTTTCATGACCGCGAAGAATATCCTGAACGTGCTGAGGCAGAGCAGCGTGACCGGGATTCTGGCCTGCGGTTTCGGTCTCGTCTTCCTCATGGGGGGCTTCGACCTATCGATGGGAGCCATTCTTTCCCTTAGTTCATGCCTGGTCATTGGAGTCATGAAATCGTCCGGCTTCGCCGAGGGGCTCGCAATCGCGCTCGCCGCGGGGCTCGCGATAGGCGCGGCGAACGGTGTCTTGATAAATATCACGAAGGGCGACACGAGCGAGACTTTCCTGATAACCCTGGGCATATCGCTCGTCTGCTTCAGCATTTCCACCACCTATACGAATGGCTACAACCTATACTACGACAGCAACGGGCTCGAGACCGTATTCGCTTCCATCGGGCAGTCCTATGTTTGGGACATACCCGTCCCGGTGGTCCTGTTCGTAGCGCTCCTGGCGATCTTTCAGGTCGTTCTCAAGACCACGCTCCTCGGCCGCAGGATTTACCTCGTCGGAGGGAACAAGAAGGCCAGCTTCCTATCCGGGATCGACGTCGCCGGGATCAAGACCCTTGTGTTTTCCTTGTCGGGGCTCTGCGCCGGGATCGCCGGGGTAGTCATGGCCTCGAGAACCACCGCCGCCGGTCCGCGCATCGGGGAAGGCTACGAATTCGACGCCTGCATAGCCGTAATAGCGGGGGGCATGAAAATAGGCGCCGGAAAGGGAGGCATGGTCAACGTGCTCGTCGGGACGGCGATCTTGGGCATACTGACGAATATCATGAACCTGACGGGCACGGACTCGGTGTTCCAGATCATGATCAAGGCTCTGATACTCCTCCTGATGGTTTCGCTGGATTCGGCGAAGCTCGCCCCTTCCGGCGTCCCGGCGGAGAAGGCATGAAGAAGCTCGCGGCGGCGATTGTCGGCTACAAGATCATCCCTTTCTTCATCCTTGCCTTCACTGCGGTCGCCGGCCTGAATCCCTACTTCCTGACGTCCTACAACGTGTCGTCGCTCCTCATGCAGATGTCTACCTATGGCATTGCCGCCTTGGGACTCTCCTTCCTTCTCATCGCGGGATACCTCGACATCGCTATGGGCTCGGTGATCGCGTTCTCAGGCGTCCTCCTCGGAATTTTGATGCGATCATCTCCTTTCCTCCACGCCAACTTCATCATTCCATCCGGAATCGTCCTGCTCGTCTGCGCCTTGACAGGCCTTGCCATTAGCTTCTTCGTGACCATCCTCGAGGTCGATTCCTTTGTCGTCTCGCTCTGCGCCATGACCTTTCTCAGGGGGGCGGCCCTCGTCATGGCGAACCGCAAGCCCGTGCCGATAAACAGCGACGCTTTCGCTGCGCTCTCCCAGCAACTCATCGGCCCCGTGCCGATCATATTTATTCTCTTCTTCGCCCTGGTCCTGATATCCGAGTATCTGCTGTCGTGGACGGCCTTCGGCCGGAACCTGTTTGCGATCGGCGGGAACAGGGAGATCGCCGGCATGGCGGGCATAAATACGAGAATCAACGGCGTTCTGGCATATGTCGCATACTATGTCCTCGCGGGCGTGGCGGGACTCGTGCTGGCGAGCCGGATGAACAGCGGCACGCCCATAGTGGGGACCGATGCCCCGCTGTCCATCATACCCATGCTCATATTGGGAGGAACGGCGCTTTCCGGAGGCAAGGGCGGGGCCATCAAGACCCTGTTCGGATGCGCCTTCCTGTCTTTAGCATTCAATGCCATGTCCCTCTTCGGCATTCCCTCCAACCTCCAAGACATGGTGAAGGGAGCCATAATCCTCGTAATCATCGTCTCGGGGAAAATGTACGAGAATCGCGAACTGAAAGTATGACGACGGGAGGGTGCGCAGGTGGATGGACTCGTTGCGGCCACGGAGACTCTGGAATTTTTCGACGCGTATTGCAGCTACGGCGAGACGGCCTCTCCGCCCCACCGCTATGCCGGGAACGTCCGGCAACTGAGGAACGAACTGGACTATTGCGGGATAAGAAGGGCGCTCGTGCACCACGCGGGCGCGAGGTTCGGGCATCCGGATGACTGGAACGAGGTCCTGCGGAACGATCTATGGAAGCTCGATACGCTTATCCCCGTCTTCGCGGTACTCCCTCGATCGACGAACGAGATGGCCATTCCTGCCTTGACGTCGGGGGCGGAGGAAAAAGGCCCGAGGCCCGCCTTCATGGTCTTTCCCAAGGAACATCACTTCGCCCTGAATCGGAAAACGATGGGCGGATTTGTCGAGAGTCTCGAGGCCGCTCGCATGCCCCTGTTCGTGAAGGATGACATCCTTTCGATCGACAGGTTCCTCGACGAGTGTCCGGAGCTGACTGTCATCGCCGTCGGCCAGGGGCCGCACAGCATAGAGAGGTACCTGAGGCCCATCATGGAAAGCCACGCGAATCTCGTCATCGAGACGTCGAGCTATATCATCGACAACTGCCTCGAAGAGATATGCGGAGTATTCGGAGCGGGAAGGCTGGTGTTCGGATCCGGCTATCCCAACAACTGTTCGGGCGGCGCGGTGTGGCAGCTGCTGAACGCGAACCTCCCCACGGCGAGCAAGGCGGCGATCGCTTCAGGCAATCTCGAGAGGCTTCTGGGGGCCGCGAAATGAAGATCGGCAACGACTCCGCGCTGTTATCCGCGTGCCTGCGCGGGGAAGCCGCGACCGCCTGCCCGATAATCGACATGCACGGGCATTGGAGGAGGAACCCGGAGTATTACCTTCCCTCCGCGCGCGACGCGACGATGCTGGAAAGCCTCGACCGGCACCACATCGAGACGATCGTATGCTCATCCCATACGGCGCTCCTGGTCGACCTCGACCGGGGCAACGCGGAAATGCAGGAGGCCATTGACGCTCATCCCGGCAGGATACTGGGATACTGGGCCATCAATCCCAATCTGTCCAACGATCGGAAGGAAATAACGAGGAAATTCGAATCCTCGCGAGGCTTCATAGGCCTCAAGGCCCTTCCCGACTACCACGGCTATCCGCTCGACGGCGAGCGCTACAGGTGGGCGCTCGAGTGGGCTAACGCCGACGAGCTCGTCATGCTGGTCCACACCTGGGGCGGCAGCGCCTGCAATTCCCCGCAGCTGCTGGAAACGGTCGCCCGGAGGTATCCCGATGTCACCTTTCTGATGGGGCATTCCGGCTATGGGGATTGGGAGGAATCGACGCGGATAGCGCGTGAGTTGGATAACGTATTTCTCGAATTGACCGCCGTCTACGCGGCTCACGACTTCGGGATGTTCCCCCACGGAAGCGGGACGCCTGTGCCTCTGAATTCCCGCCTTCAGGTAAATGGCATCATCGAATATATGGTCGGAAGGGTGACCTCGAAGAAAATTCTCTTTGGCACCGACATGCCGTGGTACAGTCCATCCTTCGCCGCGGGGTCGATCCTGTTCGCCCGCATCAACGACGATGAAAAACGCGATATCCTCTACAACAATGCGAAGGCAATATTGGCAAGGTGCTCAACGATGCGATAACGCCGCCTTCCGATATCATCTCATGAGCCAGGAAGCATCAATCAGCGGGACCGACCTGCAGGTTCTCGACACCGTCTTTAGTCCACGCCGCAGGACCCGGAGCCGCACCTGCCGAGGTCGCAACCGTGCTCGCCGGAGTGGCAGGAGGGGAGGGCGCCGGAAGGACGCGCGGCGTGGGAGGCGAAGAGACTCAGTTTTTTCTTTAATTTCTCGCCGCCGCAACCGGGGCAGCTGATCTTCGTGTCGGATCGCACGAGCAGCTCGAAGGACCTGCCGCAGGTCTCGCAACCATACTCGAATATCGGCATGTACTACCCCCGGCGAGTTTCGTCTCGAGGCCAGCCTAGCTCGGGCGAGGCGGCCGGATCAAGCGGTCGCTATCGTTCCCGTTCCGTCTCTTCCGATTCTTCTTCAAGCGCTTCCGCGTCTTCCGCGGAAGGATTACCTGCACCGCGCCGGGGACGGCCTCGAAGATCGTCCCGATGCCCGATACCACCTCGCCGTCGACCTGCAAGGCTATTTCGCTTCCCGAGCCCAGCTCGACACGTTGCGCCCGGTAGCGACCGTGGTCGAGGGAGCGGTAGGGGTCGGGAAGCTTGATGCCGCGGAGGAAGGCCCGCAAGGCGAGCCGGGATACCAGCTTGACCAGCCCCCAGGGTCCCGATTCCCTGAACACGAAGACGTCCAAGAGGCCGTCGGTGGGGTCGGCTTCCGGGTTGAAGATGAAGAAGCTCCCGTAGAGCCTCGTGTTCGAGACGAGGACGAAGGTGCCGGTATCGGCGGTTTTGCCGTCGACGCGGAGGCTGATCGCCGGATACTTGTATCGCGAAAACGCCCCGAGGGCGGCGAAGAGGTAGGCGCTGACCCCGAATTTGCTTTTCAGGGGAAGTCGACCGCCGCTCCGCAGGGCAAAGGCGTCGAAACCGGCGCTGGCCATGAGGAGAAAGTATTTCGGACCGCAGCGCCCGCAATCGAGGCGGATGGCTTTGCCTTTCCTGATGAGCTTGCACTGCTTCTTGATCCGGCTCGATATCCTCATCTCCTTGGCGAAGACGTTCCCCGTCCCCCAGGGCAGGACGCCGAGCCTCGCGGAGCTGCCGACGATGCCGTTGAGCACTTCGTTGATCGTACCGTCACCGCCTGCGCCGATGATCGCGTCGTAGCCGCGCAGGGCCCCTTCCTTGGCGATGGACGTCGCGTGGCCGGGATGCTCAGTGAAGCGCACATCCACCGAATCGGCATGCTTCCTGAAATATGCGAGCGCCACGTCGATCTTAGCCCTCATGCGGGCATCTCCGGAGACGGGATTGGCGATGAGGAGGAAGCGCATGGATGCCTAGTCGCTCCCTTCCGCAAGCTTTGGGGCAACGTGTGCGACGGCGCCCCGTGCCAAGGAGAGAGCCTTTGAGATTGTGTCGAAATCAAGACTAATGGAATTGGGGTATCTCATTTCTACTGCAAAATCAGTTAAAAAGGCGCAGCTTTCAGCTAGCGTGGAAAACCCTGCGTCAAATGTGCCGCATCGTTCGAGCAGAAGCCCGATAACCTCGAGAGGGACCGGCCGCATATCCACAAGAAACTGGGCTGAAGCCAGATCATTATCGCCTTTCTTCGTCCATTCCTGGACAAACTCTTCAAGCCGCATAGAGTACCTTGCCTTCGCGAGCGATTTTTCTTTCCAGAGTGGGGAAAGGTTTTCTTTCTTCGAAAACCGTCAGGCTCTCGACGATTACGTCGAGAGGAAAGGTAATTTTACCGAAGGCTTTCATCCGGATCTTGGCGGAAGTAAGCGGCTCATGATTTCCGGAATCATCAACCAGAACGAGAAGGTCGATATCGCTGTGCTCATGCCGGGTGCCGCTCGCGGTGGAGCCGAATAGAATGATCGTTCGGACGGAAGGATCGGACCTGATCGAGGAAAGGAGGCCTTCGAGTTCATATGCCAGGCCGTCCGGCAAATGAATGGAATCGATCATGAGCATCCTCCCACCGTAGACGGATCACGACCACGATACCGCCTTGCGGGGCCTGCCATCAAGTCATTTAGGTTTTGCCCTCAAGGAACCAATCCTGAAAGAGTTAATCCGATAATATTCCTTTACCAGGGACTAGCATACGGACAAGGTCTCCATTATACAAAACGACAGGTCCCCATTGCTCTGGAAACCGGCTGGGCTCACGCAAGTAGGTCGCGTAACTGTACGATCTGTGCGATTAACAATTGCAACGTAGAATAATACCACGGAAAATGGTGGTGGATCAGCAGGAAGTGCCGGGTACAGCTACCAGCCGATCTGGCGCAGCTTGTCGAGGAAGGGCCGCTCGACGTTGACGTATTCCGGCATTATTTTTGCCTCGGACCTTCCCGGTGAGGTGGTCGGACATTAGGGCCTGCTTGAGATGTTTGTCAGGAACAGCATGGTGATGACATATTCCTTGAACCCGAGGCGTCCATGTTCCGGAGCTTATGCGACATCTGATGCTCCAGTTCTTTTTTCGCCGTTTCCGCAGGCGGTCATTATATCATCGGTGGTCTTTTTCCGGTGGCGATCAGGCTATTTTTTGAATAGCCCGCGCCGCTATGTATGGCCTAGATCGCCCCGCCTGATGTTCAAGCCCTTGCTTGCGCCCTGGACTGGATTGAATCTTCTCTGGATCTTGGCCCGCGCGCGTTCAGCCTCGAGCTCTCTGTTCCGGGGCTCCGCGGCGGTGACCAGCGAGCCGAGGAGGGCCCTGGCCGCCGCGGCTACCTCATCCACCCCGCGATTAAAGACAGCCTCGTTGACTTTGGACGGTTTCTGGAAACCAGAAAGCTTTCTCACGAATTGGAGCGCGGCGCCGCGGATTTCCAGCTCTGTGGCCGGCGGATCAAAATTGAAGAGGGGCTTGATGTTTCGGCACATGATTCCTCCCTCGCCCCCTCGGGGCCGATCATTTCTTCTTGAGCAACGCGGCGAATGGATTGTAGGTCGTGGAATCGGCCGAATCGCTCAGGTACTTCGCCGTAGTCTCGTCTTCCTCGATCGTCGTCGCTGGCTTCAGGGAAATCCTCTTGTTGACCTGGTCCACGCCAAGAATTTCCACCGATAGGGTTTGACCAAGCTTTACGTTTACTTCGCGGATCGTGCCATAGCTGCTGGCCTTGCTGATTTCAGAGCTGTGCACCAGGCCGTCGATGCCGGGTTCCAAGGAAACGAAGGCGCCGAAATCGGCAAGGCGAACGACCGTGCCCGTATGCT
>CAZBGA010000002.1:0-166453 GCA_964491385.1 uncultured Treponemataceae bacterium | reverse complement strand
GTGTAGGCGATCTCGACGGCCGTGCCGAAGACGGCCTGCTCGAAGGAAAGCTCGAGGTCGTAGCGAAGGTTGGCCCCGCGCGTCGCGCGTTCGCCTCCGCGGCTCCGGCCGTCGGCGCCGCCGCCACCGAAAAGCGTATCGAAAATATTCGAGAAGCCGCCGCCGCCGAAGCCGCCGAAGATATCCTCGAAATCCTTGAATACCGACGAGAAGTCCTGGCCGGAACCTGCGCCCCCCATGCCCTCGACGCCCGCGAAGCCGAATTGATCGTAGGCTTGGCGCTTTTGATCGTCGCCGAGAACTTCGTAAGCCTCGGTAGCCTCCTTGAAGCGTTCCTCGGCGGCCTTATCGCCCGGATTCTTGTCCGGGTGGTTCTGTATCGCGAGGCGGCGATACGCTTTCTTTATGTCGTCCTTGGATGAGTCTTTCCCCACGCCGAGGACTTCGTAGTAATCGCGCTTGGCCAAGATAAACCCCGATACCCAATGGATAATAGAAAGCGGTTAAAGGAGAACGGGGAGAAGGCCCGGCCCCTCCTCAGTTCTCCTTTCTCAATTCAGCGCTCGCAATCTACTTCTTCTCTTCGTCGTCGACGACGCGGTAGTCCACGTCCTCCGCGCTTCCGGATTTGCCTGAGGCGCCGGAATCGGTTCCGGCCGAAGCGTCAGGACCGGGCCCGCCATTCCCGCCCTGGGACGTGGCCCCTCCGGGGCCGCCCTGCGGAGCCGCGTTCTTGTATATCTCCTCGGCCAGCTTATATGAAGCCTGCTTGAGCGCTTCGACCTTGGCCTTCATCGCCTCGACGTCCTGGCCCTCGAGCGTCTTCCGAAGCTCGGCGGCGGCGGCCTCGATGGCGGCCTTGTCCTCGGCGCTCACCTTATCGCCGTAATCCTTGAGGGATTTCTCCGTCGTGTAGAGAAGGCCATCGGCCTCGTTTCGGGCATCGGCCCTCTCGCGCTCGCGCTTGTCCTCGGCGGCGTGCGCCTCGGCTTCCTTGACCATCTTGTCGATCTGCTCGTCGTTCAGCCCGCTCGAGGCCTCGATCCGGATCTTCTGCTCCTTGCCCGTGCCGAGGTCCTTGGCAGAAACGTGGACTATGCCGTTGGCGTCGATGTCGAAGGTGACTTCGACCTGCGGCACGCCGCGCGGCGCCGGAGGTATTCCGACTAGGTCGAAGCGGCCCAGGGTACGGTTTTGGCCGGCCATCTCGCGCTCGCCCTGGAGGACATGGATGGAAACGGCGGTCTGCCCGTCTGCGGCCGTGGAGAATATCTGGCTCTTTCGGCAAGGTATCGTCGTATTGCGGGTGATAAGTCGGGTAAAGACGCCGCCGAGGGTCTCGATGCCGAGGGAAAGAGGCGTGACGTCGAGAAGGAGCACGTCCTTGACCTCGCCGCCGAGAATGCCGCCCTGGATCGCCGCGCCTACTGCCACCGCCTCGTCGGGGTTTACGCCTTTGGAGGGCTCCTTGTTGAACAAGTCCCTGACGATCGACTGGACCTTGGGGATGCGCGTGGAGCCTCCGACGAGGATGACCTCGTCGATCTGGGCGGCGGTGAGGCCTGCGTCCGCGAGGGCCTTCGTGCAAGGGGTCTTGGAGCGGTCGAGGAGGTCGTCGATCATTCGCTCGAATGCCGAGCGGGACAGAGTCTTCTGAAGGTGCTTCGGACCCGAGGCATCGGCGGTGATGAAAGGCAGGTTGATCTCCGTCTGCTGGACGTTGGAGAGCTCGATCTTGGCCTTCTCCGCCGCCTCCTTGAGGCGCTGGAGGGCCATGCGATCCTGGGAGAGGTCGATGCCGGTGTCCTTCTTGAACTCGTCGACGAGCCACTGCATGACGCGGCGGTCGAAGTCGTCCCCACCCAAGTGGGTGTCCCCGTTGGTGGACTTGACCTCGAACACGCCTTCGCCGAGCTCGAGGATGGATACGTCGAAGGTGCCGCCGCCGAGGTCGTATACGGCGATGGTCTTCTCCTTCTTCTGGTCCTTGTTGAAGCCGAAGGCGAGGGAGGCAGCCGTCGGCTCGTTGATGATGCGCTTTACCTCGAGACCGGCGATCTTGCCCGCGTCCTTGGTGGCCTGGCGCTGCGCGTCGTTGAAGTAGGCCGGAACGGTGATTACGGCCTCGCTGACCGTCTCGCCGAGATAGTCCTCGGCAGTCTTTTTCATTTTCTGGAGGATGAAGGCGGAAACCTCCTGGGGGCTATAGCCCTTGCCGGAGATGTCAACGCGTACGTCGGAACCGTTGTCGACGACGTGGTAGGGCACGAGCTTCGTCTCGTCGCCCACTTCCTGGTATCGCCGCCCCATGAAGCGCTTGATCGAGTAGACCGTGTTCTCGGGGTTGGTGATCATCTGGTTTTTAGCCGGCTGGCCTACTACGCGCTCGCCCTTGGGCGTGAAACCTACTATAGAGGGAGTAGTACGCTGGCCCTCGGAGTTGGCTATTACGACCGGCTCCCCGCTTTCCATTACCGCCACGCAAGAATTCGTGGTGCCGAGATCGATCCCGATTATTCTTCCCATACTATCCGCTCCTTCCTAATTCGCGTTTAAATCGGCGCCCGCCGAGTCCGAGGCTGGACTTTGGGGGGCAGGCATGCGCACTCTGACCTTGGCGGTCCGAAGTATCCTATCGTGCAGCCCGTAGCCGGGGAGGAACTCCTCGGCTACGATCGCCTCCTCGCCGTCCTCCGGCCCGCCCTGAACCGTGGCCACGGCCTCGTGGTGGTTCGGGTCGAAGGGCCTTCCGAGGGACTCAAAACGAGATAGGCCGTACTTTGACTCGAGCACGGAGCCGAGTTGACGCTTGATGAGGAGGACGCCGTCGTGGAGGATCGTATAATCCTTTTGGATCTCGGCGCTCGCGATAGCGCGGTCGAAATCGTCCAAAATAGGGATAAGGTCCCCGAGGAGACTGGATACGGCGAATCGCTGACCGTCCTCTTTCTCGCGAGCCATCCGCTTGCGAAAGTTGACGTCGTCCGCGAGTTTCCGAAGGTATTTATCGTTGACCGAAGTGAGCTCTTCCCTCACCGCAGCGAGCTCGGACTCGAGAGCCGAGATTCTCGCCGAATTCTGCTCATCGAGCGAAGCTTCGGCGGTGGGTTCATCGCCTTGAGAGGCCGTCTTCAGTACCATTTCGCCAACCGTTTCCACAGGCGGCGGGGCAGACTCGGAACCCTCTTCCTCGGGCTCGCCGTGAGTCTCCTGCTGCTTAATCGACATCTTTCCACCTAATTCGGGGCTCGGGCAGCCCTCTGAAGTATCAATAAAGTAATAACTAATATCCAATCACGTCAATACGAAACACGACTCCCTATGCTTGAATTAGCTATTATTTGGGATGATTATAGGATTTCGGCATGATTATTGCTATCGTTTTTCGCATATTTTCGTCCTTCCCCTGCTTGACATTCGGAGCCTTGGGTCTAAATTTTATGCGTGGAGGAACGGGTGCAGCTTCAGAAGCCAGCGCTGATCGCGGAACAACGCCAAAAGCTCAGTCCTCAAATGATTCAATCCATCAAATTGATGGCGATGCCGCTTCAGGAGCTCAAGGAGCAGATCCAAGAAGAGATAGAGTCGAACCCCGCTCTCGAGGTCGTATCCGATGCGTCAACCCTCTCGCTAGAAAGCCTGCCGGAGAACGAGCCCAGAGAGGCCGAGGATTTCTCCCCCTTCGAGAACAGTTCCGACCCCGGCTTTTCCTCTCATTCGAGCTCCGACGACGATTCAAAGCGCATGTTCATCGAGGGGGCGATCGCGAGGCCGGAGACATTACAGGAGCATCTGCTCTGGCAGCTCCGGCTCCAGCGGATCGGCGATGACAAGCGAGCCATCGGCGAAGCACTGATACAGAACCTCGACGACGACGGTTTCCATAAGGAAGACCCTTATGTGTTCTTCCCGAAAGCGCCCAGATCCGAGGTCGACGAGGTGATCGGGCTCGTGCGTGGTTTCGAGCCAGCCGGGACCTGCTGCGCCGATTATCGCGAGAGTCTCCTCGTACAGGCCTCGCTCGCGGGCGACGCCCCTTCGGCCGCGATCGCGATCCTGCGAGAGCACGTGGATCTTCTCGAAAAAGGTAAGCACGCCGAGATACAGAAGCGCATGAAGCTCTCGGATCATGATCTCCAGATAGCCCTGAGCTTCATCAAGAGCCTCGCGCCTTTCCCGGGCCGGGCCTATTCGACCGAAGAGCCGCGCTACGTCCTGCCCGACCTCATGGTCAAGCTCAAGGACGGGGATTTCGTGATCGTACTGAACGACGAGGAGATTCCGGTGCTCGGCATAGACCCCTTCTTCGACAGTTATGCCGAGCGCGCGGACGCCGAGAGACGAAGCGCCGGTCACGGGGTCGCCCCGCTGAACTCGGACCGAGTCACGAGCGCCTATGTACGCGACAATATCAAGCAGGCGAAATTCTTTATCCGGTCGATCCACCAGCGCAACCAAACACTGCTCAAGGTCGCGCGCGCGGTGGTCGAGTTCCAGCGGGCCTTTTTCGCCGAGGGCCCGAAGAGGCTCGCGCCTCTTACGCTTAAGGACGTAGCCGACGAAGTAGGCGTGCACGAGACTACGGTTTCGCGCATCGCGAACCGCAAGTATATGCAAACGGATTGGGGAATCTTCGAGCTGCGCTATTTCTTTACGAACTCCATCTCGGGTGCGGGATCCCGGGGCTCGAGCTTTTCCAAGGAGGGCGTAAAGCAGGTAATCAAAGAGATCATCGAGGCAGAGGACTCGATACTCTCCGACCGAGACATCGCCGAGGTGCTAGCCCGCAAAGGCATCAAGCTTGCGCGCCGGACGGTCGCCAAGTATCGCGGCGAACTCGACCTCGGCTCATCCTTTGGGAGGAAACGAATCTAAGACGATCGATATATCTAAGGAGGCTCGAATGACCGTCGATGTCCGGTGCGTGCATTTCGAATTGAGCGAGACCAGCAGGGCTTACCTAGATGCCAAGGTGGAGAGGATCGGGTACGCGAAGGACATGATCGTCGACCTTATCTTCGTCATCACAAAAGACAAGGAATTCAAGCTCGAGGCAACGGTGAATTTCCGCTGGGGCCTCCAGGCTCATATGGAAGAACGGGACTTCGACCTGAATCCCGGCATCGACAAGCTGATGGACAGGCTGGAGCAGAAGATCGCGAAAGAGAAGGAGAAAGTACAGGAGCGCAAATAGAAGTCGGAAGAAAGCGCAGCCCCGGCGAGCCCTCCTCGTTCGTCATTGCGCCTCTCGAGCTTCCGTAGTAAACTTGCTGCGTGTCCGCCGACGAGAAGAAATTCACGGTCCTCGACCTCCTCGACCTCGATCTTAAGGAGCAGAATGCTCTCAATCTCCGGTGCATCGGCGGCCGGAAGGGCCTGTCCCGCGAGATAACGACGCCCGACTTAAACAGGCCCGGCCTGGCGCTATCCGGATACTACGACTCCTTCGCATGGAATCGCCTGCAGATCTTCGGACGCGGCGAGAACGCCTACCTCAAGATGCTAGACGAGGCGGACAGGACGGACAATCTCCAGAAGCTGTTCGCCTACCCCATGCCATGCTGCATCTTTACGCACAACCTCTCGCCCGGAAAGACCTTTTTTGCAGCGGCCGAAGCCGGTGACTGCCCGGTCCTCCAGACGGACCTTACGTCCAGCGAATTCTCGAGCCGAGTCATACGCGTGCTTTCCGACATCTTCGCGCCACAGACCTCCATCCACGGCGTGCTCGTCGAAGTCTACGGCATCGGGATCCTGCTGACGGGCGACTCCGGCGTAGGCAAGAGCGAGACGGCCCTCGAGCTGATCGAGCGCGGCCACCGCCTGGTGGCCGACGACGTCGTGGACATCCGTTGCGTCAACGGCTCCATCCTCATGGGCCAAGGAGCGAACAAGGTAATCGGGCACCACATGGAGATCCGGGGCCTCGGGATCATCAACGTGACCCATCTCTTCGGCGTCGGGGCCATTAGGGACAAGAAGCAGATACAGCTCGTATGCGGCCTCGAGGAATGGGATTCCAACAAGGTGTACGATCGTATCGGCACGGAAGAACTTACGACCGAGATACTCGGAGTCAGGATCGCCAAGCTGGAAATCCCGGTAAAGCCGGGTCGGAACATCCCAATCATCATCGAGACCGCCGCCATGAACGAACGCCTGAAGAAAATGGGCTATCATTCGGCCAAGGAATTTAACCAGAACGTGCTGCGCTGGCTTGAGAGCGAGAACGCGCGGGCCTTGTACTTCAATAGGGATGATTATCTTTAGCCAAGCGCCGACGGGCTGAAGGCTCGCGGCGCTTGGCCAAGATCCAAGGAAGCAGCGATGACCGAGGTGACGGTAAGCATCAAGAACAGGGCGGGCATCCATGCGCGCCCGGCGGCGCTGATAGTGCAGACCGCGAGTAAATTCGCCTCGAGCATCTGGCTCGAGAAGGGTTCTGACCGGATTAACGCCAAATCAATCATGGGCATCATCACGCTCGGGGCGAGCTTCGGGACGCCGCTAAGGATATTCGCCGAGGGTAAGGACGAGGAAGCGGCGGCGACCGCCATCAAGGCTCTCTTCGAGGCGCGCTTCGAAGAAGACTGATGATGATTACGACCGGACATGTTCATGCTTTGCATGAACGGGACAAAGTCGGGCATATCCACCGAAGCCGGCGCGCGTTCGTTCCTGCGCGACCCGAAGGTCGCTGCTTCGCGAGGGCGTCAATCTGCGAGCCTCGATAGCCGGGCCGACGCATCGCAATGGCCGGCCCGCTTGCACCGCGCAGACGCTTTCTCCCTGAACTCCTTTCGGTCCTAATCGTATACGGCCTCATAACGCTGGGCGCATTCGCGTTCGCGTCCTCGGTGCTCTCCGGAGCCCCGTCCTTCCCCGACCTCTACGAGAGGCTGCCGGCGGCGCTTCTCGCGGTGCTCCCTGCCGCACTCCTTGTGCTCTTCGCGGTCCGGTTGCGCGGACTATCCATCGACGTCAGGGTCCGGCGATACGGCTCGAGGCTCAGGCTTCGGCTGACTGGGTTATTTCTTCTTGCTGTGGCAGCGGCGTCCCTGCCACAGGGCCTCTTCCTCCTCAGGCTAGCCTATGCGGCCCAGTCTTCCTCATCCTCGGCGGAGCTGCGCGAGGCATTGTCCGAAGGACAAGCCCTCGCTCTCGCCTGGTACGACGAAGAGCTTGGCCGAATCGAGCGGGCGGCCGCCGGAATTGCCGACGAATCCATCGGCCGAGGGGCGAGGGCATCGGCCATACTCGCAGGGCTCAAGGCTCGGGATCCTCGAATGGAGGCCGTCGAGCTCTTTGAGGGGGAGAGCAGCGCCGACTTCGCCGGTCCCGCCTATGCGCGCCTCGCCTCGACGCCTCCATCTCCGGCTGCGGGATCGCCAGGGCACCTCCTTGCCGCATCCTCCTCAGGCGCCACGAATTTGGTCCGCTATGCAGTTCCCCTCCGCGGCTCGGTCAAGGGCGAAGACTTCGCGGTGCTGAGCCTCCGCCTGCCCGAGGGGCTCGACAGCGCCGCGGCCCTGCTCGGTAAAGCGGCTCGCACGGCGTCCTTCCTCGCGCCCTTCTCGGCCAGGTGGGCAAGCCTGCTCGCCTTATTGTACAGCTTCCTCGTTCTTCCCCTTCTCCTCGTCGCCGTGCTCCTCGGCATCGCCGCGGCCGATCTCGTCGCGGAACCTCTCATGAGCCTCGAGGAAGCGACCCGCCGCGTCGCCGCCGGGGACTTCGGAGTGAGGCTCATCGTAAAGCCCGGGGACGAGACGGGCCGACTCGTCGCATCCTTCAACAGGATGCTCGGGGAGATCGAGCGCTCGAGATCGGACGAGCTGAGGAAGGAAAAGATCGACGCATGGCAGGACATCGCGCAACGCCTCGCGCACGAGCTAAAGAACCCCCTTACGCCCATACGGCTCGCGGCGGAGCGCGTCCTCAGACGCTGGAAGTCGGATCCATCCCTAGCGGCGCCCATCATCGAGGGATCGATGCTCGCGATCGTCAAGGAAGTCGAGGGTATGGACGCTCTGCTCAGCGATTTCAGGGCCTTCGCCTCCCTTCCCGAGCCCCAAAGGGACTGGGCCGAGCTTTCAGGCTTGATCTCGGAATCCGTCGCGCTCTACGCGGCCTCGTACCCCGAGGTTCGCTTCCGCCTCGACGGATTGCCGGTAGGAATGACCTTGCGCGTCGACAGAGCCGCGATGAAGAGGGCTTTGGGCAATCTCCTTGCCAACGCGATCGACGCGATGGACGGACGGGGCGAAATCGAGATTGCTGCCGACCTTGTTAAGGCGGCCGATTCACGTTATTGTAGGCTCAAGATCCGGGATACGGGGCACGGCATCCCGGCCTCGCTAGGGGAGAAAGTCTTCCTGCCCTACTTTACGACCAAAAGCTCCGGCACGGGCCTCGGCCTATCGATCGTCGAGCGCATCGTCGCAGAGCACGGCGGCGCGATCCGCTTCGAGTCCGAGGAGGGGGCCGGAACTACATTCTACGTCGATCTCCCGCTGGATCGATGATATTCGACTATTAGGGGGCAGCGCGAGATGGCAACCATCCTCGTGATCGACGACGAGCCCGGCATTCGGTCTACGGTCCGGGACATACTCGAGGACGAGGGCCACTCGGTCATCATCGCCGAGGATGCGGTCGTCGGCTTGGAGGAAATGTCCGCCCATCGTCCCGACCTCGCCGTGCTCGATATATGGCTGCCCCGGATGGGCGGCCTCGACGCCCTCGCGGAGATGAAAAAGCGCAGGCCCGAGATGGAGGTGCTCGTTGTCTCGGGCCACGGGACGATCGATATGGCCGTTCGCGCCCTCAAGCTCGGAGCCTTCGACTTCATAGAGAAGCCGCTTTCGATGGACCGCCTTCTCACAGCCGCGCGAAACGCGCTCGAGATCGGGGAGCTTCGACGCGAGAACCGCGACCTAAAGCGTGCCGCCTCATCCTCGATAGAATCCGAGCCCCTCATCGGGTCCTCGCACGCCATGGCAGAAGTGCGCGCACTGATAGACCAGGCGGCTCCGAGCGACGCCCGCATCCTCATTACCGGCGAAAACGGTACGGGCAAGGAACTCGTCGCGCGATCCATCCATGCGAGGGGCAAGCGCTCTAAGAGGCCCTTCGTCGAAGTCAATTGCGCCGCGATCCCGGATACCCTCCTAGAGAGCGAGCTCTTCGGCCACGAGAAGGGCGCTTTCACCGACGCGGTTACGCGGCGGGCCGGTCGATTCGAAGCCGCCGACGGTGGTACTCTCTTCCTCGACGAGGTCGCCGACCTTTCCCCGCCCGCGCAAGCCAAGGTACTTCGCGTTCTCCAGGAGATGCGCTTCGAGCGCCTTGGCGGCGAGAAGACGATCTCCGTCGACGTACGCGTGGTAGCTGCCACCAACAAGGACATCAGGGCGGAGATCGCCGCCGGCCGCTTCCGTGAGGACCTGTATTTCCGCCTAGCGGTCGTCCCGATACGCATGCCCCCTCTGCGGGAGCGCCGGGAGGACTTGCCCGAGCTCTGCCGCTATTTCCTGTCGAAGGCCGCCTCCGCTGGCGCTCCTGAGCGCGAGATATCGCCGGAGGGATTCGCCCTGCTCTCCGCGCGGAGCTGGCCGGGGAACGTTCGGGAACTAGCCAACTTCATCGAGCGGCTGGCGGTCATGAGCGACGAGCGCATTGTATCGCCCGAGACGGTGTCGCGAGTGCTGAGCGAGGGAATACGGGAGAAACCCGAGCCCCTTGTGGCGCGGCGATACGGCTCCCTAGCACTAGCGGAGGCCAAGGAGCTGTTCGAGCGGGACTACCTTGCGGAAAAGCTAAGGGAGTGCGACTATAATGTCGTAAGGGCGGCCGATGCGTCCGGGATCCATCCGAGCGGCCTCCATGCCAAGATCAAGAAATTCGGGATAGAGCAGGAAAGATGAAGACGCTTACAGCCCGTCAGAAGGAAGTGCTCGACTTCATCTCTTCTTATATCGATAGCCACGCCTACCCTCCTACTATCCGCGAGACGGCGGAGAGCTTTTCGATATCGGTCAAAGGCGCCTACGACCACGTTAAAGCCCTCGAGAAAAAAGGCTTCCTGAGGCTAGGGGAAAACCGCTCGCGAGCGCTGGAGCTGCTTCGTCGAGACAAGCCCGAACGCTCGGTCGTTGAATTGCCCCTCCTGGGCAGCGTGGCGGCCGGAAAGCCCATCACGGCCGATGAGAACTACTCGGGGGTCGTCCACGTCCCCGCGGACATAGTCAGGACCGCCACCTGCTTCGCGCTGTCGGTACGTGGCGACAGCATGAAAGACGTGGGCATTTTCCATGGCGACCTCGCAGTCATCGAGCAGCGCCAGACGGCCGACAACGGCGAAATAATAGTCGCGATGATAGACGACGCAGTCACCCTGAAGCGCTTCTTTCGAGAGAACAACAGGGTCAAGCTGATGGCCGAGAACAGCGCTTATGCGCCGATCTACACGCAGGACGTGCGGATACTCGGGCGCCTACGCGGTATCATCCGCAAATACTAGCCGACGATGAAGATCGAGCACGCGTACTTGCTCGCCGGTCCGGAGGCCGGCAAGCGCGCGGCCTTCGCTTCCGAGCTTCGCGAGGCCATCGCCTCCGTCGACGGCTCGCCGCCGGAAGAGCACCGCGCCTATGCATCCGAGACCGGCCTAGGCGAAATACTGGGTCTGCTGCGCAACGGATCGCTCTTCTCTTCGCGAAGAATCGTCGAATACCGGGGCGCCGAGCTAATTAAAGGCAAGGAAGACCTGGGCATGCTCGCCACCTACCTGGCTTCGCCCGCTCCCGATGCGGTACTACTCCTCGTTACCGACGCCTTCTATGTCGAGAAGGCGCTCGAGGACGCGATTGGCAAGGACCGAAAGCGGACTTTCTTCGAGATGTTCGCGAGCGAGAAACCGCGCTGGATCGAGAAGAGGCTGCGCGAGCTCGGGTTAGGAATAGACGAAGGCGGTATCGAAGCCCTCCTCGAGCTCGTCGAGAACGAATCGGGCGCCCTCGACGCGGCCTGCTCGCGTCTGGCTATCGTCTTTCCTCGAGGTACGACGCTCGGCGAGAGCGACGTGGAAGCGGCCATAGCTCGCAACAGGCAGGAAGACGCCTTCAGTCTTTTCGAGCGCGTGACGACGGGCGGCCTCGCCGAGGCCCTCGATGCTCTCGAGGCTGTCCTCGCCGATCGCAAGGGCGATGCGGTTCAGATCATCGCGGCCCTGACTTGGAGCTTTCGTAGGCTGTGCCGCCTTCATGAGCTCATAGAGGAAGGCGAAGGTTTCGAATCCGCCTGCGCGAGTCTCCAAATGCGGAGCAAGGCCCTCCAGAGGCAGAGCGCCGCGGCTATCCGCCGCTTTTCTCGCTCCGCCTGCGAGCGCATCATCCAGCTGACTTCGGCTTTCGATTCGAAGGCCAGGACACTAGGAGCCGGCTGTGAGCGCGCCCTGCTCCAGTTCTACGTTTACGGCATCATGGTCAAGAAAGGCGACCTTGATCTCAACCTCGCCTCGACTTAGTCACTCCACCGAAGCGACGATAGCCTCGCACGGTCCCAACTCGATTCTGCCCGCGGCCAAGGCCGAGTCCTCCTTCCTGACGCTCCCTAGGAGAACGCGTGCCGCCTTCTCGAGCTCGATCGCCCTCCGACCTGACGCGAAGTTAAGCACGACGACTATCATTTCTTCAGTTCGGCCATTCGAGGTGGGCGCCTTGCGTTCGAAGGCAAGGATATCGGGATCGAAGTCTAGGAAGGCGATGCTCCCCTCCCTTAGCGCCGGCATCGATCGGCGGAGCGAAATGAGTGATCGGTACCAGGACAGCAGAGAGGCGGGATCCTTGTCCTGCAACGCCACGTTCCTGACGCGGTAGTCGGAATTGACGGGCAGCCAAGGCGTCGCCGAGGAGAATCCCGCGTTGGCGCTCGCGTCCCACTGCATCGGCGTGCGCTCGGGATCCCTCCCGAGGGACGGCAAGGGCCAAGTCGCGATGCCGAGTGGATCCCTCAGCGCGGTGCGAGGCAGGCGTTCACAGGTCATGCCCAGTTCTTCGCCGTAATACAGGAAAGGCGTGCCGCGCAAGGTGAGCAGCATCGCGGCCGCTATACGCGCACGCGCCTCGCTGAGCGAAGCCGACTTGGCGCCGCCGGCCCGATAGCGCCAGGCATGGCGCGGCTGATCGTGATTGCTCAAAGTGAAGTTGGGCCAGGCCCCCTCGGGCAGGGAGGAATACCATCTCTCCGCGGAATCGCGAAAGGCCCTGGCTCCCCAATTCTTGTAGAGGAACTCGAAGTTGAAGGCCATATGGAGTTCGTCGGCGTGCTCCCCGTGGCACGAGGCGGCAAGCAGCGGATCCTGGCCGTGGGTCTCGCCTATCAATACGCGCTCGCCGGCAGCATCGGCGACCTTGCGCATCTCCTTGAAGACCTCATGAACCTCGGGACGGTTTCGATCGTAGATATGCCGTTGAAAGAAATCCGGATTAGCCTTGAATGAAAAAGGATTAGAGCGTAGCTCGGAGTCCTTGATATAACCCGTCGCGACGTCGAGGCGAAAGCCGTCAACGCCGAGTCCGTACCAGTACCGCATTATATCGTATATAGCCTCGCGCAGCTCCGGCTCCCGCCAGTCGAATTCCGGTTGATGTTTCGTGAAGGTGCCGAGGTAGCGTTCGACGGTGGCGGGGTTGGGATGCCACGCCGTGCCGAGCTCGAAGATCGCCTTCCAATTATTGGGCGGACGTCCCGTATCCGGCGCCCAGAGATACCAGCCGTGTTTGGGCGAGTCCTTGGACGAGCGCGCCTCGACGAACCAAGGGTGTTCGTCCGAACTGTGGTTGGCGACGAGGTCGAGGACTATTCGTATGCCCCGCCCTCCGGCCTCGAAGACGAGCTCTTTAAAATCATCCAGCGTGCCGAACATGGGGTCGACATCGCGGTAATCGGAGACGTCGTACCCGAAATCATTCATCGGGCTCTTGAAGAAAGGAGATAGCCAGATCGCGTCGACGCCCAGGCTCTCGAGGTATCCGAGCTTACAGGAGATCCCCGCGAGGTCGCCTATGCCGTCGCCGTTAGAATCGGCGAAACTCCTCGGATAGATCTGATAGAAGACAGCGTCTTCCCACCAATGACGCATGTTCTGCCTCCGGGAACGATCGATTTCACGCGTATAAGGTCCGGTTCGCAGACAACAAAGTCCTACCCGCCGTCCTCTTCAGTCAAGGACGACTTCGATATCGATATCGCGTATCGCATGGGCTTGACAGCCCAGGCGAATCCCAGCGGGCCTGCGTCCCGCCATGAGCCGCTCGGCCTCGAGCGGCGCCACGGGGGAGAGCCCCGCCTCTCCGGAAAGTACGCGCACCGCACAGGTCCCGCAGAGGGCTTTGCCCCCGCAATCGTGGCGAATGCGAACTCCAGCGCCGAGCAGCGAATTCAAGATCGATACGGCCGGACTGGAATCAAGATCCGCCGGGAGCCCGTCGCCGCCAGCCCTGTTCGCAACCTTGATTCGAGCCATGGCCGCCTCAGACCGCGACGGTCACTCGATTGCGCCCTTCCTGCTTGGACGTATAGAGCGCGCGGTCGGCGCGGTCGATGAGGGACTTGCCCGATAGGTCGCGAGAGGGGTCGAACTGCGCGACACCCAGTGAGACGGTCACCGCGAGGCTGCGGCCCTCGTAGCTCGTATGCATGGACTCTACGCTCGCGCGGACCCTCTCAGCCGCCTGAAAGGCGCGCTCGGCGTTGGCCTCATTCAGGAGCAGGCAGAATTCCTCCCCCCCGTAGCGCGCCGCGAGATCGTCCCCGCGCACGCCCGATTGGATGACGCGGGCGACCTGCTTGAGCACGGCATCGCCGCAGGAGTGGCCGTGAGTATCGTTGAATTTCTTGAAGAAATCGATATCGATCATTACGACCGAGAGGGGCTTCGAGGACGTCGAGCATTGCGCCATGCGCTCGAGGAGCACAGTATAGAAGTAATGCTTCATCTTGAGCCGGGTCATCATGTCGGTAGTAGTCATCTCGAAGAGGAAGGCATTGTTGATTGCAACCGCCGCCAGTCCAGCCAGGTTGAGGGCGTATTCGCGCTCGTACACGTCGAAGCCCTCGTCGCCTATCTTCTCGCCCATCATGAGAAGCCCGTTGACAGCCCCTTTGGCCTTGAGCGGGACGATAAGGCTGGGGCCCAGCGAGGCGATTCCCTCGAACCCTGCGAAGGACCCTATCCGCTGGCGTATATCCTCGAGAGTGTAGCAGCCGTATTGCCGCGTGAAGAGCTTGATGACGGGATTATCCTCGGCGACCGAGTAGTCGACGCCGTGCGCGATCTCGAAGCCTTTGTAGTTGCGATGGAGGCTGAATCGCGTGGCGTCAAGGCTCTTCTTCGCGAAGATACCCGCCCTGAGCACCTTCATCTGCCCCATCACGTTGAATAATATGGCGTCGATCAAGATATGGTAATCGAGCATCGAGTTGAGACTCTTCGACACCTCGAGTAGCTGCCGGAGATCGAAGAGCTGCTTTTCGTATTCTTGACGGAGGGCTTCGATATCGGTTGCTTCAGCCATAGCTCTCGCGCGCCTCCAGATGAATCGCTGGTTGAAGTATAAACCCCCGCCGGCATGTCCGCCAGCCAAAGTCAGGAAGCGTCTCGGGCGGCGCGCACGCCGTTCTCGAAGAGCTCGACGCCCGGATCGTCGCGGGACGCCCGCCTTCGGAGCGGATGGTTCTCGTGGACAAGGAAGGCTTCGGGATGGGGCATGAGCCCAAGTACCCGGCCGCTGGGATCGCAAATCCCCGCGATCGCCCTCGCCGAGCCGTTGGGGCCTTCGCCCCTATACCGTACGGCTACGAGCCCCTCGCCCTCAAGCGCATCCAGAGTCGCCTCGTCTCGTGCGACGAAACGGCCTTCGCCGTGGCGCACCGGCAAGAGCCGCCCTTCGAGACCCCTAGTCCAAAGGCAGCGGCTTCCACCCTCGAAGGACACGGGATACCAACCGTCTACGAAACGGCCGGATTCGTTCTTGATGAGGGAGACTTCGCGGCCCCAGAAACCGTCGCGGTTGGGCAACATTCCCATCCTCACAAGCGCCTGAAAGCCGTTGCAAACGCCGATCACCAGGCCGCCGCCGCCGATGAAGCCATCCAGCGACGGCTTGAGCGTCCTCCGGCAGATGAGAGCGACTACCTGACCCGAGCCGAGGTGATCGCCGAACGAGAAGCCCCCGGGGAAGGCGAGGATGCGCACCCCCGAGAGGCGCCCGGGATCCGCCACGAGATCGGCGACATGCAGCCTCTCTGGTTTCGCTCCAGCCAACCTCAGGGCCTCGGCGAGCTCAGCGTCCGCGTTGAATCCATAGCCAGAGAGGACTATCGCCTTGGGTTCCACAATATTCCTTTCACGCTATAGGCGTCTTGTACGCTCGGTCGAGCTCATCCAGCGCGGCGTCGAGTACGCGCTTCCCGCCGAGCTCGGCTCGAAGCCTCGGCTCGGCGATAGTCTCGCCCAGAAGCGCGACGGATAGTCCCGCCATGCTGCGCTCGAAGCGCTCGCGATCCTCGGCACGTATGGAGACCAGGAAACGTCCTGTATCCTCTGCGAAAAGGAGGACTGACGCGTCGGGATAGGACCCTTCGCGCCCTGAGCCTTCCGGCACCCCGCGCCTCGGCATCGCGTCGAGGCGTAGCTCAGCTCCGAGGCGGCCCCCCAGGCAGGACTCGGCGAGGGCGACGGCCAAGCCGCCGTCCGAAAGGTCGTGGCATGAGCGCAGAGCCCGGCCACTGAGGGCTCGAGCGACTGCCCGGTATATCGGCAGATGCTCTTCGGGAGAGGCGACGGGGCAAGGACCTAGAAGGTGCGCCGGCGAGGGGCGGCGACCGCCGGACGCATCGAGGGCCCGCTCGAGCACTGATGCCCCCAACCGGCTGCCGGTCGCGCCGACTACATATACCAGATCGCCCGCCGACAGGAAATCCGTGGAGCTCGCCTTCCGAACGTCGTCGATGATGCCGACCAAGGTAACGAGGAGGGTCGGGGTTACCGAGATCCGCCTTCCACCGGCGAAGGCGTCGTTCTTCATCGAGTCCTTGCCCGAGACGAGAGGGAGGCCGTATTCGACGCAAGCCTCGCGGAGGGCCTCGCAGGCCCGGACGAGCTGAGCCAACTTGAATGCACCGTCGGGATTAGTGGCCGATTCCACGGGATCGGGCCAGCAGAAATTATCCAGGGCGACGGCTCGAGCGGGATCGCCGCCGAGCGCGATGTGGGCGCGATAGGCTTCGTCGACGGCCGCAAAGGCCATCGCCCGCGCGTCGTGCGACGACAACCTCGGGCATATCCCGTGCGTAACGGTGAGGCCGCGCCATGAATCGTACAATGGCTTGAGCACGCCTCCGTCGCTCGGCGCGTCCCGGTTCAAGCCCGTGAAGGGTTTTTCTATCGAGATCCCCTTCACCTCGTGGTCGTATTGCCTGACCAAGGCTTCCTTCGAGGCAACGTCGGGATCGGCAAGGACGGAGAAAAGGGCGGACGTCCAGTCCGCGCGGCCATCGAGCCGGGAAGATGCGATAAAAGGAGGAACCCAGCGAGCGGAAAGGCGCATGGTCGGAAGCCCCCGGTGGAGGAATTCCATATCGACGAGGCAAACGGTCCTTCCGCGAAAGATCGCCTCGATACGGCCCGAAGCCGTGAACTCGCCGACGACGCTTGCTTCCACGCCACGCCTCGCGGCGAGGCCTAATAGCTCCGACAGGCACTCGGCCCTGACGGCTAGGCTCATTCTTTCCTGGCTTTCCGATACGAGGATCTCCCAGGGCGAGAGGCCCGGATACTTCAGGGGGCATTTGTCGAGGTCGATCCTCACGCCGCCCGAGGACTCGGCCATCTCGCAAAGGCTCGACGATAGCCCACCTGCTCCGTTATCGGTGATGCCCGCGTAAAGTCCCTCGCTCCGCGCCTCGAGAAGGAAGTCGCTCATGCGCTTCTGCGTAATCGGGTCGCCGATCTGGACGGCGGAGGAGGGACTGGCTTCGTCCAAGGCGAGGCTCGAGAAGGTAGCGCCATGGATGCCGTCCTTGCCAATCCGCCCCCCGACCATGACGGCGAGCATGCCGGGCCTCGCGGCCTTTTCCCAGGAAGGCGCCCCGCGGATCTCCATCGGCATGATGCCGCCCGTACCGCAGAATACGAGGGGCTTCCCCATGTAGCTTTCGTCGAACGCGAAAGCGCCGGCTACGACTGGAATCCCTGACTGGTTGCCTCCATCTACGATGCCTCGGTGCACACCGGCAAGCAGTTCCCTCGGGACGATGAGGCCTTCCGGGACTGCCTCGTCCGGGATGGATGGCGGCCCGAAGCAAAGCACGTCGGTATTGAAGAGCGGAGACGCCCCAATGCCAGTTCCCAGGATATCGCGATTGACGCCCACGATCCCGGTGATCGCCCCGCCATAGGGATCGAGGGCTGAGGGCGAGTTGTGCGTCTCCGTCTTCATGCAGATCGCGGTGGTGTCGTCGAACTTAAACACGCCGGCGTTATCAGTGAACACCGAGAGGAGATCGGGCCGCGAAGGCGCGAGTTCCTCCGTTGTCGAGCGGATATAAGTCTTGAACAGGGAGGCGATTTCGCGAATCGGCGCTCCCGCTTCGGAATATTTGATCTCGGCGTTGAAGATCTTATGCTTGCAGTGCTCGCTCCAGGTCTGGGCGATCATCTCAATCTCGACGTCGGTCGCAGCGGAAGGCAGGCCGGCGGCCGCGCGGTCCGCGCGGGTCACCGGAGACTCGAAGTAGGCTTTGACGGCTCGCATCTCGGCCAGGCTCAAGGCGAGGAGCCGGCCCGAGGAGAGAGCTGCGAGGCCCTCGTCATCCAGCGCGCCCAATTCGAAGAGCTCGGACTCCGGATCGTCGGCGAGCGAAACGGCCGGATATAGGTCCGGCAGCCGCGCCCCCCTCTCCCAATCCGCTTTGGAAAGGAAAATGGCCGACTGCACGAGGGGGTTCCAAAGACTAGAGAAGGCGCGGCGCACGATATCGGCGGACGATCGTCTGGCCTTCACTATATAAAGCCTGGCAGTCTGCACGAGCCAGGGCCGGCCGATCGGGGCTCCGTCGGCGATCACGATGGCCTCGCGCGCCGTAAGGGCGAGCGTATCGGTGACGCCCGGCCGATAAGCTATCTCGACTAACCAGTCCCAACCGGTGAAGGACGGAAGGCCTGACAGCGGAACCTCGGCGACGAACTGCGTCACCGGATCGGAGAAGAGCTCTTCCGCGGTTGCCTTGAGCAGGGGGAAATCGAGGAGAACCACGTCGGCAACCCGAACCGAGGCACTCTCGCCCAAAGCGCGCGCGAGCTTCTCGGCCGGCGCGGTGCCCCTGCCGTCGAGTCCTGGACGGCGGTAGCAGGTCTCGATGCGCATGGAGCACTCTACTGAAAGCCTTTTAGCCAGTCAATACTTGGTCGTCTAGCAGATATTGAAGGCAGGCTAGAATGCGAGCTTTATATCCTCGCTATCCTTTTTGTGCTTCATTTTTATGTATAGCGCCCCCGCTTCCTTCTTATAAAGATATCCTGAGGCATCGTAGCTCTCGAATTGGCTATCGGGGCTGTAATCGATGTCGTAAAGCTGGATATTCGCGAAAGGCTTGACACCATAAAAGGTCAGATAGTGAGAGCGGCCCGCAGGGAAGACGGCCGTAAACACGTAGCGCGAGGCGCTTGCCTGGACGACGAGCGAGGGGGCGCAGGTCCAAGCCCAGAATCCCGGCGCAATGTCGCGGTAAAAAGAGACTTCACGCGGATAATAGGAATTACCGGCGACGATGGGGTAGAGTTCCTCAGGGGCGATCGCGCCCGTTCTCTGATCGATCGTGTCAGCGCGAACAGAGACTCGAGCCGGTACGAAGCCTTGGGGATCCGATAACCCGAGCACGCCCTCTACCAGGCCTTGGCCGATGCCAATATACTCGGGCTTGGCGCTGCCCGCTCCATAGGCCGCGAGGAAGCACCCTCCTATCAACGAAGTCCGGACATCGCTGGAGCCGTCATCCTCGGTGACTAGGTACAGGGCGGTGGAGGTCCTACGGGCCGCCGCGACTATAAGGTCGGCCGAAACCGCGGGATCGCGGAAAGGGTCTTCCTCGTCCTTGAGGTTGAAGACGGCTTTAGCGTCGAGCGCTCCGCCTAGGTAGCCGATGGACTGCCTGATCGAGAGCTTGGCGGGATCTATCCCCGAGAAGTACCGGAAGGCGTCCCGGGCGAGGGAAGGCGGCGCTCGGTCGAGGAGGAAGCGGAGGAATCCGTCTACCTCGAGGATCGACGGCGATTTATCGGCGATGAGCTGGGTAAGGCGCTTCGTCTCGGCGAGATCGCCGGCCTCGAGGGCCTTCATCTTGGGAACGAGACCGCCAATGTACGGTGCGGAAAGGTAACTGAGCTGGTCGGTCCATTTCTCCTTCGCTCCCCGAACGCGCGCCAGGGAATCCGCAAAGACTCCTCGCGCGAGGGACTCCGCGAGATAGGCAGTCAGCGTCTTTTCGGAAAACGCGGGGAGGCCGTCGGCGCCTTTCCATGTTATTTTGTCCGCGTCGAATCGCGTCGTTGAGAAGCCTGACCAGACCTTGTCCCGCCATACGGCTATCTCGGCCTTGAAGGCCTCGGGCTCCTTGGGTGCCTGGGCAACGAGCTTCTCAGGAGGCGCTGTCTTCGGCTGAGCAGGCGCAGCGGGCGGGACCTTAGCGAGGACGAAGCCGGAATCTCCGGGACGTAGGGATATAAAGCCGCCGGAGGCATCAAGGCTACCTGCCCCGAGGCTGATCTCATAGGATGCTCCGGCCGAATCGAGGCTCCGTTTGCCGTCCTTTTCCGAGAACCGGACGGATCGGTACGGGGAAAGCCTGAGACGCACCGCCGTGACGCCGTCTGGAGCGGTTGCGGCGAGCCCGAAATGCTCGGGCGGGCCATTGTCGATCGCCGCCTTAAGTGTGACTCCGGATGAGAAATTGATGAGTATCCCGTTCGGAAGTTTGTCTATCGAGGTCAGCGAAAGAGGAGTCGTGAAGCCATCCGCGCCGACGGTTTCCGCGACCGATTTCGGCGATATCAGAAAAGAGAGCCCCGAGTAGGAAAGGCGAAGCGATTCGGGGATCGTACCGGCATCGGCGTGGGCTGCCGTCTTAGGATATGAAGCGCTGATGGTAAGAGAGCCGAACTTCTCGGATAGGCCCGGCCCTTTGGAAAATTGCACGACGACGGCGAGGACGAACAAGCCGATATAGAGGAGTGTAAGGCCGAGGGCCCGCCGGAAG
The DNA here is from genome assembly GCA_964491385.1 of uncultured Treponemataceae bacterium. Lineage (GTDB taxonomy): Bacteria > Spirochaetota > Spirochaetia > Treponematales > Rectinemataceae > UBA1306. Next base: position 146,137 of record CAZBGA010000002.1, on the reverse strand, counting down.
GCTCCGCTTTGCATTGCGGATATGGACTATAGCCGGTAACAGTGCCTTGTGCAACCTTGTATAATGAAGGGGCCCGGGTTAGTATCGAGCGCCCCATCGAGGGAGCCGAATTGGGGAGTGGGAAAATATGGATCACGAGTCTGAAACGAGCTTCGGGTGTGAGAAGACAAGCTTCTCGAGAATCTTTCCACGAACGCCGCGCATAACGGGCGCGATCGCCGCCGTCCTCGCCCTGTCGCTCCTGGCCGCATGCGCCGGAGCGCCCAGGACCGCGACGGCTTCCGCAAAGCAGCCTCCCGCCAGTGCGCCGAGCCCTGAACAAAAGCGCCTCCGGACGGTCGAAGCGGCCGCCAAGCTCCTGGACAAAGGCGACGCCTCGGCGGCGGCCGCCAAGCTCGGCGATCTCGCCGCCGCCTCTCCGGCCGATACCGATCTCAGGCTGGCCCATGCCGCCGCGCTCGTGTCCGCAGGCAAACTCGATGCGGCAAGGACGGAAGTCGATGCTATTCTCGCCGCCGATCCCGCGAACCCGCGCGCGCTTGTTATGGGCGCGGAACTCGCTCGATTCGGCGGCGACGACAAAGCTCGACGCTCCTACCTCGATCGAGCCTCGGTTACCGCGCCGGCCGACGGGGCGGTTCTCAACGCCTGGGGTGAATACTACTTGGACGCAAAATCCTGGCCGAAGGCCGAGGACTACTTCAGGCGCGCCCTCGCGGTTGATCCTAATAGCGTCGACGCATCGCTCGGGCTTGGCAGGACGCTATACCGCGAGGCTAAGTATCCGGAATCGGAGTCCAGGCTTTCCGCGGCCATAGCGCTCGAGCCGGCCTCTCCGCTCGCATATTCCGACCGAAGCCGCGCGAGATACCAACAGGGTAAATATAAGGAAGCCGAGGAAGACCTCGATACGGCGGTATCATTGGCTCCGGACGAATCCTGGCTCTATCTCGACCGCGGCCGTTACCGTCTCGACAAGCGCGACATGGCCGGGGCACAGGTCGACTTCGACAAGGCCATCGCCCTCGACCCCGGATATTTTCTCTCCTACGCGTATCGCGGCGGGATCCTGGAGGAGGCAGGCAAGGACGCGGCGGCCCTCGACGATTACCGCAAGGTGATCGAACTCAATCCCGGTTACTGGTATGCCTTCGAGTCCGCGGGGGCCGCGGCGTTCCGCCTCGGACTCTGGACTGAGTCCGCCGCCGATTTCCAGCGAGCCTATTCCTCTTCGCCCGACCGTTACGAGTACGCGATCGCCTCCGGCCTCGCCCTGTGGCGCTCTGGAAGGCCCAAGGACGCGGCCACGTACGCCGGATCCCTCGCCTCCGGGATCGACCGCGAGAAGAACGGTATCTACTGGGCCATGTTACGCTTGATGCAGGACCAGAACGACGCCACATCCGATCTCGAGCTCGACATCCAAGCGGAGAAAAGGCTCGATCTCAAGTCGGCGATGCTCTTTTACCTCTCCGAATATTGGATATGCAGGGGCAAGATCGACTTAGCCTCCAAATACCTCGCGCTCGGCGAGGAGATGAAACGAGAGGGTACGCTCGAATACCGCCTGCTCCTCGCAGAGCGTAAACGCCTCGGCGCAGGGTCTAATGGCTGAGCGCTTTCCGGAGCTGGCCTCCCTCCTCGATGGGCAGCGCCCAGTAGCCGTGCAGACCCACGATTACCCGGATATAGACGCAGTGGCCTCGGCCTGGGGGCTAGCTTCGGCGCTCCGCCGAAAGGGTTTCTCCGCGGCTTGCTGTTACCGAGGGGAGCTCAGGAGCCGCAGCCTTCGAACCCTCATATATGAGCTCGGCATCGACCTCGCGCCGGCATCCGAAAGCGGAAGGGATGTACAAGTCATCATCGTAGACGGCTCGCCGGCGAACGGCAACGTGAGCCTCGCGGCGGGTGAGCTCATCGCCGTCATAGACCATCATTGCAAGTCGGGAGAGGTAAGCGCTCCCTTCCTCGACCTTCGTCCCGAGCTTGCCTCTTGCTCGACGATAATCCGCGGCTATTGGGAAGAGGCGGGCTGGGAGCCTCCGCGCGGCATCGCCACCGCCCTCCTCGCGGGTATCCAGTCGGACACTGATTTCCTGAGTCGCAGCTGCTCCGACGCCGATTTCGCCGCCTACACAGCGCTCTACCAAAGCGGCGACTGGGAGCTGGCAAGCCGGATCGTCCGGACGGTGCTCGACCTGCGGGAGTTGGGCCTCATAGTCTCGGCTCTCGGGAAGGCCGTAGTCCGCGACGGCATCCTATTCGCCTTCATGCGCGGTCCCTGCGGGCAGGAGGCCCTTGCGGTGCTGGCGGAATTCGCTTTAAGGGCCGAGGAGCTCTCGGCCGCCGTGGTCGCCCAGGAGGATGAGGGCGGCATACACGTCTCGGTCCGCTCGAAGAGCGCGGCGGTCTCGGCTTTCGGCCTCGTGCGCGCCGCCCTGGGGGGTATCGGCAGCGGAGGCGGCCACGCACATTCGGCCGGCGGAGTTGTACCGACGGGCTCCAAACCCGGTGAAGACGCATTGCGCGAAAGATTCTTTAAGGCGGCGGCCGATGCCGCGACAGTTCGATGAGCCGGGTCCGAGCCGGGAGAGCCTAGAATTCGACCCCTGGTCCGCGAGCGCAGCAAGGAGACTGAAATGGGTATCGTGACGATCATCGTGCTGGGAGTCGTAGTGATTACCGTAGTCAGCGTTCTGGGCGACATGGCGACGAAGATGGTACAGGCCAAGGCCAGAGCCAAGGAGGTCGCAGGAGCCGTCCCCTCCACCGACATCGAGTCTCTAAAGAGTAGGCTGACCGCTCTCGAGAAGCGCGTCGAAGAGCGAGAGGAAAGCGTACGAAGGTTGCAGGACGAAGTCCGCTTCGTATCGCGGATCCTCGAGGATAAATCGGGCGGTCGTTCCGGGAAGTAACTTGCGGCATTGCCTATCTCCTGCCTTCCGTGTACAAAGGTGAGCCGGAGGATCATTCCATGGACAACTGCCCTTGCGGCTCAGGCCATCCGTACGAAGACTGCTGCGGCCCCTTCATATCGGGAAAGGCCAAACCTTCAACCGCCGAGGCCCTGATGCGGAGCCGCTATACGGCCTACGCCACGAAGGCGATCGACTATATCATCGCAACCTGCCTCCACGACGACGATCACGGCATCGACATAGAAGCTACCAGGCACTGGAGCGAAAGATCCACGTGGCTCGGCCTCAAGATCCTGAAGACCGAGAACGGCGGCCCCTCGGAGGATGAAGGCATGGTCGAGTTCAAGGCGACATATGTCCAGGGCGGACTGCGAGAGGAGCACCACGAGAAGGCCGCCTTCGTAAGGCGGGACGATGCCTGGCTTTTCGCCGACGGCGAAGTCATTCCCGAGACCGTCGTGCGCGAGGGCCCAAAGATCGGCCGTAACGATCCCTGCCCCTGCGGCTCGGGCAGGAAGTACAAGAAGTGCCACGGAATGGCCGTGTCCTGAAACTCAGACCTTCGGGACAGCCTGCTCTCCGCGGAAGATCGCCGCATGGCGAGTCGCGAAATCGAGGAAATTGGTCGCGCGCATGCCGAATACCGTGGGGATGATCGTAGAGACATTGGCTTCCTTGCCCTTCCGACGCTCCGGGAAAGGCTCGGCCAACGCGTCGGCGAGATACGGCGCCATCCCCGCGGCGAGCTGCGCCCGCTTGGCTTCCTCGGGCGGGACGTCGACATAGCGGAGGTCGAGGCCCGTCGCGACAGATTGCCCATATCACCCACCGCGATCTCTACGTTCGGCAGCTCAGAAAGCCTCTTCCTAGCCTAGGGCCCTCTCGACGAGCTCTAGGATCGCAGGCATGAGCTGCTTCTTCCGCGAAAGCATGTCCCGAAGGACGTAGACGCCGTCTCCGTTGGAGGGATAGCTCACGAGGGTAAGAAAATCCCTGTCCGCGACGATGAAAAGGAGGCTCACCAGCTCGGTCACGTCCGTCACCATCAAGGCCGAAAGGTAATAGGCCTTCTCGCTTCGGATATTCGCCAGCGCCGCCAGGATCTCGCCGCGCTTTTCCATCACGAGGACTGTATCCGATACCTCGATTTGACTCACGCTGAGCTTGATTTTCTGCGTCTCGTATTCCTTGAGGTCGAGGCGTACTATCTCTTCCGCCGGCCTGCTCGCCGCCCTGGAGGCGGATTGCATTATCGCCTCGCCGACCTCGGATACCTCGAGGTCGGCGATGTTTGCGAGGTACTCTGCCTCGTCGCGATCTTCCTCGGTCGTCGTAGCGGACCTGAGGATTAGGGTATCGGAGAGGATGCCGCAGAGCAGTATCGCAGCTATCTCCTTGGGGATCGGTATGCGCTGGTCGCGGTACATGCCGGCGATCATGGTGCTCGTCGAGCCGACGACGCGATTGATGAAGGTAATGGGGTACCTGGTCGAGAAGGAACCCAGGCGGTGATGGTCGATGACCTCGAGGATGCGATAATTCTCGATGCCCTCGACGGCCTGGCCGAACTCATTGTGGTCGACCATGATCACCTCTACGCTGGGCTCCCTTAGAAGATCGCCTTCGCGCAGCAGCCCGATTACTCGCTCGTCGTCGTCGACCACAGCCGCCGACCTGCTGGGAGAGGCGGCGAGGGTTTTCCTGGCGTCCCTCGTTCGCACTCCCTTATGGATCGGCTTAGTCTCCGAGTCACCCATGGCATGAACCGGGGTCGAGTAGAGGACGAGAAGGGACGTGCTCGATGTATCGTAGGGCGAGACGAGGACGGTAATGCGCTTGCTTTCGGCGACGGTTCGCAGCTCCTTGCTGACGACAAAGCCGTTGGTGACGATGAGGACCCGGACCCCCGACTCCATGGCCAGCCTGTGCACGTCGTCGCGGTCGCCTACGAGCAAGACCTTGTTCGCGGCGCTCTCGGCCTCGAGCACGGCTCGCACCGATTCCGTTTGATTGGCCGCGACGATCATATTGGCCTTGAATACGTCTCCTTCGTCGAAGGAGACGATGGCCTGGGCCTTGATCGTCTCCATGAGATGGCGGACGCTTGTCAATATGACCGCCTTCTTGCGGGGATTGATCTTGGCGATGATGTTCTGGGCGAAGGAGCCGTAGTGGAGGAGCGCGCGATACCGCCCATCGTCGTCGACTATGGGCAGGGCTTCTCCCGCGCCGTCGCCGAGAAGGGCAAGGGCCGACCATAATGGCGTGTCCGAGCGTACGGTTCTCGCCGGTCCGGAAAGGAAGTACTCCGCCTTCGGGACGAGGTCGGAGATGAATTCAGGCAGCTCGAGGCCGAAGCGGTCAAAGATGTACTCGGTCTGGGGATTCACCGCGCCGGCACGAGCGGCGCGAGCTTCCGGCATCCCGGTCGCGCGTTTGAGCGCGGCGTAGGCAACGGCCGCCACAACGGAATCCGTATCGGGATTCCTGTGGCCGATCACGAAGACAGTTTTTTCCATTGCTCTCCTCATTCTTCGAAAAGCGACAGACTCCTCGGGGCGAAGGCGAGAGTGCCGTCGCCCCGCCGCGCATGGGCCACTATCGCCTTCCCGAGGTTCCATCGCGACGAGGGCTGGATCCAAGCCCGGTCCGACAGGTTTGCCAGGCCCGCGACCTTTCCGTCCCGGCTGAAGATCCGGAATGTGTCCCTCCCGACGCGCTCGGCACCGTACTCGCGGCCCGCGAGCCTGTCGTAGAGCCCTACCACACGCGCCGTAAAAGCTAGCTCCTCCCTATCCCCGAATTCGCGCGTATCATCCGAGAACATTATCTGGGAGGCAAGCATGAAATCGGCGAGGGCCACTAGCTCCTTCTCGGCATCCGTCAACTCCATTCTCGCCGTCCTGCAGAAGACCACGTCGGGATCGCTGACGAACACCGTGCCATCGAGAAGGGACCTGCCAATCGTATCCGAGAGATTGGTATAGGCCGCGGGCCGACCCTGATGCCGTACGACTCGCTTCAGGAATGGGTCATCCCACACTTCCTTCGTGTCGGCGCCAATCCGCATGAGGGGAAAGTGGCGGAAAGAGGGCTCCAAAGGAGCTCCGCAGCCCAGATACGCCACTTCCCGCCCCCTTGTACCGCGCGTTCGAGACGTTAGGCGCCGCATTAGGCGGTCGTAGTGCTCGTAGGCCGCTCCGCCCCCAGCTGGTTTTGCGGGCCTCGCCCGCGATCCTTCGATGAACCCGGCATAGAGGAAGTCAAGTTTCAAGTAACGGTAACCCCATTCGGCGACGAGTCGCTCGAGAACTCCGTCGAGATATTCCTCAACCTCGCGCAGCGATATGTCGAGGCAGTAGAACACTCCGTTCCAGCCTGAATTATAGCCTGCCGGTACGGGCTTTCCCCTGTCGTCGCGAAGCAGCAATTCCGGCCGCTCTTCGAAAATCTCGCTGCCCTTCGTCACGATAAGAGGCGCGACCCAAATCCCGGGTATCAGGCCCTTCGCCTCGATCTCTTCCGCTAGGACCTTCATCCCGCGGGGGAACTTCAACTCGTCGGGCTCCCACTGGCCGACAGCTTTCTCCCAGCCGTCGTCGATCTGGAATACCGTCGGCTTGCCTCTGCGAAGATAATAGGCGTTGATCAAATTGTCGTTGGCGCCGATCGCCGCGAGGTCCCCCTTGATTATCGAGTCGTCTATGCCCGTATAGTGGTTGTACCAAGACTCGTAGCCCCCTGGCACCACTGGGGCCCCCGAGCCCAGGAAGGCCAATCGCTCGAAATGGCGATTCCCGCGGAAGGCGTCGCGGAGAGCGTCTTTAGTCGCGAAGTAGCCTTCTCGATAGAAAAGACGGATCTCCGCGACGATATCGCCCCTCGCAAATCGCCCGCCCTTCGCGCTGATCTCGGCCCTGACTCCGAAATTGGATCGGTCCACCCTGAAGGAGACGGGCGGCCTCACCCGTTCCGGCATGCCAGCCGAAAGGAGCACCAGCCTTCCTTCGCCGGCGCGGACATAGGTAAGGAAGCGGGAGAGTACTTCGCCCCCGGCCTCGAAGGGGCCTGGACCGTCGCAATACACGGCTATATTGGGGATGATCCGAGCGCGGCGCACTCGCTCGCCCGCGGCGAGCTCGCCGCTGAAGCTCCAGGACTGCCATCCATTAGAGAAAATCGTCCGATCGCTGGTAGATTCGAAGGCCTTCCGCTGCCTTGCCCCGACTTCAGTCAGGTCGCAGAGCTCGCCGAAACCCACGTCGAAAAGCGACGTTGCGCTCTCGCCAATGGCCAAGTCCTCCACAGCGAAGAAGCGCAAGGCCTTCTGCCGATCCCCGTCCTCGACCGAAAGGCTGAACCTGGGATCGACTTTCATGCTACCCTCCGTACCGCCCGTCTGCTCGAAAATGTACTATCGCTCGCGCGGACGGTCAAACCTCACCCAGGAGGGGAGACTTGATCAGGCTCTTCGCCTTCCTCGGCAATTTCGGCCGCGAATACTCGAAGAATCGCCACAACGTGGCCTGGCAATTCCTCGAATCCCTGCCCTACTACAACGAGCTCCGCTGGGAGCGAAAATTCAAGGGGCGCTTCGCCATACGCGAGAGCGACGCGGGACGGGCTTGGATCCTCCTGCCCGAGACTTACATGAACCTTTCCGGCGACTCTGCAGCGGAGCTTATGCGATTCTATCAAATCGAGCCTTCCGAGCTCCTCGCAATACACGACGAGCTTGAGATGCCTTTCGGATTCGTCGGCCTTAAAATGGGCGGGGGCCTAGGCGGCCACAACGGCCTGCGCTCCCTAGAGGCGCGCCTGGGAACGCGCGATTACGCTCGCCTGCGCTTCGGGATCGGCCGCCCCGAGCATCCCGACGTCGCCGGCTACGTCCTCTCGGATTTTTCGCCCGAAGAACTCGAAATGCTCGCTATGTCGGTTTTCCCGACCGCGGCGAGGCTGCTGAATGAGTGCGCCGGCGACGGCTTCGCGAAAGCGCTCGCCACGTACCAAAAGGTCAAGGCGATATAGGCAACGGCACTTCCACGCTCGTCCAGGAACCGGCTATATTCGGCCGCCCCTCGAGGCTCGCTCAGAAGAGCAGACGGATGCCGCCTACGACGGCCAGGACCTCGGCAGCAATATTGAATAGATTCTGGGACATCCGCTTCATCGCGAGCACGCCCATCAGGCTCCCGAGCAGCACTAGAGGGAGGAGCTCGAAGTTCGTCTTGAGCGTTGCCCAGGTTACGATGCCCAAAGCTATGCTGAAGGGAAGCTTGAAAAGGTTGATGATGAAGTAGAACCAGGCACCGGTACCGACGAACTCTTCCTTCGGCAGCTTCATTGAAAGGAGGTAGATGGTCATTACGGGACCGGCGGCATTCCCGATCATCGTTAAGGCGCCGGCGATGATTCCCATGACGGCCGCTAGGAAGTGGCTTTCCGCTCGGAACTCCACCTTCGCCGCGCGGCGCCCCAAGTCGAGGCATACAATCGCCACAATAATCGCACCAAGCATCGGCTTGAAGATGGCCTCGCTCAGCACGCCCATCAGGAAATAACCGAGAAGTATCCCAAGCGCCGCCCAAGGCAAAATGCGCACCAGGCGAGGCCATCCGACCTTTCGTCTCCAATACCCTACAGCGACGCAGTCCCCTTCGATAAAAACCGGCAAGATAAAGCCTGTCGACAACCGCGCCGGCATGGCCGCGGCCGCGAGGATAGGCACGAGTATCCCCATGCCGGGCATCCCGGACTTGGAAAAGCCTGTAAAAAAAGCAGCGCCGCAAATCGCGGCAATCCCACTCGCGTCCATTCTAACCCCTATCCGGTCATCGTGCCGTAAATGAAGTCCACGGGACTCCTTGCGATCCCCGAAACTCGCTAAGAATGCGTCGCAATAACCTCTTTGATCCTCCTAATCGGCGATAGGAGCGCTGAAGACTGCCCCGGCGAGACACTAGTGGATACGATCACTCAGCGCTAGAAAATCAAGACGACGGTATAATTACCGAGGGCGGATGTTTATCCCCGCCCATAAGGGCGGAGAGCCGACGCCCGGCCGCCAGCACCTCGGCGGCAAATACCTCAAGTTGGCCCTCCATGCGGTCGCGGGGGCCCGATATCCCAATCGACGCCTCGACGCTACGCTCAAAGTTATAGACGGGCGCGGCTAGGCAAACGACATTGCTTTCATTTTCTTCCCGGTCGAGCGCGTAACCGCGCTCACGCACGGCTGCCAGCTCTTCGGCAAGAAGGTCGAGGTCGCATATCGTGCGATCTGTATATCGGGTCAACGTCGTACCTTCGAAGAGCTGCTCAAGCTCAGAGCGCGAGAATTTGCATGCCAAGCACTTGCCGACCGCCGTGCAATGCAGATCCTCCGAATCACCGATGTTGGTATTTGCGGCGATGGTTTTGGTCGCCCGCTCGCGGTCGATGAAAACAGCCCTGGTGCCCGAGCGCACTGCCAGGTGCGCATTCTCCTTAGTCGAATATGCCAAGCGTTTCAAGGCAGGCGAAGCCAACTCCGTCAACTTAAGCTGATCGCGGAGGGCGGCGGCGAGCGAATAAATTCCGAAGCCGAGCTGATAGCCCTTTTTACCTTCCTCCTGCCTCACAAGGTTGTGCTTTATGAGAGTGGAAAGCAGCCTGAATACAGAGCTCTTGTCTATCCCAAGAAATTCCGTTAAATCCGTAAGACTGTATTTCTCTTCGGGGTGGTCGGCTATCCGTCCGAGGAGGCTCAATGCGCGTTCCACAGACTGGACCATCGCCCCTTCTTGTTTAGGCATGAAGTGATGATAAAACAGCGTCGCATGAAGATCAAGGATGAAACTAGAATTTGTGGACATATACGCAACCATATTGTATAATAAGCAAGAAAGCGAGAATACCTATGCCAGATGAAGAGCTCCCTATAGAAATCCTCGAAAACAAGGCAATTGAGGTCCGCCGCCTCATCCTTCAAACGACGCATCACGCGGGAATGGGGCATACAGGCGGATCTTTATCTGAGGTCGAGATACTCGTCGCGCTCTACTTTCGCGTCATGCGTAATATCGAGGCGACCCGCCCGGGGAGGGCCGATCGAGACCGCTTCATTCTCTCGAAAGGGCATGCCTCGCCGGGCTACTACTCGACACTCGCTCTACGTGGCTACTTCCCACTGAGTCTCCTCGATACCTTCGACGAGCTCGGGACCCTGTTGCAGGCTCATCCGGACATGCATAAGACACCGGGCGTCGACATGTCCACCGGCTCTCTTGGCCAGGGACTTTCATGCGGGATCGGGATGGCCCTCGCCGCGGGCGCACGACCTGGGCTCGGGAACTTCCGTACATTCGTCCTCGTCGGCGACGGCGAGCTTCAAGAAGGACAAGTGTGGGAGGCAATCCTCTATGCAGGCGCGAGGGCGCTGCCCGGTCTGGTCGCGATAGTCGACTCGAATGACGTCCAACTTGCGTCGAAAACGCAGGACGCAGTCGGCCTCGAGCCCCTCGAGGATAAATGGCGCGCCTTCGGATGGGATGTCGTCGTCGTCGACGGCCATAACATGTCGCTTCTCGTTCACGCCCTCGAGGGCGCCAGAGAACACGCGGCAACGGGACCTGTCGCCGTAGTGGCGCGGACTGTCAAAGGCAAGGGCGTTTCCTTCATGGAAGGCCGTTACGAGTGGCACGGCAAAGCGCCGAACGACGAGGAATTCGTTCGAGCGATGGCAGAGGTGGGAGAATGAGCTCAAGCGGCATGGAATCGCCGAGGGAAGCCTTCGGACGGGCGCTGGTCGAGATAGCCGGGAGATATCCTGACATGGTAGTACTGGACCCCGATGTCTGCACCTCGACGCGTACTTCTCTATTCCGTGCAGCCTTCCCCGACCGTTTTTACGAGATGGGCATAGCGGAGGCTAATTCGGTCGGCGTAGCAGCGGGACTCGCGGCTTGCGGGCTCATCCCTTGGGTATCGGCGTTCGCCGTATTCCTCTCGACGCGGGCGTGCGACCAAGTGCGCGTCTCGGTCGCGCACGCCGCGCTTCCCGTCAAGCTCAACGGTTCGTACGGCGGCCTGCCCTCGGGAAGGGGAGGGGCGACACACTCCTCTATCGAGGACATCGCGATAATGCGCGGGATGCCGGGCATGACCATCTTTTCGCCCGCCGATGCGAACGAGACCCGAGCTATGGCCGATCTTGCCATGCGCCTGCCCGGCCCTGTCTACCTTCGCACGGTCCGGTGCGAGCTCCCCACCCTCTTCGGTCCAAACTGCGCGCCAGAGCTAGGGAAAGCGGTTGAGCTCGCGCAGGGCGGCGATGTCGCCATCCTCTCCGAGGGCATGATGGCGCATCGCGCGTTGGACGCCGCCTCCATTTTGGTCCGCGAAGGTATCCACGCGCGAATCCTCCACTTCGGGACGCTAAAACCGATGGATCGGGCAGCAGTCGTAAAGGCGGCGCGGGACTGCGGGCATCTCGTCACCTTAGAAAATCATTCTCGTTCAAGTGGATTCGGCAGCGCAGTTTGCGAAATCATCACGGAAGAGGTGCCCTGTCGCGTCGATCGACTCGGTTTCCCTGACGTATTCATGGAATCGGGCGATGACGACCTCGTCTTCGCCAAGTATGGCCTGGATGCCGCGGGCATCGCAGCAGCGGTCAGCCGTTCCGTCAAGCTGAAGGGCAGGGTGAAAAATGAGTGCGACTATCCATAGCGATGGGAGGCTGCAATGAGAATCGCGGTTATTAACGAAACGAGCGCGGCGGATAGGAACGCCGACATCCTTCAAGCCCTCGAGGGCAGGGGACACGAGATCGTCAATTGCGGCATGCGGAAGAGTGGTGAAGAGCCTGAACTCTCTTACATCCACACGGGCCTCCTCGCGGCCCTTGTCCTCGGTATGGGAAAAGTCGATTTTGTCGTCGGCGGCTGCGGCACGGGGCAGGGATTCCTCAACGCTGTTCTTGCATATCCCGGTGTCTCATGTGGCCATATTCTAACTCCGCTCGACGCCTGGCTCTTTGCGAGGATTAATGACGGTAATTGTGTGAGCCTTGCCCTGAACCAGGGCTACGGCTGGGCGTCCGGTATCAACTTAAGTCTTATCTTTGACGAGCTTTTTACGTTCGAGCGAGCCTCGGGCTTCCCAAAAAGCCGCAGCGAGCCACAGGCGCACTCGCGCGAGCTCCTCGGACGGATCTCTACTACAACACACCGATCGATGGCCGACATTGTATCCGCACTTACGGACGAGGCGATCCTCCCGGCCCTCCTTTACCCAGGCATCCGCGGGATTCTTCTCGACAAAACCTCAAGCAATAGAAGGACCGATGCAGAACTAACTCGCGCCATCGAGGCGAGGCTAGACAGATGAATACAGCGCTAACCATATTCCAATCGAGGCTCGCACGAGCACGAATCATCGTGGGATCAGGCGGCGTTGACGAAGCGTTGGCATCAGGCGCGCTTGCGCGAAACCTCGATGTAACGCTGAGCGAAGCCCTAATCATTGGACTTCTCCGGCAAGGCGTGCATAAGTACATAGGCGTATTCGGGCATGGCACGACGGAATTGGGCGAAGCCTTGCGAGCCTACGCGGCAGCAGGTGCCGTTGCTGTATTCAATGTGCGTAGCGAGATAGAGGCCTCACACGCGGCTACCGCCCTGAAATGGCAGTACGGCGAGACGGCGGCGGTCTTCACCTCCATCGGACCTGGGGCCCTCCAGGCTCTGAGCGCCTCTCTCGTCCCGGCTTCGGACTCCGTGGGCCTGTATTACATCCTGGGCGACGAGACTACTCACGACGAAGGCTACAATATGCAGCAGGTGCCGAGGCCGGATCAAGCTTCCTTCCTGAAACTTGCCCAGGCCATTGGGAGCGCCTACGCCCTCCATACAGGATGGGCACTGCCGGCAGCCCTGAAACGGGGTATCCAGACCGTGTTCGGACCGATAAGGCCGCAGCCTTTCTACTTCCTGTTGCCTATGAACGTACAAGGCGAGGTCATGCGGGAATTCAACCTCGCGGAGCTCCCACTCATTCCCTCCTACTTCTCGTCGGCGCCGGCCGCGGACGAACCTTACATCGCAGCAGCGCGCCTTATCGCCGAAGCTGAACGAGTCGTCGTGAAGACGGGCAACGGCGCCCGTCGCCTAGACCCGATCCTTCTTGATGAATTCCTGCGCCGCACGGACGCGGCCTACGTGCACGGTCCCTCGGCAGTAGGCATCCTACCGGGTAAGCATCCGCGGAACATGACAGTCGGTGGCTCGAAAGGATCAATATCGGGCAACGCGGCTATGGCTGCCGGCGACCTCATCGTGACGATTGGTGCGCGAGCCGTATGCCAGTGGGACTCCTCGGGCACTGCGTGGAAGGCCGCTAGGGCTGTAATCGCGATCAACACCGATTACCAGGACGCCTCGCATTACAACGGCTCGCTACCCCTGGTAGGCGACGCGAACTCGGTGATTGAGAAACTCGTTGCCATACTCCGAGCGGGCGCCATCGATAAAGGCTCCTCTCCGACACCCTGGTTTGAAGAGTGCCGGGCAAAACGGACCGAGTGGGACGCATTCCTCATGGAGCGCCTCTCCGCCCCTTCTCTGCTCGACCCCAAGTTCGGCCTAACCGTCCTAACTCAGCCTGTCGCAGTTTCGATCGTCGCCGAATTCGCACGGAAGAAAGGCGCTGTCAAGTATTTTGATGCGGGCGATGTGCAAGCGAACGGATTCCAGATAATAGAGGACGACGCCGTTGGCGAAACCTTTACGGAAACCGGAGCCTCATACATGGGGTTTGCCTCTTCTGGCATCCTTGCTGCGGCGATTGCCGATGCACCGCGATACCCGATCGCCTTCACGGGCGATGGCAGCTTTCTAATGTGCCCCCAAATCCTCCTTGATGCGGCGTCGTATCGCCTACGGGGGATGATCGTCCTTTTCGACAATCGAAAAATGGCAGCGATAAGCTCGTTGCAGCGTGAACAATACGGCGCCGAATTCCGTACCGACGACCGGGTCGAGGTTGACTACCCCGCAATGGCCCGTGCATTCGGCGGTGTCTGCGGCTTCGAGGGAGGCCGCTCAGGCTCTGAGCTCGAGGCTTCGCTCGAAGCTGCCTACTCGCACGAGGGACTTTCGCTCGTACACGTGCCCGTATACTCGGGTGAAGACAAACATGCTGGGCTCGGAGCCTACGGCGACTGGAACGTCGGTCCTTGGTGCGAACGAGTCCAGCGCGAGAAGCATACGATCGGCATGTAAGGGAGGACTCTATACAGCCAATAGACCGAAGAGGCTCGGTTACTTTCGGGCGGGGATTGGCATGAGTCGAGAAGCGGTAAATATACGGATTGCTTCGACCCTTCGACGGGGGAAATTTTAGCGCTCGCAGCCCTGTTGTTCGGCCGAGGAAGTGGATGTGGTTACGCAGTCAGCAAAAGATGCTCCCCCGGCTTGGTCCGAGACTCCGGCCCTGAATAGGGTCCATGTGCTCTTCAAGCTCAAATCCCCCATGGACGCGCGGATTGATGAACTGATCGAACTCATGACGAGATTGAACGGGAAGGTCAGGGACGAGGCTATTGGCGAAGCCAACAAGGCCTTCGAAGTAGTTGAATTCGCCTGCGGCATTCCGCATCTCATGATAGGGCCCGCGCTCACGGAGTGCACCGTCGGCTAAATACGACCCAGTATCGTGAGCTCGTCGGTGCATACGATGATGCCTATGGGTTAGATGGCGCCGTTGTATTTGGCGACTGACAATACCATGGTTCTCAAAGTCGCGAATTTCACGCCTCGGGCCTCGATGAAAATCGCCGAACTCTGGTCTGAGGCGGGCTTGCAGCGGGGCGACCTCAACATCGTCACTTGTTCGCCGGACGAGGCTTAGATATTGCTCTAGAATCTCATTGGCGGGGACCTTCGTGGGTTCGACGAGTGTCGGAAGACACTTTTACGCGAATTCGGCATGGAGGGCCCAGTGCCTTACGGAAGCCAACAATCATGACGTAGTCCTCGCCGATGCCCCCTCGAGAGGACGTCTGTGGGAATAGTGAACTCCGCCTGCGATCGATCCACCAACTCGTTTCTTTTGTCAACATGGGGCACGGCGCAAACTTACCGTATATAACGAAAGAGGCATTGCGGAGGGAGCCGAGCTCGTCCTGGACGGCCGCGCGGCATCAAGGTACCAAGTTATGAGGGTGGCTTTAGCCTTGGTCCAACATAATTCGACAAGGTAGAGCCATGCATAAGCATTGGAAACGGCGACGTATTGGGACCTGTCGCCTGCGTAAAGCGCGTTAGCTGTTTCAATAGAGGAATGGTTACTATGCTCGCGAGTTCGCGAAGCGGAGATAAGGCTACATTGTCGGGATCAATATTGGCATCCCTGCGACCCTTGAGCGTTTTCGGCGTCACCGGCTACAGACGATCGTTCTTCGGCGACCTCCATACGGTAGGCACTGACGGCCTATGATTCTCAACGAACTGAAGAGCGTCACCTCCCATTTGCATTCCGAGGATGAGGAGCGGGAGGGACCTATATTGAACAGTTGGGACGGCATGATATCCATGCCGTCCCAATAAGGCCAAGACGATCCAGTGAATTCGGCTCTTCGATGATCACGCATCAGACGTCGATTGGCCTTAGTTCGATCTGAATATTTCCATGCTTTTCCGTACGCCGTCAACGAGAGTCGTCGAACAGACAGTGCCGATGATTTTTTCAAGCTCATGATTACCGGCGCTTGAAGGGAAAGGAAGGGGCTTATCGTTGTACGAAATAAGGCCCTTTGCCTTTGGCTCGGCGAGCTCGATAGCTTCGACCACATCGCGCATGCAGACAGCGCCCCCGCCCAAGTTGTATGTATCAGCCCCCTTGTAATCCGCGTACGCAGCGCTAATGAAGGCTTTAGCCGCGTCGTCTACAAACTGAAAATTGAACTCGCCACCATACGATATCTCGTATTTTTCGAGTTTTACCGCCGCTTTCATGGCCAAGGTGGGCGTAGAAGTCATCCCCTGGTCTCTCAAGGGACCGTATACGACATACGGCCGGATACCAATACTGGAAATGCCATCCGCCTCAAAGTACACCTTGGCGCTCCATTCATTGGCCTGCTTATAGACTCCGTAAAGGGAATGTGGCAGCAACCGGGCATCGTGCTTAAGGGGCCCTTCCGGATACGATTCCCTGCTTCCGAACACAGCAGTACTGCTAGCATATACAAGCGAAGGAATTCCGCATTTCTTTGCGGCCTCGAAAACATTGATAGTTCCTTCGACATTGACGCGGGCGCCGAGTCCGGGATCAGCTTGGCAGAAAGGCAGCTGCATCGCGGCCAAATGAATTATGCGTTCGATCCCATTCCCCACTATACATTTCTGAAGTAATAAAGCATCGTTGATATCTCCTTTTATTACATGCACTTTCGCAATTTCCTCGGCTGCCAGTATCAGCCTGAGCCTATTCAGATTCCCGCCCCTCGCGAGCGCATACACATCGCTGCCCGACTTGACGAGGTTCCTGACGACCCAGCCTCCTATACATCCGGTAGCTCCAGTAACGAAAATTTTGTCATTCACTTTTTTTGCTCTCCTTCACTCCTGAGGCCGTAATATCCACTTTCGACATTGAATAGATGCTCTTCCATAGCCTTAGCGGCTCTGTTCGGATCCCGTGCTCTTAAGGCCTTGAGGATATTTTGATGATCTTGGATGGAAGATTTCCTGATCTTAATATAGCTATTCGTCCTTTCGCGCATCATCATATTGAGTTTGTTGATAGACTGGATGAATACGGGCAGGATACGATTTCTCGACGCTTTCAAAATCATGCCGTGGAGTTTGAAATCAAGCTTAAGGAATTCCTCGGGTTTTCTTATTGCGCTTGCCGCCTCTCTGATATTCGCTTCAATTTCGACAAGCTCGGCCTCGCTTATATTCTCGGCCGCCATTCCCGCTATCGCGGATTCGAGGACTCTTCGAGCCTTGAATAAATCGTGATAAAGCGTATCGTCCAGCGTGAACACTATATCGAGATGCTCAACTACATTTTCTGGATCAAGCTTCCGAACGAAAGCTCCTGAGCCCTGCCTGATGCTGATAATGCCCATCATTTCCAGGGATTTGAGCGCCTCTCTCAGGGATGGTCTGCTAACCTTCATAAGCTTCGAGAGTTCTCTCTCTGGCGGAAGCTTATCCCCAGTCTTAATGCTGCGGTCGCGAACGAGTTCCAGAAGCTTTTCGACGATGATTCCCGTTGTATTCTTCTTCTTCGCTATTTCGAAGTCCATTGGTGCATCAGGCATTTATTTCGCCGTCCATCCGCAATCTACCAGCAAGTCAGACCCAGTAATAAATGAGGCTGCGTCGCTCGCAAGGAAATAGATTGCCTCCGCGATTTCCTCAGGCGCCGCCCATCGCTTGAAAGCCTGTTCGGCCTCCCTTGTCTTCTTTATTTTTTCAAAGGATTGTCCTGTTCGCGCCGATTCGATCTGGATGTCCGAGCGAAGCATTGGCGTATCGACGGAACCCGGACTTACGGAATTAGCACGGATATTCCAGCCCGCTACTTCCCAAGCTACGGCGCGGGTGAACGCAATTACGGCGCCCTTCGTCGCTCCGTAGATGGCGTGCTCCGTTTGGCCGACATGGCCGGAAACAGAGCCGAGATTCACTATCGCTCCATGTCGCTGGCGCTTCATGATCGGCAGTGTATGTTTGCAGAACAGGAACGTCCCTCCGATATTTACGTTCGCGATGTTGACGAATTCCTCGAATGAGATTTCTTCAAGTGGCATAACTAGGACTAGGCCTGCATTGCAGTTGAGAACGTCTATTCTCCCGAACGATTCGACGACTTTTCCGATAAAAGCCTCGACATCTTTCTCGTCGGCCACGTCGCCGCGAAAATCGAGGCATTCAAAACCGCTGCCGCGAAGCGATTGGCCAATTCCCGCCGTCAATTCGCTCCTGTCGAATATTGCCACAGCATAGCCCTCTTTTGCGAATTTCTCAGCCGCCGCTTTCCCTATCCCGCTGGCGGCGCCGGTGACGACTGCAACTTTCTTTCCGGCCTTGTCCGTCATCGCCGCGTCCCCAGGATTTCGCGGGCCTGAGCGGGGGTCGCGGTGTCCCTACCGAGGAGTCGGGCGATATCTGCGATTTCCTTTACTAGTTCATGTGTCGCGACAAGCTTCCCTCTGCGATTATAGGGATAATCTTCGGTACCTACCCTGACGTTGTCCCCGTTCATTATTGCCGCGACGAGTATATCCATCTGCTTCTCGTCCATGACGCTGACAGTCATCGTACAGTCCGGCGGCATCTGCTTTCTCCTATGGAGATACTCCTCCACGGTCGGGGGGGACCAAGTCCCACCAGGCCACCCGAAGAACATCGTCGCGATATACGGCGGATCAAGGAACCCCTTATCTATCAAACGTCTCAGATTCCAGATAGAACCCGAATGCCATACCTCGAATTCTGGCTTGACGCCATACTTCCTGCAGGCGATCGAATATTCCTCAAGTTCCGCCTTGGTATGAAGCATATTACAGTCCACTTCAGCAAAAGCTTCGTCGTGGTGATTGAGTATAATCGACATCATGTCAGCTTTCTCATATATCACGTCCATCCTATCTTTAAGAGGAATGCTCGACATACCGCATTGCATCAGAATGTCGCAGCGTTTTCTCACTTCGGCTATAACCTCGACCCACTGCCCCTCTGCATGGGTATGCAGGACAACTGCGCCGTTCTCGAAGCAGAGCTTCGCCTCCTGCGCGATGTCGGCAGCAGTCTTTGGCCAGGCCAATTCCGGCTTAAGCCAGCAGATATTCGGAGTCGCAACGATGATTAGCGGTTTCATTGTTTTAATCCTTCACCTGGATGATGTGCTTATCGAGGGTGGTCATCTTGCGGCAGCCCTCGGTGGTAACGGCATAGCAGTCCTCGACACCGATGAGAAAGCCTTCGTAGTTCTCCCATGCCTCGATTTCTAAGACCATATTTCTCTCGAAAGCTCGGTCCTGCGACCCCATGGCACCGAAGAGATGAAGGTCCTCGCATTCGAGCCCGATGCTGTGGCCAATGCAGAACGCGATGCCTTCCGGATACTTATCCTTGTACCATTTGACCGCTTCTTCGCCGAGCTTCCTCATCGGAACTCCGGGCTTGATGCGGGTCGCGAACCAGCCTTGGAACTCCAGTAGGCCCTCGATGAGGGCTTCGGCCTTGGTAGGCGCCTCGCCGATGACAACCTGGGCGTTTACATCGGCGACATAGCCTTTATAGACGGCCCCGAAATCAAGGCGGACGATGTCTCCCCTCCGTACGACTGTACCGATACCGGGCGCCTCGGGATCGGAGTTGCCGATTGAAAGGGTCATGTGATTCCAGTCGTCGGCTCCCTCCTCTAGCATGGCCTTCTTACCGAGAACGAGAAGTTCGTTGTCGGTCATTCCAACTCTTAAAGCCTTTACGCAACGCATGATCACTTTTTCGGTAATCTCAGTAGCCTTCGCTATGTACTCGATCTCGAGGTCCGATTTCAGGATGCGCAAGTCACTGAAAGCCTCATCTGCCTCGACGATTTCCATATCGGCCTTGTCCCGCGAAAGCACGTCAAGGAGGTATTTCGGCGCGACGGATTGTACGCCTACCCGTTTCCCAACGAGGCCCCACTTCTTGACCCGATACTGGAGGGCGCTTTGGACGTCCTTCGGGCTCCTGATGCCGACGCTATCCGCAATCCAGCAGAGTTCTTTTACGCTCCTGAACACCTCCCAATTAAAGACAGTCCCCTCACCCTCGCGCCGGATCATCGCGATGTTCGGGTACTGATTACCTAATGCTTCAAGTATTGGGTTGGAAGTGCCGTGGAGAACCGGCAATCCGCTAAGGTAATAAACGTTCTCGGGAGAGTTCGCTATGAGCAGGTCTAGGTCGTATTTCCCCATAATCTGGGCGGCTCTCCTGCTGTCGTATCCGACGGGTTTCATCCTCTTCACCTCGGGCAATTTAGGGTTAATGGGTATCGCATCAGCGAGTCGTTCCAGTATGGTTGCCGTGAGTCCTTTGTCCGTGAGCTGGACGATCTCCTGCCTCTCCACAGGCCTGTGCTCCATAGAGGACAGATAACCGGCCATAATGCACTCAATGGCGCTCATTGCGTCGGTCGGGGTGAACGCGGGCTGCTTATCCTCGAGAATGCAGGATGCGAAGTACTCGTCCTCATGGCAAACCGAGATGGGATAATAACCGGGGAAGGGCGCATGCTCTATTTCTGGTTCGTACATGACTTGCTGATGTTCTCCCATATCCTTCGCGAAGGAATAAATGCGGACCGGTTTCGCCCAAGCGTGATTCTCGAAGATGGTCCCCATCGTCCCGAATACCTCGAGGCTATTGAATGGCGGGGTCATCTGCGTGAAGCTCACCGATATTTCTCCTATAGCGCCATTGTCGAAATTGGCGATCACGAACGCATTATCCTCGGCTTTCTCCGGCAGGTTAATCGCCTGCTTGGCCAAGATGGCCGTAACCTTCGTGCATCTGCTTTCGAGTATGTACTCGAGGGCCGCGAACTTGTGTGCCCCCATGTCCATGAGAGCACCGCCTCCGGCCTTTATCGGATCGCCTTTCCAGAAGCCGCCCATTGAGAGACCCGGGATCTCGTTGACCCCTTCATAGGCCCGCACCGTAAGCACATCGCCCACGAGCCCGCGTTGTACGGCATCGTGGATCCACACATGGGCGGGAAGAAAGCGATGATTCTCGGCGATCATGAATTTAATTTTGTTTTCATCGGCGGCCTTGATCATATTCCGGCACGCTTCGGGGGTGGTCGCCATCGGCTTCTCGCAGAGGACGTGCTTGCCCCTCTTCGCGCAACGCACGACGATGCGCTCGTGGTATACGTGCGGGACTATTACGAGTACGGCGTCGATATCCGAATCGAGCATCGAGTCCAGGGTATCGTATACTTCGATCTGGCCCCCTCCGGATCTCCTTGCTATTTTCCTAGCGTTCTCGATGTTCGTATCGTATATCGCCGAGAAGCGTAGGAACTTAGAATCTTTGACCCCATTTGCATGAAAAGCGAAAGCGCTGCCGCCCCCCACGACCCCGAATTTCAACTGCTTCATTGTTATACGTCCTTGCGTTAATCTTCCGAAGCCGGATGGTTCGCTATCGGCCATGCGTTCAACTCGTCCAAGAATAGTTCGAAAACCGCCTGCAGCTTTACCGCACCGTTTTTTGTCCCCTTGTACTTGATATCGCCGTTCATGTGGGCCGCACCAGATCCGAGCTTTCCCGTCACGAGGTCCAGCATCGTCTGGAGTTCCAGGTCCATCGTGATGTCCGGAGAATCGAGGTCGCCGGAATACACCGCGCAGGAACCATGTTTAAATATCGCGGCGCTAAGCTTCGAACCGACTCTGAAAAGGAAAGACCCAGTGAAGTCCTCGAGTTCAAAATGCAGTTCCTGGACGCGATTGCAAACCATGCAGAACAATCTAAGGCAATCTCGCAAATCTCCCTCCGTCAGCTTTTCTGCTTTCACCTTTCCTGCAATAGAACCCAATAATGCCTCATCGAGCTCAGTGTGTTCGTCCGCGAGCAGGAGCATTCGCCTTCCTCCTCCTGGTGTTTCGCAATTAGGCGCGATAGAACTAATATTGGTCTAGTTGCCTTACCAATTCAGACCCTAACACAACCTTGTCTTCTCGTCAACGCCCGACTATGAGAATTAAGGCAGCGGCTACGACTCTCCGCGGGAACTTAAGTATCAAGCTTCGGAACATGGCCTTCCCTGGCCGAACAGTAGGCCAGAAGGATGAGCTCGAGGGCTTGTCGGGAGGCTTCCGGATCATATGCAGGGCTTACCCTTCTGAGAAAGCAATCAAAGAGGTGATTGATCCCCTGCGCTCTCGCTGTCCTCCCACCATGAGGCCATCGGCAATCGATAGGAGACGCAAAGGCCCTCGCTGATCGCCAGTCAGCCAACGAGATTAGACGCTTGAGATCGACGTGAGACTTTGTTCAAGGATTGAAGTGAGCCGCTGACTACTCGAAAGCATTGTAGCCCAGCTTCTGTAGATCGGACACAATGGTCTCGGCGGGTATCCTTGCGAAGCCCATGGATGCCATAAAGCCGATCTTGCCCTCGAAAATCGCTTCCTTCCTCATATCGGCCCTATGCCTATCCTCGGCCCGCGCGCCTTCTGTCCAGCAGCACGGCAACAATGATGATAGTACCTTTAACCACCTGCTTATAGAAAGCTGGGACACCGAGGAGGTCCATGCCATTGTTTATGACGCCGATTATTAACGCTCCAAGGACCATACCCCATACTGAACCGATACCTCCCGTGAAGCTCACTCCGCCGATGATCGCCCCGGCTATTGCATCGAGCTCGTATCCCTGCCCTAGCGCTGGAGCCGCCGATTTAAGCCGCGAGGACAAAAGCGTGGCACCGAGGCCAACAAGCCCGCCTTCAACAAGATATGCTAGTATCTTTATTTTTTGTGAATTGATCCCTGCGGCGATCGCGGCATCCTCGTTCCCTCCGATCGCATAGATATATCTACCGAGCGGGCGCTTCTTCATAACGAAATTCATCACCAATATGACTACGAGAAAGATGATTACTGACCAGGGTATTAGATTACCGGTATCGACCGAAGCGGTCCCTAAAAAAGTGAACCGGTCGGGGAAGCTCCCAACCGGCATCCCGTGGGCAAAAATGAGGGCAAGCCCTCGCGCGATCGACATGGACCCCATCGTTACTATAAAGGGCGGTATCCTGCCTTTGGCGACCGTCACTCCGTTGAAGAGACCGACGACGACTCCCGTCAGTATACCGACCATATATCCTATCACTGCAGGGAGACCGAGGCCTTCCTTGCCCGTGGACACCATGATACCGGCGGTTATCCCGCATAAGGCGAATAAGGAGCCAATGGAAAGATCGATGCAATTCATGATGATCAGCACACCGACGGCCACGGTCGCGATTCCGATGCAAGCAACCTGCCTCAATACATTGATGAAATTGCTGTAAGTGAAAAAATGGGGAGTCGCTAAGGAAATGATGATTACGATCATGATGAAGCCGATCAGGATACCGTAATTATTCAGGCTGTGCGTCGCGCCGAACCGGCGTGCCTTCGTTCGGGCATTCTGCATGAAGTCCATTTCAACCTACCTCGACATCTTTCTTGCCTACCGCATATTGCATTATACGGTTCGGATTTGCCTCGCTCCTATCCAACATGCCCGTTATCCTGCCCTCGTGTAGTACGATGATCCTATCGCTCATCCCGAGCACTTCGGCCATCTCCGAGGAGATCATAAGAACAGCCTTGCCTTGAACAGCCAATTGCGACATAAGTGCGTGGATGTCTGCCTTTGTCTTGACGTCTATTCCGCGCGTCGGCTCATCCAGAATGATTACTTCGGGATCGGCGTTGAGCACTCTAGCAATGACCACTTTCTGCTGGTTCCCGCCCGATAGATTAGCGCAGATCTGACGGTCCGAACCCGTCTTGATTTCCAACTTTTCGATATATTCGTCTGAAAATTTTTTCTCGAGATTCTTGCGGAGATATCCGCTCTTCAGGCATTTGCGAAGCGCCGACATTAGTATGTTATCCCGGACGCTGAGCTTGAGGGCGACGCCATTCCTTTTCCTGTCCTCGGGTACCATGATGATTCCCCGGCCGATCGCATCGCCTGGAAGCCTGTTGACTATCTTCTCGCCATTGAGGAATATTTCCCCTTTCTCAACTCGCCGCGTACCTATGATCGCCTCGACGATCTCAGTCCTGCCCGCCCCCATCAGGCCTGCAAGCCCTAGTATTTCTCCGCGCTTTAGGTTGAAGCTGATATCTTCGAACTCTCCCTTACGCCTGAGCCCCTTGACCTCGAATACAACTTCGCCGATTTTGGCCTGCTGTTTAGGGAACATCGCTGAGATTTCACGATCCACCATCATGCGGATGAGATCGCTCTCACTTACGTTCTTGACGAGGTCGGAATGAATATATTTACCGTCCCTGAGGACCGTCACCCTGTCGCATACCCCGAATATTTCTTCCAGCTTATGCGATATGAATACGATCGCCTTTCCCTCTCCCCGCAGCGCCGACACGGTATCAAGAAGGTGCCGTATCTCAGTATCGCTTAATGCCGAAGTCGGCTCGTCCATGATTATTATCTCTGCGTTATAGGAAACGGCTTTGACTATCTCTACCAGTTGCTGCTTAGCGACACTGAGATCCCGCACGAACGTCGTCGGACTCACATCTATGCCCATGTTCTCGAGAATAGCCCTGGAATCTTTGAGCATTTTCTTATAATCAATCGACCCTGAAAATGTTTTCTGTTCCCTTCCCAGGTATATATTCTCCATGACGGTCATGTGCTTGACCTGGTTGAATTCCTGAAAAATCATGCATATCCCCGCGGCCCTCGTGTCCCCTACGGACCGGAAATGCACGTGCTTCCCTTTAAAGACGATCTCCCCGCTGTTAGGCGAATATAAACCGACGAGTACTTTCATCAACGTGGATTTACCCGCGCCGTTCTCACCAACGAGGGCGTGCACTTCCCCGCGCCTTAGTGTCAAAGATACATCGTCTATGGCATGGACCCCTTGGAATCGCATGTCGATATGCTTCATCTCGAGGATTATTTCCGGGTCTGCCATGGCTATTGGCCCCTTGCAGTCGTGGTTTTAAATCCCGATCGTAAAAGCGGCCGCGAACCGTTTCCACGATCGGGATGCTCGGAAGTCTAGAAATACTTCTTCGCCAGGGCGTCCCGGTCCTTCGCAAGCGCCATGTAATGATCGAGGTTGGCCTTCGTGCAGACTTCGTACGGCAAGTAGAAATCGGAAATATGTTTCCCATTTATCGCATCGAGCGCAAGGCGGACAACGTTCGCCCCCTGCCCCACGCCGTCCTGCCAAATCGAGTCGTCGACGATCCCCTGCCTGATGTAGCCCATGACCAACGGATCGCAGTCCATTCCACCAAGCACTATCTTACCGGCCATGTTCGCGTTCTTGATCGCAGTAACGACCCCGATGAGCTGCACATCCGCCATACAGGCGATTGCGTCGAATTTCTTGCCCGACTGCAGCCAATCCTCCACAAGCTTCATCGACTCGTCCCCGGACCAGTTGCCGACGTCATGAACGACAAGGGTCACCCCAGAATGCTCGGCAAGCGACTTCTGATAGCCAACCGTTCGCCCGATTTGCGCAGAATGCCCCAGCACGGCGTCAACATAGGCGACTTTCCCCTTAGGGCCGATTACGCTAATAATCCGGTTCATCTGAAGATAGCCGGACTGAACGTCGTCGGAGCCGACATGAGCCGTCACATTTTTGCTTGTCGTAATCGTGTTGACGGTTAAGACGGGGATCTTTGCCGCCGCAGCTTCGTCGACTGCGGTCGCGCCCTGAACCTTGTCCACCGGGTTGATGATGATAGCGTCCACTTTCTCCGCTATAAAATTCTCAACCTGCGAAAGCTGCTTCGTCGCATCGTCATCCGCGAATACGACCTCCATTTTGACATCGGGGGCATTCTTCTTTTGCCACTCCCACATCCCGGACGTTATATATTGTACGAAGCCGCTCTGGTTGCCCTGCATCGTGATGCCTAGGACGACTTGCTTTTTCGGTGCAGCGAACGCCAATCCAGAACATAGGACTAGGACGAATCCTAATGCTACAGCAATACCTACTCGCTTTGACATCTCATCACCTCCTGTTGAACATGCACTCCTACCGCAACAAACCTGTATCACCGCCGCTAATGTCCTCCACCTGCTTCCCCGAGCCACCTCCTTTGGGTCCTGACGTCCATTGTGAATCGAATCTCACATGCCATTCGGCCTCCACGGATTCGCCGCAAAACCCCGCCAGCCAGACTCCGTTGAATGCGCGCACGGATTCCAGGATCGTAAAGCCATTCAGCGTGCCTTGCGGCCCCGTGCTGCGCTTAGGAGCAAGAACATTCGACATCCCTCCTCCTGATATGATGACAAGGTGTGATAGAACATAATTGGTCTAGTTGCCTTACCAATTTAGACCCTAGCACGACCTTGCCTTCCCGTCAACGCCCGACCGCAAGAAGTGAAGCCTCAACGGTGACCCCTACCTTGGTCCAGATTTTCAGCGCTAGCGTACGTCACTCCCGGCAGTGAGGTAGGCCAGAAGAATATGCCCAACGGCTTCGTAGCCAGCGGACTGACCTGCCTTCCGAAGAAAGCACCCGAAAGAAGTCCAGCCTCCTCAATCACCCTGCCCCCCACCACGGGGCCGTCGGGTCAGCCCGAACGGGGTGTAAAGGTACACGACATGCCGTCAGAGCCCAAGGCCGCCATGACCCTGTAATCGGCGATAACGTCGGCTGCGTCTACGAAGCGTCACCCCCTCCCCGGTAGGCCAGAGTGCGCGGCCCTCTAAGCCACCGCTGACGATCGAACCTTCCGTTCTATTTAGCCGCCGCGGGTTCGCCACGAAAACCCGCTAGCTCGACTTCGTGCCGCGATCGTGCGGACTCCTGTATCGCGAGGTCCATCCTCAGCACCTCACGTCCTCGGTTTACGCTAAGAGTCGGCGCTTCGAACCCAAGAATCGCTGAGATAAAATTGGAAGTCGAGCCCTTGAACCCGGCCGCCCAGTCCGAGTCGACGTCAGCAAACTCGGTCCAGTGATCTTCTCTGAAGAGACGCACGGGCGCCCCGCCCCAGACGTTTCCCGTACAGCGGTTCACAATGACGATGCCCTCGCTCCCGGTTACCTCGAACCACTCATCGTTCGCGTAATAGCGCGAAGGAATGTGGAGGTCTAGGCCATGCGAGTAGTCGCAGGAACCATACTTCGGCATACCCACATATTTCCACATTATCTCCGCGGGACAATCTATTTCGCCGTCCACGGAGTCGATCCAAGCTGAAACGCGCTCTATCTCGCCCAAAAGGTACCAGGCCACGGACCACATATGGTGACCATGGTCGAAAGTCTGCATACCGTAACCCCGACGGTGTTCATCCTTTCGCCAGTCCCAGGCGGAGGCGGGCACGTCCCAGCCTCCCTTGGCGCCGGAGATAAACTTTATTCGCATACTAGTCGGTTCGCCGATTTTTCCGTCATCGATAATGTTCTTAGCAAGAACAAGGGGCGGATAGAATATATAGTTCTCGGATACCTTGAATACCTTCCCACTGGTCGCGGCGGCCGCTGCGACCATACGATCGGCACTGTTCATGTCTATAGTCATTGGCTTTTGGACGCAGACATGCTTACCCGCCGCGAGAGCCTCGAGAGCCATTACCTCGTGGCAGCGCTGCGGCGTTATAATATCAACCGCGTCTATGCTGCTATCCGCGAGTAGTGCCCGATAGTCGGTGTATGGGACTTCCGCTCCCCATTCGCGAACCTTAGCCTGTGCTTTGGCAGGATCAATGTCGCAGACGGCTGCTACTCGTGCGCGCGCGTCAGCAAGATATCCAGACGCATGGAGGTCTGAAATCCGCCCACATCCGATGATACCTATCCTCACTGTTTCCATTTGCGCTCCGTCCCTCGGTAAACAATCAAAACACATTAACGTTAATGTTAATTATTCTTTTATCTTCCAATATTGTCAAGTTCTTTTTATACTATTCGGAAGAGGAAATATGAAAGGATATGTTACCCTTCGCGATATTGCCGAGAAGTCGGGGGTTTCGGTAAACAGCGTCAGCCGGGCGCTCAAGGACCGAGACGACATAGGCGACGACACCAAAGCGCGCATCAAAAGGATAGCCGAAGAGCTCGGCTACATACCCCACGCGACAGCCTCGAACCTCCGCTCCGGCACTTCCAAGTCTATCGGTGTAATCGTCACCCGCATAGACAACGCCTTCTTTTCCAGGATACTTCAAGGAGTGAGCGATTGTATATCCGAGCGAGACTATACGGTCCTGACGATCTCTTCGAACGAGAACGTAGAAGCGGAGCGCAGCGCAATCAAGCTACTTACGTCGTACCGCGTATCGGGCATGCTCATCATGCCAGCTAGCGACCTAAAGAGCGATCTCGACTACGAACTTATCCAAGTACCGCACATCGAGATAGTCAGACCGTCTCGCGATAACTCGGGGATATATTTCGTCTCGAATTCCCGCCGCTCCGGCGAGCTTGCCGCCGAATATTTAGTCTCTTTAGGCAAAAAAAAGCTCGCTTATCTCGGTTTCAGCATGCCCGTATCATGCAATAGGGAAAGGATGAAAGGCTATTCAGCCAAAATACGCAAGCTCGACCTGAATTTCGACGGACAAAGCGTACGAAACTGCGACGCGACATGCGAATCTGCTTTCGCCGCTATGGTACGGTGGATAGATGAAGGTTTCGATGCGGACGGCTTGTTCGTCTACAACGACGCAATGGCTTTCGGCGCCCTTCGCGCTTTCGCGGACGCCAACATTCGCGTGCCCGAAGAAGTATCGGTTGTAGGACACGACGATATCGAAGTCGCGATGTCCTTCATACCCCGGCTGACAACGATTCAAGTACCAAAGTATCGCCTCGGTCTCGATAGCGCGCATGCCCTGCTCGAGCTCATCGAGTCAGGGCAGGAACAGCCGCACCCCAAGCGCGTTGTCTATGAACCCGAACTAGTCATCCGCGAGACCTAATGCATCGCCGGCGCTCTTGTTTCGCTGGCTCTAAGCGATTGACAGGGCTTCCGATAGGCGCGCTCATGCTTCCGTTGAGGAGTGCCGCCGATAAGGTGATGACCTAGAGTCCATATTTCGCCTGAGCGCGTCATACTCCCCGCGATAATCGGCTCGTTGGACGCGCGCGACATGGAGAGCTTGGCATTAGAAGATGCGACCGTCGATTCCGCAGTCACGGCGCTACCCAGGAAGCAGAATACCTGGCCCTACGCCCCCCGTAGGGGGAGATATATGAACATCGAAGCGACAGTACGGACGGATAGGCGCCAGGATTCTAAACAGAGAAGAGCAAAGCCTGAATACAAGGGCTGTTATCACGATAAGGTAGCTCGAAAATACCCACCGAAACTCATTAATTCAGACACCAAAGCGGGCTGCTATCGTGGACAGAGCCGATTTAACGAATTCATACAAACCACTATATGAAGGGCACCAAGGACTATCTACCGATTCGAGTCCTTCATATCTTCACGATGACCTGTTCTCGGAACTCAGAAGGCGTCATCGCGAAGACGGAGCGGATATCCGAGTAGAAGCTCGAGGGCGAGTCGCAGCCTTCCGCGATGACGGATATCTTCATAGCAGGGTCGCATAGCAAGACCGAGGCGGAAAGAGTCATGCCCGTGTCGGCTATCTCGTTTTGGCTGTGCCGCCTGGCGAATCCGGCCTCGAGACAACCGGCACCCGTCGGTCCTCCGGTACCGAAGGAGCCGGTACGGTCGGGGAGGGTCCCCCATTTCCCCTGTCCTCTACGACGATCGCCAGAAAAGATATAAGGTTGCGTCACGAATACCGCGATCGCCCCAAGGGCTTTTAGAGGAGCCGCTTTCGATTTACAGCTATTGATGATCCTCGCGCCGGCCGACCTCGTTCGAGGGGAAAAGCCAGATTGATCGGTCATTAGGCGGTCTCTGCCACTACGCCGAGGCGAGCGATGTCGATCCACCCTGTCGCCGCAATCTAAAGCGAGTACTCGCTCTTTACCCGCGAGTCCGAGAAAAGCATCTTCCCCGCCCCCAAAGGATTCACCGCCGACTTCATGATTCTCAGCCCCTTGATCTGCGGTTTCCTTTCGGGCAAGCTGGACCGCGATGGCATCCCCGCGCCAGCGATTTCCGCGTCGGGCCCGAGGGCATTTCCTTCCCCGAGTGGTCCAGGAAGGGCGCTTATAGAGGAGGAAGGCACGCTCAGGGTCCATGCTTAATGGGCCTCGGGCCTTTCCTTTCCTCATCGATTCCCGGTATTTTTCTCGCGGAACGGGAGGCTGAGATGGCGCGTATATTAAAGGTTCAGCATTGGAAGCCGGAGTTCGGGTACAACGACGAAGGTTTTTTCTTGAGGAGGGGCGACCTGACGGATAACCTCCTCCTCTTCGCGGGCGAGAAGCCGCCGGACCCAAGGCTCTACGATCTCGCGATAGTCTATGGCGGATACATGAGCGCCTACGACGAGGCCGGCAATCCCTGGATAGCCGACGAGCTGCGCTTCCTGGAGGGATGCCTCAAGGCCGACACGCCGGTTTTCGGGATATGCCTTGGGAGCCAGCTCCTGGCGCGTCTACTCGGTGCGCGCGTCTTTCGGAGCTCCGCGCCCGAGTTCGGCTTCAAGAAGGTTTGGCTAAACGAAGCTGGCGCCACCGATCCCGTTCTCGGGGCCATAGGCGATACTCGCGGCAGCTTCCTCGCGATACAATGGCACGACGATGCATGGGATTTGCCCGCCGGCTCCGAGCTGCTCGCCTCGAGCGAGACATGGCCTAATCAAGCCTTCAGGTACGGTCCTCACGTACTGGCAATACAGTTCCATCTTGAGTTCACGCAGCCGCATATGGCTTGGGCCGTAGCGCGTCCCGGCGAGAGCGAGTCTGAAGACCCGGGAAAGGAGGATTCTACCGCCTTCGCGGCCCCAAGCCCTCGTTACGACGAAATCAGGACGAGCATGGAGAAAGTCCTCTCGAGGATCCTGGCCATTAGAGATGTCGGCGCCGGGGCCCGGTCTCAAGGGGCCGTCGAGCTCTCGAGGGCGGTCAGGTAAGCGAGCGCCTGTTCGCGCGTTGAGCCGCACATCGCGGGCGATGGGCGAAGAGAAGCGCATACCGCCGGCCTCTCTGGCTTGCCGAACAGAGCGCATAGACCTTCGTCAGTGAGTTGCACGCAAACGGCACCCGCTTCCTTTCCCTCGGGCATACCGGGAATCGGCGAGGAGATGGAAGGGGCGATGCAGCAAGCGGCGCAGCCCGGCCTGCATTGCATAGCCGTCATGGGAGCGAAGCGCCCTCAATCTCGAGGAGCCTGCGCTTGCGCCAAACACCGCCGCCATAGCCGCCGAGGCCGCCGTCGGCACTGATGACGCGATGACAAGGCACAAGGATCGCGATGCGATTGCGCCCGTTTGCCTGGGCCACCGCGCGAACGGCGGCCGGATCGCCCAGAACCCGCGCGAGTTCGCCGTAGCTGCAGGTCTGTCCATAGGGTATTTCGCGCAATGCCGCCCAGACCCGCTCTTGGAATGGCGTTCCCGGCTCATAGACCGGTACGCCGAAGGCCGAGCGCTTCCCGGCAAAGTACTCACCGAGCTCTTCTTCCAGTCGCTCAAGGTGGGGGTGGGCGGAGGGAGCGGCGGGCAATCCCAGGCGCGTCCGCAGCATCGCAGCCTGTGATTCTAGCAAACGGCGGTCAGTGAATTCGAGAAGGCAGATTCCCCCATCGACCGCTCCGGCGACGAGGGGGCCAAGGGGCCCGTCGATCCAGGCTAGGCGGATGAAGTCGCCGCCGTGGACTTTCGAGGCCCGTCCAGGCGGATCGCCGAAGAGTCGCGCGAACGCCTCGCGGAACCCCGAGTGGGACTCAAAACCATGGTCGAAAACCGCGTCGTCCAGGCTACCTCCCGCCTTGATTGCCTCGAAAGCTGCCGCGAGTCGTCTCGCGCGCTGGTACGCCTGGAAGCTGAGCCCATAGCGCGCCTGGAAGCGCCTCCGAACGGTGGCCGGATCAAGTCCTTCGGCCATGAGATCCGCGTCGCGGATCCGGCGTTCGGGAGCCGCTTCAACGCGCGAAACGAGGTCGAGAGCCCACTCGGGATCGGCGGATGAAGCCAATGGGTTGCAACGCTGGCACGGACGATAGCCTGCGAAAATGGCTTCGGCGGCGGTCGGATAAAAAACGGTATGTCCAGGAAGAGGCTTGCGCGCCGGGCATGAAGGACGGCAGAAAATCCCCGTAGTCGTAACAGCGGCGAAAAATAGTCCATCGAAAGACGCGTCCCGTTGACGAAACGCGGTTTCCATTACGGAAATCGGAGGTAATACGGGCATGGTCGGCACCTCTTGCGAAGATGATACAGCGCCGATTAAGGCCGAGACCACCGAAAAATCGACAGAGATCTCCCATCCGGAATCTAGCTGCGATTTCGCTATGCCAAAGGCATATAGGGCCAAAGCAAATGCCGGCAGAGGGACTTGAACCCTCAAGCCATCGCTGGCAGCAGATTTTGAGTCTGCCGTGTATGCCATTTCACCATGCCGGCTACGGATCGTTTCTACTATGCAGGTCAAAGCTCGTCAAGGCAAACCCCTCCGAAGCAGATAGTATGAAGCTTAACAAAATGTCCAATATGTTATAAACTTCAAATTGTTAGATCGTTGCGCTCTGGAGTAACGTTGAGTATCGAAGACATACGGGGATGCCCCGGAGATGACGGTTATCTCCGGGGCGTCCCAAAATCATCAATTCACAAGCGACGTCCACCGCAACGCGACTTGATGGATAGGTTTCGGATAAGGATCGCCAAGAGTTTACTCCACTTCGGCCTCTTCCTCGGGATCGTCCTTCTATCGCCCGGCCTTGTATATGCTTCTCTCAAAGGCGATATCGGATTCTTTTTAATCTGCTCAAGCGCATATATGGCGATTGTCGCAATTTACCTGAGCAAATCGATCCTGGGCAGAATGATCTACGTCTTCATTATCGCAATCATTTTCGCGTTCGGCGCATATCTCATCCTCCACTTCGGAGACCTTTCCACGGGAGAGGTTTGGATCTGCGTGGCGACCATGCTAGCCACCCTATTCTTCGGTACCAAGGGGGCGGCCTATGCTTGCGCGACTCAATCTCTTGTTCTTATCGCGATCGGCGTAGCGCAGACCGCGGGAGCGCTTTCGTGGAAGGAAGACCCGCTGCTTTTCTTCATGTCCGCGGTAGACGGCATATGCCTCGGCGTCGTCGCCGCCGCAGCGCAGTCATACCTGATAGGAGGGCTTCGCCTCTCGCTCGAGGCGCGCGGAAGACTCGGTTTTATGCTGCGGCGAAGGCAGGCCGAGCTCTTGCGCGAGGCGGCCCGACGCTATGACGCTGAGCTTAGGGTCGATTTCCTCGAAAGCCATGATCCTCTCACTCGGCTCCCAAACCGCGAGAATTTCGAACTCGAGCTTGCGAAGGCGGTCGAGGTCGCCGCGAGGCGCGGCAGGATCCTCGGCGTGATGGCCCTAGGCATCGACAGGTTCGAGCGTGTCGGAGAAACCCATGGCCCCGGAGCCGGCGATGCCATATTGATCGAGACCGCGGACCGTCTCGTCCGCTCGTTTCGGATCGACGATCTCGTTGCCCGCTCAGGCGGAGACGTCTTCCTGGTCCTCCTGTCCGACGTGAAGGACCCCGAGGATGCGAAGAATATCATCGACAAAACCCGGCAAGTCTTCGACCGTTCCTTCTCCATCGGGGATATGGAGATCGGCCTATCGGCCTCCTTCGGCCTCGCGCTGTACCCTAACGACGGGATTCGCTCCGAGGCGCTGATCCGAGCCTCGGAAGCGGCCCTCCATCTTTCCAAAGACGATGGCCCCGGATCGCACAGGCTATACGACGCGGTCCTCCATTCGAGACTCATAGCGAATGCCCGTATCGAAAACGAGCTTCGGGGCGCCCTTCGAGCAGAGGCGTTCCTCCCTTGGTTCCAGCCCAAAGTCGATATCTTAGGCAGAATCGTCGGAGCGGAGGCGCTTGCACGCTGGCGTCTTCCCGAGGGCGGCATGAGGCAGCCCTCGGATTTCATCGGGGCCGCCGAGCGTTCCGGCTTCATCGGAGAGCTCGGTCGCCTCGTCCTGGCCAAGGCCTGCGCGAGCGCTGCCTCGTGGGAAAGAAAGGGACTATCGTCGATACCGATATCTGTCAACATATCCCCCTACCAATTCCGTAGCGACGATCTCGTGAAGGACGTACGAGTCATACTGTCCGCGACCGGACTCCACCCATCGCGACTCGACCTCGAGATCACTGAAAGCGGGATCATGGAGGACGGAATGAACGCGATCGAAAAACTGGCCGAGCTCAAGACCCTCGGATGCTCCATATCCATAGACGATTTCGGCACTGGCTACTCGTCCTTCGCGACCTTACGGGATTATCCGGTCGATTGCGTAAAGCTGCCGCAGTCATTCGTCGAGCATCTGCCATCCGACGATCGGGCTACCACCATCGCCGGGGCGATAATCGATCTGGCGCACCGGCTCAGCTTTTCCGTCGTCGCAGAGGGAGTCGAGAACGCGGATCAGTTCGCCTGGCTCTGCGTAGCGAGCTGCGACCAATACCAGGGCTTCCTCTTCGCTCGGCCAATGCCCGGAGAGAAATTCGAGACTGCGCTTGCGAAAGGACTTAATCCGGTCTTAGAATGATCGCAGAGGCCATCCCGATGGATCATTTGCTTTCTTGGGGACTGATCGTCGTGCGGGACGCGCAGTCCCTCGCCAATCCCGCGATAACCGCCGCCATGAAGGGGCTCAGCCTCCTCGGGACAGAGTATTTCTATCTCGCGCTCCTCCCCCTGCTCTATTGGTGCGTCGATAAGCGGCGCGGAATCAGGATAGGCATCCTCGTATTCCTGTCCTGCGCGGTCAACCTGCGGCTCAAGCTTCTCTTCGCCCAGCCTCGGCCTTACGACCTAGATCCGTCCCTCGGGATGGTCGCGGAAAGCGGCTTCGGCCTGCCCTCGGGACACGCGCAGACGACGACGGTCCTCTGCGGCTCGGCTTCACCGCTGTTTCGCGCCCCCTGGGGTTTGGTTTTGGCGATAGTCCTGCCCTTTCTGGTCGGGATCTCGCGGATATATCTCGGAGTCCATTTCCCAACCGACGTCATCGCCGGCTGGGCTATAGGTGCGGCGATACTGGGTCTCGACCGGCTCTTTGGAGAAAGGATCGAACGCTTTTTCTCCCGCCTCCGAGATTCTCTCGCCCTCGCCCTCGTGGCGGCCGTCGCCCTTGGCATGAACGTCCTATACATGCAAGACACGTCTTTCTCGGGGGCCTTCTTCGGTCTTGCCGGGGCGTCGATTTACGCTCGAAGGGGACCATCCTTTTCCGTCTCGGGCTCTTTT
Organism: uncultured Treponemataceae bacterium; assembly: GCA_964491385.1. Lineage (GTDB taxonomy): Bacteria > Spirochaetota > Spirochaetia > Treponematales > Rectinemataceae > UBA1306. The sequence goes on along the minus strand of CAZBGA010000002.1, from coordinate 111,104 downwards.
TTCAGACGATCGCTGCGCTACCTCTTCGGCATGGCGACCGTGGCTATAGTGTACGCTCTTCCCAAACTCCTTCTCGCCGGGCTCGAGGTAGGAGGACCTCCGCTAGTACGTTTCCTTCGCTATGCCTTGCTCGGCGGCTGGGTCGCCGCGGGCGCGCCCTGGCTCTTCCTGAAAATGGGCTTGGCGCAGCCAGAGCCGAAAGACTATTCGGCGAACGAGAAAGAAGAATCGGTTATCTCGAAATAAGTGGAGACACCGGAACTCATAAAGACCTCCTTGTTTCCATCTATGACGATGGCGTCGACGCCCTTCGACCTGGTGAGAGCCATGCCTTTCTCTCGGCCCAAAGCGAAAACTGCCGCAGCCGCGTGAAGACGGCATCGAGCATCTCGCTCCCACCACCGGCCAGCCTTATCGTGCATTCGGCGCCGAAGACGAATTCTGAACGGGATAGCTCCTTTGGCGACGTTTGCGGGCAACCGGACAGAAGGGCGATCACGCATGCGGCGAAAAAAAGGCGTAGAAGCCGTTCGGCCATGGTCATCTCCGAGGCATTATCCCGAAAGCCCTATACCGGATCGATAAACCCCGCCTCTCTCCCGATGGTCGTCTCTTCGCCATGTCCGGGGAATACGCGCGTCCGGCCGGGAAGGGCGAGGAGGCGGCGAAGGCTCGCCCCCAAGGCGGCTTGATCCGAGTCGGGACCGTCAGTACGCCCGACGCCGTCGCGAAAAAGGGTATCGCCCGAGATGAGGATGGAAGCGGCATCGTCGTATAGGCACATGGAACCTCGCGAATGCCCGGGGCAGTGGATCGTCCGGTACAAGCCGCCCGGGAGCCTGTCGCCGTCGGAGAGGAGGATCTGCGGCGAAGGTATGGGGCGCCAATATGCCTTGAAGTAGCCGAGGGCCCCGATAGCCGTGAACAGCGCCCTATTAGTCTCTTCGCCTTTTTCCCCGAAATAGGAAGCGTCCTCGGCATGGGCGGCAAGGGGCACTTCGACGCCGCGCGCGCGCCATGCGCCCAGTAGCTCGGGTATCGCGGCAGTATGATCGAGATGTCCGTGCGTCGCGACGATCAAGGAGGGTACGAGGCCGCGCGAATCTAGGAACGAGAGGATGCGCATCGCCTCGGCTCCAGGATCCACGACGATACAGCAGGAGCCTTCAAGGATAACGTACGCGTTCTCTGCGATAGGTCCTACCGTGAGCCTCTCCAACATGGTAGTCTAACTCTAATCTTTCGAGCTTGGGGGCCGCAAGCCGTGCTCCTTCCCTTATATGCCGCCTTCTTTGCGGCAGTCCTATTCTATCTCCTGATCCCTGTCGCCGGAGCCTTCAGGCTCCGGAATCACTGGAGGCGGTTCCGCGAGCGCGTGATCCTGCTCAGCCGGGCGCCCACGCTCCGTTATGGCGACCTCGCCGCGGCTGCGCGCGAGGGCCGCGCTAGGGCCGGGCGATTTCGCCTCTATGGCACGATCGAGGCCATCGAAGGTCCGGACAAGATCTGGGTGCGCGGGAAGGATGTCAGCGCGCTGGTGGACCTCGCGCGAGCCCCCCTATACGTAGCCTCGCCCGGCCCTGACGAGACGCCGGACGAAGCGGGGTCGATAGAACGCCTCCGTTGGCGCTCGGTCTCGTCGCTCGTCGAAGGGACGAGCATCTTCGTCGCCGGCATACTCGCGATCGAGGACGGACGTCCTGTTTTCGTCGACGCCCCCGACGAGAGCCTCGTCGCTGTCTGTCACGACGGAAGCGACGCGAATCTCGTGCCTCGGCTCGTAGCGGGGGGGCGCGCCCCGAACGAATACTGGAACTATCCGACGCGAATCTCGCTCGCCCTCGGGCTCGCCGTGATTAGCGGGATACTCCTGCTCTCGAGCGCTTCGCTCTTTTCCACCGTGCGCGCGCTGATCTTCCTGGCCGGCGCCGCCCCGGTCCTGCCTTTCGCGCCTCCCGGCCTGGCGCTCTTCTTCGCCTACCATAGGCTCTGGCGCAGAGCCCTCGCATCGAGAACTTTACGCGATTTGCTGCGGCTACCGCTACGGTTTTCCGGAGAGCGGCGCATACTCACCGCGGGGGAATCCCCTCCAGAGGGCGCTATATGGATCGGCCTTCCCGAGGATGAATCCGGCCATCGGGAGTCCCGGATATTGACGCTATTCTCGCCGGAATCCCCCGAGGACAGCGGCGCGCAGACTTTCGTAGTCGAGGGGGTTCCCGAAACTCTAGCGCGCCGCGTCGAAGGCAGGGCCTCTTTCTATGCCGCGGCAGCCGGCTTGTCCTTCGCCCTGGCGATCCTCATCAATTTCGTTCTGGCCTTCGCCGTCTGGCGCTGGGCTTCTTAGCAGGTCCTAAAAGACCCGAGGCCTTTCAAAAACCCTCCACCGTTTGCCCATCGCGCTTCTTCGCGGGACCGACCGACAGTTTACGGCCCCTGAACTCATAGCCATCCAGCGCGGAAATTACGGCGGCCGACCATTGCGGATCGATATCGGCGAAGGAATAGTTGTCGAATGCGCGAACTTCTCCGATGGATTCGGGCGCAAGCCCGGCGATATCTATGACGAGATCGATCAGGATCCTTGGATACAGGCGCTGTCGCTTCCCCATCGAGAAGAAGAGCGTAACTCCCTCGCCGATATAGCGAGGTCGCGGAGGTTGGGACTTCCGCTCGGCCTCGTTCGCGCGGGAAGTCTCGCTGGCCTTTTCCTCGGACTTGGTCCTCGCGTCCTTGGGGGACTGTCGAGCAGCGCGCATTGAGGGTTCCCTATCCTTTAAGCCCTTCTGTTGAGCCTTTGGCGAAACGAGGGGCTCCTTGACCATCGGCCGGCCGGACGCGCGGGAAAGGCCCGCTGCCCGGAGAATGAGGGCGGCCGCCGCGTAAGACCTGAGGTTGAACGGGACCCTCTTTCGGAAGGCCGACCTGATCTCGTTCAGGGCGACTGGATCCGTGGGATCGCGAAGCTCGGCCAGTATGCCGTCGAGGAATGCCTCTAGGGCATCGGAAGGAAGCCGATTCGCGATGTTTTCGCTTGGCACGTAAATCTCCTTGAAGCGACTTTTATCTATTCTCTACGAAAGAAGGCGGCGCGGCAAGACTCGGGCCGTCGGATCGGCCTACGCTCATGTGGACAGCCGGGGCCGCATCTTGTAGAGTCGCTTCAGTATGCGACGACCTTCCGCGCTGCATCGCTGCCTCGGGCTCGCTGCAATCCTCGCCCTCGCCGCGCCGGCGGTCTCCGGCGCGGAGGACCGCGCTCGGGCGGATGCTCCGGAGCCACCCCCGTCGGCGCCCGTGATCCTCGAGGATGATCCCTCCGGCCTCCTCGGCCTCGGCCTCGTCGATTTCTGGTCCCGCTTCGGCCCGCCATCCTCGGTGAATGTCGTACGCGGCGATGCCGCTTGGCAGGACGACGTGGCTTTCCTCTACGAAGCCGGCTACACTTTATTTATTTACGGGGACAGAGTCTGGCAGTTCCGCTTTACGAAACCCTATGCCGGCTCGATCTACGGCCTTTTCCTGGGCGATAGCTCGGATAAAGCCCTATCGGCGCTCGGCCAGCCTTACGAGAGCGGCCCGTCGTTCCTATTGTATAGGATGCCCTATAAATCCTACCCGGTCAGGCTCCGCCTCTCCTTGCAGGAGGATAGGATCGCGGAAGTTTACCTCTACCGAGCCGATTTCTAGGAGGTTGCATGCCCCTTGTCTGCCTGTCGCTCACGGCCAATACTATCGCCGAGAACCTCGCGGTCCTCGATCGCTACCGCGCCAAGATAGATATAGCGGAGCTCCGCGCCGACCTCCTCGATCCCTCCGAGGCTTTCGCCGTCCGCGATTTTCCCTTGCTCGCGAACCTGCCATGCATACTTACCGTCCGGCGTAAATGCGACGGCGGGAGCTTCATCGACGGCGAGGGTCAGCGCCTCGTCATGCTCGCCAAGGCTATCGCTTACGCGAGGCCGGACCAAAGCGCGAACTACGCCTACGTCGACCTTGAGAGCGATTTTCGCGTCCCTTCCATCGAGGAAGCCTGTCATACATTCGGTACAAAGATCATCCGCTCACGACACGATGTCTCGGGCATGCCGGCCGACCTGGACGAAGCTTGGGCGGAGCTTGCCGCCGAGCCCGGCGAGATACCGAAGCTCGCCGTGACGCCGCGAAGCGCGGGCGACTTCGCCAGGCTGTTCACCTGGGCGGCATCGCTGCCGCCGGGAGACCGCATCATCGTCGGCATGGGCGAATACGGTATGCCGAGCCGCGTGCTCGCGGAGCGAATCGGGTGCTGTATAGTCTACGCGAGCGCGATTCGAGCGGGCTTACAGGGAGCGGCGCCCGGACATCTCGACCCTTTCGCCCTCGAGGAAATTTTCCGCTTCCGCGAGCTGAACCGCGACACGGCCGTCTACGCCCTCGGCGGCGGCATCAACGTGCTCGCGTCCAAGACGCCCCAGCTCCAAAACGCCGCGTTCCGGGCCGCCGGCATCAACTCGGTATACATTCCGATGCCGGCCGGCGACTCGGCGGCCTTCCTCCTGGCGCTCGAGGCTACCGGCGCTCGGGGCGCGGCCGTCGCCGTGCCCCTCAAGGAGGCCCTCCTTCCCTATCTCACGCGGCGCTCGCCGGAGGTGGACGACATCGGCGCCTGCAATACTCTTGTCCGCGAGAGCGGAGGCTGGACGGGCTACAATACCGATGCCCAGGGCTTCGAGCGAGCCCTTCTCGAATTCATCGGCGAGTCCGACATACGCGGACTCGGGGTCACCCTGGTCGGCGCGGGAGGCGTCGCGAAGGCGATTGCCCACGTCCTCGCGCGGCTCGGAGCGCGCGCCGTCATCCTCAACAGGACCGTCTCCAAGGCGCGCATCCTCGCGCAGCGCTATGGCTTCATGTACGGTCCCTGCACCGAGCATTCCTCAGAGCTGGTCGCAAGCCATTCCGATATCGTCATACAGGCGACGAGCGTCGGCATGGAAGGCGAGCGTCAGGGCGATCCCCTCGACTGGTACGATTTTTCGGGGCGAGAGTCCGTCTTCGACCTCATATACCGTCCCGAGCGCAGTCTCCTCCTCGAGCGCGCAGCCGTCGCTGGCTGCAGGATCATGAATGGATGGAAGATGCTCCGCTATCAATCGGCGGCGCAATTCGCGCTATGGACGGGCCTCGAGCCGCCTGCTTCCTATTCCAAATAAGGTAACGATGCCGAAATCCGCCTTCGTAGCGATCGCCGGCAGGCCTTCGGCCGGCAAGTCCACGCTCCTCAATGCGCTCTGCGGCCAGAAGGTGTCGATCGTCTCTCCCGTTCCCCAGACTACCCGAAACGCCGTCAGGGGCATCGTCAATAAAAGCGAGGGGCAGCTCGTCTTCCTCGATACGCCCGGCTATCACATCTCGGAGAAGAAGCTGAACCTCCGACTCCGAGAGGTTTCCAAAGAAGCCTTCGCCGATGCCGACATCGTCCTTTACCTCGTCGACGCGACCAGGAAGCCCGGTCCCGAGGAAGAGGCGATAGCAGACGCCCTCGTCCCCTCCGCGGATCGACTCGTCGCGGCGATCAATAAGATCGATTCTTCCGAGGCCGACCTCGACGCGTCGCTCCTTTTCGTGGCCGGGAAATTCCCCAAAGCCGAAGTCTTCGAGATCTCCGCCCTCGAGGGTACGGGGCTCGACGAACTGCTCGCCGCCCTCTACGCGCGCGCGTCGGAGGGGCCGGCCTGGTACCCCGAGGAGTACTACACCGACCAGGAGCCGGTTTTCCGCATCGCGGAGATAATTCGAGAGAAGATATTCCTCCTCGCGCGCGACGAGCTCCCGCACGCCGTCTACGTCTCATACGAAGATTCCTCGCGAGGGGCCGACGGCAGCCTCCTCGCCCAGTACGATCTCGTAGTGGAACGCGAGTCCCAGAAAGGCATCCTGATCGGAAAGGGCGGCTCGATGATAAAGCGCATCAGGGAAGACTCGGAAACGGACCTCGCCGGCATATTCGACTATGAGGTAAAGCTCAGGCTGTCGGTACGAGTCGACCCGGACTGGAAAAGGAACGACAAGAAACTCGATCGACTCATCTTTTAGCCGCGGTCCCGTCGTCCGCCGCGAAACCATCGGGGTTCGGGCGACGGAGAACGAACATTATATTATAATCTATAGACGGGGATAGCATGAGAACGGGTATCGGAGACAGGCGGCGGCTCATCGCCCTTACGGCCTCGCTGCTGACGCTGGGCTTCGCGGGCACGAGCTTCTTCGGCTTCACGTCCTCGCGGGCGGCCCTACGCGCCTCGATATCCGACAACGAGCTTCCCGTTACCTCGGACACGGTGTATTCCGAGATTCAGCGAGACTTGGTCCGTCCTATTTTGATTTCGTCCATGATGGCCTCCGACACCTTCCTCCGCGATTGGATCCTCGAAGGCGAGAAGACGCCCGCCGACATGATCAAGTACCTCGGCCAGGTGAGGACCAAATACGACGCCTTCACGAGCTTCATGGTTTCGGACAAGAGCCGCATCTACTACCAATCCGACCGCATCCTCAAGTCGGTGAGCGAGAGCGAGAACCGCGACGAGTGGTATTTCCGAGTCAAGGCCATGAAGGCGCCTTACGAGATAAACGTAGATCGCGACTTCGCGCATGCCGATGCTCTTACCGTCTTCATCAACTACCGAGTGTTGGATTACCGCGGACGCTTCATCGGCGCCGCGGGCGTCGGCATCAACATCGCCGCGATCGCCACTATGACCGCCGAGTACCGCCAAAAATATGGCCGTTCCGTCTACTTCGTCGACAAGGACGGGATCATCGTCGCGGGATCTCCGGGAGGCATGGACACCGCGGGAGGAAACGCCGCGCCTAAAAACATTCGCGATATCGAAGGACTGACCGATATCGCTTCGAAAGTCCTTTCCTCGGAGCGCGGCTCATTCCAGTACGCGAGGGGACGCAAGAAATGGCTTCTCAACGTAAGGATGGTGAGCGAGCTCGGCTGGCGGCTCTTCGTGGAGAAGGATGAGGACGCCGCTCTCGCGGGCATCCGCGATGCATTCAGGCTCAATCTCGCGATCTGCGCGGCCATCACCTGCGGCGTCCTCCTCTTTACGAGCCTGACCATAAACCGCTTCCAAGCCCGCCTCGAGCGGACCGCAACCGTCGACGGCCTTACGGGCTTCCTCAACCGGCCCGCCCTGGGCCTTCTCGCCGAGCAGGCCTTCAGGGACATGAAGCGCGACGGCCGCTCTCTATGCCTGATCATCGCCGACTTGGACAACTTCAAGAGCGTCAACGACGAGTACGGGCATCAGACCGGAGACGCCGTCCTCGTCCGCTCGACGCTGGCCATGCGCTCGTGCCTCCGCGAGTCGGATTTGGCCTGTCGATGGGGAGGGGAGGAATTCCTCGTGGTCCTCCGCTCCTGCACGCTCGCGGAGGCCTACGCCGTCGCGGAAAAGATCCGCGATGCGGTAGCGTCCTCGGACCGGGGCGGTCCGAGGATCACGGTGAGCCTCGGCGCGGCGGAACGCGCCCCCGACGAGGATTTCGACAGCCTCGTGCGGCGCGCCGATGCGGCGTTGTATAAAGCCAAGGCCGAAGGGCGCGACCGGACTTTCGCGTCGCAGTAAGCGAGGTCGCCGGCACCGCGAGGACCCGGTCGATCCCTGGTCTGGATCTTTACGCCGAAGCATTCATTTTAACCCATAGTAAATGATCATTATCGCGCGCGCAATCTCACCCCCCGCGTTCGAATAGCCGTGATCCTCGGATGCGTCGAAGCGTATCGCCTGCGCGGTCCCGATATCGTGTTCTTCTCCGTTGACCGTGATCGTCAACCCTCCGGAAAAAACGAAAACGTATTCCTCGACTTTGCCGGCGTGCCCTTCCGAATCGAGCCTTGCGCCTCGGTCGATCTCGACGTAGTAGACTTCGAATTTCCTGTCGCCTTGAAAAGGGAACAAAGGGAAAAGCCTGTAACCGGAGTCCCTTTCCACCAAAGGCTCATTATCGACGAACCCGACCACGGATATCGACTCTTGCTGGCGGGTCAGCAAAGTGGTGAACGAGATTTTCAGTCCATTCGCGATCTTCCACACAGTTGAAATCGAAGGGCTGGACTCTCCCCTTTCGATCTGCCGCAGCATGCTTTTGCTCACGCCTGTTTTCTCGGCAATATCGTCCAGACTATAATTATTCCCTTCTCTTATAAGCTTTAAATTTATGGCAAGCTGTTTCGTAAGATCATCCATAAGCCGTCCTTGACAATATAACGCCCGTAATGTACGTTTTATAGCACACAAATAACCTTCACTATAAAGAAGGGAGAATGCCTACAGACACTCTAGCCTTGATTGCCTATGTCGTCAGCACCACTTTTACGCCCGGGCCAAACAATATCACGGCTACGGCAGCGGGCGTAGCACTCGGCCTAAAGCGGTCTCTACCCTACCTTTCGGGGATCGCCCTCGGGTTTTTCATACTGATGATCGCAAGCGGGTATTTTACCTTTTCCCTACGATCGCAGTATTCGGCCTTCGGCGACATCCTCAGATGCGCCGGATTCGTCTATATGCTTTGGCTTTGCGTCTCCTTGTTCGTGGGCAAGAAGAATCCGGAGCTCCAAAAAAGGAACTATTCCTTTAAGAACGGGATGCTCCTGCAGTTGATCAATCCCAAAGTCATGCTTTATGGGATAACTCTATACGGCGTGTTCGCGAAGAGCCTTGCAAGGAACACTTTGGGGATTCTGCTCTCCGCCATGGGCCTCGCGTGCATCGGTTTCCTGGCTGTCCTGACCTGGTGTTCGGCGGGCTTCGCTTTCAACAAGCGCTTGAGCGACAAGAAGACTCTCCTCGTATTCAACATCGCCATGGCGGCATTACTGCTCTACTCCGCGTTCTCGATTATTCTTGACCGAAAAATATAAGGCCCCTATAGGCCTGCCGATGCTCCAGTATTGCCCGGTAATATAGACAATGGGGTCTAAGGTCTCATTGAGTATATCGCCCTTCTCATCGAGCTTATCCTCATCGACGCGCATCGCGACTACGTTCCCTAGAAAGAGATCATGGTCGCCGACTCTCAGGATATCCAGTACCTCGCATTCTATATTGACGGGACATTCTTCGATGCAGGGCGGTCTTATCCTTGTAGATGGAACCGGCGTCAGTCCGATCTCGCGGAACTTGTCCTTGCCTGACCTGCCTGAGACCGTCCCGCATCGGTCGACTTTCTCCAGTAAATCGACCGTCGGAAGGTTGATCGCGAATTCCTTTGTCTCCGAGATCAAGCCGTGCGAGTAGGTCGCGGGACGGATCGCGATGCCGAGAATTACCGGCTCTCGAACGCTTATGTTGAATACCTCGCCCAGCGTGATGATGTTCGCTCCTCCCTTGGCATCGATCGAGGTGATAAGGGCCGCCGGCGAAGGATAGACGGGGCGATACGGCTTGATCTCCTTCTTCATGGTACTTCTTTTAGGTCGAGGTCGAGCCTCTCGAGCTCGAGACGTCCGCCCGCCGCTCGGGCGGACGCATCTTCGACTATGGCTTCGCGGGCGACGCCGAAGCCGATTCCGCGATCGGCGCCGGTGACGAAGACCGTTTTAACGGTTTTCGCGCTCATTCTCGAATCCCTTCGATCGCGCCTGACATGGCTCACTCCTTGCGGATATACGTGAAGGAGCCTAGCAGCTCGAGGAAGGAGGCGCGCTCGAGCTCGCGCTCAGCCGCGCTCCGGCAGGAGAGGACAAAGACGAAATAGGCTTCCTCTCCCTCGTAGTAGGCGAGGGACTGATAGTAACTCTCGTTCTGATCGTCGAAGTCCCGCAGGATGAAACGATACTCCAAGCCCGGAGAGTACACAGGTAAATCCTTGACTTGGGTTCCGGGATTCGACTTCATGAACGTAGTCTCGTCCGCATCGATGAAATCGCTCAAAGTCGCAGGAGCACCCGGGCCTTTCGAGGTGGGATTTATATATATATGGAGCCTGGAGGGCGAGTAATCGGCTCCCGCCTTATAGAAGAGCCCCAAAATACCCTGTATCCGCAGCGTCTTGCCGTCCCAAACCCAGCCTGCGGGGGCCGAGACCAGGAAAGCCCACTTGTCGCCTTCGATGAGCCCCCCGCTGTCGCCCTGCGGGAACGCGAAAAAGACCGTGAGCGCCAGGGCTATGGCTAAAGCCGCTTTCTTCGCCATGTTACCTCTTTGGTCGCGCCGACCCCTTAATACTTGTTCACGGATCGATTATACTCGATCTATCTTCCGTACATCGAGCACACACATGGAATTCCAGGAACTCAACCTTCACCCCGACCTGCAGCGGGGTATCGACGAAGCGGGCTTCACGACCTGCATGCCCGTCCAGGAAATGGTCTTCGCCCACTCTCTATCGGGCGAGGACATTTATGCCCAATCCCAAACGGGGACAGGCAAAACGGCCGCTTTCCTCATCTCCATCATGCAGAGAATCATGTCCGAATCGGCCCTGAGGACGAAAAAAGTCCTCATTCTGGCGCCGACCAGGGAATTGGCTCTGCAGATCGAGGCCGATGCGAAGAAGCTGGGCAAGCACCTGCCCATCACCGCCGGCGCTTTCTACGGCGGAGTCAGCTACGGCCCCCAGGTCGACATGCTCAGAGCCGACGTCCAGATAATCGTTGGCACCCCGGGACGGATAATCGATCTCCTCCAGCAGGGCAAGATGCTGTTCAAGGACGTCGGCTTTCTCGTCATCGATGAGGCGGACCGCATGTTCGACATGGGATTCATCGACGATCTGCGCAAGCTGCTGCGTTACCTGCCCTCCGCCGAGAAGCGCCAGACTTACCTCTTCTCGGCCACTCTGGGGCTCAGGGTCAAGGACCTAGCCTGGGAGTATATGCGCGAGCCTAAAGAGATCTCGATCGAACCGGAAAAAGTAACGGTTGAGCTCGTCACTCAGGAACTCTACCATGTCGGCTCGCACGAGAAGCTGTCCCTCTTGATGGGGCTCCTCGAGCGCGAGAAGCCCGAAAGCTGCCTCGTCTTCTGCAACCAAAAATTCATGGTTGAGGAGCTTGCGCGGAGGCTCAAGGTGAATGGGTTCGACTGCGAGTTCATTATGGGCGACTTGCCCCAAGCGAAGCGCTCCGAGGTCATCGAGAGGCTCAAGGCCGGGAAGATACGCATCCTCGTCGCGACCGACGTAGCGGCGCGCGGCCTCGACGTAGAAGCCCTCGAGCTGGTGGTCAACTATGACGTACCCGAGGACGCCGAGTCTTACGTGCATCGCATCGGACGCACGGCGAGAGCCGGCAAAGCCGGCAAAGCCATCACTCTCGCCTGCGAGAAATTCGTCTACGGACTCTACTCGATAGAGAAGTACCTCGGCGCCAAGATTCCGGTCATGCCCTTCGATGAAGCCCTACTCCTCGAGGACAGGAGCTCGGGCCTGCGCTTCGCGCGGGATCGCGGCGGCGAGGGACGCAGCCGCAACTCGAGGCAAGGCGCGAGGGGATACGGAGGCGGGAAGAGTGGCGCCTATGCGGGCGGCCGATCAGGCGGGGGCAAGCTGGGCGAATTCCGGCGCGCTGCTCCCCGGCGGGACGATCAACGACGGCCGGCGAGCGAGGAGAGGAGGCCGCTTCCTCGAGAGGACAAGCGCGGCGAGGTGCCGCGCCAGGCGCCGCGCCAGAACGTACAGAGAGTTCCTCAGGGCGGACAAAGGCAGCAGCAGGGGATGACCCCGCAGAGACCTGCCGCGCCGACGCCGCGGCAGGTCGGCCCGCCTCAGGCGCGGCGCCAGGGCGCGCCCCAGACTCAAGGCCCGAAGCCCCAGGTCGAGAAGCAACAGAGCGCGCCTCCCCGAATCCAGAAGGCGCGGGAAAAGACAAGCAAGAGCGGTTTCTTCGACAGGATAAAGAAGCTGTTCAAGAAAGATTAAGACTCCCCGCAGAAGTACGCATATACGATGGGCGATACGTCGGCTCGCGCCGCGAGGGCGAATATCGCCTCCTGAAAGAAGACATATTGCTCCTCGGTGGCGATGTAGCCCACGGGAACGGCCGCCGGAATCTCGACTGCGAAGTCCTTGTCGAGGAGCTGGTCGATGCATAGCTTCAGCGGCTTTAGCGTCGAGCCGTCCAGAGGAACGTGCAAGAAGCCGTTAATCGAGCTCGATCGGCAGGCCTCCGCCTCGTTGATCGCCATGAATAGGAGATCGACGGCCCCAAAAGCCGCGCCGAAGGACAATCGAGCGCGCCTATCGGTAGAGCGATCGCGCCAGGTACGAAGCAGGTCCGTCCCCATCCTGCGGATAAGGAGGTCGTACTGTTCCTGGTTGATGACATAGCGGGCGCTCTTTATCATCCTGGGGACGCTCTCTTCCGCCCATCTCCTGTAGAGTTCCAAGGCTCCGGCGTACTTGCGCGCGAGCGGCCTCATCCAGGCCCTATCCCCCGCTTCTTGCGCGATCTCCCCCGCGGTCAGGCCCGAGCAGGGCAGGATAAAGGACTTCCCGAAGTCGGCCAGCGCCGATGCGGCCGCGTCGGCGTCCGGGAAGACGCCGATATCTGCAGGCTTCTTCATTTGCCTTCCACGAGGCGCCGGGCCTTATAGTCGGGGCCTTGGTATTTCTTGCGGTCGTGCAGCGCCGCCCAATACGATACCGTGCCGCCCTTCGCCGTGACCAGGAGGCCCCAGCTTCCGGGCTCTTTGGCGAATTCCTTCCTGACATTCCGTATGGCGGGACCTTTGATCTCGAGGAACTCGGTCGTCCTTCCGTCGGGGTGATCGAGCTCTACGACGGCGCTCCCTTCGTCCACTCGCACATAGAGTTCGAGCTTCACCGGCCTGCGATTCATGCTGAAAGCCGCGCTCGCGCGGCCGTCTTGGCCGTCCGCGAGACTCTCGCAGCGCGACGTATACGAGTAGTTCTCTCCGCACGAAGCGCCCGCCAACGCGAACGCGAAGGCCCCCACGATGCATAGGAGCTTGCACGCGACGCCTTTCTCACGCCTATCACCCGGAACCCCAGCAACCCAGGTCAAGCCGAACCCCCTCTATCGTTCTCCCTTCCTGACGTTCTTTCCGATCACCTCATGAACATTGTGTATCGTGATGAAGGCGTCCTCGTCGATGCCGCGGACGGCGTTCTTGATCTTGGATATCTCCAGCCTCCGCACGATTACGTAGATGATGTCTTTCTCGGTTCTCGAATATCCGCCCATGCCCTTGAAGATCGTTATGCCGCCCTTCAACCTCTCGAAGAGCAGGCTAGATATCTCGTCGGAGCGGCCGGAGACTATGAAGATCGCCTTGGATTCGTCGATGCCCTCGACGACGAGATCGATCGCCTTGTACGCGATGATGTAGGCCGCGACCGAATATAACGCACGCTCCACGCCGAACACGAGCCCGGCCGCCGAGAAGATTACGACATTGAAGCCCATGATGATCTCGCCGACGGAGAAAGGTATCTTCGAGTTAAGGATGATGGAGACTACCTCGGTTCCGTCCAGGCAGCCTCCGTTCCGGATGATGAGGCCGACGCCCAAGCCCAGGAGGATCCCGCCGAAGACCGTGGCTAGAAAGAGGTCTCGCGTAATAAGGACCTGGGCGCCGAAGACGGAGACCCAAACGGAGAAAGAGGCGACGGCATAGAGCGCGAGGAAGAGAAATCTCTTCCCGATGAGTTTCAGGCTGAGCAAGAGGAACGGCGCGTTGAACGCGAAGACCAATAGGCCGAGAGGCAGTGCGCTCAAATAGGACACGATTATCGCTATGCCTACGACCCCTCCGTCCATGATCCTATTAGGCACGAGGAATCGCTCGAGGGCGAATGCAGCAATGACGGCGCCGGCTTGGATGAATAAAATATTGCCGATGAGCCTGAGGCCTTGTCTTTTATTCACGGGCTCTCGCATAAATGCGATAGTATAGGCCCCTTTTTTTTATATATCAACGAAAGATCGCGGGAGAAGAACGCCTTGATGAATCGCCGACCACATCTGCGTCAGCAGTTAATCCTATGCAAATATTTCCCCGGTAAAGATTTACTGTCGAAAATCAAGCCGGGGACCCCTCGCGGCGCTGAGTTCAGGTTTTCGTGGCGCTTTTTGCCGCGAGAAAATACTTCTTCCTTTGGCCGCGCCTTGAATCGAAGAACCTCTGGAGAAGACAAAACAAAAAGACCAGGAAGCCGATGACAATGCGCGTCCACCATGAGTTGAGGGTCCCCTGGAACACGATAAGGACCTGGATGATGCCATAGACGAGGACACCTAGGAGGGTCCCCAGGATCGAACCGACCCCGCCGGTTAGGAGTGTGCCGCCTATGACGACCGAAGCGATCGCGTCCAACTCCATACCACTTCCATTTAACGCATAGCCGGAGAGGGTGTAGAGCGTGAAGACGATTCCCGCGAGGGCGGAACAAAAGCCACTAAACGCGTAGATCGCGATCTTTGTCTTCCTGACGGGGAGGCCCATCAGGATAGCGGATTGTTCGCTCCCTCCAATGGCATAGACGGTCCGTCCGAACTTCGTGTTGTGGGCCATGAAGAGCGCCACGATCACAAAGATGATCGCGACCACGGCGTTCGATGAAAGGAAGTTCTGACCGAGAAAGGGAAGGTTGAGCTGGAAATGGGCTACGTTGTTAAAGAATTGGTTCGAGATCGGGATCGTATCGACGCTCACGACATAGCAGAGCCCTCGCGCCAGGTAGAGTCCCGCGAGTGTAATTATGAAGGGCGGCAGGTCGAAAGTCTGGATAAGATAACCCTGGAAGAAGCCGAGCGCTATTCCCATCAGCAGCACGAGTGGGATGACGAGAACAGGGCTCATGTGCGATTTCTCGAGGAGGCTCGAGGTCACCATCGTAGTGAGGGCGAGGACGGAGCCGACCGACAGGTCGATTCCCCCTGAGATGATGACGAAGGTCATCCCGACACCAATAATCAGGAGGTAGGCGTTATCGATGAAGAGATTAAAAAAATTCTGTACAGCGAAGAAGCCGGGGAAAGCTATCGACCCAAGGGCGAACATGAGAACGAAAAGCCCCAGTGTTACAAAAATGGGAAGGTTCCTTTGGTTGATCGAGGAGCGCTTCATACCGAGACCTCCCTGCCGAAGGCACCCGCGACTTTCCTGCGGAATTGGTCCGATTGCAGCAGGCAGATAATGTAGACGACGAAGGCCTTGACGACCTGAGAAATTTCCGGCGGTACGCCGAAGGCGTATATGGTCGTGGTCAAAGTCTGGATGATGAGGGCGCCAATTATGCTCCCGCCCAAACTGAACTTGCCGCCATTGAGGGAAGTTCCTCCAAGGACCACGGCAAGGATGGCGTCGAGCTCGAACAGCAAGCCTGCGTTATTCCCGTCGGCGTTCATGACCGTAGAACAGACGATCAGGCCAGAAAGTCCGGCGCAAAAGCCGCTAAAGGCGTATACCGATAAAAGGATGTTCTTGGCATTGATTCCGGCGAACCTGGAGGCCGTGGGGTTTAAACCGACCGCTTCGATAAAAAGCCCAAGGGCTGTGCCGCGCGTGACTATATACGTCAGGATAAAGAGGCTGGCCACTATGTAGATGGAGAAGGGCAAACCGAGGAAGTAGCCTTGGCCGAGGAGCGCAAAGGGCTTAGCGTAGAGCCAGACCTGCATCGCATTCGTCGTAACCATGGCGATGCCGCGGCCGGCGACGAATAGTATCAGTGTCGCGATAATCGGTTGCATCCCGATTCGCGAGACGAGGAAGCCGTTCCACGTTCCGGCGAGGGTGCAGACGAGTACTGCCACGACCATTGAGATGAAAATAGGATGCTTGGGTATGCCCTGGAGATCGCCGCCGATAAGCATCGCGACGACCCCGGCGGAAATCGCGACGACCGAACCGACCGAAATGTCGATCCCATGTGTCGCGATGACAAGGGTAAGGCCAATTGCCAGGATCGCTTTCGGTGCGGCGTTCTTGATTATATCTATCACGTTTCCAAAGAGGTGCCCATCCATGATTTGAATTGCAAAGAAGTGCGGGGTGAAAAATAGGTTAAAAACGAGAAGGATAGCCAGCGAAACAATCGGCCAAATCAACTTATTATTAGTTAACGACTTCCATGATAGCATACCTATTCCCCTCCCGCGATGGTTTGCATGATTTTATTCTCGTTCACCTCATTGCCCACAAGCTCGGCGATCTTAGCCTTGTCCTTCAGGACGGCTACGCGGGTGCTGCAGCGGACAACCTCCTCGAACTCGGAGGAAATAAAGATGACGCCCATCCCCTGCTTGCTCAGATTCAAGATGAGCTCCATGATCTCGAACTTGGCCCCGACGTCGATACCGCGAGTCGGCTCGTCCAGGATGAGGAGTATCGGATTCGTCGCCAACCACCGAGCGAGTAGGACTTTCTGTTGATTGCCGCCCGAGAGTTGCTTGGTTAGGATATTCGCGTTGGGTGTCTTAATACCAAGGGACTTTACCATCTCGTCGGCTATTTCCCCTTGCTTCTTTTTTGAAATATTCTGGAAGATGCCCTTCCTGCCCTGCAGGGCGAGAACGATATTCTCGCGTACCGTGAGATCGGGAAAGATCCCCTCGCTCTTACGGTCTTCTGAGCAAAAACCCATGCCGGCCATAATCGCGTTCCTCGGTGAGTTGATGTTTGTCTTCTTTCCCTTGATGAGTATTTCGCCCTGGTCGGCGCTATCGATCCCGAAAATAAGCCGGGCCATCTCAGTCCTGCCCGATCCCAAGAGGCCGGCCAGTCCGACGATTTCTCCCTTGTCAAGGGTGAGGTCGAAGGGAGCGATTGATCCGGGAAGCCCGAGAGCCCTGACCTTGAGAATCGAGTCAACCTCCCTCGAAGTTGCGGATGAGGTCTTCTTACTTTTATCGCTGCCTGCGGCGAAGCTGAACTCGGAGAGCTCCTTACCCAGCATCTTCGCAATGAGGTCGAGCTTGGGAAGTTCCGATGTCCTATACTCGCCGACGAAAACTCCGTTCTTTAGAATCGTGATACGGTCCGCGATCTGATAGGTCTGATCGAGGAAATGGGTAATGAATAGGATGGCCAGTCCGTCATCTCTCAGTTTTTTGATGACCTTGAAGAGCTGCGCCACCTCGTTTTCATCCAAACTCGAAGTCGGTTCGTCCAGAATAAGTATCTGCGAGGAGCTATCTAATACGCGGGCGATTGCGACCATCTGCTGCACCGCGATTGAATACGACGCTAAGATTTGGGATACATCGATGTAAATGTTCAGTCTGGCCAGTAGCTCTCCGGCATTCCTGTTCAGCTTGGGCCAATCGATCATACCGTTCTTCATCGGTTGTTTGCCGATGAAGATATTCTCCGCGACCGAGAGGTTTGGACACAAATTGACTTCCTGATAAACGGCGTTAATTCCTAGCTTCTGCGCAGCAAGAGGAGAATCGGGACGGATCGGCTTCCCCTCCAAAAGCATCTCGCCGGAATCCTGTTTATAAACCCCGGTGAGGACCTTGACGAGAGTCGACTTCCCAGCCCCGTTCTGTCCCATGACGGAGTGAACCTCACCCTTGAAGAGGCGGAAATCTACATCGGATAATGCCTTTACCCCGGGGAAAAACTTGCTTATCCGTTTCATTTCCAAAATAGGCACTCTATCTGACATTCCCTCCCCTCCTCATCATCCAAAACTATATTCGCACTCTATGATTACATGCAAGGCCGTCCCGGAGAACGGGACGGCCTTGACCAGTTCAGAACCTAACCTATTTTATTAAAATTAGTACTGGCGAGTGGGCAGGGCCGCGGCGGCATTAGTCGAGTCGAAGATGCCCTCGATCGTATCGATCTTCGCGGGGAGTTTCTTTCCGGCGCGGAGGTCGGAAACGGCTTGCACGGCCTGGGGCCCGAGGAGGGGATTGCACTCGACGATGCAGTTAATCTCGCCGGCGACGATGGCTTCCATGCCGCCCTTAGTCGCGTCTATGGAGACGTGGATGATGTCCTTACCGGGCTTGAGGCCCGCTTCCTTGATGGCCTCGTTGGCGCCGAGGCCCATTCCGTCATTATGGGTGAAGAGAACCTGGATCTTCGGGTCAGCCTTGAGGAAGGCTTCCATGACCTGCTTGCCTTCAGAGGTGGTGAAGTTGCCGGTCTGCTCGTGCATGACCTTCCAGTTCGGGTGATTCGCAAGGATGTGGCCGAAGCCTTCCTTGCGGCCGACCATGGCGCCGGAGCCGACAGTGCCGTCGATAATCGCGAAGTCGATATCCGTCTTGCCGTCGTCGATGCCCAACTTCTTGAGATTGGTCTCGAGCCACAGGCCGACTTTCTCACCTTCCTTCACCATGTCGGAGCCCATGATCGTGAGCCTAAGGCCCTGATCGGCGGGCGCTACGTCGCGGTCGATCATGATAACGGGAATCTTGGCATTCTTAGCTTCCTGGAGGACGGGGCCGTACCCGGTCTCGACCAGAGCCGTAAAGACGATGCAGTTCACCTTGCGGGCGATGAAGGAGCGCAAGGCCTTAATCTGGTTCTCCTGCTTCTGTTGCGCGTCGGAGTAGATCAGCGTGAAGCTCGGTTCGTCGAGGAAGGCATTCTGGACGGAGACGGTGTCGGCAGTGCGCCATTCGCTCTCGGAGCCGATTTGGGAGAACCCTACTACCCACTGCTTCGGCGCGGCGACCGCGGACACGGAGAAGATCACCATCAGGGCGATCAACACTACAAGAACTTTTCTCATAAAACCCTCCTAAGAAACCCCTGCCATTCGGGCTTATGACCTTCCCTCGCTCGGCATAGGCCGAGCGGGGAAGCCCGAAATTCAAACCCGGATACCTAATCTTGCCTCAATTCCCTCCTTACTACCCTCCTTCGCTCAAATCACTTTTGGACGTTCAAGAACTTGTACAAATTCTTGTTGTTCAGGACTTGATCGACGGTGAAATTAAGAGGCCCTATGACGGTGGTGATTTGTCCACCTGCGTTCATCAGGCTGATGGTAGTGTTGGTGGCGATGATCTTCACCTTTCCCGTGGTATCGAGTACGTCGCCGTACTTTATGTCGTTCGAGTCACCATCCTTCGTGATGTAGATTTGCCTTCCCAGATATTGCTTGACTACAAGCTTGTTCTTGAATTTCGGATCAGGTTTATCCACAGTCCCTTTTGGGAAGCTCACGGTCTTCGCTTTTAGTTTCGTGATATCGGATACCGACTTTATCAGTTTCCCGGAATCGGGACCGTCGATTTCATATACGGTGTTTGGATTACCGGTTGGAATAAGTTCGACCCAGTCCCTATCAACTACGATGCTGATCTCTCCGGTCGCCGGAATGATGTCGCCTACCTTTACGGTGAGCCAATCTCCCTTGCCAACTTTTGCCCTATAGCTGACATAGCCGTCGCTGGTTTCTGAATACAATCCTACGCACGTCAGGGATCCCGCCTTGGCGTCGGCGCAGTAGAGCGCCTCCACCGAAAGCATGAAGAGAAAAACCAATACCCATGCGCCCCTAAAAAAATTCTTCATCCCCTCGCTCCTACGCCGATCGGCGTTGCTTGCCCATTTCGACTCTTTTAGCGACCGAGGGTTCATCTTAGAGGCAGTTTTCGAATTCGCGATTTAGACCAAACGGCTTTTTTGGGCACTTTTCGGACGGGGCGCGCGGATTTCGGCTCTGGGGGCGGGGAGAAAACGCCGCGTCAATAATCTCTTGAGTCGAGATCCCTGCGCGCGGTATCCGCCGGGAAAACGCCTTCAGCGGTAATCATGCGGAGGGGAAGGTCTTTACCGTTCTCGTAATCCTGGATGGCTTTCATGAGCTGAGGCCCGAGCAGCGGGTTGCACTCAACCGCGCAGTTGAGCTTGCCTTCTATCATTGCCATGAAGGCGCCATGCGCGGCATCGATGGAGACGATTACGATATTCTTGCCAGGCTTTAAGCCGGCTTCTTCCATGGCTTGGATGGCCCCTAAAGCCATATCATCATTGTGAGCGAAGACCGCGTCGATCTTGCGGTTCTCTCGGGCGAGTATCTTCTTCATTATCTGGTAACCCTGATCCCGCAAAAAATCGCCGCTCTCGGAGGTTATGATTTTGAAATTCGGATAGTCCTTGAGGACTTCCGTAAATCCGATAGTCCGCTCGATCGCAGGGGAGGAGCCTATGGTTCCCTGCAGCTCTACGATATTTACGGGGCCCGGCGTTTTTATCTTCTCGACGATCCAGCGAGCGGCCCGACGCCCCTCCTCCGTGAAATCGGATCCCATGAAGCTGAGCCAGAGCGAATCATCCTTGAGGTCGACCGATCGATCGGTCATGATCACCGGAATGCCGGCGCTTTTCGCCTCCCTCAGCACATCGTCCCAACCCGACTCGACGATAGGCGAGAAAGCGATGACGTCGACCTTCCGGCGAATGAATGAGCGGATCGCCGAGATTTCGTTCTCTTGATGCTGCTTCCCGTCTTCGAACAGCAAGTCGATGCCGGCTTTGGCCGCCGCGGACTTGATGGATTTCGTATTCGCCACGCGCCATTCGCTCTCCGCGCCGACCTGGGCGAAGCCGAGCACGATCCGGCGCCCGCTGGACAGAGGGAGGCCGTTCGAATAGGGCTGGCCGTTCGGGCTTTGGGCTAGCACCGCCGGAGTGACCTTGAGCGGCCTCAGGAAAATCTTCTTGGGAATCCCTTCCTTATGCTGGAGTATGTCCCGCGCATAGATCACGGCCTCTTTGCCGCCGGTCGGGCATATGAAGGTCGCGGACAGAACGCCTTTACGAACGAGTTGGATACCGCCGGTCGGACCGGGCAGGCCGTCTATCCCGATGAACTTGATCCCAGGTCTACCTGCGACTCTCGCCGCCTTCCAGGCGCCGAAGGCCATTGCGTCGTTCTGGGCGAAGATGACGTCGAGATCGGGTATCAGCCGGATATGCTCCGCGACCTTGTCTTCCGCCGTATCGCGCAGCCAGTCGGCGACGATCGTATCGACGATCCTGATGTTCCGATGCTTCGCGAGGACGTCCCGGAGCCCTTGGCTGCGCGAGAGCGTCGGGGGAGAGCCCGACCTGCCCTGTATTTCCAGGACGGCTCCCTCCCTGTCGCCGAGCTGCTCGGAGATCACGCGGCCGGCCTCGCGGCCCAGCCGCTCGTTGTCCGGGCCTATGAAGAGACTGTAGTCGTAACCTTCCACGGCCCTGTCGAGCACGATCACCGGAATCTTGGAGTATGCCTCGCGGACTACCGGGGTCAGCTCGTGGGAATCGGTCGGCGAGATGATCATCAGGTCGATCCCGTAATCCATCAGGCGATGTACGTCTTCTATTTGACGGCTCGTGGAGTCGGCGGCATCCGTGTAAATGATCTTCATATCGGCATGGCGCGCCGCCTCGGCCTTGACTTCGCCGGTCATCTCTATGCGCCAAGGCTCGGTCAGATTGGCCTGGGAAAAGCCGACGAGGTAGCGCATCCCGGAACGGCGCGGAGCCTGCGAGCAGGAAGAGATGACCGCCGCGGCGAGAAGCGCCAGGACCGCCGCTCCCGAGACCCGCGAACGCATAGCTAGGCCCCCTTCCTGTAATCGGTGGGAGAATTCCCCGTCACCTTCTTGAATGCCCGGCTGAAGTAGTGCTGGCTCCGGTAGCCCACGCGCTCGGCGACCTCGAAGGCCTTCGCCGAGGGATCGCTCATCAATAGAGTGGCTTTCTTCACTCGGATGCGATTGAGGTACTCGACGAAGGAGAAGCCCGTCTCCCGCTTCATGAGCCGCGAGAGGTAGCCCGGACTGATCTGAAGCTCGACGGCGGTATCCTCGAGGCAGAGATCGGGGTTCCAGTAATGCTTATCGATGTAATTTCGCGCGAGTATGACGAATGCCTCGCAGTTTCCGCCGTCCGCCAACTCGCCGCAGAGCTCGTCGTAAGCGTCGCAGAGACCTTCCAGCGGATCGGGTACGGCCCGCGTGGCCAGAGCGGGAACCTGAAACACCTGCTCCGCTGCGCGTCGCTCTATGCCCTCCACGAGGGTGATCAGCCCTTGCCGATCGAATCCCGGGCCGAGAGCCAGTACCGTCTCGGTATCGTCTTCGAAGACATAGCTGCCTCCCGGCGGCAGGGCTTCTTCCATCACGGTCCGCATGGCCACGAGGGCGAGCCTCTTTCCCCTGTCGCTGCCGAGGCTGCCCGGGCCTCCGTGGCCCACGTGCTCCGCGAAGCGCGCCGCGAAGAGAGTCGCGGGCGAGGCGAGCTCGATTCCGAGCAGGGCGACCGCATCCAGCACCTCGGTACGGGAAAGCGAGCCGCCGACCCAATCCTTGAGGAAGCGCTCCCTCAGGACCGGGAGATTGCGGTCGAGCTGCTCGCGCGCCCAGGCCGCGTATTTGCCTTCCTCGCGGCGCGATTCGAGCTCGGCTTTGGCCTTCTTGACCACCGCGATGAAGCTCTCCGCGTCTACCGGCTTGAGTATGTAATCGAAGACTTGCAGCTTGACCGCGGCCTGCGCATATTCAAACTCGTCGTGCCCGGACACGATTATTACGATCCGGTCCGGCAAGGCCGCCTGAAGCCCCTCAATCAGATCGAGGCCGCTACGAAAAGGCATCCGGACATCCACGAGAAGTATGTCCGGCTCGTGCCTCAACGCCATCTCATAGGCGATCTCGCCGTCTTCCGCTTCCCCGACGACCTGGAGATCGCCGCCGCATCGGTCCAGGAGCGCCTTGAGGCCCCGCCTGATCTTGGGCTCGTCGTCGGCTATCAATACCTTCCACATGTCATGCCTCCGAATCGAGGAGCGGGTGCCGGACCGTGACCTCCGTGCCCTCGCCGCTGACGCTCTTGTAGTATAGGCCGTAGGGCTTGCCGTAGGTCAGGCGAATCCGCTCGTGAACGTTGCGTATGCCGTATCCTCCGACGTTCGGCTTCCCGTCCTCGAGCGACGCATTGAGCATTGCCACCGTCGACTCGTTCATGCCGACTCCGTCGTCCTTGACGGACAGGTACAGGTCGCCGGCCTCGACGCGCGCCCCCACGACCAGCGAGCCGTGTCCGCGCCTTTCCTTGATTCCGTGATAGATCGCGTTTTCGACCAGGGGCTGAAGCATCAGCCGAAGCACCCGCCGGGTTCTCAACGCGGGCTCGCACTCGATCGAGTAATCGAATTTGTCCTCGTAGCGCATCTTCTGGATGCAGAGATAGCTCTCGACATGCTCTATCTCGTCGGACAGCGAAATGAATTCCCGGCCTTTGTTAAGGCCGATGCGGAATAGGCTCGTGAGCGCCCCTACCATGCTGACTACGTCGTCGACGCGGTGTTCCTGAGCCATCCACTGGATCGTGTCGAGCGTATTGTAGAGGAAATGCGGCTTGATCTGCTCTTGCAGTATCCGCAACTCCGAATCACGCTTCGACTTCTGCTCGGCATAGACCTGGTCGATCAGGCTCTGGATCCGCTCGATCATCTCGTTGAAGCCCAGGCCCAGCTCGCCTATCTCGTCGTTGGGAGCCCCCGAGAAGCGCACGGAAAGGTCGCCGTGCTCGACGCGCTTCATGAGGCTCCGTAAATCCAGGACCGGCTTCGCGATCGACGATGTAAAGAAATAGGCGGCCACGATGGCCAGGATCATCGTTATGCCGCCGATAACGTAAGTCAATGATCTGATGAGGAACACCTCGCGCAGCATCTCGGCCAGGGAAAAGACCCCGAGCGTCTCCCATCCAGTATAAGGCGATCTGCGGGCGAGCACTTGATAATCGGTTCCCGCGACTGTCATTATGGCCGACGTCGAATCGCCGGTCAGGTCCATGAGCGGGATACGATACGCCACCCGATTCACCGGGGCGTAGACCATCTCGCCCCCCGAGTCCGCGATGAAGAGGAATCCGCCCTTGCCGAGCGACGAGTCGGTGAAGAGCTCCTCTATTGTGGACAGCCTCATATCGATCAGGACCGCACCGTGGACTCTCCCGTCCGTCTCGCCGGTCACGGCTTTTACGATCGATAGGACTTCGTCGGCGCCGTATTGCCGCGTGGAACGGATATTGCGCCCGATGGGCCTCGCGATGAGCTTCACGTCGCCCGGGGTTTCGCCGGCGAGCGCATACCATTGTTCCTCGGTGAGCGGGTCCCTCGTCGTCCTCGAGAAGCCGTCGCTTATCCATGCATCGTTCTCCGCCACTACGAGCACCCCGGCTATCTCGGGATGAGTCTCCGATACCGACGCGAGCATCTCGAAAATGTCCTGGCGCTCGGAGGCGGTCGCGATGCCTTTCTCCAGGAACGAGGTCACGACCTTCGTCTGCGAGATGAGATCGATAAGCTGCTCCATCTCGCGGACGCGGAGCTCGATATTCATGTTTACCTGGCCGATCATGCCGGCCATATGGGAAGTAGTCTCGCGCTCGATCGACCTCGCGTACAGCGCCGGACCGACGAAGCCCAGGGAAACGAGGGGAATAAGAAGGATGACGAGGAAATAGACCATCAGCTTAAGCCTCAGGCTGCTGGACCGGCCGAGGCGGCGGCCGAGGCTTGTTACCGAGGCAATTCGGCTCGTGCTCGCGAAGGGATCATTCGCCATTGCGCCCATCCGTGTACGTACACAAGTGTATACCGAATCCCATCTCCTGGGGAGGCAAAAAGCACGCCGCTAGTCCTCCAGGACTGCGCCGGCGTCGTCGGCCATGAGCGCGACCAGTCGCCACCTTCCGCCTTCCCGCCCTTCCAAGGCAGGCGCGATCGCGGCCGCGAATTCCGTCTCGCCGGCTCGGCTTATCGCCATGATCGTGGGTCCCGCCCCGCTCAGGTACACGGCTATCGCCCCTGCGCCGCGCGCCGCGTCCACGATCCCCCGGAACCCCGGGATGAAAGGCGCGCGATAGTCTTCGTGGAGGCGGTCTTTGCACGCGGCGCCGAGGGCATCGAAATCGTGCGTCGCGAAGGCGGCTGCCGCGAGCGCCGCATGACCGACGTTGAACACGGCGTCCTTGAAGGGCAGATGCTTCGGCAGGACCGCGCGGGCCTTGGCGGTCTCCAGCTTGAAGGGAGGCACCAGCGCGTTGAAGACGATGTCTCCGCCGATCGCCCCTCGGACGGCGCGAACGCGACCCTCCTCCAATACGGCGGCTGCGAAGCCTCCGAGGATGGCCGGCGCGACGTTGTCCGGATGCCCCTCGATCGCCGCGGCGAGGTCCAGTATCGCGGCCTTGCCCATTCTCCCGCCGTGGAGCGCGTCTGCCGCCAGTATGCCGCCCACTATGCAGGCCGAGCTCGACCCAAGGCCCCGCGCCACGGGTATGTCCGCGTCGAAGCGGACGCGCAGGCCTCTGAAGCGCGAGCCGAGCGCTTCTATGCCGCGCCGGTAGCCTTGGACGAAGAGGTTGTCCGCCCCGCGAAAGGCCTCCTCGCAGCCGGACAGCTCCAAGCGATCGGATTCTTCGGCCTCGAAGCGGTTATAGACGGAGAGGGCGACTCCCAAGGCGTCGAATCCGGGCCCCAGGTTGGCGCTCGTCGCGGGCACCCGAACCCGGACCCGCCGCACGGCTCCTTCGCTCATCTCGAGCCTCCCCGGAGCGGCGCATCGAGAGACCGCTCCAGGGCCTCTTCCATCTCGGAGGCTTCTACGACGGTCCCGTGGAGCTCGGAGGCGCCGCGGAGCTCCCGAATGGCCGAGGGCAGCTCGAGTCCGGCAGCTGCGGCGAGGCGCTCGGCCATATCGAGCTCGAGGAGCGCCTCGGCGCGGGTCGAGGCGGCTCCGCGAAAGGCTTCCTTCGCCGACGTCCCTGCAAGCCCGATCGCCCTTGCGACGGATACGGGGAACTTGAAGGGGCTTGCCGTCGCCGCGACGAGAGTCGGCCGGGATCCTCCCGATTCCTCCCGCATCTTCTCGAGCACCGATACCGCGACCGCGGTGTGCGGGTCGACGAGATAGCCCGACGCCTCGAATAGGCGTCGCGCTGCGTCTCCCGCGGCGGCGTCGTCCGCCCAGCCTGCGCGGAAATCGGAGAGGGCATCGGCCTCCGCGCCCGTCAGCTCGTAGCCTCCCTTCTCCGCGAGCCGGGCCATCAATGCCGCGGTCCGGTCGGGATCCTCGCCCGTCGCGTGAAAAACCAGGCGCTCCAGATTGCTTGAGACCAGGATATCCATCGAGGGACTCTCGGTCTTGTAGAAAGGCCGATCCCGATCGTATCGCTTCCTCTCGAAAAAATCGGCGAGCACGCGATTGCGATTCGAGGCGCAAATCAGAGCGCCGATCGGCAAGCCCATTCGCTTGGCGTACCACGCCGCGAGAATGTTCCCGAAATTGCCGGTCGGAACGGCTACATCCATGATCCCGTCGGAGCCGAGCGCACCAGAATCTCGCATATCGCGCCACGCCGACACGTAGTACACGATTTGCGGAAGCAGACGCGCGATGTTGATCGAATTCGCGGAAGAAAGCCTCATCTTCCGCCTCAGGGCGAAGTCGGCGGCCGCCGTGCTCGCGAAGACTGCCTTTACGCCTTTCTGCGCATCGTCGAAGTTGCCTCGGATGCCGATGACGGCCGCCCCTGGGGCGTCATGGCTGGTCATTTGCAGCTTTTGGACGGCGCTGACGCCCTCGGAAGGGTAGAACACCACAACTCGGATCCCGTTCGCCGGGCGGCCGGGCCGAGCGAGCCCCTCGAGCGCGGCCTTGCCTGTGTCGCCCGAGGTCGCGACCAGGATCACGATCTCCTCGTCCATCCCCAGCTTACACTTCGCGAGGCCCAGCAGGGGACCCATGAGGCTCAGCGCGAGGTCCTTGAAGGCCAAGGTGGGGCCTCGGTACAGCTCGACAAAGGCCATACCCTTCCTGTATACAACCGGCGCGGGTCCGCTCGCCGGAAAGCGCTCGGCCTGAGCGGTCAATGCGGCCTTGAGCCCATCGTCTCCGAATGTCGGGAAAAAAGGCTTCAGCACGAGGAAGGACAACTCTGGGTAGCTGAGGGACTCGAGGCCGAGGGCGGCGGGTTCGAGGAGAGGCAGGGTTTCCGGGACGTAGAGCCCGCCGTCGGGAGCGATGCCATCGAGCAGGGCGCGCTCCGGCGAAACGGCCGCGCGGTCGGACCTCGTGCTTCGGTACACGATCACCTCCGCGGCCAGCTTATAAGAAAAGCGGGCCCCGAGCAAAGAGCCCGAGAGACCCGCCCGCCTTCCCCTCTATTGAGGCGCGCGCTTCAGTCGCCGCCGCCCATCTTCGTGAAGTCGCTCGAAACGTCGAGATCGCGCTTGCCGAGTTCGATGTTGAGGAGGTAGAGCCCTTGGCTCGAGTTGCCCACGAGGTCGATCGCCTGAAGGATCTCCATATCGTTCTTTTCCTCTTCGACCTGCTCGTTCACGTACCACTGGGCGAGGACCTGAGTAGCGTAGTCCTTTTCCTCGATCGAAAGCGCCATGATCTCGTTTATGCTCGCCGTTACGCCTTTCTCGTGCTCCAACACATGCTGGAAGAGCTCCTTTATCCCGGTTTCCTTGAAGACGGGCGCCGCGATCGCCTTGAGATTCACGGCCGATCCCTGGTCCTGCAGGTACCCGTAGAACTTCATCGCGTGGAACATCTCTTCGTGGTATTGGATCATCAGCCACTTTCCGATGCCGCGGTAGCCCGCTTCCGTCATCCTGGCCGACATGGCGAGGTAAAGGTAGGCGGAGAACATCTCCCTGTTTATCTGCTCGTTGATCCTGTCGCACATCACCTTGGAAATCATGCTCGCCTCCGCATTTCGCTTATAGGGCTACTTTTATAGTAGCGATTCGCACCAGGCAAGGCAAATCGGGAAGCTAGGCGAACGTGGAGATGTACCTGTGCGGTTCCTCCAGCGCGATCGGACAAGGATCGAGCCGCTCCCAGGATCCGCGCATGCCGAGAGCACGGGCAGCCACCTCGACATGCCGCATCGCGATGCCCATGTCGAGCTCCTGGAGCTTTACGTCTCCGAGCATGTTATTGTAGCGCTGGTCCTCATGCATGACTAAATGAAGGGAAGGTCCCTTCCTCTTATCCACGACGAGACGCCAAGGCTGCTTGTTGGAGGCCGAAGGTCCGATCCTCACGGCTTCGATCACCTCCGCCCATTCGGCGGCGCCGCGAAGGAGGGCGAGGCCCCCCGCATCGTCGACCTCGAAGGAGAGCTCGGAGGGATCCTTCCTGGTCCCGGCCCGGGCCGAGCCTCGCACCACACGCTCCCGCAGGGTCGGCCTATCGGCGGCGCGACCCACCGGCGTGGCGGCGGGGACGAACTCGTCCTTGCCCGCGCCGAGGGCCCGGGCTATCGCTCCGCGGCCGAAGGCGCCGCCGATCCAGCAGGTACCGAGGCCCATTTCGGTGGCGCGCAGCACTATGCCTTCCATGCAGTATCCGAAGTCCACGCACGCGAAGGGCCGCTTGGACACCACGCCCGAGACGAAGGCCCGAGGCCCGACGATCATCCCGTAGGTGCCGATCCTGAGACCGCCCTTGACCGAGGTCGAGTGAGCCGCTTCGTCCTCGATCTCGTCGCGCGAGGCGAGCAGAAAGCGCGGCGTCGCTCCGAAGGGCCCCGGAACCGCTTCGATGAAGGCTTGACGCAAGGCCTTCTGCTCTTCGTCCGTGAGCGGCTCGTCGGTATAGGTCCGGACCGAGGTCCTCGCTTTGACCGCGTTAATTCCGATTTCCATGGCCTCTCCTTCGAATACGCCCGCCGCCTAGCTCTTTCCAGCGGAAGCACGATACCAGATGATCGTTGACCATGCCGATCGCCTGCATGTGCGCGTACATCGTCGTAGGTCCCACGAAGGAAAATCCCCGTTTCTTGAGATCCGAGGCGAGAGTCTCCGAGATCTCGGTCGTCGCCGGCACCTGCGACGCTTCTCGCCAGGAGTTCACGACGGGTTCCCCCGCCACGAAGCTCCAGATATAGGCGTCGAAAGTCCCGAATTCCTCCGCTACGGCGAGGAAGGCTCGGGCGTTCTTGATCGCCGCCTCGATTTTACGCCGGTTGCGTATAATGCCCGAATCGCCGAGCAGCTCCTCGACTCGAGCGGGAGGGAACCGAGCCACCTTCGCGGGATCGAATCCCGCATATGCCTTCCTGAACGCGTCGCGCTTCCCGAGAATGCAGCGCCAGGAAAGCCCCGCTTGTTGAGTCTCGAGGAGGAGGAACTCGAAATGCCTGGTCTCGTCGTGAACGGGCGAGCCCCAATCGACATCGTGATACGCGACATAAAGAGGATCCTCGCCGCACCAGGAGCAACGCTTCATCAGCAGAGAATACGTCCTGGGCAAGCGCCGAGCAAGGGCCCTTATATGCGGGATGCGATCAATACGCCGCCGGGTCTATCGAGGAGATGTCTTCGATTTTTTCCAGGGGAACATCGGGGAGGGGCTTGAGCTTCCCGCCCCGCGCCGACAGGTCCGAGGTCATGAAAGCCACGGATTCGAATTTTATCGTCTGGGCGTCGCGCGACAGGAGGAAATAATAGCAGCCTTCGTGCACCATGCCGTCCGTGGCCTTCGCCACGTAAATTTCCTTCATTTGCTCGAATTTGATCTTCTCGTGCTTGCTGAGCGCAGGAACTATCTTCTCCATCGCTTCCGCGGCGCTTGCCTCGATGAAGTAGCCGTCTTCGTCCTCGACTACGAATTCGGAGCATTTTTCCCAGAACATTTTAATTATCATTCGGCTCTCCACTACGACGGTCTTCGAGGACTACCCGAAGCGGCATCAGCCCTGCTCAGAATAAATATATTCTCCTATCGTATAAGTAGCAAATATAAAGACCGCTTTATCGCTCCCTGCGGGCGAACGCGGGCCCCGCGATACTCGACGATGATGAAGGTTTTCAGTATCATTACCCCTAAACCATGGGTAAAACCCTCCGAATCCGCCCACCCTTGTCCGCATTATGGCCCTTGATCTACTGACGCTCCTCTGCCTGATCCTTCTCAGCGGCTTCTTCTCGCTTTCGGAAATGGCGATCGTGTCTTCGCGGAAGGCGAGACTCAGGCACGAGGCCGAAAAAGGCAGGAAAAACTACCGCCTCGCGCTGGAAACGGCCGAAAGCCCTTCTCGCTTCCTCTCGACCATCCAAGTCGTCATAACCCTCATCGGCACGCTCGCCGGCGCTTTCGGGGGGTCCACGGTGGCTCGCGGCCTCGAGCCGGCCATCAGGGCGGTGCCCTTCCTGGCTTCCATCGCGGGCACGCTCTCCGTCGCGATCGTGGTCATCCTGACTACCTTCGTATCGGTCGTCCTCGGCGAGCTCGTTCCGAAAAGCATCGCCTTGTCGAGGCCCGAGACCATCGCGGCCGGAGTGATCGGTCCCGTTCGCTTCTTCACCGTCCTGTTTGCGCCTCTCGCGCGCTTTCTCTCCGCGGTGACCGAGCTTATCGCGTCATTGCTCGGGGCGAAGCGAGGCCAGGAGCCGGCCGTAACCGAGGAAGAAGTCCGCGTCCTCATCGCTCAAGGGGCCGAAACCGGCGTATTCGAGAAGAGCGAGCGGGAAATGGTCGAAGGCGTCCTCTCGCTCGGCGACCGCCGCGTAACCTCGCTGATGACGCCGCGGACCGAAGTCGTGCTCGTCGATCTCCGGGACGGACCGGCCGAGGCGCGCAGGCTCGTCGTCGAGAACGCCCGCTACGGCTATTTGCCGGCCGTAGACGGCGACCTCGACAAAGTCGTCGGCATGCTGCCCGTCAAGGAATGCCTGGCGGCGATCGCGGCGGAATCCTTCCAGGAACCCCGCGCCTTCCTGCGCGACCCGGTATTCGTACCGGAATCGGTCTCGGCATTGAAAGCCTTCGCCGCTCTCAAGACGGGAGGCGCGAAGAGCGCTCTCATCCTCGACGAATACGGCGGCGTCTCGGGACTCCTCTCATTGTCGGACCTCATCGAGTCCATTGTCGGCGACCTGCCTTGGGCCGGAGACGGGGACGAGCCGGAGATCACCGAGCGTCAGGACGGCAGCTATCTGGTGGACGGCGCGCTTCCCCTGGATCGTTTCTCCGAGGAGCTCGCCATCGCCCTCGAGGGTTCCTGGGACTTCGATACAGTGGCGGGACTCGTGCTCGACCGGATGGGGACGATTCCCCGGGCGGGGGACAAATGCCGCTGGGGCGATTATACCCTCGAGGTGCTCGACATGGACGGGAACAGGATCGACAAGGTCCTTGTCACGCGAGAGCCATATTTCAAGGTAATGTTGAAAAAGGCTCCGTAGCCTTTTTCAACACCTTAAATAGACAGGAACCAGCGGTGGATCGCGGCGCCCTCGACGAGCTCGGGATGGAAGGTGCATCCGACCATAGAACCCTGGCGAACAAGGACGGGATCGCCGCCATGGACCGCCAGCACGCTTACTCCCGCTCCCAGCGAGGTTATCCTCGGGGCCCTGATGAAAACGGCCTCGATGCTCTCTATGCCCGGCAGCGCCGTTCTTACCTTCGCCCGGAAGCTGTCGATCTGCCTTCCGTAGGCGTTCCGGAGCACGGACACGTCGAGGAGCCGGATCCCGGCCTGCTCGGGCCCATCGATCCCCGAAGCCAAGAGGATGAGTCCGGCGCACGTCCCGAACACGGGCAACCCGTCCCGGATACGTTCGACGAGGCGGTCCATGAGGCCGAATCGCACCAGGAGACTGCCCATCACCGTACTCTCGCCACCCGGCAAGACGAGGGCGCGGGCCTCTTCGATGTCGGTCAAGGTCCTCACCTCGAAGGCATCGGCGCCCGCTCGCTCGAGGGCAGCCCGGTGGGCGGCATAGTCCCCCTGCAGAGCGAGCACCCCGACTCGCTTCATCCCCTACCAGCCCCTCTTGGCCATACGCTGGTCTTCCCCCAGTTCCTCGAGCCCGATCCCCACCATCGGCTCGCCGAGATCCTCCGACAGCTGCGCCAGCCTCTTCGGGTCCTTGTAATAGGTGACCGCGCCGACGATAGCCGTCGCCCTGCGAGCGGGATCGCCCGACTTGAAGATGCCCGAACCGACGAAGACAGTCTCGGCGCCCAGTTCCATCATGAGAGCGGCGTCCGCGGGAGTCGCGACGCCGCCGGCCGAGAAATCGGGCACGGGCAGCTTCCCCGTCCGCGCCACCTCGACGACGAGCTCGTATGGAGCGCCGAGGTCCTTGGCGACCGTCATGAGCTCCTCCTCCCGGAGACGCGTAAGACGCGCGATCTCGTCGGTGACCGCGCGCAGATGCCGCACGGCTTCTATGACGTCCCCGGTTCCCGCCTCGCCCTTGGTCCGGATCATGGCCGCTCCCTCGCCGATGCGGCGCAACGCCTCTCCGAGATCACGGCAACCGCATACGAAGGGTACCTTGAACGCATGCTTATTCACGTGGAAGCGATCGTCCGCCGGCGTCAGGACCTCCGACTCGTCGATGAAGTCGACCTCGAGGGCCTCGAGTATCCGAGCCTCGACGAAATGCCCGATCCTGCATTTGGCCATGACCGGAATCGAGACCGACGCCTGAATCTCCTTTATGATCCTCGGATCGGACATGCGGGCGACTCCACCCTGGGCGCGAATATCCGCCGGAACCCGCTCGAGAGCCATGACCGCCACGGCGCCCGCCTTCTCGGCTATCCGTGCCTGATCCGCATTGGTGACGTCCATGATCACGCCGCCCTTGAGCATCTCCGCAAGTCCGACTTTAGTCCGCCATTCGGCGCTTTGGCGCTCCGACCACAAGCCCTCGCTCATATTCGCTTCTCCTTCGCGGCCTTCTGCGTACTACCGCCAGCGGGGTATCTGCATCGGCGTCTCGAATTAAGATGATCCAATGAAGCTTTCGCTATATAAGATACCGCTATGGGGCCGGCTTGAGCCGACTTCCCGGACGACCGGGCAGCGCTTGGACCTGTCCACCGCCGTCGCCCTTCGGCGACGGCGGCCTCCCGGCGTCAGTCCGCCGCCTTCGCGGCGCGCGCTCTCCGCTTCAAGTCCAAGTGGGCCTTGACACTGATGTGGGCCCACCTGGACTTGAACCAGGGACCGACGGATTATGAGTCCGCAGCTCTAACCAACTGAGCTATAGGCCCAAGTATACGATTCGATAATCAAGGCATAGGGGCAAAAAAAAGTCAATCGGAGCCCGAAATCCGCCGAGACCCTAGTGATACGAGGTGGCCATGCGCAAGATTCCAGTGGTCTCGAGCGACGGCAAGCTCAACGACATCATTCGGATGGAATTCTCACGTTCAGAGGGCGAATTCGTCCCGGTTTTCTTCTCCGATAGAGGAGAAGTCATCGAGTTCCTCAAGTACGAGCTCCCGGAAATGAAAATCTTCTATTTTTCGGACAGAAACCTCGATTGCCTGGGCATCCTCAAGGAGATACAGGAGGATCCCTGGCTCCACTACGGCGGCATCATAGGCATCCATGACGACATGGACGATAAAAAGCTCCTGGAGGCGATGCAGGACGCCAATATAATTGCCGTCCTGCGAAAGAAAGAGTTCATGTCGAGCATTCCGCGCCTCATGCGAATCCTGCGCCAGAACAAGCAGATACTGTTCCAGCGGGGCATTCAACAGCATCTGCTCAAGACGATATCCGGCGCCTTCGTGATCGACAACGACCCCCTCGATATAACCACCTACGCCAATCTCGTGACGAATTACCTTTACAACTCGAACCTCATAGACCGCGACGAGAAGGAAAAGCTTCACGTCGCCCTTCTCGAGCTCCTCATAAACGCCATCGAGCACGGAAATTGCAAGATCGGATATGACGAGAAATCAGCCTGGCTCGAGCGTAACGGCGATATCATGGAGCTGATCCGCGAAAAGAACAAAGACCCGGTCGTCAAAGCCCGCAAGGTATATTTCTCCTATACGATAACGCCTGAGCGCTCACGATTCTCGATCAGGGACGAGGGGGACGGCTTCGACTGGCGCGCGCGGATGGCCGTCTCGCCGGAAATGCCGGGGCTGCATGGAATGGGCATGAAGATGGTCAACCTTTACGTAAAGGAGCTCAGCTACTCGGAAAAAGGCAACGAAGTCGCCTTCGAAATATACCATAGGAAAGCCGAATCGAACGCCATACCCAAAATCTTCGAGCGCTCGGAGGAGATAAGCTTCGGCGACGGCGAGTATATCTGCTCCGAGGGCGAGGAGTCCGATTTCCTCTACTACATAGTCTCAGGTACGCTCTACGTCTATTCGAGGGGGAAATTCGTCTCCTCCCTCACTCCGGACGACCTATTCATGGGCGAGATGTCCTTCCTGCTCTCGAACCGCCGCTCGGCTACGGTCGTCGCGAGGGGCCCCTGTTCCCTAATAAAGATATCCAAGCAGGATTTCGTGAATCTCATCAAGGGAAGTCCGCACTACGGCATCTTCCTGGCGCGCCTACTCGCCCAGAGGCTCGCCAGGCTGAACGCCAGGACGGCGAAGCTCAACACCGAGTACCTGAAGCTGAAGGCGATAGCCGAATCCGCGTCCTCCGCGGCGGGCAATTAGGCGAACCGTCGACTTCCCTTCAACCCTCTTTCCTCAGCCAGGCTTCCCTGTTCCGCTTGATCAAGGGGAAGTGGAAGACCAAGTGCCGCTCGTACATCTCGACGAGGGCGCCCAGCCCCAAGCGACCCTTCGCGGGGTGCAGGATGAAGAAGCCGGACCAATCGGCGTCGGCGACGGAGCGGAGGCTGGAGGAAAGAAAGGCCCGGAGGCCTTTCGCGAGGTCGAGGCATGCGAGACCATCCGCCTCGCCGTAATGAAGCGCGTCATGCCAGTCCTCTTCCTCCCAGCCAGGCACGGCCTTGCCCGGCTCCGCGATCGCCGCCCGGACGCGGAAGGCGAGACTGATCTCGGCGTCGAGCAGATGCACGAGAAAGTCATTGATGGACCACGCGTCGCGGACAGGCGGAATGAATTTCAGCTCATCGGATCCGATGCCCGCGACGAGTCCCTCGACGCGGGAGTAGCCCGACTCGAAGCGCGATATGAGCTCGATGTTCCGGTCATTCGGCATGTGCTTTCCAGGTCAGGCCTTGCCGCGGATCGCGATCCTCACTTGCTTATAAAGGCCGTCCCCCTCGCTCTTCGTCTCGATATCCACGATATCGTTCAAGGTAGTGTGGATGATACGTCTCTCGAAGGGATTCATCGGCTCGAGAAGGACCGATTGCCTGGTTCGCCTCACCTGCTCGCCGGTCTCGTAAGCCAGTCTTACCAAAGCTTCCTCGCGGCGAATCCTGTAGTTCTCGGAATCGAGTATGACCCTGGTGTCCTCTCTTCCGAGACGCCCCGCATAGACGTTCACGAGAACCTGGAGCGCGTCGAGATTCTTGCCTTTCTTGCCGATTATGATCGAAGCGTGCTCGCTATCGATCCTGATCCCGAGTTTCTTCTCCTCGCGGAACAGGACTACCGCTTCGCAGCGATACCCCATGCCCTCGATCATCCGCTTCGTAAATTCGAGCACCTTAGCTTCGAATTCGTCCGCGGGAAGAGGATTCCCGACGGGCTCGCGGCGGGCGACAGCCGGAGCCTCATCGCGCGTATGCACGCGGATCCGAACCTTGCCCTTCTTGAAGATGCTCCCGCCCTGCGATTCGAGGATCTCGACGTCGAATCCGTCGCGCTCGAGGCCGAGCTCCTCCGCCGCCGCGTCGATGGCTTCTTTTTCGGAACGCCCTTCGAATTCATAGACCATATGATTACTCCTAGGAGAGGAATGCAGGTTTATTTCTTCTTGTTCTTCGCTTGCTTTCTGTACGGCGCCAGGACCGGCGCGGGCGCTGCGGCGGCCAAGGCGGCGCGCCGCTTCTTCAAGATATCGTTGATCACCACCTGCTGGCCGATGGAGAGGACGTTGGAGACGATCCAGTACACGAGAAGGCCGGAGGGCGTGTTGTACAGTATGAAGAAGAACATTATCGGCATGCCGTACATCATTACCTTCATCTGCGTAGCGCTTTGGCCGGGCGAGTTCATCTGGGTGTACTTACCGTAAAGGAGCTGGCTCACGAGATAAATGATGGGCAGCGCGCGAAGGGCCCCGACCTGCCAAATCAGGAGGTTCACGGTCGGGAACGTCACGATAGACTCGGGAACGGAG
This sequence comes from uncultured Treponemataceae bacterium, assembly GCA_964491385.1. Lineage (GTDB taxonomy): Bacteria > Spirochaetota > Spirochaetia > Treponematales > Rectinemataceae > UBA1306. Next base: position 75,066 of record CAZBGA010000002.1, on the reverse strand, counting down.
AGGTCGGGAATCCATCCCTGAATGAACGAAGCTCCGCGGAGGTCGAAATGATTGTTGAACAGGTTGTACATCGCGATGAAGATGGGGAATTGGATGAGGAGAGGCAGGCAGCCCGACATGGGGTTATAGCCTTCCTTCTTATAGAATTCGGCCATCTCCTGGTTCAGCTTCTGCGGATTCCCCTTGTACTTGGCCTGGAGCGCGTCGATCTTCGGTTTGAGCTCCTGCATTTTCGCGGCCGAGACGGACCCGTTCCTCGTCAGGGGGAAGAGGACTACCTTGACCAGGATCGTCACCAGGATTATCGCGATACCGTAGTTCGGGACGAGCTTATAGAATAAATTGAGGAAGAATTTCATTATCGCCTCGAGCCACCCGAGGATGCCCGAGGATTCCGCAGCCTGCTCGAGGCTCAAGCCGCTGCGCTGGAAGGCGTTCCTGTCCGCATAGTTGTATTTCGAGAGCTCGCTGTTCGTCTTGGGCCCGAAATAGAAATAATAGGCATCGGTCTGCCTGCTCGCGTTGATCGCGGGACGCGAGACCGATATGGAATCCGTCTGGAAGAGCTTGGGATCCTGATTCATCGAAAAAGTGGCCTTGAAAGAGCTGAGCTCGGGAACGGCGACGAAGGCGAAGTACTTCCCCGATATCCCGACCCAGGTCGGCTGGTCCTTGACGACGAAGGGAACGCCGGCCTTCGGGCGCTCCTCCTTTTTCTTCCCGTCGACGAGCCTCACGAATTTGCGGTAATCGGTGTTATTGCCGCCCGGTACGGCAGTCAGCCTCGGGCCGATCTGCGGCCCCAGCGTCAGCGAGTAGGCGGTGCCGCCGGCATCGAGGGGGAGGATCTCGTTGACCGAGTTCTCGAGCCCGATTGCGAGGCCAAACATGTATTCGCCGTCGCGGAAGGTATAGGTCTTCTTCAGGGTGAAGGGTACGGGCTCGGCCTTGCCGGGAACCGATGCCAGGAATGTCCGCGAGAACACGATGGTCGAATTATCGAGCATCATCTCGTTCATCAAGTCCGTCACCGGCGCGGCGCCGGAGTCCCCGAACGCGAGCGAGAGCCCCTGCGCGCCGAATCGGCCGGGCACTATCAGATCGACCGCGCCGTCCTTGTCGCTGTGCTTCTTCAGCTTCAGGGATACGATGTCCCCGCCCCTGTTCGACAGAACCGCCTCCATGAGGTCCGTGGATATCGTATACCTCTGCTCCGTCGTGGGGCCGATCGAAGGCTGCGCGCTTATTCCGCTGGCGCTCGTCGCGGCCGCAGCGCCGCCGGCCGGGCTCTGGGGCGCGGCCTGGGTCCTCTCGCCGGCGACGGGCGCCTGGGCCGTCTGAGCGAATTGCGTCGCCTTCGCGGGAGGCGTCGGAAAGAGCTTGGCCTGAAGGAGGAAGCCCCCGGTGATCACCACTACGGATAGGACGACTGCGATAAGGGTCCGTTTATCCCCTGTCTGATTGTTGTTGTCGAGTATGCTCATGGTACTGGGTCAAAGCCTCCCGGGTTCAAAGGATGGCAACGAAGAATGCGGGTAATCGCCAGACCGCTGCCCTTTATGGGTCCGTATTTCTTGAGCGCCTCGAGCGCGTAGGCCGAGCAGGTCGGGTAGAATCGGCATGTCGGCGGCTTGAGCGGAGATATCACCACCCTATATACATTGATGAGGAATATCAAAGGCAAGGCAAAGAGCCGTTTCATGAGTCTTCAGGAAAGGAGTCCGGCCTGACGAAGCAGATGCTCGAGCTGAGCCTTCCTTTCGTCGAAGCGGTCAACTCCGGGGTACAGGACCACAGCCACATCGTATCCCGGCAAGAGACGTGCCTTTCCTATGCGCCAGCATTCTCGTACGATTCTCCGCGCCTTGTTCCTTGCAACCGCGTTGGCATAGGACCTGACGGGAACGAACACCGCCCTATTCGCCGCGAGACTGTTCGGCATGACATGGATCCGCATGCCTTTGCAGGAAAAACGGGATCCGCGAGCGAAAACCTTCTCAATTTCCGTCCGTTTCCTGAGCCTATCGGCCTTGGAAAGCCCTTGCCCGGGGATTTCGACACCTCCAACCCCGAGGGACCGATCAGTAGGGCTTCTTCTCGTCGGAAGCGGTCAGCTTGAGCCGCCCCTTGGCTCGACGCCTCTTGAGAACCAGGCGTCCGCCCTTCGTGCTCATCCGGGCGCGAAAGCCGAACTTACGGGTGCGGCGAACCTTGCTGGGTTGATATGTACGCTTCATGCTCCGGGCTCCTTAAGTACTATGAGCGACGACGGACCCCGATTTACCGTGACAAGGGAGTCCGCCGGTCGATTCGAAAGCTAAGTCCACTCAGTATAGTCACGACTCGATGCTTCGTCAATAATAGCCGCGCCCGCTGATTTTCAGGCCTTGCCTTGAAGCGAGTCTTTCAGCCTCTTCAGGAGGGCCCGAAAATCGGGATCGGGGATATCCTCAAGCGTAATAGATAGGGCAGCCTCATCCTCCGAGCCTTTCTCGCGGGGCGGCTCCCCATCGTCGAGCTTCTCTTCAGGTCCGGCCTTCCGGGAGACCGCGCTGCCTTGCCCGGAAAGCCGGAACGCTATGCCTCTGAGGCGGAGCTCCGGGTAGCGCCGGGCGACGTCCTCGAGGATGGCGGATTGCCTCAGCTGCAGAAGCTGAATCCATCCCGGATGCTCCGCCTCCACTACGAGCAGTCCTTTGTCTACGTCGGCGACGCGGGAATGGGCGGCCAGGCGCGGCCCTACGAAGGACGGCCAAGAAGAGAAAAAATCCGCGACGCGCTCGCCGCGGCGAAGCTTCTCCTCGTCGAAAAAAGAGGAGAGAAGAGCCGAGACGTCCTTAATCCTCGAATCGCCCATCGCGTACCTCGTATACCATGGTGGATCCGGTCCTATATTCCTCCCATGGCTCGCCCGGAAGGAAGGTAAAAAAGGATTGTCCCGAGGGAGGCAGCAGTTCGAGGAAGCGCCGCCTCTTGCCCCTGTCGAGCTCGAGGAGGACATCGTCGAGGAGGAAGACGGGGAGGCGCCCGGTCGACCGCGTAAAATAATCCGCCTGCACCATCCGAAGCGTGAGGGAGAGAAGCCTAAGTTGGCCGGTAGAAGCCGTTCCGGTATAGTCCCTCCCCCCGGAGACGAAGGACCAGCGGTCCCGGTGCGGACCGGTCAAGCTGGTCCCGAGAGCAAGCTCTTCCGCTCTTCTGGCTCTCAGCCTTTGGAGGATAGCGGGCACATCGCCATCGGAAGACCAGTTCGGGCGATATTTGACGCGGACGTCTATTCCAAGCAGGGAGACAGCCTCGTATCGAAGGGCGAAGGGATCGTCGAACGCGGCCTGGAGCCCGGCGCGCTCGGTCATGAGCTCCTTCCCTTTACCCGCGATTTGCATATCCAAAAGGTCGAGCAGCTCATGCCGGGATTCCCGCAGCGCCGCGTTCCTCTGCTTCAGGATTCTCTTATAATCCCTGAGGATATCGATATACGCCGCGGATACCATGCCGGCGGACTGGTCGAAGAAGAAGCGCCGGCGTTCAGGCTCGCCCGCGGCGAAGAAATAATCTTCATGGCAAAATACCACTGCGGGATTGAGCTCCACGAGCTCCTTTCGGTCGCGAATGGGCTTTTCGTTCCTCCTGATGTCCTTGACCTTGTCTTCCCAACGAACGCGGATGCTGTCGGGCGGCAAGCCCGGCCCGCCGCTCGCCTTCGTATTTCCCGAAAGCACGAAAGCGGACGCGCCGCGACGGACGGCCTGGGCATCGACGGGCCCTCGAAACGAGGCGCCGTAGGACAGGTAATAGAGAGCCTCGAGGAAATTGGTCTTGCCTTGGCCGTTCTCGCCGACGAGGAACACTCTATCCGCGTCGGTATCCACTTCGGCATCCGCAAGGTTCCTGAATGACGCTGTCTTTATATCGCTGAAAGGCATGGAGTCTTCATCTACTACTCGATCTGCATCGGCATGACGATATGGAAATAGTCTTCAGTCGGCACGGGAGTCATGGTAATCGCCCGATTGGGTTCGGTGAATTCCATGCTTATGCTCTCGGAATCCATGACCTTCAGCGGTTCTTCGACGTACCTGTAATTGAGCGCGATGGTGGCTTCCGGTCCGGAGTACTCGCAGGCGAGCTCCTCGCGCGCCGTCCCGAGGTCGCTCTCTTCGGAGGAGATTACGAGCGAATTGTCCGAGATGGAGAAGAAGGTGCGCCGAGATTTCTGCTCGACGAATATCGCCACTCTCTTCAGCGCGTCCAGGAGATCCGAGCGGTTCAAAACGATCCTGTTCCTCTGGCTTTCCGGAATCACCTTCTGGTAATTAGGGAATTGTCCCTCGATGAGCACGGAGGATATCTTGTAGGACCCGAAGCGAAAGAAGATGCTTTTCTCGGACACGGCGATCTCTATCAATCCTTCGTCGGACGCGCGCTTCAGCACGAGAGCGAGCACCTTCGGCGGAATTATCACTCCCTTGAACTCCGGGATCCTGGCGTCGAATTCCTTTTTGACGTATGAAAGCCGGCGTCCGTCGGTGGCCACCAAAACGAGACCACCGGGTATTTTTTCCATGAATACGCCGTTCATGAAATACCTCGTCTCGTCGTCCGAAACCGCGAAGATCGTCTGGGAAACCATTTCCTTGAAATCCCTGGCGGGAACCGCAAAATAAGAACCATTCGAGATATCGGGCAGCTCGGGAAATTTCTCGCTCGATATCGTCTTCAGCTGGAACCTTACCTTCTTGAATGTCGGCCTGACTATCACCTTGGAATCGTCCTGCTCGATGGATATGTCGCCTTCGGGGATAGTGGAAAGGATTCCCGAGAGCTTGTCGCAAAAAATCGTCACCGATCCCGGTTCGACCGTGTCGACCGGGATGACCGTCTCGAAACTCACTTTTATATCGGTCGCCTTCAAGGAAAGCGATCCCTCCGCGGCCGACAGGAGCACGTTCGACATTATCGAAAGAGCGTTCTTGGATGCTATAATCTCCTGCGCGAAGGATATCTCGCGGGAAAAGGAGTTCTTTTCGCAAGTAAACTTCATGGGAGCCCCCTTTGAAACAATGCAGCGGACCTCTTCCTCCTGATACTATATACTCTAGTTTTATATAAACAGTAACAATAATAGTAAGCCCTGTTGATATGTGCAGATCGTATCTAATTTATCATAATATAATAAATTAGCCGTTGTGCATAAGATAACGTGAGCACGGCTGAATCCTCCACAACCACACAGGCTCCGAACTTTCACACACGAAACCCCTATTTTAGAACAGGTTTCGAAAGCGATACCCTAAGCTTTCGAGCTGTAATCCTTGATGGCCCGGACGATGGACTGAATCGTCGATTCGAGGTTGGGATCGAGCTTGAGCCGCTCCTCTATCTTTTGGCAAGCGTGCATGACGGTAGTATGGTCCCTGCCGCCGAATTCGAAGCCCAGTTCCGTCGTCGAATATTCCGTGATGTCTCTCGCTATATACATCGCTATCTGGCGGGGAAGGGCGATGTTCTTGGTGCGTTTCTTTCCTTTTAAGTCGTTGTAGGAGAGCTTGAAGTAGTCCGCCACCACTCTCAGGATGTTGTCGATCGTCACGTTGCCGTGCTTCGACTGGCTGAAGACGTCCTTGAGCTGGTTCTGCGCTATCTCGAGCGTGATTTCCCTATGTACGAGCTCGGCGTACGCGATGAGCTTGGTGAGGGCCGCCTCGAGATCGCGGACATTTGTGGAAATATTCTTCGCGATTATCTCTATTACTTCATCGGGTACCGAGATGCGGCCTGCTTCTATTTTTTTCTTCAATATCGCGCTTCTCGTCTCGAAATTCGGCGGTTGAAGATCCACATTGAGACCGCGCTCGAATCTGCTGCGCAACCTGTCGGAAAGGTTCTTCAACTCCGAGACGGGACGGTCGCAGGTAAAGACCATCTGCTTGTTGGCGTCGTACAGGGCGTTGAAGGTATGGAAGAGTTCCTCCTGGCTTCCGAGCTTGTTTTGAAGGAAGTGGATGTCGTCTATCAGGAGGACGTCGACATAGCGGTATTTGTTCTTGAAGTTCTGCGTCGTCTTGTCGTGTATGGACTGGATGAACTCGTTGGTGAACTCCTCGGCGGTGATGCAGATGACTTTCAATTTTGGGCTTTCCTGCCAGACCCTGTTGCCTATGGACTGCATGAGATGGGTCTTGCCCAGGCCTACGCCGCCGTAGATCAGAAATGGGTTATATGACGTTCCCGGATTCTTCGAGATGGCGAGGGCCGCGTTGGAGGCGAAGCCGTTGTTGTCGCCGATGACAAAATTCTCGAAGGTATAGTCCGATCGCAGCTGAGAGTGCTTCTCCTTGATCTTCGTCCCGGATTCCTTCCCGCTCGCCCGAGGACGCGCCGCGACCTCGGGCGGGATATACTCGTCCTGCGACCGCATGGCCTGATCTTCCGAAGGCGTCGGCTTGACTACGATGAAATCTACGCCGATGCGCTTCCCCATCAGGTCGAAGAGCTTGTTTTCGAGATACCTTCGATATTGCCGTTCGAGCTGATCCTTATAGAAGCTCGAAGGGACCCGAATCAGTATGGTCGATTCCGCCGAGGAGTCGTATTGGATGTTGAACCACATGGCGAACTCATGGTCGCCGAGTTCGCTTTTCGTTTGTTTCATTACTTCGTCCCAAAAGACGCTATAGTCCCATCTGCCCATCGATTACCTCGTCCGAAGGCATAAGGTATACACAAGTTATACACAGCGCTTCAAGTACAAAACAGATTCCGCATTCACGGAAGAAAAATAAAATAACTCCAAAATTCTGTCGATCTACCACATCTTCATGTAGTACATAAACACATTTCATTGATAGTAAAACAATTACATACTCTCACCGGTAAAGCTGTCCTCATCGCCGCCGGCGGGCACATGCCGCTATTGATTACGCCACAACATATTGACGATGTATGAACAGGTTTTCCACAGGCTCGAGTAGCCAGAAAGCTCCGGGTATCTTTCCTGTACTTGCCTTTACTAAGTCCGCCATTCCGAGTATACTCGGAATGCTAAGGGCGGCAAGCGTTTTTTCTCGATCTGGGATGGAACGCTACCACAAAGCATCCCGCCTTCTACCTTTTCCATCGGGTCGGTTATGGAATCAACCTATTCGGCAAATAGTATCCAAGTGCTTAAGGGGCTCGAAGCGGTCCGCAAGCGCCCCGGGATGTACATCGGCTCAACAGGCATCGATGGCTTGCACCATCTCATATACGAGGTGGTCGATAACTCGATAGATGAGGCCCTCGCGGGCTTCTGCACCGATATCAAGGTGGTGCTGGAAAAGAACGATGTCGTCCGCGTCGAGGACAACGGCCGCGGCATTCCCGTCGGCCTCCACCCCGACGAAGGCGTGTCGGCCCTCGAGTTGGTGATGACCAAGCTTCATGCGGGCGGCAAATTCGACAAGCAAAGCTATAGAGTCTCGGGCGGGCTTCACGGCGTGGGCGTATCCGTCGTCAACGCCCTCTCATCCTGGTGCGAGGCCTTCGTGCACATCGACGGCGAGCTGTATTTCCAAAAGTACCTTACAGGCATTCCGGAAGAGGATGTCAAGCTGGTAGGCAGGACGGAGAGGCGCGGCACGGTAATCCGCTTCCAAGCGGATTCTACGATTTTCGAGGAAATCGTCTACTCTTTCGATATCCTCTCGAACCGCCTTCGCGAGCTCGCCTTCCTCAATAAAGGCGTGAAGATCATCCTCGTCGACGAACGCCTCTCGACTCCTCGCACGGCGGAGTTCATGTTCGACGGCGGCCTGAAGCAGTTCGTCGAATACCTCAACAAGAACAAGACGGTGCTTCATAAGGAACCTGTATACTTCACGGGCGTACGCGACGACGTCGAGATCGAAGTGGGCCTCCAGTACAATGACGGCTTCAATGAGACCATGTTTTCCTTCGTAAACGGCATCAACACCAGAGAGGGCGGAACTCACCTTCTCGGATTCAGATCTGCTCTCACGAAGGCGATAAACGACGCCTTCAAGAAATCCAAGCTCGCGAAAAAGCTGGACGAGACCCTTTCAGGCGATGACGTACGAGAGGGGCTGACCGCGATTCTTTCGATCAAAGTCATGGATCCCCAGTTCGAGGGGCAGACCAAAGGGAAGCTCGGAAACTCGGAAGTAAAAGGTATTGTCGACGGTTTTTGCGCGGACCAGCTCTCCTTTATCTTCGAGAGCAATCCGGACATAGTCGCCGCGGTCCTCGAGAAGACCGTATTGGCCGCAAAGGCGAGGATAGCGGCGAGGCAGGCTCGCGAGCTGACCAGGCGCAAGTCCTTTCTCGAGAGCGCCGGTTTGCCGGGGAAGCTCGCCGACTGCCAGGAAAAAGATCCGACGAAATGCGAGATATATATAGTAGAAGGCGATTCGGCAGGGGGATCCGCGAAGATGGGCCGCGATCGCAGCTGCCAGGCCATCCTACCTTTATGGGGAAAGATGCTCAACGTCGAAAAGACGCGTATCGACAAAGTGATCGGCAACGATAAGCTGCAGCCGATCATTCAAAGCCTCGGCGCCGGCGTTGGACAGGAGTTCGACGTGGCGAAGCTCCGCTACCATAAGGTCATCATCATGGCCGATGCGGATGTCGACGGGTCCCATATCAGGACTCTTCTCCTCACGTTCTTCTATCGCTACATGACGGAGATACTCGAGAAAGGCTACGTCTATCTCGCGATGCCGCCCCTGTACAAAATCAGCTACGACAAGCAGGTCTATTACGCCTACGATGACGCGGAGAAGGATAAGATACTCGGCGCCAGCGGCAAAGATCCCGAGAAGGTCGCGATTCAAAGATACAAAGGTCTCGGCGAGATGAATCCGGAGCAGCTCTGGGAGACGACGATGGATCCGGCTCGGCGCAATATAATGAGGATCACTATGGAAGACGCCGTCGAAGCCGAGGCAATCTTTACGACGCTCATGGGCGAGCAGGTCGAGCCGCGTCGGCAGTTCATCGAGGAGAACGCGATCTACGTTTCCAACCTCGACGTATAAGGAACGAGAAACATGGCAGAAATTACCGGGAGGGTGATCCCAGTATCCATCGAGGACGAGGTAAAGACCGCCTATTTGAATTACGCTATGTCAGTCATCGTCGCTCGGGCTCTGCCGGACGTCCGAGACGGGCTCAAGCCCGTTCACAGGCGCCTGCTGTACGCGATGGACGAGCTGGGCTTGCGCTCGAATGCCGCCACGAAGAAGAGCGCGCGAATCACCGGCGACGCGATGGGTAAGTACCATCCGCACGGCGACCTATCCCTCTACGATGCCCTGGTTCGCATGGCGCAGGATTTTTCCCTTCGGTATCCGCTCGTGCACGGTCAAGGCAACTTCGGATCCATCGACGGCGACCCGCCCGCCGCGAGTCGATACACCGAGGCCAAGCTGGCCAGGTTCGGCGAAGAGATGCTCGCGGACCTCGACAAGGATACGGTCGATTTCGTTCCTAATTACGATGAATCCCTAAAAGAGCCTTCGGTACTGCCCGCCGCCTTGCCCAATCTCCTCGTCAACGGCTCGTCGGGCATCGCGGTCGGCATGGCGACGAACATGCCTCCGCATAATCTCAAGGAAATCAGCGAGGCGATAGCCGCCTTTATCGAGGATCCCGCGATCGATATCGAAGACCTCATGCGGCGCGTGGCCGGACCCGATTTCCCGACCGGCGGAATAATTTTCGGCCGCAGGGGCATCCGCGAAGCCTACGTCACCGGCCGGGGGAAATTGATCGTGCGCGGGAAGTTCGGAATCGAGACGATGAAGGGAGGGAGAGAGGCGATCGTCTTTACGGAAATCCCCTATGCCGTCAATAAGACGACGCTCATCACCCGCATCGCCGACCTCATCCGCGATAAAGTGCTCGATGGCGTATCCGACCTCCGCGACGAATCGGATCGAGAAGGGATGCGCATAGTTCTCGAGCTCAAGAAAGGCGCCATTCCCAAGTTGGTGCTCAATAGACTCTTCGCGCACACCCCGCTTCAGACGACTTTCGGCGTAATAAATATGGCGATCGTCGACGGGAGGCCGAAACTCCTGAGTCTAAAAGACCTGATCGGGCATTTCGTCGCCCATCGCGTAGAGGTCGTGACTCGGCGGTCGCGCTATGAGCTGCGGAAAGCCGAAGAAAAGGCCCATATCCTGCGCGGTCTCGTCATCGCCCTTCAGAACATCGACGAAGTCGTCCAAATCATCAAGACGAGCAAGGATACCGATACAGCCAAACAGCGTCTCGAGTCGCGCTTCGGTCTCGACGCCATACAATCCCAGGCAATCCTCGACATGAGGCTCGCGAGATTGACGAGCCTCGAGACGACAAAGCTCGAGGCGGAGCTGAAAGAGACCGAGGCGCGAATCGCCTATCTCAAGGAGCTTCTGGCGAGCGAGTCGCGAATTCGAGAGGTGGTTAAATCCGAGACTCTCGCCATCGCGGAGAAATACGGGGACAAGCGGCGGACCGAAATCGTGGTCGACGAAGTCGAACAGATCAATATCGAGGACCTGATAAAGCGCGAGGAGATGGTTATTCTCATCTCCAACAAAGGCTTCGTGAAACGCGTCCCGGTCAGCGCGTATAGAAGCCAGGGGCGTGGGGGCAAGGGCTCGAACTCGGCAACCCTCCTTGAAGACGATTATGTCGAACAGCTCTTCGTCGCGACGACTCACGACTATCTTCTCTTCATATCGAGCGAGGGGAAGGCCTATTGGCTCAAGGTCCACGAGATTCCGGAGGCTTCCCGCGCCGCCCGCGGCGCACATATTAAAGGGCTGCTGGCCATATCGCCGAATGAGGAAATCACGGCCATAGCCGATTTCTCCGACTTCTCGGAAACCGAGTACCTTCTTATGGGCACTCTTCGAGGCGTAGTCAAGAAGGTCGCGACCAACGACTTCATCAACGCCAAGACTCGAGGCATCATCGCGATCAACCTCGACGACGGGGACAGGCTGGTGTCCGCTTGCCTTACGCGAGGCCGTGATGAAGTAGTTCTCATTACCCGGAAAGGCCAAGCCTTACGCATAACGGAAGAAGACGTGCGCGCCATGGGAAGAGCATCAAGGGGCGTATGCGGAATCAAACTTGAACATGCAGACGAATTGACGGCCATGCTGCGAGTCTCGGCGGAACAGAAGATGTTCGTCCTCACCGAATACGGTTATGGGAAGCGCGTCGAGTTCGACAATTTTACCGCACACGGCCGAGCAACCCATGGGCAGATAATCTATACTCCTGAGGAGAAGACCGGGGAGATCGTCGGTGCGATAACCGTGCTCGATTCAGATGATGTGGTCGTAATCACCTCGCAGGGGAAAACGCTCAAGCTTGCGGCTTCTACGGTCAGCATTCAAGGAAAGGGAGCCAAAGGCGTCCGTGTTCTAAATATAGATAGACCTGACTTCGTCATCGGGTTGGATAAGGTTGCTCGAGAAGAGGAAGTAAGAGCAATGGCCGAAGAGGGACCGCTTATGGTTCCAGAAGTAGCAGCGCAATCTGAGGACGAAGATGAAAGCGCTGAATCCCCTATCGTAGATGTTGATAGTGACGAATAGCTAATGGAAGGCGGTTTCCTGTTCCACGTGGAACATCAGGCTTGGCTTCTTGTAGAAACCTGTCAATTTCTATTGGATTGCGCAACTTTCATAAGGTTTCTAGAAAAATGCAATAAACGCACTAATTTGCGAAACTAGTCTCGATAGTTGTTTCTGAGGAGGAATTCTTCAGTGGTCGCGGAGGAATTTACCACTGAAGAAGTCGGCCGGGATCAGTGAAGAATTCTCACGGGATCAGTGAAGGAATCCTCCGGGATCACTGAAGGATTCCTCCGCGATCAGTGGAGAATTCCTCCTTTGTCAACTGAAAGAATTAATTCCGACAATGATTGTAATATTCGGGTCGGTCCTCCGATTGAACGACCCCCGGAGCAGAGCTTCGAACGAAGTCTAGCGAAGCGTTTGGTATGAGCCCCTCCTCCGAATCAACCGACGGCTTTTTCCAAGGCCTCCACCTTGTCGGTCTTCTCCCAGGAAAACCCGTCGCGGCCGAAATGGCCGTAGGAGGCCGTCTTCCTGTAGATGGGCTTCTTCAAATCGAGAGAGGCGATTATTCCCGCGGGATCGAGAGCGAAGACTTTCCGTACGGCTTCGGCGATGCGAAGGTCGGGAGCCTTCCCCGTGGCGAAAGTATCGACCATGACCGATACGGGGTCGGGAACGCCGATGGCGTAGGCTAGTTGGACCTCGCATCGCTCGGCGAGACCGGCGGCTACGATGTTCTTCGCGACATAGCGGGCGACATAGGCCCCGGAGCGGTCCACCTTCGAAGGATCCTTCCCGGAAAAGGCTCCTCCGCCGTGCCTGCCCATCCCGCCGTAGCTGTCCACGATTATCTTGCGGCCCGTCAGGCCGGTGTCGCCCGCGGGGCCGCCGATGACGAAGCGGCCGGTGGGATTTACGAAGATCTTGACGTCGTCGCCCAAGAGTCCGGTCGGCTCGAGGACGGGGCGAATTATCTTCTCCATGATCGTTTCGCGGATCGTCTCATAGGGAATGTCGGGATCGTGCTGGTGCGAGACGACGACGGTATCGATTCGTATCGGCTTATGGCCCGAGTATTCCAGCGTCACTTGGCTCTTCGCGTCGGGGCGCAGCCAGGGTATCTCCCTGTCCTTCCGCAGCCTGGCTGCGTGGATCAGGAGTTTGTGCGCGAACATGATGGGCGCAGGCATGAGTTCCGGAGTTTCCGCGCAGGCGAAGCCGAACATGAGGCCCTGGTCTCCCGCGCCTTGCCTGCCCTCGAACTCCTTGAGCCCCTTGCCGGCGACGCCTTGATTTATATCGGGAGACTGGGCGTGGATGGTATTGAGGACGGCCATAGACTCGTAATCGATGCCGTAGTCGGGATTCGTATAGCCTATGTCGTAGACGACGCCCCTGGCGAGCTGCTGGATGTCTACATACGTGCTCGTCGTGATCTCGCCGCCGACGAGTATCATGCCCGTCGTGGCATAGCACTCGCATGCGACGTGGCTCTCGGGGTCGTCCGCCAGGCAGGCGTCCAGGACGGAGTCCGAGACTTGGTCGCAGACCTTGTCGGGATGGCCCTCCCCGACCGATTCGGATGTGAAGAGATATCTTGATTCGCTCATTCGGTCGTCCTTTCAGTATCTATAGGTATCGCCCTTGAACGGGCCGTCGACATCCAGGCCGAGATAATCGGCCTGGGCCTTGCTCAGCCGTCCCAGTCTCGCGCCGAGCTTGTCCAGGTGGAGCCGCGCGACCTCCTCGTCGAGCCTGCGCGGAAGGACGCGCACTCCAGGCCGGGCGCTCGCGCGATTTTCCCAGAGATCGATCTGCGCGAGCACCTGATTGGTGAAGCTCGCCGACATGACGAAGGAGGGATGGCCCTGGGCGCAGCCCAAATTCACGAGTCGGCCTTCGGCCAAGAGGATGATCTCGTGGCCATCGGGGAAGACCCACCTGTCCACCTGGGGCTTTACGTTCAGCATCCTGATCCCCGGTACCTTCTTCAGTCCCGCGACGTCGATCTCGTGGTCGAAATGGCCGATATTGCAGACTATGGCGCCGTCCTTCATCCGGGCGAGATGTTCCGCGGTGATGACGTCGACGCAGCCGGTCGCGGTGACGAAGATATCCGCCTCGGCCAGGTGCTCCTCCAGGCGATCGACGGTATAGCCTTCCATGGCGGCTTGCAGGGCGCATATCGGATCGATCTCGGATACTACGACGCGCGCTCCCATGCCTCGCAGGCTCTGGGCGCAGCCCTTGCCGACGTCTCCGAAGCCGGAGACTACGGCGACCTTGCCCGCGATCATCACGCCCGTCGCGCGCTTGATGCCGTCGAGCAGGGATTCCCGGCAGCCGTATAGATTGTCGAACTTGCTTTTCGTGACCGAGTCGTTGACGTTGATCGCCGGGATGAGGAGACTGCCCTCCTTCTCCATTCTATAGAGGCGGTGCACGCCGGTCGTCGTCTCCTCGGAGATGCCGACCAGGCTTTTCGCGGCTCTCGACCATCTGGTCGGGTCGGAGGCGCGAATCGTCTTCAGGCGCTTGTAAAGCGCGGCTTCGTCCTCGCTTCCCGCCGCCCGGTCGAGGATCTCGGGATTCTCCTCCGCCTGGACTCCGAGGTGGAACATGAGAGTCGCATCGCCGCCGTCGTCGACTATCAGGTTCGGTCCCAGGACGGGCCCCGCCGAGGACGAGTCGCCGGAATCGGGGGGAAAGGCCAAGGCGAGATCGAGGAGCTCCCAATATTCGTCGAGGGTCTCGGCCTTCCACGCGAAGACCGGCACGCCTCCGGCCGCGCCCTTCCCCCTGCCCGCGACCACGGCCGCGGCGGCATGGTCCTGCGTAGAGAAGATGTTGCAACTGGACCAACGGACATCGGCGCCCAGATCGACGAGGGTCTCGATGAGAACGGCGGTCTGCAAGGTCATGTGCAGGCTGCCCGAGATCCGGGCTCCCGCCAGGGGCTTCGAGGCGCCGTACTTGGCCCTGAGAGCCATCAGTCCGGGCATCTCGCGCTCGGCGAGATCCACTTCGCTTCTGCCCCATTCTGCCAGGGAGAGGTCTTTTATCCTATGCCGGGGAAGGACAGGCATTGACTGCCTCCTTTTAGCGTGGATTTTTAAACCGCCCGCAAGTTGGAATAAATCGGCGGTGCCGCCGGCGCGCGACGCGCTCCCTGCGACTTGCTAAATATCGACAATTGTCGCGGATTGTTCAAGTGCCTCGCGGCATTTTACTTATGGTTCGAACGGACCTATAATCGCCCGCATGAAAGAGCGATACATCCTCTCATTGGATCAAGGCACGACCTCCTCGCGGGCGATACTCTTCAATAAATCCGGAGTCGCGATCGGGCAGAAGCAGATACCCTTCACCCAGATATTCCCGAGGCCGGGTTGGGTCGAGCACGATCCGGAGGAGATATGGGCCAGCCAGCTGGCGGCGGCGAGGGGGGCCATCGAGGCGGCGCAGATAGAAAGCGACCAAGTGAGCGCGATGGGCATCACCAACCAGCGCGAGACGACCGTCGTCTGGGATAGGGCCACGGGAAAGCCCGTCTACAACGCCATCGTGTGGCAGTGTCGCCGCTCCTCCGACATCTGCGACGAGCTCCGCGCGCTCGGCCTCTCCGACCTGGTCCGCGAGAAGACGGGCCTGGTCCTGGACCCTTATTTCTCGGGAACCAAGCTCATGTGGCTCTTCGACCGGTTGGAGGGCCTTCGAAGCCGCGCGGAGCGAGGCGAGGTCCTGTTCGGCACCATCGATTCCTGGCTGATCTACAAGCTCACGGGCGCCCATTTGACCGATCCGACCAACGCGAGCAGGACTCTCCTCTTCAATATCAAGACGGGAGCCTGGGACGAAGATCTGCTCAAGCTGTTCAAGGTCCCGGCGGCCGTCCTGCCGCGCGTGGTGCCCAGCTCGGGCTTCTTCGGCCTCGCGCGAAAGGAATTCCTCGGCGCGGAGATACCGGTCGCCGGCTGCGCGGGCGATCAGCAGGCCGCCCTCTTCGGCCACGCCTGCTTCGAGCCCGGCGATGCGAAGAACACCTACGGAACCGGCTGCTTCACCTTGATGAATACCGGCCCGACGCCCGTAGCCTCGAGGCACGGCCTCCTGACGACGGTGGCATGGGATCTCGGCGGAGGATACACCTATGCTCTCGAAGGTTCGGTGTTTATCGCGGGGGCGGTCATCCAATGGCTGCGCGACCAGATGGGAATGCTCGTCGACTCGTCCGAGAGCGAGGTCCTTGCGCGCTCGGTCGACGACTCAGGCGAGGTGTTCCTGGTGCCGGCCTTCGTAGGCATGGGCGCCCCCTATTGGGACGCCGACGCGCGGGGAACCGTCGTGGGAATCACGCGGGGCACGACGAAGGCGCACTTCGTGCGCGCCGCCCTCGAGTCCATCGCCTACCAGTCGAAGGATCTCCTGGACGCTATGGAGAAGGACTCGGGCGCCGAAATCCGCTGCATCAAGGCCGATGGAGGCGCCTCGGCGAACAGCTTCCTGATGCAGTTCCAAGCGGACATCCTGGACCGCCGCGTGATCCTGCCCGAAGTCGGCGAGATCACCGCTCTCGGCGCTGCATACCTGGCCGGCCTCGCGACGGGCTACTGGGACTCTTTGGCCGAGGTCGAAGGCAATTGGAGGCGAAAGCGCGAGTTCATGCCGAACCTGCCCGAAGATAGGCGCAAGGGGCTTCTCGAGTCCTGGGGAAAGGCAGTCTCGGCGGCGCGAGGATACAAGTGATGAATACGCTCGAGGACCGGATTCGTCTCTTCGCCGTACCTTAGCGCCCGATGTCGATTTGTGCTACTATCAAGACGGGAGCTGTCCGAATCGGCGTCCCGAGGAGAAAAAATGAGACCGAACCAATACAGCAGCGAGAAGCGCCGTAAGGAATTGGAGAAAAAGAAGAAAAAAGAGGAAAAGAAGCTTCGCCATGCCGAACTCAAGAACCGGCCGGAGGGCGAGTCCGCGGAAAGTCAGGAAGGCGAAGTCTCCGAGGGCGACGCCGAGGCCGATCGGGAAGACTCCAGCGAGAAAACACCGGAGTAATCCGATGCTCCGGCCACGGGAAGCATGTAGTGAAAAGGCGCTCGATAGTCGCGTCGGTCCTCCTCATAGTCCTACCCTACCTCGCATTGGGCTCAGCCTGGATTCTCTTCTCCGATCGCCTTCTCCTCAATCTTACCGATAATCCGCGAGCCCTGATCGCCCTCTCGACAGGCAAGGGCTGGCTGTACGTCCTCGTCACCGGTATCCTCCTTTTCGCGTTGGTATACGGGGAGCTGCGCCGGCGGGCGATCCTGGAGGCCAGGCTGCGAGACGGCCTCGGCGAAAAGGGCGCCCTCCTCGCCGAGCTCAATCATCGGGTGAAGAACAACCTGCAGATCGTCGCGAGCATACTCAACCTCGAGACGGAGAGCCTCGCCGGAGAGGAGGCGCGCGCGCTGAACGACAGGACGAGGGCGCGGATAAAGGCCATGAGCATCGCCCACGAGCGCCTCTTCGAGGGTACGGACATCGCCCGAATCGAGCTGGGCGGCTATCTGCGCGACCTCTGGGCGGTCATGATCGACATATATCGGAGAGAGAACGCCAAGGCGACCTTCGAATTGGCCGAGGTGATAGCCGGCGCCGACGAGGCAGTGCCCTTCGGGATGTTCGCGACCGAGGCCATGATGAACGCTATTCTCTACGGTATAGGCGCGGGAGGGGAGAGCGACGTGACCATCGCCCTGCGGCGTTCGGGCCGGGGGGAAGTCGAGCTCACCGTGCGTGACGAAGGGCCCGGCCTGCCGCCGGGCGCGGAGGGCTTGGGCCTGCGGCTGATGGACGCGCTCGGCGCCCAACTCAAGGGGGAGGTCGAGCGAGGCAACGACGGCGGCGCGATCATCCGCCTTCGCTTCCCCGTCGCGGAGTCGGGCCTTGCCTAGCCTCGAGCTGACCGTGCTGGCGGGCTCGACCTATGTAGCCCGCGGCGCCACCAATGTCGGAGTCTTCGCTCCCGGCGACGGCAGCGCGGTCCTCGTAGACTCGGGCAACGACGACGACGCGGGACGGAGGATCCTGCGCGCCTGCGAGGCCGCGGGCCTGCGCGTAACCTGCATCGCGAACACGCACTCGAACGCCGACCATTGCGGCGGCAACGCCTTCATCCAGGCGAGGACCGATTGCAGGATAGCCGCGTCGAGGCCGGAGGCCGCGTTCATCGAGGACCCCTCTCTCGAGCCGAGCTTCCTTTGGGGAGGATTCCCCCTGCCGCCCCTGCGCAACAAATTCCTGATGGCGAAGCGCTCCCGCGTGACGGACCTCCTCTCGGCGCCTTGTCCCGTTCCCGGCGCCGGCGTGGATGCCCTGCCCCTTCCGGGCCACTACGTCGGCATGGTCGGCTTCATGACCCCCGACAGGGTCTTCTTCGCCGCGGACTCGGTCGCCAGCCCGGAGATACTCAGGAAGTACAGCTATTATTTCGTCTACGACGTCGCGGCGCATCTCGCCACGCTCGACGCATTGACGGAGATCGACGCCGATTGGATCGTCCCGAGCCACGCCGAGCCCACCCGAGAGGCCGAGCCCCTCGCGGCGGCGAACAAGGCCAAGATCCTCGAAGTGGGGGAGCGGATACTCGAGCTCTGCTCAGAAGCCTCTACGCCGGAAACCCTTGCGGCCCGACTGGCCGAGAGCTACGGACTCGAGCTCAACCATACGCAATACGCCCTGCTCGGCTCGACCCTGCGTTCCTACGTCTCCTGGCTCGCGGACAGGGGCCTGGTTTCGTCGCGCCTCGAAGCCAACAGGCTCATCATAGACAGGAAGTAGGAAGTCGATCGCCGGGTCGCCTATCTCAATCCGAACATTTCCCGCAGCGACGCGAGGTTGCGGTCGTTGGAGGTCTTGGAGCCCTCGGGCGTATAGGAGTACTCGATCAAGCCGGAATGGACTTCGGCGATCCGGTGGCGGACTATCTTCATCGTCGAATTGACCGTGCCGTCCTCGTCGCTGAAGGGTTTCGGGACGATCTGGAAGACCGCGGGCATCCACGCCGCCTGGACCTTCTTGGCCTTGGGATCGTCGCGGAATCTCGCGAACTCGTCCTTCAGCCTATCGAGCAGGGTCTCCGCGTCGGCGATGCCCTCGGCCTCCACCAGTCGCCCGACCTTGCCCATGTCCAGCGTCACCAGGGCGGTTACGTACTTACGCTGCTCGCACCAGGCCATCATCTGCTCGATGAGGTCGGTGGAGGAGGTCACGGATTCCTCGATCTCCTCGGGGCTGTACTTTTCCCCGTCTTCGGCTATCAGGAGGGCTTTTTCCCTTCCGACGACGACGAGGAAGCCGTCCTCGTCCCAGTGCGCGAGGTCGCCCGTGTGGAGCCAGCCGTCGCGGAGGGCCGCCGCGCTTGCCTCGGGGTTCTTGAAGTAGCCTTTCATGACGTTGCCGCCGCGGATCGCGATCTCGGCGTTCTCGCCGACTGCCGCCTCGCTCCCGTCCTCCCTGAGGAGCCGGCACTCGATCGACGGGCAGAGCGTGCCCGAGGTGCCGTACTTATGCTTGTCGGGGCTGTTAGAGGAGATTATGGGCGCGGCCTCGGTGAGACCGTAGCCCTGGTAGATGGGCACTCCGAACGCGGCGAAGAAATCCTGCTGCTTCCTGTCTAGGAGGGCGCCTCCGCCGACGCAGTAGAGGATGGATTTGCCGAAGACCATCTTCTTGATCCTGTTGAAGACGAGAGTCTTCGCGAGCATGTAGGGCAGGAAGGCGCGCGCGCGCGCGGCGAAGGCAGGCCGGTTCCAACCGTCCCCGTTCCAGGCCTTGCCCGCGTCGATCCCCGCCGTGAAGATCTTCTCTATCAAGCCGCCCTTCTCCTCGACGCCCGAGACGATCTTCTTCATGAAGTTGCCCGAGAGCGCGGGTACGGTCATGACGAAGGTCGGGTTCGCCTCCTTGAGGTTGACCGGTATGTTGCGGAGGGTGGCGATGCCCCCGCCCCGCGAGTCGACGAAGTAGAGGGACATCCCTATCAATGGGGCGATGTAGAGGCCGGCCGTGTGCGCGAAGGAATGATCCACCGGGAGGATGACGAGGGTACGAAACCCGGCGGGCATCTTGAAGAGATCGACGCCGTCGTGGCAGTTCGTCCAATAGTTGAGATTGGTGAGCATGATGCCTTTCGGGTTGCCCGTGGTCCCCGAGGTATAGCAGATCGTCACCGTATCGTCTTCTTCGGTCCCGGCGGCTATGTCGTCGAGCCGGGCCGCGAGATCGGAGCCGGGGAACTCCATCGAGCGCCGTCCCGCCTCGCAGGCCTCGTCGAAGCCGACGACCCGGTCCGGCGGGAGTCCGCGCTTCGCGGCGGCCTCCCGGGCGAAGGCGGGATCGCCGTCGAGATAGACGAGAAGCACGCGCCGATCGGCTATGTACGCGAGCGAATCGAGCACCTTCTCGATCTGGTTCTTCGTCGTGACCATCGCCTTCGCCTCGGAGTGGTCGAGGCGAAAGGGAATTTCCTCGGCGAGGAGCTTGATCGACAGGGGGACCGCGACACAGGCGGCGCGGAGCAGCCCGCTCTCGGCCAGGATCCACTCGGGGCTGCCTTCGGCGAGGATCGCCGCGCGGTCGCCCTTCTCGAAGCCCATCGACAGGATCCAGGCCCCGAACTCGCGCGAGCGCTCGCGCGCTTCCGCGAAGGAGATCGATACCCAGCCCGAGGCGTCTTTCTTGAGGGCGTAGGGATGCGGGCCCCATCGGGACGCGGCCTCGTCCATCATTCGGAGGACCGTACGTTTCATCGCCGAAAGATAGCATGGAGCCGTCCTACCGTAAAGCGAGAGTCCCGCGCGGAGGCGGTCGCCGGGAGCCGGCCATTGACATCGACGGCCCGAAAGGGTAGCCTCCTTGCAAGCCCCGTCGACTGAAGGTACCCCGCATGAGCTACTCCGATCCCACGAAGCTCGGAATCCTGGCATGTCCTGGCGCCGAGGCCTTCGCGAACCAGGTGATCCGCAGGCTCGCAGGAATATACAAGCGCAGGTTCGACCGCAAGAGTCTGGCCCTCGCCTCCCGCTACCATATCTCGCAGGAACTCGTCACCCGCAAGGTCAACTTCGACAACGACATCCAATCGAGCCTTCTCTATATTCCCGGCAACGTCAATCATTACAGGCCGCCGCGATTCAAGGTGAACACGCGGCACACCTATTTCCCCAACGGCGAGGTCAAGACCGAGATACTCGACTCCGTCAGGGGCCTCGACCTGTACATCTTCCAGGACGTCGAGAACCACCAGCCCATCGCGTTCAACGACGGGGCGGTCCATAGGAACCTGTCGGTCAACGACCACCTCTTCTCCCTCTTCGTCACGGTCGACGCGGCCGTCCAGGCCGGGGCCGAGCACGTGAACCTCGTGCTGCCCGCCTATCCCTACAGCCGGCAGCACAAGAGGAAGGGGCGGGAGGGATTGACCGCGTCGCGCGTGGGGCAGATGCTCGAGAACCTCGGCGTGACGCGGATAATCACTCTCGACATCCATTCGAAGGAGATCGAGAACTGCTTCAACCACCTTCATCTCGAGAACCTCCACGCCTCGCTCCAGGTGATCGAGAAGCTCATCGGGATCATCGACATCTCGAAGGAGGATCTCGTCGTCCTCGCTCCCGATACCGGAGCGGTCGACCGCAACAAATTCTACGCCAACGCCCTGCAGAAGCCGCTCGCCCTGCTCTACAAGGAGCGCGATTATTCCAAGGTCACGCGCAGCGCCTCGGACTCGAACATCAGCGAGATGAAGCTGCTCGGCGAGGTCGATGGCAAGACCGTCTTCGTGGCCGACGACATGATCGGCACCGGCGGGACCCTCATCAAGGGCATGAAGAATCTCCGCGATCTCGGGGCCGAGCGCGTTATCTGCGCGGTCTCGCTGCCGCTCTTCTCCGGAGGCGCGATCGAGGATTTCGAGGCGGCCTACAGGCAGGGACTCTTCTTCAGGATAATCGGGACCAACGCCGTGCACCACAAGGAGCTCCTGCAGAAGGAATGGTACATCCAGGCCGACGTCACCGGCCTGTTCGCGCAGATCATCAGCCTCGTGCACCATAATCGCTCGGTCTCGTCCATGCTCGACAACCGCGAGCTCGTGGCGAAGCGGATAAAGAAGCAGCTGGAGCGAATGGCCAAGGACGGGGGCTCCGCCGTCCACGGCGCGGGGGCGACGCACCAGCGCCCCGGCGGCAAAGCCGACCTCGATCCCGAGGACGAGCCCCTCCCGCACGGAGCGGCGCAGGGAGGATGAGGGTCCTCGCCATCGGGCCGAAGCCCGCCGCGCTGATATTCGATCTCGACAACACGCTCTATACGAACCCGGCCTACGCCGCCTTCCAGGAGGAAGTCCTCGTGGAACGGCTCGGGCGCGAGCTCGGCCTCGGAGCCGCGGGCGCCCGGGCGAGGATCCAGGCTCTTCGCTCCGAGCGCGAGGCGGCCGGCCTCGGAAAGACGAGCCTGGGAAGACTCTTCGCCGAGCTCGGCGTGGACATCGCGACGAGCGTGCGCTGGCGCGAGGAGTGCATCGAGCCGGCCGATTGGCTCCGTCGGGACGAGAGGCTCGATCGGGCCCTCGGCCTATTGTCCGGCGAGTTCGCCCTCGCCCTCGCGACGAACAACCCGCGCTCGGTCGGGGAGAAGAGTCTGGACGCGCTCGGCGCGCGCTCCAGATTCCCTGTCCTGGTCGGTCTCGACGACACGCTTTCGAGCAAGCCCGCGCCCGAGCCCTTCAGGGAGACGGCGCGCAGGCTCGGCCTTGGTAGCGCGCGCTGCGTCTCGATCGGAGACCGCGTCGACGTGGACCTCTCGCCGGCGATGGAGCTGGGCATGGGCGCGATCCTCGTCGACGGCGTGGAGGACGTCTATCGCCTCCCCGAGTTCCTCGCGGAGACCTGGCCTCGGCCGGAAGCTTGACCACGCGCGCCCGAGCCTGCTACTATCCGCCATGGAGACAAGCGCCGCCGCCCCGAGCCTCGGCCATCATTGCGGTGTCGCCGGCATACGCTCCGCCGATCCCATCGATATCCCTAAAGCCCTTTTCTACATGCTCTTCTCCCTCCAGCACCGAGGGCAGGAGTCCTGCGGCATCGCCTGGGACGAAGGCGGGGAATGGCGCTCGAAGAGGGAGCTCGGGATGGTCGCTCCGGTCCTCGGGAGCTTTCTGCAGGAGTCCCATCTCTCGCGCATGGGGATAGGCCACGTCCGGTACGCGACGGCCGGAGGCTCCAGCGTGCAGAATGCCCAGCCCATAGTCGTGGACTGCAATAAAGGCAGGATCGCGCTCGCCCACAACGGAAACATCTCCAACGGCGGAGAGCTGCGCGCGAGACTGACCGAGGAAGGCTCCATCTTCCAGGGCACGGCCGACTCGGAGCTGCTTCTGCACGCCTTCTCGCGCTCGCGCCGCGGAGACCGCGAGGGCTTCCTCCGCGAGGCCCTGGAGCCGCTCGAGGGAGCGTACAGCCTCGCCGTCATGCACGAAGGCGCCCTCATCGCGGCGCGGGATCCCTCGGGATTTCGGCCGCTCTACATCGGCCGGTCGGGCAAGACGATCTACGTCGCCTCCGAGACCTGCGCCCTCCATACCCTGGCTCCCGCCGATTACCGCGAGGTCCGTCCGGGCGAGGTCGCGGTCTTCGACGATGAAGGCGAGAGTTCCTTCTTCCTGGAGCCCAGGCGGCCTCCCAAGCGCTGCGTCTTCGAGCTCATCTATTTCGCCAGGCCGGACTCCGAGGTCTTCGGGAGATCGGTCCATGCCGCCCGCGTCCTCCTGGGCGAGGCCCTCGCGGTACAGGACGCAGGCGCCGTCGGCGCCGACATCGTCATTCCCGTGCCGGACTCCGGCAATATCTCGGCCATCGGCTACGCGCGCAGGTCCGGCCTGCCCTTCGACTTCGGCCTCGCGAGGAACTATTATGCCGGGAGGAGCTTCATCCTGCCGACCAAGGACCAGCGCGAGCTCATGGCCAGGCTCAAGCTCCACGCGGTGCCGGAAGTAGTCGCCGGGAAGCGCGTCATCATGGTGGACGACAGTCTGGTGCGGGGCACGACGAGCCGCATCATCGTGAGCCTCCTGCGCGAGGCGGGAGCCAAGGAGGTGCACCTTCGGCTCGCGGCTCCCGAGCTGAAGTGGCCCTGCTACTACGGCATTGACATTCCCGACAGGGAGGCTCTCATCTCCAACCGGCTCGACCCCGGGGGAATAGCGCGCGAGATCGGGGCGGACTCCGTACGATTCCTCCCGGTAGAGCGGCTCCTCGAGGCGCTCGGCGGCGACGGCGGGTTCTGCAGCGCCTGCTTCGACGGCCGCCATCCCTTCCCGCTCAAGGCGGGCCCGAGAAAGGACAGCCTATGAGCGGACTCGATTACGAGAAGGCGGGCGTCTCGATACGCAAAGGCGACGATTTCGCCCGGTTCATCAAGGGCATACCCTCGAAGGCGGTGTCGAAAGGCATCGGCGGCTTCGCGGGGGGCGCCGCCCTCGACCTCCGCGGCTACCGCGAGCCCGTCCTCCTCTCGACCACCGACGGCGTGGGGACCAAGCTCCTGGTCGCCAAGAAGCTCGGGCGCTACGACACTATAGGCATCGACCTCGTCGCGATGAGCGTCAACGACCTCGTCGTCTGCGGCGCGAGGCCGATGCAGTTCCTCGATTACATCGCCTGCGGGAAGATCGACGAGGACCTGCTCCACGCTGTCATCGAGGGAGTCGTCGCCGGCTGCGAGCAGGCCTCCTGCGAGCTCACGGGCGGCGAGACGGCGGAGATGCCCGACGTGTACGGCCCCGACGACATCGACCTGGCCGGCTTCGCCGTGGGCATCGTGGAGAAGAACAAGATGCTTCCCAGGCTCGACCGCATGGAGGAGGGCGATCTCGTCCTCGGCATGCCGAGCGTGGGGGTCCACTCGAACGGCTACAGCCTCGCGCGCAAGGCCGTCGATCCGGAGGACCGCGCGACCTGGCAGGAGCTCCTCGTCCCGACGAAGATATATGTACGGGAGCTCCTCGACCTGATCTCCACGGGCAGGGTGCTCGGCGCCGCCCATATCACCGGCTCCGGCCTCGCCGGCAACGTCGAGCGCGTGATACCCCGCGACCTGCGCGCGCGCTTCGACTGGGACTGGGCGATCCCGCCGATCTTCGCGAAGATCCAATCCGGCGGCAAGGTCGACGACGACGAGATGCGCTCGGTATTCAACATGGGCGTCGGAATGGCCGTCATCGCGAAGAGAGAGGAGGCCGAGGGCCTCGTGGAGATCGCGGCCGCGAAGGGCATCGCCCTCTTCAGGGCGGGAGAGCTGGTCCGTGGCTAGGCTCGCCGTCCTGGCGAGCGGCAACGGCTCCAATTTCCAGGCCCTCGCGGAATCCCTCCTGGCGATCGAGGGAAGGCCGCACGAATGCGTCCTCCTTATCCACGACCGCAAAGGCGCCTACGCCGCCCAGCGGGCGGCGCGCCTCGGGATCCCGTCTCGCCATATCGGCTATTTCAGGCGCGACCCCCTCGAGGCCGAAGCGGAGATCGCGGCCGCGCTGGACGACGCGCGGGCGGACGCGATCGCCCTCGCGGGCTTCATGCGCGTCCTCTCGCCCGGCTTCGTCGAAGCGAGGCGGGGACGGATAGCGAACGTCCACCCCTCCCTCCTGCCCAAGTGGCCCGGGGCGCGCGCGATCGAGCGAGCCTTCGAGGCCGGGGACCTCGAGTTCGGCGTCACGGTCCATCTCGTCGATGCCGGCGTGGATACGGGGCCGATCATCGCCAGGGCTTCCTTCGCGGCCGGGCGGGACTGCGCGCTGGGCGACATCGAATCGAGAGTGCACTCCATAGAGCATGAAATCTATCCGCGGGCCGTAGCGGGAATCCTCGACGGGATCGACCGGGAAAGGGACGAGCCGTGAAAGTGCTTATCGCCGGGTCGGGCGCCCGCGAGCACGCCCTGGCGTGGGCGCTCTCCAAGGATGGAGCGCGCGTCTATTGCGCGCCCGGCAACGCGGGAACCGAAGCGTCCGCCACGAACGTCCCCATCGATCCCGAGGACGCGGAGGCGGTCCTCTCCGCGGTTCGGGATTCGGGGATCGATCTCGTCGTCGTGGGACCGGAAGGCCCGCTCGCAGCCGGCCTCGTCGATGCCCTGGAAGCCGCGCGCGTGCCGTCCTTCGGCCCCCCGAGAAAGGCGGCGCGGCTCGAGTGCAGCAAGTCCTTCGCCCGTTCCTTCTCGGAGAGATGGGGCGTGCCCTGCGCCCGCACTTCGCGCTTTTCCGACGCGCGGAGCCTCGGGCGATTCATCGACGAGAACCGCGGCAGGCGCATCGTGCTCAAGAAGAGCGGGCTGGCGTCGGGGAAGGGGGTGCTCGAATCCGAGGATCCAGCGGAGCTCGCGGCCTTCGGCGAGGCGGTGCTCGCCTCGGATGAGCTCCTGGCCGAGGAGTTCCTCGTCGGCCGCGAGCTCTCGGTCTTCGCTCTCTGCGACCGTAGCGACCATCTGGTCCTCCCGGCCTGCGCCGACCACAAGAAGGCCGAAGCGGGAGACAGGGGACCGAACACCGGCGGCATGGGGGCGGTTTGCCCGGTGCCCTATGCCGACCCGGACGCGATGGCGAGGATAGAGCGGGAGATCGTCGAGCCGACCTTCCGTGGCATGGAGGCGGAAGGGCTCGCGTATCGGGGCGTGCTCTTCTTCGGCGTCATGCTGACCGAGGACGGCCCCAGGCTCCTCGAGTACAATGTCCGCTTCGGAGATCCCGAGACCCAGTCCCTCCTGCCCCTGCTCGAGACCGGCCTCGGCGAGCTTCTCTCCGGCGTCGCGCGAGGCGCGCTCTGCTCGCTCCGGCCGCGCTTTTCCGGACGGACGGCATGCGGAGTCGTGATAGCCGCGCCGGGCTACCCGGGGAGCTATCCGAAGGGAATTCCCGTCGACCTCGCCGGTGCCGGAGCGAACGCCCTGCTGTTCCACGCTTCGACGTCGCGCGGCCCGGACGGACGGCTGACGACGGGCGGCGGTCGCTGCTTCACCGCCGTCGGCCTCGGCGAGGACTGGGAGGCCGCCCGCGGCGAGGCCTACGCCCTTGCCGCGCGCGCCCGCTTCGAGGGAGCCTGGTACAGGCCGGACATCGGGGCGAGGATCTTCACCGGCGATTCGACGCGGCCTTCGCCGAAAACCATTTGAACAGCGCCTCGGCGCGGTTGGCGAAGGATTCCTCGAGCCTTCCCTTGAACAGGGCGGGGGCATTCGTGCCGCTCTCGACGTAGAAGAGGATGGCGTCGTCGGCCTGGACGACGAGGAGCCGGGTAGCCAATGCGCCAGGCGCGATCAGCGGCACGATGCCGAAGCTCATGCGCGTCAGGTTGCCGCTCTTGACCAGGATGGCATCCGGATAGGCGGCGAAGTCGTAGCGGTAGGTGTTCGCGCCGAAGCTCAGGTCGCGCTGGAACGCGAAAATGGTCTCGGAGGCGGGCACCGCGCCTGGAGCGGGAGGCTCGGGGTCCGCGAGCCTGGCCCTGGACGATGGACCGTCGATTACGTACGACTCCGCGTAGAGGGTCCGCATCGCCTTGTGGCTGACGGAGTAGTATTCGATGCCCTGCAGGGAGCCGAGGGCCCTGAGGATACCGTATATCGAAGAGAGCTCGGCCGACCTCGCGGCGGCGTCGGGGAGCCTGGCTCGCGGAAGGGCGAAGACGGCCTCGACGAGTATCGACGGCTTTTCCGCGGCCAGGGCATCGCGGATCCCGGCGGACGCGGGATGATCGGGAAGATAGCCCGGCGCGCCCGAGCCCGAGCGGACCGCCTTGCCCGAGGCGGCGAGCCGGGCCGCGGCCTCGGGCGGCAGGAGCCGGGCTAGGGGCGAGCTCCCCGCGGCCGGAGAGTCTTGGGCGAAAGCGCCCGCAGCGGCGAAGAGGGCCAGGGAAAAGGCGGCCGCGAAATACCTTCGACTGAGCATGGAAACAATATACCGCGGCCCCGGGCCCCGGCGGCTACGGGTATCGGCGCGGCATCCGGCGCCTGACTAGAGTTCCTCGGCGGGCGAGGTCTCTTCCGGCCCGAAGGGAGGCAGGGGAATCTCGTCCTCACGAGGGGCCGGCTTGGCCTCCGGGCTCGCGAGCCCGCTCTTCACGAAGGTGAAATTGCGCATGATCTTCACGAGGACCATGATGCGCTCGCGCCCCCCCTGGACTTGGGCGAGTATCTCCCGATTGCGGCCCCCGCCCAGCGTGCGGATGTTGGTCACCAGATCGGGGCTCGAGCGCCTGAAGTCTGAGAGGAGGTCGCCGAGCGACTCCCCGAGCATCGCGAAGAGGCCGACCTCGTCCTCGACTATCTCGCGGGCCTTGTCGTTGATGGCGTCGACCAGGCGATTGAGGAAGGAGGCGATGTCCTTGCCCCTGCGCATCTCCTCGATGTAGCGCTTCATGGCCATGAGGGAGATGCGTCCGTTGCCCTTCAGCTGCTCCTCGAACTCCAGGATCCGCCCGCCCGAGCGCTCGCACTGGTAGAGGATGTTGGCCAGGTTGTTCTGGAAGCCCTTGTTGTCGAAGTATCCCTCTACGAGGACCCGTTTGACCGGCTCCTTGAGCAGAGGCTCGAAGTCCCCCGCGATGAAGGTCTTGAGGATGCGGAGCGGCTTGATCCAGACGAAGCCGTTCGGGCTCTCCCGCCTCAGGAAGGAGTCGTGCTCCTCGTCGTAGCCTTCGACCTCCAGGATCTCCGCGTCGCCGAAGAGGCTCCTGATGTCGGCGGCTATCGCGCTCTCGTGCTGTTCCCGCAGGATGCGCTCGCGGTCCTTGTCGAACTGGGTGACGAGCCGCAGCCGGTAGGCTTCGAGGAAATCCCGTCGCTCGCGGGGAGTGGAAGGCGAGAAAGCCGGATCTTCCTTGATCACCCGTATCAACGCGAGGAGGATGTCCTTTCCGAGCCTATCGGAGACCGTCTTGCCGAGCTGGGCGAAAAGCTTGTCTATCTTTGCCTTCTTGGTCTCGTCGAAGCTGTCGGGCTGGCGCTTCTCGAGGAGGCGGAGCACGCTCTCCTTGAGTTGCGGCGAGAAGACGAAAGATTCCGTCAGGTAATAGAAGTCCACGAGCTCCGGCAGGACCTGCTCGCCGGGCACGGGAGCGAAGTCGGGCTTGTAGCGGGAATCGTCTAGGTTGGCGCTGGGGTCGAAGAGGCCGATGAGGCGCTCGTAGTCGTGCCGGCACAGGTCGATGAATCGCTCGACCTCGTAGAGGTCGGCGTTGACGGCGCGCGAGCCCAGCGCGTCGAGGGAGCCGAGGAAGCCCTGGAACTCGCGTATGACGGAATCGAGCTCCTCCTCCGGCCTCAGCGCGGCCTGGATCCGCTCGGCCATGCCGTCGTAGGAGAAAAAGCGCTTGCGCTCCTGCTCGGCGGAGGGGAGGCGGCGGTCGATGAGGTAGTCGAAATAGCGCTGGGAGATCCTGATGTCCGAATTCGCGATCGTCGAGCGCGCCAGCTCGGCAAGCGGCCTGAGGAGGGCGTGGAAATGAAATATCGCATGGGCGAAGCCGGGGAGCACGAGGTTCTGCTTCGGACGATAGTAGGGAGGCTTCAGGTTGGCGATGAGTCCCTGCAGCCTGCGCAGTTCCGCCCTGCGGAAGGTCTCTTGCGGATCCTGCGAGAAAGCTCGCGCGAACCAATCTTTAATTCGTTCCAGGATTCCCATGGGAGAATTGTAAGAGCGTCTCGGGCCGGCATCAAGCCTCCCGCCCGCGGAAGGCGAGGGGCTAGGCCCTCAGGGCTTTGGCTTTCCATTCCTCCAGCGCGATTATCCTGGGGCGACGCCAAAGCTCGGCGGCCCCGGATCGCCGCTCGAGGAAGGACGCGTCGGCGAGGAGGGGCGCGCCGAGACGAAGGGCCAGGGCCATGGCGTCCGACGGCCGCACTTCCTTGACGAATTGCCGGAGGCCCTTCCTGTACGAGAGCCGCGCCCTCGCGCCCTCGCCCGCTTCGCCGAAGAGCTCGGCCGCCTCGAGGCTGAAGCCTCCTTCCTCGAAGAATTCGGCGAGGAGGTCGTGGGTCAGGGGGCGGGGGGGAGAGATGCCCTCCATCTCCAGGATGATGGCGCTCGCCTCGAAGGGGCCGACGGGCACCATGAGGCGCCGATCGGTGACCCGATCCTCGAGCACGACGACGGGCTCGTCGCCTTCCATCGATACGCCTCGAATTCGGAGCTCGATGCTTGCTTTCCTCATACCGCCATTAATCTATCCCGCGCGAAGAGGATTTCCATCGGAGCCGGGCCGAGCTTCGGAAATCGGCCGCTATTGACACCCCTATTGGCGCCGCCTATGCTTTTTTTACGCGTTCCCGCTCGAGAGGCGGGGAAAACGGAGACCAGGGGAATGTCCGACTTCTTGGGCGACGCCGATTTCGAGCTATATAGAAAGCTCATTTACGACGCGAGCGGAATAACCTTCTCCGCGACCAATCGCTCCATCCTCGAGAGTCGCCTCAAGGAACGCCTGCGCGAGAAGAAGCTCGACAGCCTCAAGGACTATTTCTCCCTGATTTCCAGAGACAAGGAAGAGCTCAAGACGCTGCTCGACTCGGTGACCACCAACCTGACGCGCTTCTTCCGAAATCAGGCCCATTTCGACGCGATCGAGAAATACGTCGTTCCGGAGCTGATCAAGATGAAGGGCGCGGGCGGCGAGCGAAGGCTCCGATTCTGGAGCGCGGGCTGCTCGACGGGCGAGGAGCCCTACACCCTCGCGATGCTCCTGAAGGAGATCCTGCCCCTCGGCTGGGGATACGAGATCGTCGCGAGCGACATATCCCTGAAATGCCTGATGGTGGGGAAGGAGGCCTTCTACGCCGACGCGCGCGTCCAGGGAGTGCCCGAAGCGTACCTGCCCAAGTACTTCGACAGGAAGCCCGGCGGCTATCAGCTGAGGGAGGATCTCAAGAAGGGCGTCCGCTTCGATTACCATAACCTGAAGAACGACTCGGGCCTCCGGGGCCTCGACGTTGTCTTCTGCCGCAATGTCCTGATATACTTCGACGAGGCCGCGCAGAAGGCGGCGATCGAGCGGTTCTGGGAAGCCATGGCGCCGAAGTCCTTCCTCTTCATCGGCCATTCCGAATCGCTGTTCGGCATGAACACCAAGTTCGAATTCGTGAAAACCGATTGGGCGACATTCTATCGCAAGAACGCCTGACGGGAGAGAGCGCAATGCCTGAGCCGGTATCGGTCCTCGTCGTCGACGATTCCGCGTTGATGCGGAACCTCGTCTCCAAGATCATCGAGGCGACGCCGGGGCTGAAGGTCGCCGACAAGGCCATGAACGGGCTGTTCGCCCTCCAGAAGATTCCGCGATGCGATCCCGACGTCATCGTCCTCGACATCGAGATGCCGGAAATGAACGGCATCGAATTCCTCAAGGAGCGCAAGAGGCTCGACATCGATGTCCCGGTCATCATCCTTTCCTCGGTCGCCAAGGAAGGCGCCGAGGTCACCATGGAAGCCCTCGCCCTCGGCGCGTCGGACTTCATCACCAAGCCTTCCGGCTCCGTCTCCTCCGATATCCACACCGTGGCGGGACAGCTTTCCCGGCTCCTCCTGGCCTACGGCTCGCAGCACCAGAGACGCAGGGGAAAGACTCCCCCGCACTACGAGTTCGAGGCGCCCGAGCGGATGTTCGAGCCGGCTCCGGTCCTCGACGGGCGCGCCGGGGGGCGCGACCGGCCCGAGCCCCCCAAGCCTCTCCGCCAGCCGGGGTCCATGGAGGCGATAGCCATCGGCATCTCGACGGGCGGCCCCAACGCGCTCCGCGAGGTCTTCGCGAAGATCGACGCCGACATTCCCCAGCCGATCCTGGTAGTCCAGCATATGCCTCCCGGCTTCACCGAGGAGTTCGCCAAGAGCCTGGACAGGATTTGCCCCCTCGACGTCAAGGAGGCTACGGACGGCGACATCCTGAGGCCGGGCCGCATCCTGATCGCGCCGGGCGACAAGCACATGATCGTCGAGAAGAGGCCGCTCGGGATCGTGGCTCGCCTGTCCGACGAGCCGCCGGAGAACGGCCACAGGCCCAGCGCCGACGTCCTTTTCGGGAGCGTCGCTCGGCTCTACGGCAACAGGGCGATGGGCGTCATCATGACGGGCATGGGCAGGGACGGCGCGCGCGAGCTCGGCTCCATCTATAAGGAAGGAGGCCTGACCCTGGGCCAGGACGAGGCTTCCTGCGTAGTCTACGGTATGCCCAAGGTGGCTTTCGAGCTGGGCCACGTCGGCCAGCAGGTGGGACTCGCCGACATGGCGGCCACGATATCCCGCCTCGCCAAGCAATATCGCTGACCTGAGGCTATCCTCCGCGGCGTTCGAGTTAGTATTTTCGCCATAAGGCGGGATGGGGCCGACGAGGCGCCGTCCCGAGGGGAGGACGCTATGAAAGTCGACGATCAAAGCGTAAAGGAACGTGAAAAAGCCGCCAAGACGACCAAGGCGCAGAAACCCGGCGAGAAGGAGAACGATCTCGAGCCCTGCACGGCGCCCCAGGCCGCGGAGGCGCAGCGGGCGGCGGCTATCGACGAGGCCTGCGACGACGGGGTGAACTGAAGGCGGGCGCGGATTAGACCTGGACGACTTCCTTGACCTCGGGAATCGCCTTCTTGAGGTAATTCTCGACGCCCATCTTCAAGGTCATGGTGGACATGGGGCAGCTGCCGCATGCCCCCGTGAGCTTGACGTTCACGACACCGTCCTCGCTGACCGACACGAGCTCTATATCGCCTCCGTCGGCCTGGAGCGACGGTCGCACGTCCTGGATGGCGAGGAGGACTTTCTCGTTGAGCATGGGGATCTCCTTAGGTACCACAATGTAGTCAGGCGAAGCCTCTCTGGTCAAGCCGGGCGCGCTTGGACGCTCGAGCTCTAGTATGCTACACTCGCCGAAGCTAGAGCGCGGAGAGGCGGCATGGCGCGTACCATCGTGTTCGTAAATCAGAAAGGCGGAGTGGGCAAGACCACGAGCGCCATCAATCTCGGCGCCTATCTCGCGCTCGCAGGCAAGCGCACTCTCCTCGTCGATTTCGACCCGCAGGCCAACCTTACGAGCGGGCTCGGGCGCAAGCCGGGCGGCCGGAACATATACAGCGTCATCTCCGGGCAGGCCACGCTGAAGGAGATCGTCCAGCCGACCAAGGTCGAGTGGCTCGACCTTGCGCCCTCGTCCATAGACCTCTCCGGCGCGACCGTGGAGCTCGTCGACAAGGCCGATCGCAACGAGTACTTGAAGCGCGCGCTGGCGACCCTTGAGTCGGAGTACGACTTCATCCTCGTCGACTGTCCCCCTTCGCTCGGCATCCTCACCCTCAACGGCCTGGTCGCGGCGGACGAGGTGCTGGTCCCGCTCCAATGCGAGTACTTCGCGCTCGAGGGCCTCTCCCTCATCCTCCAGACGGTGAGCCTCGTTCAAAAGGGCATGAACCCGTCCCTCAAGGTCTCCGGGATCCTCTTCACGATGTACGACTCGAGGACCAAGCTCGCCCAGGACGTGGTCCAGCAGGTCACCGAATTCTTCAAGGATAAGGTGTTCCGGACGATAGTGCCCCGCAACGTGCGGCTCTCCGAGGCTCCGTCGCACGGCGAGCCGATCTGCCTCTACGATCCCGCCTGCATCGGCGCCAAGAGCTACGAGGCGCTCGCGAAGGAGCTTCTCGCCCGCTCGCCCGTCGCCGCCGCGCGGGTTCCGGTCGAAGGGAAGATCGATGGCTAGGCAGTTCGGCCTCGGGAAGGGCCTGGGAGCCCTGATCCCGGAGACCGATCTCGAGAGCGTCCCCGGCGGCGACGGCGTCCGGTCGATGCCTTTGGCGCGGCTCAAGCCTAATCCCGACCAGCCGAGAAGGAGCTTCCCGGAGGAGTCCCTCGCCGAGCTGGCCGGCTCGCTCAGGACCCACGGCCTCATCCAGCCGATCCTGGTCGAGGAGGCGGGCGACGGATCCTTCCTCATCGTCGCCGGAGAGCGCCGCTTCCGCGCGGCCGCCTTGGCCGGCTTGACCGAGGTGCCCGTCATCGTCCGCTCCTTCCCGCCCGAGAAGCGACTCGAGATAGCCTTGATCGAGAATGTCCAGCGCGAGGACCTGAACCCCGTGGAGGAGGCGGAAGCCTATCGCGCCCTCATGGCCATAGACGGGCGCTCGCAGGAAGAAGTGGCCGACGTAGTCGGGAAGAGCCGCAGCGCCGTCGCCAACAGCCTCCGCCTGCTCAGGCTGCCCGAATCCGTCCTCGCCGCGCTGCGCTCGGGAGACTTGAGCGCGGGCCACGCGAAGGCCCTCCTGTCGGTGGCCGATCCGGCCAGGCGCGACGTCCTCTTCTCCCGCATAATCGCCAAAGGCATTTCCGTTCGCGAGGCCGAGGCCGCGGCCCAGGAACTCAACTCGCCGCAGCCAGCCGCCCCGAAGAGCGCCCCTCGCCCCCAGAAGCCCAGGGAGCCCGAGATCCGCGAGGTCGAAGAGCGCCTCATAGAGGCGCTCGGGACCAAAGTGAGCGTCAAGGGGGACGCCAAGAAGGGCACGATCGCGATCGAGTACTACTCCCTCGGGGACCTCGAGCGAATACTCGACGTTCTCGCGGGACGGCCCTGAGCCGGCGGGCCCGTTCCCGGAGGGCAGCATGGCCAAGGCGGTCGCGCTTCCCCTTCTCATGCTTCTGTCGCTCGCGCCCTGCCCATCGGGCGCCCAGAATCCGGAATTCGACTTCAGGTACGGCATAGCCCCCGGGGCGAATCTCCCATCACTGGTCGAAAAGCCGGCCCTCGTCTCCATGGCCTACAGGAAATACAGGGACCCGGAAACGGGGGAGCGGCGCCTCGCGGGCTTCGGCGAGGTCCAGGGCGTCTATGACCTGCCGCTCGACGCCCTGCTCGCCGTCCTCGACGACCCGACCGAGGCCCTGCGCTATTCCCCCAGGGTCCTCGCGGCTCGGATCGAGAGGAGGCAGGGCCCCCTCGTGGTGATGTACCAGGAACTTGGCGTCCACTTCCTCGGTTTCAAGGTCGGGTACAGCTTCCGCGCCGAGCAGATCCGCGACGATCTGTCCCCGCTCGAGGTCGGCTATCGAATCCGTCTCCTCGAAAGCATCGACGGAAAATTCTTCGAGGCCTACACTTCCTGGTACGCGAAGGAGGTTCAGGTCGGCGGGCGCCGGCTCGTCTACCTCCGCGCCTATACGAGGTCGGGCCTCCGAAGGCCGCCGATCGGCCTGGAACTTATTTTGAATGCCTTCACGCCGGGCGAGATGCGGAGTACGCTCGCCAGAGTGGTCGGCGAGGCGCGCAGGCGGGCGGCGCTTGACTCCGGCATCCCCCGCCGCTAGTGTTTCAGCTATCCCCCATCCCGACAAGCGAGGAGAGCATTATGAGCATTATCGAATATGTCGAGGCGCGCGAGATCCTCGATTCCCGCGGCAATCCCACCGTAGAAGTAGACGTCGTCCTCGAGGACGGCACGCTCGGCCGCGCCGCCGTCCCCTCCGGGGCCAGCACCGGCGACTACGAGGCCGTCGAGCTCCGCGACGACGACAAGAAGCGCTTCCTCGGCAAGGGCGTCCTCAAGGCCGTCGAGAACGTCAACACCGCCATCGCCTCCGAGATCTGCGGCCTGGACGCCCTCGAGCAGGTGGACATCGACCGCACCATGATCGACCTCGACGGGACCGAGAACAAGGCCAAGCTCGGCGCCAACGCCATCCTCGGCGTGTCCATGGCCGTTTCCCGCGCGGCCGCCGAGTTCCTCGGCATCCCCCTGTACAAGTACCTGGGCGGCCCCCATACGACCCTCCTCCCCGTCCCCATGGCCAACATCATCAACGGCGGCAAGCACTCGGACAACAAGGTCGACTTCCAGGAGTTCATGGTCATGCCCATCGGCGCCGAGTCGGTCCGCGAGGCGGTGCGCATGACCGCCGAGGTCTTCCACAACCTCAAGTCCATCCTCAAGGCCGACGGCCACAATACCTCCGTAGGCGACGAAGGAGGCTTCGCGCCCAACATCGGCAACGAGGACGCCCTCGACTACATCATGAAGGCGATAGAGAAGGCCGGCTACAAACCCGGCGACGAGATAGGCATAGCCCTCGACCCAGCGGCCAGCGAGCTCTTCGAGGAAGGCGGCAAGAAAGGCTACAAGTTCTGGAAGTCCAACCCCGACAAGCTCTTCAGCTCGGACGAGATGATCGAGCTCTACACGAGATGGGTGGGCAAGTACCCCATCCTCTCCATCGAGGACGGCCTTGACCAGGACGACTGGGACGGCTACGTGAAGCTGACGAAGGCCCTCGGGAGCAAGATCCAGATCATGGGCGACGATCTCTTCGTCACCAACACCAAGCGCCTCGAGAAGGGGATCGGGCTCGGCGCCTGCAACTCCATCCTCATCAAGCTGAACCAGATCGGCACGGTGTCCGAGACCATCGAGACCATCGACATGGCCAAGAAAGCCAATTACACCGCCGTCGTTTCCCACCGCTCCGGCGAGACCGAGGACTCCTTCATCGCCGACCTGACCGTCGCCCGCGAGACGGGCCAGATCAAGACGGGCTCGATGTCCCGGACCGACCGCATCTGCAAGTACAACCAGCTCATGCGCATCGAGGACGAGATGGAGGGCATAGCCGAGTTCGCCGGCAGGAAGGCGTTCTACAGCATCAGGAAGCAGTGATCGGGCATTGCGACGGGAGCCGTCCGATCGGGCGGCTCCTCGCATTTTTTAAGAGCGACGCCTTCGCGGCATGAGCCGCTATTTCGCGGGACGGGGCCTTTTTTCTCCCTCGCCTCGCTTCGAGAGCAGGGCGTTGATCGCGAGGCCCGCGAGGAGGACCAAGGTCCCGGCGAGCTTTCTCAAGTCGAGGGCCCCTTGGGCGAGGAAGTCGACGAGGACCCCGCAGAGGGCCTGGCCGGAAAACATGAGGATTGTGGCGGAGAAGGCCGGGATGCGCGGGAAGATCAGGTTCGCGGCCGCCACTACCGCGACGCCCATGAGCCCTCCGCCGAGGGCGAGGAAGGGACCGGCGGCCGCGACCGCGCGAGCGCTTGCCGCCATGGTCGGCCGGAGGGCGGCGATGATCGTGAGCGTCGTCGCCAGCCCCGCCATGTAGTTGACGCGGGTGCTCCGGAAGATGCCTTTCCTGCGCCCCAGCTCCGAGTTGAGGATGAAGGAGAGACCCGTGAAGAGGCCCGAGGCCAAGGCGACGAGCATCGCGAAGGCTCCGGATCGCAGGTTCCCCGCCATGACCGCGACGCCCGCGACGGCCAGGGCTATGCCCGGCAGATTGCGCGCGGAAAGCGGATATTTCCTCCTGCCGAGAAAGCCGGAGACGTCCACGGCGAGCGAGAGAAGGGTCTGGCCGAGAAGGGCGAATGCCACGGCGAGCGAGGCCCCGAGGGCGGCGAAGGCGTAGTTGTTGGAGAAGACCGTTCCGACTCCGACGAAGCCCCCGAGGTAGTAATAAAAGGGAAGGCGACCCGGCACCTTCTCCTCGCGCCTGACGAGGAGGACGGCCGAGACCGCGGCGAGGCCTACCATATGGATGACGAGGGCGGCCACGAAGCTGCCGACCAGCACCGAGAAGCGGCTGTTGGCGTCGTTCATTATGGTTATCAGGGCGCCGACGAGGGGCGCGAAGGCGCCGAACATCTGGTGGACCTCCCTTTCCTGGCCTCGAGTATCTCGATAGACTTCGATCCGCGATAGGACTTATGTCCTAATGGAGCCGAAAAGCATGCATCCCATGGACTCGGCGGAAAGCTACATACGGCGCTATTCCCTGGACGGTCTTCTTTCCTCGGATCTCCTCGAGGCGCTGCGGCCGATACGCAGAGGCCCGGGCGAGCTCGTCATCAGGTCGGGCGAGCCGGTCGGGGATCTTCTCTTCTTCGTCGAGGGCCGAATCAAGGTGTTCAGCACGATGGACAACGGCCAGAGCGTCCTCGCGTCCTTCTACCAGCCCTTCGACGTCCTCGGCGAAGCGGAGCTATTCGCCTCCGAGCGCTACACCCTGAGCGCCGAGGCGCTCACGCGGACGGTCTGCCTGGGCCTCTCGGTCGCCGCGATAAAAAAGGCGGCCGACCGCAACTTCCGCCTCTTCATGTATCTCTGCGGCCGCCTGGGAGCGAAGCTTTCCGACCGCATCGTCGCCGAGTCGATCAACCTGCGCTATCCCGTGGAGAATCGGCTCGCGAGCTACCTCTTGGCCTCCATGGACGGCGAGGGCCGAATCCTGGACACGGACGATCTCGGCGAGCTCGCCGATTTCATAGGCGCGAGCTACCGCCAGCTCGCCCGCGTCGTGCGGCGCTTCAGGGACGCCGGCATCCTGGACGAGGCGAGGGGCCGCATCAGGGTCCTCGACAGGACGAAGCTAGAGCCGCTGGCCCGAGATCCGTATATCGTGAGCGGCGGCACGGTAAAGCCGACGGTCGATCGAATCGGGCGAGGCGGCTGATTCGGAGGAGGGACTCATACAGTAAGTCCTTTGCCGAGCGAACGATATCTCGTAACTTGCTTCGAGGTCGTTCATTGAGTGGGAATTAAGTAGTCTCTAGACGAGCTCCGGGGCAGGCCGCCGCCAGGGGGCATTCTCGACATTTCGGCTCTCCCGCGGGGCAGAACTCCCGGCCGAGGCGGATGAGGTTGACGTGGAGCGATAGGGTGTCCTCGGCTGCCAGGGCCATGGCTTGGATGGCGTCGGCGCCTGGCTCGGAGGGAGCGTCGCCCGGGAAGGAGTGCCAGCCGAGGCGGCGCGTTACCCGCCAGATATGGGCGTCGACGGCGAAGCGCCTGCGCCCGAGGCCGAAGGAGAGGACGCAGCGCGCCACCTTGAGGCCGACGCCAGGCAGGGAGCGCAGGAAGGCCTCGCAGTCTTCGTCGCTCCAGGACCTGAGAGCCTCGAGGTCGGCAGAGCCGAAGCGCCCGCTGATGATGGCGAGCGAGGACTTCAGGTTGGCCGCCCTGGCGCGGAAGAGGCCGGCCGGCCTCAGCCGCTCGCCGAGGTACTCAGGCGGTGCTTCCGCGACCGCCTCCCAGTCGGGATAGGCCGCGCGGAGGGCGGAATAGGCCGCTTCGCAATTCTCGACGGTCGTGCGGGTGCTCAGGAGGAACCAGACGAGCTGGTCGAGGACGGGCCCGGCGCTCTCGTCCGGGTACTTCCCGTAGCGGCCTTCGAGGATCGCGGCGACATGGGCAGGTGGCGCTGCGGAAGAAGCGGGGCTTTCGTTCACTGCAAACGGAATACTGTCGGGGCGGCTTCTGTCATGTCAAGCGAGGCTTTCGCGACAGTCATTTCCAGCCGAAAGATGGCTTCAATCCTTGCTTAAAAACTCTTGAACTGGGCCGGGAAAGTTTTGATCTCAGCTCAAAACGATTCATATTCAGACTGAAAACATTCTGAACTCAGGCTGAAAATATCTTCAGATTGGAGATTTCACCAGACTTCAGGCTGAACGGAAGGCTCGATTATGCGCGATACGCGCTCCGCGCTGCCGTCCGCTTGCGGCCTCGCCGCATGATCGGGCATTCCGCTCCTTCGACCGGTCTGGCCCAGCTACTCTTCCTCGAACATGGCCTTGAAGCCTCGATAGTTCAGGATCCTCACCGATCGGAATGGATCGAGCGCAAGAAGATCGGCATCGCCCGAAACAAGAACGACGGCTTTCGCCTCTACAGCGATCTCAAGGAGGTAATCATCGTTTGGATCTCGACATGCCTTAATTCGTCGCTTCGGCGCAACGAGCTTCGCCTTGCGATGCAAGAATCGGCGCATAACCGCGAGTCTTTCGGGGCCAATTTGTTTTTTGATCTTCGGTCGAGACAACACATTTTCGATTTCGGCTATCTGCCGCTCATCGGTTAGGACCTCGACCTTGCCACTTTCGATCAGGCCGAGAAGATCGGCGGTCTTTTTCCCGAATAGGAAGCTGATCCAGAGATTGGTATCAATTACCGCGCGCACGAGCAGCTCGGGCCTTTCTGACT
The DNA here is from genome assembly GCA_964491385.1 of uncultured Treponemataceae bacterium. Taxonomy (GTDB): domain Bacteria; phylum Spirochaetota; class Spirochaetia; order Treponematales; family Rectinemataceae; genus UBA1306. The sequence continues at coordinate 35,467 of CAZBGA010000002.1, read as the reverse complement.
GCCTTCACCTCCGCGGTGATCTCTTCCATGGTTATCGGTGCATCCTTGAGCTCGCGTTGGACACGCCGCATCTCGTCGAAAAGCGTCTGGTCATCGAGGTAGCGGGCAAGCGCCTGCTTCTCCTTCTTCGGGAGTCTGTCGACGAGGTTCTTGATCTGCGTAAACTCAAGATCGAGCTGAACCGTCATTTCCATTCCCTCTCTTCATTATAGTATACCAAATCGGGCACTGAAGGCGCATCTCCTTTTGTCCGCCTCTCCCGATTCTTCTTCTCCTTCTGAGGCCTTCCCAGCGGAGCTCCCCGCGGGCAAGCGCCGACCCGGGGGGCCTTACTGACCCGGCAATAAGACAGTCGTCGTGAACATCGAAAATGGACCGCATGGCTAAGTTCATTTTCGATGCGATGACAGCTATTCAATTGCCGGGTCAGTAAGGAGACGAAGTTCGCCTTCATGCGGTACTATGCGGCATGCAAGACTGCATCTTCTGCAAGATCGTTCGCGGAGAGATTCCCTCCCGCAAGGTCTACGAGGACGAGGAATTCCTGGCCTTCCACGACCTCAGGCCCCAGGCTCCGGTGCACTTCCTGGTCGTTCCCAAGAAACATATCGCGAACCTGATGGAGCTCGCGCCCGACGACGGCGCCCTCGTCGGGCGCATGGTCTACAAGGCCCAGGGACTCGCGAAGGAGCTGGGATGCGCCGAGAAGGGAGCGCGTTTCGTCTTCAACTGCAAGGACGACGGGGGGCAGACCGTGGACCACGTCCACCTCCACGTCCTGGGCGGCCGCGCCCTCTCCTGGCCGCCGGGCTGATCTTGGAGGAGGCCCGCGCCCAGGCGGGCGGCGCCGTCAGAAGAGCCCGAGCTGCGGGTCGCGAGGCCTGCGCGGAGACGAGTCCATCAGGGGCACGAGCTCTTCGATCCGCGCGAGGAAGCGGCTGGGCGGCAGCTCGAGCTTCCGTCCGCGGAAGCTCCGCGAGCGGGCCCAGGAGAGGTGGAGGCCGACGCGGGCTCGGGTCATGGCCACGTACAGGATCCGGCGCTCTTCCTCTATCCTCTCCGCCAGGCGCGCGCCTTCCTCCCCGTCGCCGCTCTCGAAGAGCGTGAAGGGAAGCAGTCCTTCCTCCAACCCGGCAACGAAGACCTGGTCGAACTCGAGGCCTTTGGCGGCGTGGATCGTCATGAGGGCCACGCGCTCCGTCCGCGCCTCGTAGCCGTCCTGGGGGCTTCCCAGCGCGAGCGCGTCCAGGAAGGAGGCCAGGTCCCGAAACGATGCCGCGAAGGCGGCGAGGCGCTCCGCCGGGCCTTCGGGATCGGCGATCGAATCCGATGCCCCGTCCTTTCCCGCAAGGAGTCCGATCGCCCAGGCCACCGCGTCCGAGGGCGCTAGATCGGGGCGGTCTTCGCGGAGCGTAGCCAGGATCGATCTCGCCGGCTCCTCGTCCCACCAGGGCCTCTCTCCGATGAGTCTGTACGGTATGCCGTGGTCGAGGAGGGCCTTCTCTATGGGCGGGGCGAGGGCCGCGGCGCGGACGAGAATGGCGCATTCCCCGAGGCTCCGCAGCTCGGGCGCCTGCGCGTCGGCGACTCCCGAATCGATGGCGAAGAAGCGCGTGCCGCCTATGAGCCGGTCTATTTCGCGCGCTATGCCTTCGGCTTCGGACTTGTCCGTCGGGAACTCGGCGCGCTCGAGGGCCGCCGCGGTGCCCGTGCCCTCGAGCGCCGAGTCCACCAGGCGGCCCGCGGCGCCGATGATGGAGGGGGCGCAGCGGAAGCTCTTGACCAGGCGGCATACCGCGGCCTCCGGGTAATCCACGAGGAAGCGATCGATGAGGCGGCGGTCCGAGCCGCGGAAGCCGTAGATCGATTGATTCGGGTCGCCGATGACGCAGAGCTCGGAGTCTCCCGCAGGGACGAGGATCCGGAGGAGCGCATACTGGCCGAAGTCGATGTCCTGGTACTCGTCCACGAAGACGGCCCGGTAGCGGTCGCGATAGTCCGCGAGGATCCCCGACCGCGCCGAAAGGAGCCTCACCGTCCCGGCGACGAGGTCGCCGAAGTCGAGGGCGCCCGCCCTCTTGAGCCCGTCGCGGTAGGCGACGTAGCCTGCGTCCGATTCATCGTCGAAGGGCGGCAGGCCGAGCTCGGTGGCCAATTCGGACAGTCCTTCCGGGGCGCCGGGCCCGAGCCGAGGCGCGGACTCGCCCGGCCGGAGGAGGAAGCGCTTGCGCTCCTCTATGTACGAGCCGACTTTCCGCGCCGCCGCGCTGCCCGCGATCTTCTCGAGCATCGAGCGACGCTCTTCTTCGCCGAGTATCCGAAAATCGGCGGTCAGCGAGGCCTCGGCGGAGCGTTCTCGCAGGACCGAAAGGCAGAAGGAATGGAAAGTCGCGGCCGTCACCGCCCGGGCCATTTTCTCGCCGAGGCTCCGGCCTAGGCGTTCGCGAAGCTCCCCGGCCGCCTTGTTCGTGAAAGTGAGGGCCAGGATAGCCCGAGGCTCGAGCCCGTCCCGGACGAGCCGGGCTATGCGGAGGGCCAGCACCGCGGTCTTGCCCGTGCCCGGCCCCGCGACGACGAGGGCGGGTCCGAGCGGGCGATTCACGGCCGCTTCCTGCGCGGGATCGAGCTCGAGGGCTCTCGCCTCCTCCTTCGGTCTCCGGGCCTCGCCTTCGGCGGCTTTTGCGCGCGATCGGCCGGCGACGCTCCGAGCTTTGCGCGGAGCCGGGCCGACCGCGGAAGAAGACGGGGCTTGGTCCTGGTCGCCGAAGAGTCCCGACTCGGCCTTGATCTCGATGCGCTCGCCCGGGGCGAAGGCCCGGATCGAGCCGTACTCGCCGTCGTAGCCCGGCTCTATCGAGACCCGCCCCGCGCGCATGCGGCCGATCGCCTTGGCCAGGAGCTCGCCCGAGACGCCGCGGCAGCGCAGAGCCTCGATGTCCGCGTCGGAGCGGTCGGCCAGGAGGGCGAGCTCGCTCCCGGCGGCCTCGACGAGACCGCGGTAGGCTTCGGCAACCTTCTTCGATCCCGGGCCGGTGCCGATGAGTTCCGCGAGGATCTCGGGAAGGGGAATGAGGGAGCTGTAGGGCCTGCGGTTCGTGCCCGCGGAATCCTCCGGGCAGGGCGCCGTCTCGTCCACCGGTCGGTCGGCGAGCTCGGTCACGCGGCGTAGGACGCCGGGCGTGAGGGGAGACCCGCAGACCGGGCAGAGTCGGCCCAGTCTCGCGCTCTCCTCGGGCGATAGGACGACGCCGCAGCCGCGGTGGCCGTCATAGTGGTATTTCCCCTCCTGGGGGAAGAATTCCGTCGTCCCCAGTATCCTGCCCCGCGGACCTCCCCCGGCGAGGGCCTGGGCTAGCCCCGTGTAGGAATCCTCCATCTCGAATATGGTCGACTCGCGGCCGAGCTTTTCCGGAGAGTGGGCGTCGGAGTTCGAGACGATCGAGAGGCGGTCGAGCGAGCTCACCGCCCAGTTCATGGGAGGGTTGGAGGAAAGACCTGTCTCGAGGGCGCCGATGCGCGGCGCCAGGTCCCCGTAGCACTCGTCGATCGAGTCGAAGCCCGAGCGCGCGCCGAGGACCGAGAACCAGGGCGTCCAGATGTGGGCGGGCACGAGGATGGAGCGATCGTCAGCCTCGAGGAGGATGGCGAGGAGCTCCCGCGAGTCGAGGCCGAGGATGGGGCGACCGTCGGAAGAGATGTTGCCGATCCGCTCCAGCCTGGCCTGGAAGGCAGCGGCCGCCTCGAAGTCCGGCAATATGACGATATGGTGAACCTTGCGCGTCCGGCCTTCGCGGCTGTAGATCGTGCTGATCTCGCCCGTGAGGACGAAGCGCGGAGCCGCCTCGCGCCCGGCTCCATCCCGCATCGCGGGATGGAGCCGAGGGTCCGGCAGCCCCTCCGCGAGCGCCTCCCCCGAATCGAACTCGCGCCGCGGCCCGTCCTTGAGTCCGTACAAACCTTCCCCTACGGGCTCGAGCTTTTCCCGCAGCTCGGCGAGCCAGGCAGGATGCGTGCAATCCCCCGTGCCGACGAGGCCGATACCCTTGATGCGGGCCCATCGCTCGAGCTGGGGCGGAGTGAGCTTGGGGCTCGTGGCGCGCGAGTAGTGGGAGTGAATGTGTAGGTCGGCGACGATGCGCATGGAGTTACCCGATCGTCCGATCGGCGATCAGCGCGGCCAGGAGCCGCGCCAGCTCGGCGTAGCTCGCGGCCTCGAGGACGGGAGCCGCGGGGTCGGCCGAGCGGAGGGCGAACATCGGCCCGCCCTCTCCCTCCGCGATGGAGACGCTGCCCAGCGTCACGAGCCCGCGCCCCCCGCCCGAAACGACCAGGCCGAGTCGCTCCGCGAGCCGCGCTGCCCAGGACTTCGAGACTCCCTCGGGGCCCTCGAGCCCGATGGCATAGGGCTCGTCCTCTTCGATCGAGCGGAAGGCGCCCGAGACCAGGTCGAAGCGGAAGCCTTCGCCGTCGAAGGCCCTCCCCATCGCGCCCGAGGTCGCGAGGTCCTCGGGCGCTCCCGCCTTGAAGCGGTGATTCGTGTCCATGAGCCAGAGGATGCCGGCATAGCGGAGGGCATGGTCGATGTCGTGGGTCGAGAGTACGACCGCCTTGCCCGAGGAGCGGGCGATGTCGCGAAGTATATGGAAGATCTCGACCCTGGCAGGCGCATCGAGGAAGGCCGTGGGCTCGTCGAGGACGAGGAGGGGGCAGTCCTGGGCGATGGCTCGCGCTATGAGGGCCTTCTGGCGCTCCCCGTCGGAGAGCTCCGCGAGGCGGCGGCCGACGAGGCTCCCCAGACCGACGGCGCCGATGGCACCCTCCACCGCGGCGAGGTCGCGCTCGCCCAGGCGATTGCGGGCGCCGGTGTAGGGATAGCGCCCGAAGGCGACGATGTCGAAGACGGTGAAATAGCCCGGGTCGAAGCGGTCGGTGAAGACGCAGGCCGCCCGCCTCGATCGCTCTTCGACGGAAAGCCGACCGATCTCGTCCCCGCAGAGCGCCACCTCGCCGCGCAGCGGGGCTTGATGCCCGGCGAGGGTCCGGAGAAGAGTCGACTTTCCCGAGCCGTTCGGGCCGACCAGGGCGGCGAAGTCGCCCGCCCCGAGCTCGAGGTCGATGCCGGAGGCGAGCTGCCTCTCCACGCGCGCCCGCCAGCCGATGGCGAGGCCTCTCGCGGTCAGGAAGGCGGAACCCGAGGCGCTGCTCGTCACCGCGCTCCCCCTCGTTCCCCGGAACCCCGGAGGAAGAGGCTCAGGATGATCGGGGCCCCGATGAGGGCGAGGAGGGGATTGATCGGGAGGACTGAGCCTCCGCCCGGCGCCTGGGACGCGATGTCGGCGGCGAGGGCGAAGATCGATCCGAGGAGGGCCGCGCCGGGGAGGAGGACGGCGTGGTCGCTCGAGCGGAAGGCCCGGCGCGCCGCCTGGGGCGCGGCTATGCCCAGGAAGGCGATGGGCCCGCAGAAGGCCGTCGCGGCGCCCGCGAGGAGGGAGGCGGCCAGGAGTGCCCGGGTCCTGGCGCCCTTGACCCTGACCCCGAGGGATTCCGCGAAGCGCTCGCCCATGAGGAGGGCGTTGAGCGCCTTCGAGCATCGCGCGGCGAGGGCGAATCCGAGCGCGGCGGCGGCGTATAGGACGGGGAGCTGCCGCGCGGTGACCGACGAGAATGAGCCGTAGGTCCAGCCCAGGTAGACCTGGACTTTCTGCGGCGATCCGAAATACACGAGGAGGGACACGAGGCTCCCCGCGAAGTAGCCGACGAGGAGACCGACGATGAGAAGGGTCACGCCGTTCTCCACCCGCCTCGCGAAGAGGAGTATCACGAGGAGGACGAGGAAGGCGCCCGCGGTGGCCGCGACGGACAGGAGGGCATAGCCCGCGAGGCCGAGGCCCGACAGGAAGGCGGATCCGGCTCCGGAGCCGGCGGCCAGGACGACGAGGGCGACGCCGACGCTCGCGCCGGCGCCGATGCCGAGGGAATCGGGCCCCGCCAGGGGATTGCGGAATACCGTCTGCAGGATGAGCCCCGAAACGGCCAGCGCCGCGCCTGCGGCCAAGGCCGTGAGCGCCTTGGGTAGCCGGAATACGCGTACGATGCTCTCCCATGCGGGGTCGACGCTCCGGCCCGCGAGGGCGTCGAGGACGCCCGAAAAGGGAATGCGGACCGAGCCGAAGCCCAGGTCGGCGACGAAAAGGAGAGCCGTCGCGAGGGAGAGGGCCGCCAGGAGGCAGGGCGTCGACGAGGGCGCTTTCATCCGTCTACTTTCAGATAATACGTAAAGGGCCTGTCCCGGAGGAGGGTCGGATGGAATATCTTGACGAGATCGGTCAGGACCAGGTCGGGACGCAGGACGGCCGACTCGAAGTAGTCGTTCCCTCCTCCGGGGCTCATGCGTCGAGTGTCGTTCCAGACTCCCCCCTTGGCCATCAGGGGCAGGGAGGCGAAGCGCGGGTCGAGGGCGGCGAGATCGGCCCTGGCATGCGCGGCGATCGAGGGATTGAGCCATACATCCGCTCCGAGGGCGCGCTCGTAGACGGCCTCCGCGGAGAGGGTGAGGCCGCCCGTGCTCGTATCGTCGGCCCAGAGATAGCTCCCGCCGGCGTCGGCGATGAGTCGCGCCATGAAGCTCCTGCCCCCCGAGACGGTCCAGGAGCCCTGGAAGGGGCCGTTGACGAGGACAGACGGCCGTTCCTTCGCCGAGGCGGCGAGGGAGGCGACGCGCTCGTACTCCCCGGCGATCGAGTCGAAATAGGTCGAGGCCGCGGCTTCCTTGTCGTAGAAGGCGGCGATGAATTTGATCCATTCGGCGCGGGCCAGGGGAGAAGACTCGTTCCAATCCCCGCTGACGACTATCGGCAGCCCCGCCTCCGCCATCTTGGGGTGCTCGTCCCACTTTTCGCCCGTACCGTAGGTGAAGACCGCGTCGGGAGAGAGGGATATCATCAGCTCGATGTCGGGATTCCAATTTCGCGTCGTTTCGACGGTCGCGCCCGACTCGATCCGCGCGCGCAGCTCGGGCGCGCTCACGAAGGCGGCGTTGTCCACGCCGACGATGCTGTCGGCCTCTCCCAGCGCGACGATTTCCGGGATATAGGTCGTGGAAAAGGTGATCACCCTGCGAAGCGGAGTCTCGAAGAAGCCGTCGGCCCTCAACCCGGTCGGCTTGGGATCGCCGCGCCTGTACAATACGTATACGAAGCCGGCGGTCGCCCCCGGCCAGGGCGACTTGACGCTGAGAATCCTGTAGCCTCGCCTGTATTCTATGGAAAAGCCTGCGCCGGAGACGACGGGGCTCGGGGCGCTTCCCTGGGCGGCCAGAGCCGCGATCAATCCCGACGCGAGGACTGACAGGACGATCCTGCGCATGTCCGAAAGCTAGCGCCGAAAAGCCGGCGATGGCAAGCGCCTCGACGGGTTGTCCCGGCAGGAATAGCAGAGTAATATCGAGTGGTTCAGCCTCGGAGGACGGAATGGATCCCGCGAAAGACGTCATAGGCTTCATCGGCATAGGAGTGATGGGATCGAGCATGGCCGGCCACCTCTTGAAGGCCGGGTACGATGTCCACGTGCATACGCGCAGCAAGGAGAGGGCTCGCGCCGTCCTCGATGCGGGCGCGGTCTGGGAGGATAGCCCCGCGCGCCTCGCACCCAAGTGCGGGGCGGTCTTCACGATGGTCGGCTATCCGGGCGACGTCGAGGGAATCTATTTCGGCTCCGGGGGCCTCGTCGAGAACGCCGCGCCCGGCGCCTATCTCGTCGATTGCACCACTTCCAGGCCCGATCTCGCGCGGCGCATATCTGCCGCCGCGAAGGCCAAGGGACTCGCCGCGCTCGACGCGCCGGTTTCCGGCGGAGACGTCGGGGCCCGCAACGGCACCCTGACCATCATGGTCGGCGGCGAGAAGGCCGATTTCGAGGCGGTCGAGCCGCTTCTCGGGCTCATGGGCGCCACGGTGATCCTCCAGGGCGGCCCGGGCTCCGGCCAGCACGCCAAGATGGCCAACCAGATAGCCATCGCGGGGAGCCTGGCGGGGGCGGTCGAGGCGATCACCTACGCGAAAGGCGCCGGCCTCGACCCGCGGACCGTCCTCGCGAGCATAGGCTCGGGCTCCGCCGGCAGCTGGCAGCTTAACAACATGGTACCCAGGATGCTCGACGGCGACTTCGAGCCCGGCTTCTACGTCAAGCATTTCCTCAAGGACCTCGGCATAGCGCTCGATTCCGCCCGCGCGATGAAGATCGACCTGCCCCTCCTCGCCCTGGCGCAGAAGCTCTTCGAATCGATGCGGGACGAGGGCTTCGGCGACAAGGGGACCCAAGCCCTCTACCTGCTCTACGAGCGCCGAGTCCGCGACGGGGGCGGACGTTGAGGGGACGCGGCTTCGAGCCATCTCCCGAGACGGTCGTAGACCGGGGCGCCTTCGCCTTGGGCCGCTACGGCACCCCCTTCCGGCGCGCCAACATGCTCGACGTCTCCCATCCCTTCCACTATCCGGTCCCGCGCCTGCTCAAGGATTGGCGGCTCAAGGAATGGCAGGCGTACCAGCTGGGCGACCGGCGATGGTTCTTCCTCGCCTCCCTCTACAACGCGAAGATCTGCAGCATCGTCCTCTTCATCGCCTACGACCGAGAGCGGAAGAAGCGCTACCGGATACGGCGCCTGCTTCCCGGGAGCATATTCCATTTCTCGGAGTCGCTGTCCGGCTCGGACGTCTATTACCGCGGGGCGCGGACCCTCCTCGAGTCCAGCTGCGATTACGACAGCGGCTCGATGCAGCTCACCGTCGTGAGGGGATCGCGCTCCCCTTCGCGACGATTCTCCGGCAGGTTCCGCTTCTCCTGCGGCTCCAAGGTCGCGTCGCCGAGCGTGGTCTGCCTCCCGCTGGGCCTCAACAGGGCGATGTACTCGACCAAGATCCTCATGCCGATGGAGGGGGAATTCTCCGTCGGAGGCGAGAGCCACCGCTTCGAGGGCCCCTCGTCGATGGGCATAATCGACGACCATAAAGGCTACTACCCTTACCGGCTGCGCTACGACTGGGTCACGGGCTTCGGCGCCGACGCCAAGGGCCGCCGCGTCGGCTTCAACCTGACGGACAACCAGGTGCGCGACCAGGTCCGCTACAACGAGAACTGTCTCTGGATCAACAACAAGGTGTGGCCCCTTCCGCCGGTCAAGGTGACGCGGCCCCAGGGCCCCGCCGGCGAGTGGATCATCCAGGATACGGAGGGAATGGTCGACCTGGTCTTCGTGCCCGAGCTGGCGAACGACCTGCGCTTCAACCTGGGCGTACTCGAGAGCGACTACAACGGCCCCTTGGGCGGCTTCCGGGGCTTCGTCAGCAACGGCGAGGGCGAGAAGATCCAGGCCGACCTGCTCTACGGGGCCGGGGAGCGGGAATACCTCAGGGCCTAACCGGTCGTACTACTCGTCAAAGCTGGCGGCCCGTCCGAAGCTTTTCCTCGAAGCGAGCCAGCCTCTTGCCCGCGAAGCCCGAGCCGTCCTCGCCGGCGGCCTGGGGGCCGGCGAGCCGCCGCCTGAGCTCGACGAGCTCCTCGGCCGAGAAGCGCACCCCGCCGAGGACGTGGTTCTCGAAGCTGCCGCATGCCGCGGGAGCCACGGCGCGCGCCATGTCCAGGAGGACGCGGGCGTAGGCGCGGATCTCGAGCTGGGCGTGGGGATCGAGCCGGAGCTGGATGAAGCGAAAGAGGTTGTGCAGGTCTATCTGCCAATACCATTCCGTGTAGAGGCTCAAGGGTAGGTCGATGCGCGCCAGCTCCCGCGCTAGGCCGGAGCCGAGGAGGCTTTCGTACTCCTCGTACGCTGCCCGCTGGCCCGCCCGGATGCGCGCGATGGCCGAGGCCGCGACCGCCTCCGGGACCGGGCCCGGCGCCCTGCCCTGCCTGTCGTCGGCGCTCTGAGCGGCGATGTCGGCCGGCGCGGGCAGGTAGAAGTCGTCCTTCATCACCGAATAGCGGCCCGAGATTTCGTTGACGCGCGCCGTCCTGTGCCGTATCCATTGCCGGGCGACGAATATCGGCAGCTTCACGTGGAAGGTGAGGATCACCTGCTCGAAGGGCGAGCTGTGATCCATGCGCAGGAGGTGGTCGATGAGGGCGGCGTCCTCGCGATAGCTCTTCGTGCCGGCGCCGTATGAGACTCGGGCGGCCTGGACGATCCGCTCGTCGCCGCCGAGGTAGTCGACCAGGCGGACGAAGCCTTTGTCGAGAACCGGGAACTCGCGATCCAGGATCGCCTCGGCGGCTGGCACTACGCAGTGTGGCATGGGTCCTCCGTCGCAAGTATAGCCGGGTCGCCGCCCCTCGCCAACGCCGGGCGCGGAGCATTGTCTCTTGACCGATCGCCCCGTGCCCTCGAGAATGTCTCCCCGAGGTGGGCAAGATGTTCGAGTTGAGCGAGAAGACGGTGGAGCAGATCGTCTTCGCGATGGAGGACCAGGAGCACGAATCGCTCGTCGACCTCGAGAGCGGCGAGGTCCTTCCGGCGGAGGGGCGATCGGGCGAAGGCTACGCGAGGGCGCCGACCTGGTCTTCGCGGGACGGCTTCAGGCTCATGGAGGAATTCCTCGCCTCGGTCCGCCGGCCTTCGGCCCGGCGGGAGCTGTCGGCCGCGCTCGCGAGGGGTCGGGGCGTCTTCAAGGCCTTCAAGGCAGTCCTCGCGGAGCACCAGGAGCTCGAGCGGGCCTTCAGGGATTTCAAGATTCGGGCGATACGGCGCAGCATCGCGGCATGGTACGACGACCTGCGCGAGGCCAAGGGGCTCGAGCGGCTCGGACCCGAGCCCGAGGACGTGGACGAGCTTCTCTCGAGCGACCTGGACATCAGGATCATCGGCCTGGCGGAGGCTCGGGTCCTCCTCGAGCCCCTCTTCGACGGGGCGGAGGAGGAAAGCGCGGAGAATATGCCGGGACCGGTGGCGGCTTTCGAGATGGAACGCCTCCGGTCGGAGATCGCGGCGGCCGACGACGCGATCTGCGCCGTCGCCGACGACGGCGAGGGCGGGGCGCTCGGCTTCGCCCTCGGGCTCCGGGCCATCGTCGGGGACCGCGGCTTCGGGAGGATCGTCTTCATCAGGGTCCAGCGCGAGTTCAGGCGCATGGGCCTGGCCACTGCCCTCCTGGGCGCCTTGACGCAGGCCTTCGAGGACGAAGGCATCAGCCTCGTCGTCCTGGATTCCGCCGTCCTGCCGCCCGAATTCGGCAAGAGCCTCGCCGCCCTGGGCTTCGTCGCCTACGGCCTGCGGGCCCTCACGCGCCAGGACTAGTTCCCGAGCCAGCCGAAGCGGGCGAGATCGACCCTGCCTTCGGCCGACACTTCCACCCCCTCCTCCAGCAGGAGGGCCCTTTGGAGCTCGAATCCGCCGCCCGGAGGCAAGGCTATGCTCCCGTCCTTGCGGAGCAGGCGATGCCAGGGGAGGGCCGCCTTCTCGGCGCTCGAATGGAGGACTCGCACGACCTGCCGCGCCCCGTTGGGCAGGCCCGCGAGGGCTGCGGCCGAGCCGTAGCTGACGACCTTGCCGCGCGGGATGCGCGCGAGGACTTCCCGTATCCTGATCGTGGTTTCCGAGGGCATGACGAGAGTATAGCGACCTCGGTATAGTGCCACCATCTTTACAAAACGACGAATTTTGTAAATATTGAAGCGACCGAGGAGGTCCTCATGAAGACCTGTTTCCTTTTCCCCGGCCAAGGGGCCCAGTATCCCGGGATGGCTCGGGATTTCTACGAGACCAGCAAGGCCGTCCGCGATCTCTTCGCCCTCGCCTCCGACGCTTCGGCCATGGACCTGAAGAAGCTGATGTTCGAGGGAAGCGAGGAGGATCTCAAGCAGACGCGCAGCACTCAGATCGCGGTCGCCCTGGCCGGCGTCGCGTCGGCGACCTGCGCCCGCGAGCACGGAGTCCTGCCCGACGGCTGCGCCGGATTCTCGGTCGGCGAATGGCCGGCCCTGGCAGAGGCCGGCGTCGTCTCCTACGGGGACATGTTCCGCCTCGTGGCCGAGCGGGGGAGGCTGATGGAAGAGGCGGGCAAGCGTTCGGGAGGCTCGACGATGAGCGCGGTGCTCTCCCTTTCCCCCGAGGCGATCGAGGAGGCGATCCGGAAGGCCGGGCTCGCCAATGTGTGGGTGGCCAACTACAACAGTCCCACCCAATCGGTGATCTCCGGCACCGAGGCGGACGTAGCCGCCGCCGAGCAGGCCGTCAAGGCGGCTGGAGCCAAGCGGGCGATCAGGCTCAAGGTTTCCGGGGCCTTCCACTCGCCCATCATGGCCTACGCCCGCGACGGCTTCGCCGAGGCCGTCGCCGGGGTCTCCTTCGGCGATCCGAAGATCGCCCTCTTTTCGAACGTCACCGGCAGGCGGATCTCCGGCGGGAGCGAGGCGAAGGCCCTGGCGGTATCCCAGATCGTAAGCCCCGTGCGCTGGATCGACGAGGAGGCGGCCATACTCGAGGAGAAGCCGATATTCTGCGCGGAGACGGGCCCGGGCACGGTGCTCGGGGGCCTCTGGAAGTCGGTCGGAGGGGATGTGCCTTGCTATCCCTTCGGCACCCTCGATCAGGTCGCCGCGATAACTCTATAAAGGAAGCAATAATGGAAAGACTGCTGTCGGGCAAGGCAAGCATCGTGACCGGAGGTTCCAAGGGCATCGGGCGCGCGATCGTCGAGCTCTTCGCCCGCGAGGGGAGCCGCGTATTCTATCTTTCCCGCGGCGAGGCCGAGGATCCCCAGGCCCTCGCGCGGGCGGCCGCGGAAGGCGGCGGCTCGGTGAAGTGGATAGCCTGCGACGTCGCCGACGAGGCCAAGGTGAACGCGGCCGTCGCCCAGGTCGAGGCCGAGGCGGGGGGCGTCGAAGCCCTGGTCAACAACGCGGGCGTCACGCGCGACGGTTTGGTGTTCAGGATGAGTCTCGACGATTGGGATACCGTCCTACGGACGAACCTGACGAGCGCCTTCCTGGTGTCGCGCGCCGTCGCGCGCCTCATGATAAAGCGCCGGTCGGGCAGCATCGTCAACGTCTCCAGCGTAGCCGGGCTGATGGGGAACGGCGGGCAGACCAACTACTCCGCGTCGAAGGCGGGCCTCATCGGCTTCACGAAGAGCCTGGCCCGCGAGGTAGGCTCGCGGGGAGTCCGCGTCAACGCCCTCGCCCCGGGCTTCATCGAGACATCGATGACGGAGAGGATCCCCCCCGACGCGAAGGAGAAGCTCAAGGCGGGCATACCCCTCGGGCGCACGGGCAGCTGCGAGGACGTCGCCGCGGCCGCCCTCTTCCTCTGCTCGGAGCTCTCGGCCTACGTGACCGGCGAGGTGCTCAGGGTGGACGGCGGGATGGGGATGTAGCGGCGGAGGCGGTCATGGCGCTCGGAGGACCGTGAAGCTATACTCAGCGCCGTGCGCTCCAGCATACTGGCGGTCAAGCCGGGCAGCCCCATGTCCCTGGGCGCCCGAATAGAGGCGGAGGGAGTCAACTTCGCGGTCTTCTCGCGCGACGCGGAGTCGATGACCCTCTGCCTATTCGAGTCCTCGAGGGACGGCGAGCCTTCCTTCGAGTACAGGCTCGATCCCCGCCTCAACAGGACGGGGGACATATGGCACGTCCTCGTGGTCGGCGTCGGGGCCGGCACCCTCTACCTCTGGAGGGCCGACGGCCCGTACCTGCCCGCGAAGGGCCACCGCTTCAACCGCCACAAGGCGCTCATAGATCCCTACGCGAAGGCGATAAGCGGGGACTTCGTCTGGGACCTCTCCCTGACGAGGTCCTACGACCCGGCCTCGCCCGACGGGGACCTCTCCTTCTCGGGCGAGGACGACGCGGCTTCAATGCCCAAGTGCGTCGTCGTCGCGGACGATTTCGACTGGGAGGGCGACCGTCCCCTGAACTATCCGCTGCGCCATTGCGTCATCTACGAGACCCACGTGCGCGGCCTCACCATGCATCCGAGCGCCGACGTCGCCCACCCGGGGACCTTCCGCGGCGTCGCCGAGACGATTCCCTATTTCAAGGAGCTCGGCGTGACGAGCCTCGAGCTCCTCCCGGTGCAGGAGTTCGACCTGTTCGAGAATCCGAGGAGCGATCCCGCGACGGGGAAGCGGCTCTCGAACTATTGGGGCTACTCGACGATCGCCTTCTTCGCGCCCAAGGGACGCTATTCCGCGTCGGGCTCCGTCGGGCAGCAGGTGGGGGAGTTCAAGGAAATGGTGCGCGCGCTCCACGCGGCGGGCATCGAGGTTATCCTGGACATAGTGTTCAACCACTCGGCGGAGGGCAACGAGCTCGGGCCGACCTTGAGCTTCCGGGGACTCGACAACCGGATCTACTACATGCTCGACGAGGACAGGCGCCACTACAAGAACTACTCCGGCTGCGGCAACACCCTCAACTGCAACCATCCCGTCGTGCGGACCCTGATCCGGGACTGCCTCCATTACTGGGTGGTCGAGATGCACGTCGACGGATTCCGCTTCGACCTGGGGTCGATCCTCGGCCGCGACCAGGCGGGCAAGCTCCTCGAGAACCCGCCCATCATCGAAGGCATCGCCGAGGACCCGATATTGCGGCATACGAAGATCATAGCGGAGGCCTGGGACGCGGGCGGGGCCTACCAGGTGGGCTGGTTCCCCGGCGGAAGGTGGGCCGAATGGAACGACCGCTACCGCGACGACGTCCGCCGCTTCTGGAGGGGCGACCGCGGCTCGGCGCGCAATCTGGCCACCCGGATCACGGGCTCCAGCGACCTCTACCTCCGGGACGGACGCAAGCCCTTCCACTCCATCAACTTCATCACCGCGCACGACGGCTTCACCCTCAACGACCTCGTCACCTATGGCCGGAAGCACAACGAGCGCAACGGCGAGGGGGGAGGCGACGGCTCCGACGCCAACGATTCGTGCAACTACGGCGAGGAGGGACCGAGCCGGCACGCGGCCCTCGAGGCGACGCGCAACAGGCAGGCGAAGAACTTCCTCGCCACCCTCCTACTGTCCATCGGAACGCCGATGCTCCTCGGGGGAGACGAGTTCCGCCGAACCCAGGACGGCAACAACAACGCCTACTGCCAGGACAACGAGACGAGCTGGTTCGATTGGGGCCTGACTCGGACCAACGAGGGTCTGGTCCGCTTCACCCGAGAGCTCATCCGCTTCAGGATGCGCCACACGGCCTTCCGTCGGCCCGAGTTCTTCACCGGCCAGGACGCCGACTTCAACGCGTCGCCCGACATCACCTGGTTCGACGAGAGCGGACAGAGCCCGGACTGGGCCAAGATCGACGCGCGCATCGCGGCGCGCATCGACGGGTCCAAGGCCGATATCATGGCCGACCGCGACGACAACGACTTCTACCTCATCTTCAACGCCAAGGACGAGTCCTCGGTCTTCAAGATCGGGCCCGCGCCGCTGGCGCGCCGCTGGTATCGCGTCATCGACAGCTCCCTGCCTTCGCCCGAGGACATCCTCGAGCCCGGCGGCGAGACGATCATCGTGCCTCAGGACGAGTACGCCGTCTCTCCGCGGTCGATCGTGCTCCTCATGTCGCGCGCAACCTAAGCCAGGCTTGCGTCGACGGAAAGAAACTTGCCAGGTCGGCGAAGTGGCTATATCTTATCGTTATGAGGAGATATCCGGGTACGAGCGGCGACGCGGACTTCCGGCGCGGGCGTCGCGAGCTCGCCCGCCACAGGCCGGACACGGCCGTGCGCAGCCTGAGGTCGGCCGTCGAAGCTTGTCCCGCGACGCGTCCGGGCAGGCTGTCCCGGGATCTTTATTGGCTGGCCCTCGCCCTCCTGCGACTCGACAGGCCCGGGCTCGCCATACGGAGCCTGGCCTCGGCACAGAAGCTTCGGCCGAGAAGCGTAGCGCGGTCGGCCTACATACGGCGCGTGAACGACTACGGGATGCGCCGGCAGCCGCGGCCCGATCTCGACGACTTCTACGCCTTCTATTCGGTGCAGGCCTGCGTCTACCTCGGCCGCAAGCCCGCCGGTCGATTCGATACCAACGCAGAGAAGGACATGGTGACCAGGCTGATCGGCGATGCGTGGCGCTCCCTCTCCTGCTCGGGCGCCCTCGAGGGTCTCGCGGCTTCGAAAAAATTGGAGCTCTTCAAGTCCCATAGGATCGCTTTCCCCATCGGACTGGCTCGACCCGACCGAGGAAGGATCCTGGAGGCGGATTTTCGCAGCGGCTCCCTCCTCGAAGGCGATCAGCGCTGCAGATGCGGCTCGGGACTCCCCTTTATGCGTTGCTGCGGTCGGACAGCAGCCCCGCGAGAGCGCTTTTGTGAGTAGTAACGATACACTCTCGGCTTCTTTCCCCTGGTTTGTGTGGAATTGATACGCAACGAAATACTTCTGTAATCCTTTCGTAGAGGATTGATGCAGGGCTTTGCTAAATATCGAGTATTCCGCGGATTCTCTAATAAATAAAAATATGAAAAGTACTATTTAATTGCTCTTTAGGCTGCACATAATTTGTTCCTGGACAATGACAAGAGTATTTCCCAGAAAAACTAGTAAGCAAAAGGCCAGGTTTGGCACGCATATTGCAACATGGAAGGTGCATATGGAGGCTAGAATGGCTAAAAGGAATGCTTGCATAAACGATACGAGCCCCTGCGATGAAAACGTGCTTTCCATGTATTTGAAGGAAATCAACCGCATTCCCCTGCTGTCCCGCGAGGATGAGGATAAATACGCCCGCGCCGCGGCCGTAGGCGAGAAATTCGCCAAGGATATGCTGGTCAAGTCCAATTTGCGCTTCGTCGTCAACGTCGCGAAGAAATACCAGAATCAGGGTCTTCCCCTGGCCGACCTCATCTCCGAGGGGAACATCGGCCTGATAAACGCGATCGATCGATACGACGTCGACAAGGGCTACCACTTCATATCCTACGCAGTGTGGTGGATCAGGCAGGCCATCCTCAAGGCCATCTGCGAGAAGAGCCGCATGATCCGCCTCCCGCTCAACCGGGCCAACGAGCTCGTGCAGATCGAGAAGGCCCGCAAGATGCTCGAGGGCGCCATGACCGAGGACGAGGAAGTCCGCGAGATAGCCCGCCTTCTCGAGATGGACGCCGACCACGTGGCCGACCTCGTGGCGGTGAGCCGCGAGTTCGTGTCGCTCGAGACCCCCGTCTTCGACGAGCGCGATTCGTCCGTCGTGGGCGACTTCGTCGAGAACACCATGTACACGCCGCCCGAGGACTACGTCATCGAGCAGAATCTCAAGGAAGACATCAACGAGGTGCTGCATACTCTCTCCGACAAGGAGCGCGAGGTCGTCGAGTACCGCTTCGGCCTCAACGGGCATCGGGCGATGAGTCTCAAGGAGATCGGCGACCGGTTCAAGCTTACGAAGGAGAGGATCCGCCAGATCGAGAAGAGCGCCCTCAAGCGCCTCTCGCAGCCGAACCGCACCGAGGCCTTAGAGAGCTACGTGGCCTAGGGCCCGGAAATACGCGTCGCATTGGAAGCCCGGCCGTAAGGCCGGGCTTTTATTGAATCGCGGCTTTTGGGCCGGCGTTGACCGAATCGCGGTTCACGACTATCGGGAGATCATTTTCAAGCCAAGTCGGTAGTTCCCGATCTTGACTGCGATCTCGAGCCAAAGGTATAGTTGCGACCGTCGTACAGCGTCCCCCAGGATGCCAAGACGCTGCACGAGGGTTACCTATAATCGGTGTCGCGAAAGCGACACATGTTCAATTGCGACCGTCGTACAGCGTCCTCCAGGATACCAAGACGCTGCACGAGGGTTACCATGGATTTGAGTCGCCGAAGGCGACGACATATATCGCGACCGTCGTACAGCGTCCCTCAGGATGCCAAGACGCTGCACGAGGGTTACCTTGGAATTGAGTCGCCGAAGGCGACGACATATATCGCGACCGTCGTACAGCGTCCCTCAGGATGCCAAGACGCTGCACGAGGGTTACCTTGGAATTGAGTCGCCGAAGGCGACGACATATATCGCGACCGTCGTATACCGGTATTACCCGAGCTTCCCAAGCTCGTGAAGCGGGTTCGACTCCCGTCGGTCGCTCGACAAAAAAGCCCCCGGACTCCGGGGGTTTTTTTATCGACCAAGCGACCGACGGGAGTCGAAGGGTGCGAGCGCCGAGCGGAGCGAGGTAAGGCGCGCCTGAGGCGCGCCGCCAGCGAGCACCCCGGCCCGGAGCGAGCGAACAGGAAGTTCGAGAGCGTAGGGCGACTCCCGACGAGCGGGCATAGAAAGCCGACGGGAGTCGAAGGGTGCGAGCGCCGAGCGGAGCGAGGTAAGGCGCGCCTGAGGCGCGCCGCCAGCGCGCACCCCGGCCACGGGAGCATAACGTAGGCCTTGGGTGGCCGGATAATGTTTCCGCCGAAAATAAGCCATAGGTGTCTTATCGTGTCGCAAAAACTCCTGCCTTCTTCTCAATAGTAATTTCCCTCTCCAATGGGCATGTTATTGAGTTCTTTTTCTCGCGCATCAAATTCCTCCGGTGTCATTTCACGGGTTTCCTTGAGGAGCTTATTTAAAAGATCGAGGACGTCTTTTTTCCGCGCTTGCACTTCGACTTTTTCGTAGGTCATGGTTTCAATCCGTTCAATGCGTGCCTGTAGAAACGCGATGCTTTCTTCTTTGGTCATATGTAGGTACTCCGCATACTTATATGAGTTTCGCCGCGGTTACCAGCGCCATGGGTTCTTTGGCATTCGTCGTCGTGATTGGCTGTCCTCGTACGGGTCATGAGGTCACGAGTTTTTTCAGATTTCGGCATCCCGGACCGCGAAAAGCCAAGCTCGAGCGTATTGAAGACCTCGCTATAGGCACCCAGGTATCCTTTTGGACCAATGCCTTTTGAGTAGAGGACGCCCTCCCACTCGGGATAATCGTATCCCGAAGTGCCAGTACGGATGTCGGTGAGTGGCTCGATCGGAGAAATCATAGTTTAAGTTGTACTAGACCTGAGTATAGCAATCAAGATTAAACTCGTCGCTTTTCTTTAAGCCATAGTTATTCTATATCGGGGAATAAAATATCCCTCTGATAACATGAATTATCGGTATGTTCGGCTAGGCGGTTCCCCTGTGGCGACCTCAAAAATTAATGCGCTCACAACTTGACTTTTGTACCTATGAATAGAATTAATCATATATAGAATATTGGCTTGTAAGCGCCGAGGAGGGGCATTGGGATCTGCTCTGGCCACAGGGACGAATGCTCGCCGGGGCGTCCGGGAAGACCGAAAGCCTCTTGCCTGCCCGCCGAACGCGGCCCGGGTCGCTAGGACCTTTTCCGCAGCTGCCGTGCAGCTTCATTGAAAATACGGAGGTTAGGCCATGACATCCACAAAAAAAGGAGCTGCTCGATACCATACCTTCACCGAGAGCTCTCCGGATTCCATGATGATCGTCGAGGAATCCGGCAGATTTATCGCGATGAATGCTTCGGCTAGAAATATGCTCGGGTATTCACGGGAAGAGATCGGCGAGCTTGATCTCGACGTGATAGGCGCCAGATCGATTCGCAACCGCTTGCCGGAATTCCGCAGGATCGGGCGCGTCCGCGCCGAGGGCACGCTGGTCCGCAAGGATGGGAATACCGTCGCAGCCGTGTTTAACACGGCTGCGATGGGGGATGGTACCTTTCAATTCGTCCTGGGGCAGGCAGCGGATAAAAGATTCTCCGACGAGACTGTTATCGAAGCGGTACCGCTCCCCTTCATCGAGCTCGATCTAAGCTCGCGCTATATGGGGGTGAAGAGCCTGAACCGGCAGGCTCGCTCGCTGTGCGGCAAGGCTAAAGGTGCGGACTGCGTCGGAAAGAGCCTGACAGAGTTGCTCGGTGTCGCCGAGAGCGAGGTCAAACACCTCGTCGACGCGGCCCGCGCGTGCCGTGGAGGGGTCGTTTCGCGCACCTGGATTATCAAGGTGGGCGGTCGTCCGGAACGGTTTTTTAAAACGCACTTGAAGCTGCTGGGCCAGGCCGAGGACCCCACAAGCGGGGCCCTGCTGTCGCTCTGCGACGTCACCGATGAGGCGTTCGTGCAGAAGGAATTGAGCGCCGCGCTCAAAGAAAAGACTTTGCTTCTCAAAGAAGAGCAGCACCGAATCAAAAACAACCTCGGGCTCCTCGTCAGCATGCTTTCGTTGCAACGAGGCGAATTGTCGGACCCGCGCTGTGCCGAGCAGCTCCGTGAAGCTCAATCCCGAATCCAGACCATTGCCCTGATGCATGAACAATTGGCGGCATCGCTTGAAGTGAAAAAGAACCTCGAGCTCTCCGCCTTTGTGGGGGATCTCGTCCGCACCATCGAGCGCACTTACCTTTCCGAAGACGCAGCGATCAGGATCGATACAAGCGTAGAGGCTCTTGTACTCGACGCGAAACGCGCTGCGGCCATCGGGTTAATCGTCAATGAACTGATCACGAACGCCCTCAAGCATGCCTTTGCCGGGCGCTCCTCGGGGACGGTATGGGTAAATGCCGAGAAGATAGACGGGAATCTCAGGCTGACGGTCGCGGATGACGGCGATGGCCTGCCCTCGGGCTTCGATTGGAGAAGGAGCGGAGGCTTGGGCTTCAAGTTCATCGATATGCTCAGCCAGCAATTATCAGCCACCGTCGCGGTGGAAAATGAACACGGTTTCAAGTTGTCGCTTAGACTGAAAATCTGAGCTGGAAGGAAGGTGTGAACCACTCGGAACAAAGGAGATTACTTAGATTAAATCTGATCGCAATTTTACCACTGCCTTTACGGTAGCCCAAACTCCTGAAGAAGCATTCGCCGCAATCATTACTGTTCGTGGATGGTGGTCGGAAGACATTGAAGGTAGCGCCGGCAAACTCGACGACGAGTTTACGTATCATTACAAAGACGTCCATCGTCGTAAAATTAAGTTGACAGAAGCAATTCCCGGCAAGAAAGTCGCTTGGCTTGTTTTGGACAACTACTTTAATTTCGCTAAAGACGAAAGCGAGTGGGCGGGCACGAAGAGTATTTTAGAAATCGCTAAAAAGGGCGATAAAACCGAGATCCGCTTCACGCGCCTGGGTTTGGTTCCCGAATATGAATGTCTCGATGTTCAAACGCTTGGGCTCTTATATTAACGGTAGCCTGCGGAGCTTGATTACAAAAGGTAAAGGGCAGTCCAACCAAAAAATGAGGGGCGTGGAGGTTGAGAATGGGCAGGATAACTGTCGTTAACAATGTAACCCTTGACGGAGTGATGCAGGCGCCGGCTCGGCCGGACGAAGACGCGCGCGGAGGGTTCACGCACGGTGGTTGGGCAGTCCCTTACCAAGATTCCGTAATCGCCAAGAAAATGGGCGAAATGATGGCGAGCGGTAATGGTTCACTGCTGCTCGGGAGACGGACGTACGAGGATTTTTTCTCCGTTTGGCCGAAGCGAGCAAACAACCCCTATACGGAAGTTCTCAACAAGGTACCGAAATATGTGGCCTCAACGACTCTCAAGGAGCCGCTTCCGTGGCAAAACTCGGTACTTCTGGAAGGCGATGCGGTAGATGCGGTGACCGCCCTCAAGCGACAAAACGACGTAAGTATCGGCATCCTTGGGAGTGGCGAACTGATCAGGTCGCTCATTCAAAGGAGGCGGCACTTTCAAAATACGTCTGTATTTTGAAAGTGCCTCAGGTAGATATCGAGATTTTCCAAAAGCTAATCCTTGCGGAAACCCAGATTTCTTAGAAATATCGTAATATTCTTTCGCCCGGAGGCGTAATCCATGTTTCCTAGTAAACCTGAAGGGCTCTCCGAGGACGGGGAATGCATAGTTGAAGATGAAAATGGGGAGTTCGAGAGTTTTTTCATAAACGCGGCTCTTGATGCTGCTGGTGAAGCTTTCGCCTGTTTAGAGCCGATAGAGGAGGACGATTTTTACGACCCGCTGAAATAGTACGCACTTCTCTCTAAAGCCTTGCCGGAACTCAAAAAATCCACTTTATCGGGAATTCCAGTTCAATAAAAGGGGTAATTGCTTTGTAAATCCCGGATCAGGACTTTATGATCTCCGGGCGGAACGTATTCGAAGACATGCGGAAGCGGGATATCGTCTTCGCCGCCTCAGGCTTCCGCCTGAGCCTGTTTCGTCTGTTCATTCGCGGCTTCCGTCGCTAGCCTGGCGGCCTGCTTCGTCCATCTCTAGGGGTCGAGCGGCCCAGGCTCCGCGACCGCGAGAAGCGGAGCGTCATCCGCATGGCGGATGGCATCGTGGGAGGTCGGCCCGTCGTATCGGGGATCCCGGTGTTATCAGTGAAGGTTTATAGGCTTTGCGGTCTTTTAACGGCTTTCAATGAATAGGGAACCATATCAATTCGACGAGGGCTTCATTACATGATCTTCGCTTTTGCCTGGTCTCTCGATTCGGAGCATGCAGTGGGGCGGCCCCCAGGTCAGATGTTCGCACTCGACATTGTCGCAGCCGGTCTCGAGACAGTTATGCTGCTCCATTGTCTCGTCGGTTTCTTTTGACATCATTGCCTCCAAATAAAAGAAAATTGAGTCGGAGACCCGATGATCTTTGACCTGCATTGTGCCACCTGTTTTACGGCCTGTCCATAGAGAATCCCGACACTGCCCCTGCGGGCGCTTAGGCCCCGGAGGCCGCGGCTAGATTATTTTGATCCCGCTTCGAGTTTCGCCAACGCGTCGCTACCTTTCAGATCAGCCCGCGTCTGCGCGTAATCGAAGGCGGTCTTGCCGGAATTGTCCTTGATCTTCGCGTCTGCGCCCGCTTTCAATAGCTCCAGGATCACTTCGGGGTTGGGATTGTACAGAGCGGCGATCATCAGCGCGGTCGCCCCGTCGTTGGACTTGGCGTTGATGTCGGCGCCGGCCTTAAGTAGAGTGTCGATCACCGCGACATTGTCGTTCTTCCAGGCGGCCCCCTGCAGCGGCGTCGCGCCGTAGACAGGGTCCAGAGCGTTGACATCCTCGCCTTTGGCGATCGCGGCCTGTATGGCCTCGGGAGTTCCGGTAGCGCTCAACCCGAAAAAGCCTGTCGGTTGCGGGGCGGGAATGGCGGCGACTTCGGTCCGCTTGAAGCCGTTTCCCTCATAGCCCATCGAGTAGACCTTTTGCGCGGCCGTCATGTTCGCCCCTGCGGGATTGAAGTAAAAATCGCTCCTGTCGTTGTCCGGTGTCCCGATCATGGCGAACCCGCCGAGGCCGGGACTTTTGGGAGAGGCCGTGATGATGCAGTCGTCTCCGATGATGCTTACGCCGTATCGATAATTGGCGTCTTGAGAGGGATTCGTGGTCAGGCCGATGATCTGGCCGTTCTTTCCCTTCAATCCCTTGACGAGATCGCCCGCCGAGCAGAGACGTCCGAGGCCGGATTGCTTGTCGGCGCAATCGCGTTCCAAACCCCAAATGTCGTATACGAAGAGGAAGGCGACCTGCTCCTCGGGTTTGAGGGTGACCTTCTTCTGATCATCCCCGAGCGTGATCGCGTCGACCGAAGTGCCCGTCGGGATGACGATCGGCGGGCTGCCCCCGCTCTGCGCTTGGCCGAAAAGGGGACTTGCGCACAGCAAGCCCAGGAAGAGGAGAGCGCGTTCGAGTCGTGTTCTCAATTTGAATCTCCTTTTATTCCTTCCTGTCGGAATGTACTGGAAGCGGCAGCGCGATTCAATGTAGGGCAATTATTACCGACACCGTTTTGGAATCGCCTTGACGAGGGGCGCCGGCACGCTACTATTGAAGACAGCGATGGGCGTATCCCCGCTAAAGGCAAGGTTGGTCATGCGATTGAACCTGATCTTGGTCGCTTTCGCGTGCGCGGGCATGGCGGCGTTCGCCGAGGACTTCAGCGCCACGCAGCTCCGATTCTACCCCGCCGCGACTAACTCGGTGGACGTCGAGCTGTCGCGCTACGGAACGTACACCGCGCTCGCGGATTGGGTTTCGGCGAAAGGCAACTTCGTCAGCGTGCTCGACGCGAATTGGGAACTGCTCTGGCGTCACCCCCAGCAGGGGCAGTGGAGCTTCGACCAGAGGCAATCGATGGTCCAGTTCGGGCCGGACGAATCGTATCTGGTGATTCCCGCATATCGAACGGAGAACGACATCGCGCTGGTGAATCCGAAGACGGGAGAGCCGCTCTCGGTCCTGACCGACCATACCGAGCAGGTCCAGTGCCTGGGCTTGAGCCCCGACGGGTCTCGCATGGCGAGCAGCACCTATCACGAGGTCTTCCTCTGGCAGCGCGACGGGAAAGGCTTCAAGGTCGTGGACCGACTCACGGATTACGAGCCGGCGGTCTCGTCGATCGTATTCTCCCCGGACGGCTCGGCGATCGCCACGATCGAAGACGACACCCAGACCCAGGTTCGCCGCATCGTCATCTACGACGTGAGCGGCAACCGCCTGGCGGCAATCGGCAAGTTCGAAAACCAGGAGACCAATCTTTCCTCGGGATATACGCAGGTCGCGTTCTCGCCGGACGGCCAATGGCTCGCCGCGGGATACGGCGGCACTCCGACACTCACGATCTTTCATCGCGACGGGAAGACGTTCGGCATCTCCCAGACAGTCCCCAGTATCGAGCTGGGCTCCGTAAAAAGCGTCGCCTTCTCACCCGACGGCGCTCTCCTCTTCACGGGACATAGACAGGACATCAGGGAATGGCGGCTCGAGAGAGGTACCTGGCAGGCGGAGGCGACATTCACGCCGCACGAAGGCGCGATCCGGGACATGAAGTTCTCGATCGACGGCACCGAGCTCGCCGTAGCGGGGTGGAAGGACGAGGCGAACGCCTTGGGACTCTGGGCGGTGAAGGGCGTCGGCTCGTCTCCCTCGGGGACCCTCCTCGCCCTCCTCCAGGGAAGGGTATCCGCCGCGCAGAAGCGCTTCCTGGACGACGCCCTGGCCGGGCAAATCCTCTCCGGACTCGTGCCCGCGGATACTGCGCCCCGCGACATGTTCGAGACGGAGGAGGAATACGCCGCGCGCCTCGGCCGGGCGCGGACCCAGGCGGCGGGATCGCTGCAGGAGGAGACGGAAAGGCATTTCTCGGCCGAGCGCTCGGCTCTGAGCGACGCGATGTACGAGGTCTCCGTTCCGCTGCAGACGCAGGGCAGCTACGCCGTCGACTCGCGCGTCTACACCTTCCGGTTCATGGACACCGACGTCGCGGTGAAGCTGGAGCGCGACGTCGCCAAGGAGCTTTATCAGAACTGGCAGAAGGCGCGCGTGCGGGCCGTGCGGCTGGAGACCGCCGAAGGAAAGACCTACGCCGACTTCCGGCTCGCGCTCCCCATATCCGGCCTGCAGTTCCCCCTGGGACTGTCGGAGAATCCGTTCACCGGCGAGAAGCTCGATCGCTACGGAGCACACGTCCCCAGCGTCACGGTCGGCCCGGACCTGCTGATGCGCAACCTGGACATTCAGGGCGTCTTTCCGGCCATCTATCGCTACTATGCCGAGCATTCCATCGGGCGGATGACTTTACAGAATACGGGTACGGACACGATAACCGGGCTCTCGGTCCGTTTCCTCGTCCCGGGCCTGATGAAGGCTCCCACCGACGCCCAGGTATCGCCGAATCTCGGAGTGGGGCAAAGCTCGGACGTCGAGATCCGCGCCATCCTGGATTCCTCGGTCCTCGATCGCAGCGAGGGGATCTTGGTGCCCGCCGAGGTGGCGGTGGAGTACAGCTCGGGCGGCAAGGCGTACAAAGAGGCCGTGAGCCGTCCCATCGAGATCCTCAACCGCAACGCGCTGCGCTGGACGGACGACAGGAAGGTCGGGGCATTCATGGTCATCGACGATCCCGCCTTCCTGCAGTTCAGCGGTCAGGTCATGGGTATGATGCAGGACGATCCCACCGCCGTGCTGACCCGGAGCTTCCTCTCGGCCGTCCAGCTTTTCGCGGCGCTCAAGGCCGCCGAGCTGCACTACGTCGTCGATCCGTCCAGCCCCTACGAGACCCTCTCGCGCGACAGCAGCGCCATCGACTTCGTCCGCTTCCCCAGCGAGACGCTGAAATCCAAGTCGGGGGACTGCAGCGACCTTTCCGTCCTTTACGACAGCCTCCTCGAATCGATACACGTCGATACGGCGTACATCACCGTTCCGGGGCACATCTTCACGGCCTTCAATCTCGGTATGTCGCCGGACACGGCATCGCGCTCGTTCCCGAGCCCGGAGGATCTCATCATAAAGGACGACGCCGTCTGGATACCCGTAGAGACGACTCTGGTGGAAGAAGGGTTCATGAAAGCCTGGCGGACGGCCGCCGTCGAATGGCGGGACGGAAAGGCGAAAGGCGTCGCCGGCTTCTTCACGACCAAGGAGGCGTGGCGGCTCTACGCGCCCTCGGGCTTCGCCGGCGCGCCGCCCAGCGCGATACCGGCGCGCGAGCGCGTCGCGGAATCGTTCAACGCGGATCTGGACGAATTCCGGGCGGCCGCCTTGGGCCCCCGGGAGAAGGACCTCCTGGACCAGCTCGAAAAAGCCCCATCCCCCGCCGCGGAGAACCGCTTGGGACTGCTGTACGCGCAGTTCGGGCTGCTGGCCAAGGCCCTGGAGCGGTTCGAGGACGCGATCTCGAAGAGCGCCTACGTTCCCTCCATGGTGAATGCCGCGAACGTCTGCGGCATCCTGCGGAAATACGATCGGGCCCAGGATTACCTCAGGCGAGCGCTGCAGCTGGAGCCGGAAAACGCGCGCGTCCTCCTGGCGCTCGCGCATACGCTCTTCCAGAGCGGCGAGGAATCGGACGCGAGGGCCGCGTTCGAGCGGGCGAGCAAGATAGACCTTGCGCTCAGCTCCCGCTACCCCCTCCCCGGCGAGGCCGCTCCGCCCGCCGGACAGACGCGCGCGGCTCAAGAGGGCAAAGCCTCCGAGCTCTTCAGTACGGATTGGGTCGAGTAGTCCAGGCGTTTGACGCCTTGACGCCAAACCGGGATCCGGTAAAATGGGGCCCCGAGTCGCTAATACCTTGGAGATGACAAAATGGGCAAAGCTGCATCCTTGATCGTTTGCGCCCTGATAATGCTTCTCGGGGCGAATTCCTTGATCCGGGCGGAAGCCCGAGATGAATCCGTCGGCACCGGTCTCTGGGGCTCCGCAGGTGTGGGGTACATCCATCCCATGGGCGGCATAACGTCGATATGGACCGATGGCGGAGCGTTGGAACTCTCGGGCATCTATCGCTTCTTTCCCCATTTCGGCCTTGAAAGCACGGGCATATGCGGCTTTACGGGGATGACCGACGCCATGAAGATCCCAGTTCGCGTGGAGGACAGCTACGGCAACCTCAGCACGGAGACCCCGACGGGCGGGTTATATCTCGCCATCTTGCTCGGACCGAGCGCCACTTGGTCCATTCCGTCCAGCACCGGCAACTCGGTCCTGCTCAGCCTGGGGGCCGGCGCGTTCCGGCAGGGGGAAATGGAGACGGGCATCGGCGCAGAGGGCTATGAGCCGCGCTGGACTTTCGGGTGGGGAGCGTACGCGGCCGCTGGGGTGCACTTCCAAAAGCACTTCTCCGACATATCATGGGGGTTCCAGCTCCGCTATCTGTATTCAGCCGCTGACGTGAACGATTTCAACAGTCCGAACCCTCCGTCGTCTACCGACGACCAAAGGCTTATGATCGTGCTCGACATTCGTTGGCGTTTCTTTTAATGCGGCGAGATCGGGTCCGTCAGCGCGTGAAGATTCCGTTCCTTCGGATGCCGATGCTGAAGACGGTCACGGGGATGAGCTCGTCGTCGACAACGTGAGACGGTTGCATGCGGTAGGTGCCGCCGAGGTCGATCTCCCAGCCGCCCAGGACGAGGGTCATGCCGACGGTGCCCCCCAAACCCGTCTCGAGCGCCGCGTCGGCGACGAAGGTGACGTCCGCGCCGAGACGCAGCGATAGCGCCCGGCCGAACCAGTGCTCGACGGCGGGGAGGACCTGGAAGTAGGAGGGCGACGATCCGGCCTGGAAGCCATAGATGTCGGCCATCCCTTTCAGGACGAGGAAGTCCCGGAGGCGGTCGAAGCTCCAGGCGATGCTCGTGTCCACGAAGGCGCTAAACTCGGTGGGCGTGCCTATGGTGATCGAATCCGAGTTGAAGGTGTTGGTCCTGTAATTGCTCGCGCCCCCCGAGAGCGAGTAGACGAGGCTCCCGTCCCGATCGCGGAGGAGGAGACCGAGCTCGCCGGCTTCGAAGGTGCCGGGAGCGATCGAGTTTCCCATGCCGCCGTTCGTATAGTCGCCGACCCAGCCGCTGTAGGTGCCGAAGGTCGCGGAGACGCCTATCGCGATTCCTCGGGACGGCGCCCAGCCGAGGGAGAGGACACCGCCGGAGAAGTCGTTGCTGTCCGCGGCGGGCTGGTAGAGGGCGGGCAGGGGACTGGACTGGTTCGGGTCGGACAGGGGGGCCATCGGACCGCCCATCCGCACCAAGTCGTATTCCCGATGCGAGAAGAAAGCCTGGGCGCCGAGGCCGAGGGATGCGCCGATCGGCGTCGTATAGCCTACGAATACGGTACCGTCGAGCTCTCGATCGCCGTAGCGGCCCGCGGGCCCCGTCCCGCCGCCCGAACTGCCGTAGAGATTGTTAAGCTCGACCGTGCCCGGGGAGGAGTCCGGCGGATGGTCGTTGGGCCAGGCGCCGCCGGTCAGGTAGGTCCCGCCGAAGGCGACGTAGGTGTAGGCCATGTCCTTGTCGCGAAAAGCCAGGGTCGCCGGGTTGTCGAGGGAGTAATAAGGCTCGGGAATGACGGCGAACTTGCTGCCGCCGCCCGCCAGCTTGTCGAGGTAATACCGGACCGCCGGATCCGTCGGGTCGAGGGCGCGGGCCTCCTCGAGCTTGGCCTTCGCCGTCGGGATGTCCTTGGTGTCGAGCGCGGCGACCGCCTCGGAGAAGCTCGAGAGGACGGCGGCCTGGGTGCCGGGCGACGGACCGGCCGCCGAGGGCCTGGCCGACGCGATGATCGTCCCCGTCATGGCCGCGATGCCGCGACCTATGTCCGTCACCATGCGCTTGTATTCCGAGGGGGCGCCCTCGGTCTTCTCCTTCCCGACGATCTCCCCGGTGTCGGTCCTCAGGACTTCGTAGGACACGACGAGACCGCCGAGCATGTCGACGATGGTGCCTGAGACGATGTAGTTGACCGACAGGAGCTTGCCGATAGCCACGGCGCTCGATTCGTCCGCCGCACCGCTTAGGGAGAATTCCTGCTCTTCCAGGAGCGCGTTGCGCCTGTCGCGATCGACGAGGACCACGCCGGGAATGTGCCCGACTTCCACCGCGGTCAGCTCGGCGAAGCCTTTCCCGAGGTACTTGAAGCGGGGATCGTCGGACTGGAGCTCGAAATCCATTACCGCGATCCTGATGCCTTGGGCGCCGGCGTCGAGGGCGGCGAGCATCGCGCAGGCGAGGACAAGGAGCAAGCGGCGCTGTGTCATGGCGGCCCTCATTCTACTAGGTCCTTACGCGGCGTCAAGAAAATCCAATCCAATCCTATCGTTCGGCTCGATCGGCGATCAGCGGGACGATCAGCCTCGTGCGGTAGCTCTTCGGGGAGCGGGGAAGTATGGCGCCCGGCCCCCGGCAATAGACCTCCCTGATAGGCGCGGCAATCCGCATGGCCTTCTCCGCGACGAAGCCGAACACCCGGCGATACGAGTCGCCGATCTCCTCGTAGGGTCCCCGGTGGACGAGACAGAGCGCCCTGCAGCCCGGGAGGGTGCCGACCGATCCCGCGCCTCGGCCTTTCGCGGCCTCCTCCGCATCCCTCCGCAGGGGCAGGCAGACCTCGATCGCGGCGTCCTCCGAGTACTCGAGCTCGCGATAGAGGGCGAAGCAGGGTCCCTCCGTCCAACGGCCGAACTCGCGATAGAGGCCGCCTATCCAGCGGCCGATATCGGAGTATCTCCCGCGGTAGCTCACGCTCGCGACGAGGAGCTCCTCGATCTCGGCCGTATCGACGTCGTCGGGCCTGTCTTCTTCCGATTCGGATGCCCGCTCGGCGGAGAGGAAGTCCTCGATCTCGCGCTTGATGAGCCGGTAGCGCTCGATGCGCTCGCCCACCTCGCGGGCCTTGTCCTCGAGGTGGGCGAGCGCATCGAGCGCCTTGCCTTCGGCCTCGTCGCGGACTATCTCGGCGATCTCCTCAAGGCCGAAATCGAGCTCGCGGAGCCGCCTCACGAGGCCGGCCCTGCGCAGCGACGCATCGTCGTACCAGCGGTAGCCGGTCGCCGGATCCACCCGCGCCGGCTCGAGGATGCCGATCTCGTGGTAATAGCGCAGGGTCTTCACGGGGAGGCGGCTCATGAGGGAAAAATCCCCTATGCGGTACTCCATGGCGGGGAATGGTAGCACTCTTTCCCTCTCGGCGCTATTCGAAGAAGGCGGCTACGGCCTCGGGGAAGCGCACGGCGTCGTCCGCGATGAAATGGTCGCCTCCAGGGAGGGGCACTTTCCTCAGGCCGGAAATGACTCCGTATTGGTCGAACATGGCGGCGCCTCCCGTATCCTCGGTCCCGAAGACCATGGTCGTCGGCGCGGCTATGCGCGACAGGGCGGCCGAGTAATCGTGGCTCCGGCCCATCGAGAAGAAGATCGCCTCCATCATCCATCCGCCGACGAGGGCGGGATCCGTCCCGCCGATGGCCTCGTTCGGAGTCCCTTTGGCGGCGCAGGCGGCCTCGTAGAAGGGGATGAAACCCGCGTTTATCCTCCTCTGGTCCTCCTCGCCGCGCAAGAATATCCTGCCGTAATCGAAGAAATCCCTAAGCCAGGCGCCGTAGGGCGCCCTCTCGGATTCCGGAAGCAGTCTCCTCACTTCTTCGTAGAGGCCGCCGTCCTTCTGGGGCATGGCGACGACTTCGGCCGGCGCTATGAGGAGGAGCTTTCCCGCGTGGTCGGGAAACTCGATCGCGTACAAGGCCGCGATGAAGCCGCCGAAGGAATGCCCCACCAGGTCGATCCGCTCGACGCCGATCGCCCGCCTCAGGCGCTCCACGTCGGCAATCTGCTGCGCCAGACCCAGCTTCGCCTCGAGAGCGGCGACCTTGGCCGGGTAGCTGCCTGTCGCGAATCGATCGACGGGCCTCGTCGACAAGCCCGATCCCCGCTGATGGTAATAATAGAAGCTCGTAGAGGCCTCGAAGGCTCCGAGTCCCCGCCATGCCTCGTTTGAGGGATAGCCGGGCCCACCGAAGATGACGATCGCCGGCCTGCCCTCGCCTCGGCGAAATCCCGCCAGCACGATGCCTCTCTCGACTTCGAGGCGGAATTCGGCGGTGCCGTCCGCTCGCCTCCTTCCCCACTCGATTTTCCCGAAGGGCTTGAGATCGATCAGTCCTTTTTCGGCCTTCGCCCTCAGATCGCCCGGTCGGTACATGGCCTTCCCCCAGCTCAGGAACGACAATAAGGCCGCGATCGCCGCGAGCGCTATAAGCGCCGCGGCTCCTCCGAAGAGCAGCACTCTCGTAGTCATAGCGTCCTCCTGCGGTCAGGCTCGACCCTCCAGCGACTGGAGAGTCAAGCCTATAAGTGGGAAGAGGGGCCTTTTCCGTGTTGACAAGTGGGGGAAAGTGCCTCATTGTCGTGTCGAGTGACCGCTCACTCGACACGCTTTATATCGAGAGGCAACTATGGGATACGCCATTTCCGACTATCACGATGTCGACGATATCTATCGACGCCTGAATCGTTTAGTAAAGGAGCCCGCCCGCCCGCTTAGTCGCGAGGCGATGGCCGCCTACCTCAAGCGCCTCGACGACGAGTGCCCGAAGTCGCTCGACGTGGTCGCTGAGGCGAAGAGATACATTCCCGGCGGCGTCCAGCACAACCTCGCCTTCAATTATCCATTTCCCTTGGTCATAGACCGATCGGAAGGCGCCTGGCTCTACGACATCGACGGCCGCCGATACATCGACTTCCTCCAGGCGGGCGGCCCGACCATCCTCGGGGGCAACGATCCCGCGGTGCGGAAGCAGGTCATCGAGGTGATCGAGCGGGTCGGCCCTTCGACCGGCCTCTTCCACGAGTACGAACTCGCCCTGGCCAAGGAAATAAACCGCCACATGCCGGCGGTCGAGATGTTCCGCATGCTCGGCTCGGGGACCGAGTCCGTCCTCGCCGCCATCCGCGTCGCGCGGCTCGCGACGAGGAAGAAGCGCGTCGTCAAGATCGGCGGCGCCTATCACGGATGGTCGGATCAGCTCGTCTACAGCCTCAAGGTGCCGAACACGAAGCGCTACGAGGCCCACGGCATACCCGCCGCCTGCTTCAGGTACACCGACGAGGCCCGGCCGAACGATCTCGCCTCGCTGGAGCGCGTCCTCGCGCGGAACCGCCTCCGCGGCGGCACGGCCTGCGTCCTCATCGAGCCCGTGGGGCCCGAGAGCGGGACGAGGCCGGTGGCGAAGGACTACAACAAGGGGGTCCGCTCGCTGTGCGACAAGTACGGGGCCCTCCTGGTGTTCGACGAAGTCGTCACCGCCTTCCGAATCGGCCTGGGAGGAGCCCAGGGCTACTTCGACGTGAAGCCCGACCTCACGACCTTCGGCAAGATCGTCGCCGGCGGCTACCCCTCGGCTGGAGGGCTCGGCGGGAGGAGGGAGCTCGTGATGCTCATGGCCGCCGGCCTCGAGACGGGCAAGAAGCGCGCCTACGTCGGAGGTACGATGGCCGCCAACCCCCTTTCCTCCGCGGCCGGCTACTTCTCGCTGCGCGAGATCGAGAAGCGCGACGCCTGCGCCGTCGCGGGCAGGGCGGGGGACCGCCTCACGGCGGGCCTCCGGAAGAAGATCGCCGAGCTCGGCCTTCCTTTCGTGGCATACAATCAGGGCTCGATCGTCCATCTCGAGACCGTGGGCGCCATGTTCTTCGAGATCGACATCCTCCACCTGAAGCGCTTCCTGGCCGAGACGAAGGCCAGGAAGCATTACATGGAGGAGTACGGCGCCGCCTACGCCGCCGAAGGACTCGTGACCCTCGCGGGGAGCCGCATGTACACGAACGCGGCCCAGACGGACGAGATCATCGACGACGCGATCGGACGCTTCGCGAGAGTCTTCGCGAACGTCGAGCCCGAAGGCGCGGAGGCCGCGAAATGACCGAGGCCGAGGCGAGGGAGATCGTGCGGGCGGCGGGCATAGAGCTCCTCGATTCGGGTCTCGTCGACGGCACATGGGGCAATATCTCGGCGCGCGTCTCGCCGGAGCTCATGGCGATTACGCCGAGCGGCCGCGACTACCGAGGCATCGCGGCAGAGGACATAGTGCTGGTCGACGTCGTCACGGGCGAGATCAAGGGGGGCGGCAAGCCCTCCACGGAGACCCCCCTCCATGCGGCCGTCTACCGCGAGAGGCCCGAGATCGGCGCGGTCGTCCATACGCATTCGATGAGCGCCTCGACCGTGGCCGCGGCCCGGCGCGAAGTGCCGCCCATCCTCGACGACTTCGCGCAGATCGTCGGGCCGAGCTTGCGCACGGCCGACTACTCCCTCCCCGGCTCCGGCAGGATGGCGAGGGCCGTCGTGAAGGCCATGCGGGGAAGGATGGCGGCCCTGCTGGCGAATCACGGGGCGGTCGCCGTCGGGCGCGACATGAAGGAAGCCCTCCTCTGCGCCCGCATGGTGGAGAAGGGCTGCCGCGTCTTCATCGAGGCGGAATTCCTCGGAGGCGCGAAGCCCCTCGCGCCGCTCGAGGCCTGGGCCATGCACAAGGTCTTCCTCGCCAAGTACTCGAAGATCGAGCGAGGAAAGCCGCGATGAGCGAAACCGCCTGCGTCCTCTCCGTCGACATCGGAACGACGGGGGCGAAGACCTGCGTCTATCGCCTGGGCTCGCGTCTCGAGCTCGTCTCGAGCGCCCATTTCGAGTATCCGATCCGCTTCACCGACGGCGGAGGAGCCGAGCAGGATCCGGAGGATTGGTGGGTAGGCGCCTGCAAGGGCGCCAAGGCGAGCCTCGCGGCCTCCGGCCTGAGGGCGAAGGACATCCGCGGCATAGCCTTCTGCTGCCAGATGCAGAGTCTCGTCCTCGTGGACGAAGGCGGCAGGGCGCTCAGGCCGGCCATGAGCTACATGGATCAGCGCGCCGTGGAGGAGAAGCGCCGAGGCATCGAGCGCGGCGTCAAGGTCGCGGGGATGAGCCTCGTGAAGCTCCTGCCCTCGCTCGCCGTCGCCGGCGGCGTCTCCGCGAGCGTGAAGGACCCGGTATGGAAGTATCTCTGGGTCCGCGAGCACGAGCCCGAGGTCTTCAGGAGGACCTCGAAGTGGCTGGACGTGAAGGAGTATCTCGTGGCCCGCGCCACGGGCCGCTTCGCCATGACGCCGGATTCCGCCAATGCCACCTTTCTCTACGACACCCGGCCCGGCCGCGCGCGCTGGAGCCCCGCGCTCTGCGGCCTCTTCGAGGTCGATCCGGCCCATCTGCCCGAGGTGATAGGGCCTTCCGAAGTCGCGGGCCCCCTGAAGCCCGGGGCGGCCTCGGAGCTCGGGCTCGAGGCGGGCACGCCGGTCTTCGGGGGCGGAGGCGACCTCTCCCTCATCGCCCTCGGCTCTGGCGCGGCCGATCTCAACCAGGCCCACGTCTACATGGGCACGTCGGGCTGGGTCGCCGCGTCAGTGGATCGCCGGGCCGTCGATACGGAGGCGATGGCCGCCTCCGTCCTCGGCGCCATTCCGGGGCGGTACAACTACATCTCCGAGCAGGAGACCTCGGGCAAGTGCATGGAGTGGATGCGCGACCACCTCGCCCTCGACGAGATAGGCCTCTACCTCGGGGCGCGGCACGCCGCCGAGGATCCGGAGAAGCGCTACGCGACGATCTTCGACTTCCTGGACGAGACCATCGAGAGCGTGCCGCCCGGCTCGGGCGGAGTGGTCTTCGCCCCCTGGCTCCGCGGCTCGAGAAGCCCCTTCGAGGATCCCAACGTCCGCGGCATCTTCTTCAACATCGGGGTCGAGACGGGGAAGCGCTGTCTGGTCCGCGCGGTCGCGGAGGGCCTCGCCCTCCAGTGCCGCTGGCAGTTGGAGGCGATCAGGCGAAAGGTTCCCGCCCGCGGCCCCCTGCGCTTCGTCGGCGGCGGAGCCCGGTCCGGGAGCATCGGCGCGATGATAGCCGACGCCACCGGCGAGCTCGTCGAGGTTCCGCGGGATCCGCAGAATTCGGGCGCCTTGGGGGCGGCCATGCTCTGCGCGGCGGGCCTCGGCCTGGCATCGACGATAGAGGCGGCGGCCCGCCTCGTGCCCGTCGAGAAGTCCATCGAGCCGCGCCTGCGCAATAAAGGCGTCTACGACGAGCACTATTCCGTGCTCAAGAGGCTTTACTACGCCAACAGGCAAAGCTTCAGGATGCTGAACGCGACCGGGGCCCCGGAGGGGAGACGACATGGAAGGGAATAGCTATCGAGTCTACGGCTACAGGTGGGTGGTCCTCGGCGTCAGCATGCTCGTGAACCTCACGATCCAGGTCCTCTGGATCGCCTACG
>CAZBGA010000001.1:0-186096 GCA_964491385.1 uncultured Treponemataceae bacterium | reverse complement strand
TCAGGCTGGATTTTGTTGCCTGATCAGCAAAAGAGGGTTTTTCAGGAACCCTTACTTACGCCATATCCCCTATCCTCCTGTATAATGAGGGCGATTCCCCAAAAAAGGAGGGTCCAGGCATGAATCGTTTCGGCATGGTCCTCGCCCTCTTCCTAGCGACGACGCGGCTTTTCGTCGGCGCCGGCCTTTCCGCGCAGAAAACGATCGGCATCGCGATGCCCACCCAGTCTACTCAGCGCTGGATACAGGACGGCGACAATATGAAGAGAATTCTCGAGGAACGAGGCTACAAGGTCGATTTGCAGTACGCCGAGGACGATATAAGCGCCCAGGTCACTCAGGTCGAGAACATGATCACGAAAGGCGACGCCGTACTCGTCATCGCCCCCATCGACGGCGAGTCCCTGACCAATGTCCTCGAGAAGGCCGACGCGGCCAAGGTTCCGGTCGTCTCCTACGACCGTCTTATCCGTAATTCGCCCTATGTCAGCTACTACGCGACCTTCGACAATTTCAAGGTCGGCGTCCTCCAGGGCGGCTATATCGTCCGGAAACTCGGCCTGAAGGACAACGATGGTCCCTTCAATATAGAACTTTTCGCGGGATCGCCCGACGACAACAACGCGGGCTTCTTCTTCCGCGGCGCCATGTCCCAGCTCGAGCCCTACATCAAATCCGGGAAGCTGGTAGTCAGGTCGGGCCAGGTGGATTTCGCCGCGATCGCGATCCTCCGTTGGGACGGCGCGGTCGCGCAGAAGCGAATGGACGACATCCTGAGCTCGGAGTACACCGACGCCCGCGTCGACGCGGTCCTCTCTCCCTACGACGGCCTGTCCATCGGCATCCTTTCCTCGCTCAAGTCCGCGGACTACGGCACGGCGCGAAAGCCGATGCCCGTAGTCACAGGCCAGGACGCCGAGCTCCCCTCGGTCAAGTCGATGCTCGTCGGCGAGCAGACCCAGACCGTATTCAAGGATACCCGCATCCTGGCCAGGCGCGCCGCAGATATGGTCGATTCCCTGCTCTCCGGGAAGCCCGC
Organism: uncultured Treponemataceae bacterium; assembly: GCA_964491385.1. Lineage (GTDB taxonomy): Bacteria > Spirochaetota > Spirochaetia > Treponematales > Rectinemataceae > UBA1306. The sequence goes on along the minus strand of CAZBGA010000001.1, from coordinate 185,057 downwards.
CGAAGTCAACGACACTGAGACCTACGACAACGGGAAGAAGGTCGTCCCCTCCTTCCTCTGCGACCCTGTCAATGTAGACATCTCCAATTACAAGGCGGTCCTGATCGACAGCGGCTACTACACAGCCGCCCAGCTCGGCCAGTAGAATGCCCAGCGAGGAGCGAAGGCATGAGCGCGATCGGCCGCCTGTTCAAGAACAACATACGCCAATACGGCATGGTGATCGCCCTCTTCTTCATCATGCTGCTTTTCCAGGGCCTTACGCGAGGCATCATGTTCAAGCCGATGAACATAACCAACCTCGTGCTCCAGAACAGCTACGTCCTCATCCTCGCGATAGGCATGCTCCTGTGCATCGTTACCGGCAATATCGACCTTTCGGTCGGCTCGGTCGCCGCCTTCGTGGGCGCGGTCACCGCGGTGATGATGGTCGACTTCGGCATACCGGTCGTCCTCGCAGTGCTGATGGCCCTCGCGATAGGCGCGGCCGTGGGCTCCTTCCACGGCTTCTTTATCGCCTTCGCGAAGATGCCGGCCTTCATCGTCACTCTGGCGGGCATGCTCATCTTTCGCGGCCTTACGATGGTCATACTCAAGGGCCAGACCAAGGCGCCCTTCGAGAAGTCCTTCCAGGCCATGGCCGCGGGCTACATGCCGTGGATGGACCTGCGCATCGAAGGCCTCAACGCCATCGCCCTGGCGACCGGCCTCGTCGCATCGATCGTCCTCGCCCTCGCGACCCTGCGTTCGCGCCGGACGAGGACGAAGTACCACTTCGAGGTCATTCCCCTTTGGCTCGACGTCGTCCGCGTCCTGCTCATCGTCGCGGCCATCAATCTTCTGACCTATGAATTCGCGAGCTTCAACGGGCTGCCGGTCATCTTCGTGATCCTTACGGCGCTGATCATACTCTATACCTTCATTGCTCAGCGCACTATCGCGGGCCGCCACGTTTACGCCTTGGGAGGCAACGAAAAGGCGGCGAGGCTCTCGGGCGTCAAGACGGATCGAGTCCTGTTCTGGGTCTACATGAACATGGGCATCCTTTCCGCCTTGGCCGGCCTCATCGTCGCGGGTCGCCTCAACGCGGCTACGCCGAAGGCGGGCACCGGCTTCGAGCTCGACGCCATCGCCGCCTGCTACATCGGAGGCGCATCGGCCTCGGGCGGCATCGGAACGGTCATCGGCACCATCGTGGGGGGCTTCGTGATGGCGGTACTCAACAATGGCATGTCGATAATGGGCGTGAGCGTAGATTGGCAGCAATCGATCAAGGGACTGGTCCTTCTTCTCGCCGTCTGGTTCGATGTCTATACGAAGACGAAAGCGCAGACCCGCTAGATGGGAGGAGACAGCATGGAGCTGAGGAAGATCGCGAGTTTTCAGGTCGATCATCGCAAGATGGACAGGGGAATGTACGTATCGAGGACCGACGGCGATATCGTGACCTACGATATCAGGATGAAGAAGCCCAATTCGGAACCCGTGCTCGAGAATGGCGCCCTCCATACGATAGAGCATCTCTTCGCCACCTATGCGCGGAGCTCCGAGCTCTCGGCCAGGGTCGTATACGTCGGGCCGATGGGCTGCAGGACCGGCTTCTATCTCCTCGTCCGGGACCTCTCCCGAGCGGAGGCGATCGGGCTGGCGCGGAGGAGCTTCGAGTTCATCGCCTCTTTCGCAGGGCGGATCCCCGGAGCCTCGGAGGCCGAATGCGGCAATTGGAAGGAGCACGACCTTGCCGGGGCCAAGTCGGAGGCGGCCGGCTACCTGAGCGTCATCGGGGCTTGGAGCGAATCCGATCTCGCGTATCCGGAGTGAATCTCGCCGCGGGCGGGGATTGCGCGGCCGTGGAGCTTCCTTTAAGCCCCGGCCTGCAAGGGAAGCTTCTCCCAGAACTCGGCCGCATACCTCGCAGGCTTTTCGGGCTCGGGCGGGTGGGCGGCCTCCCACTCGAGACTTCGCTTTCCCTTCAGGAACTTCTCGGCGACGCTGGGGAACAACTCTAGGAGGAGCTCCTCCTTCTCGTCGATGGCGAGGGGAACGCCTCCGAACTCGACCAGCGGCGGGTTGGGCCTCTTCGCGTAGGCCGAGACGTCATAGGGCCTTTCCTCGGAGAATCCGCATATCCTCTTCCTGAACCCCGGCGAGACTGGCCAGGGCGTCTTGCCGTAGGAACCGCCCACGAGCTCGGCGAAGTTCCGGGATATGTTGGTGAAATAGGCCTTGCCCTGAGCCTTGTCGACCACGCAGTTGACCGCCTGGACGCCGACTATCTGGCTCGTAGGCGTGACGAGGGGAGGCAGGCCGCAGTCGAGCCGCACTCGGGGGACGAGCGCGAGCACCTCGCCTACCTGCCTCTCCAGCTTCGCCTCCCTGAGCTGCGAGAGCATGTTCGTGTACATGCCTCCCGGTATCTGCGCCTTTTCCACGATCGCGTCGGGCGGGGGATAATGGAAGCGCCCCTCTATTTCCCTGCAAAGCTCGAGGACTCGAGCCGCCTTGGCTGCTTTTCCCTTCCCGGATCGGGCCACTCCCATCGCGGCTTCCAGGGCCTGGTCGAAGAGCGCGGCGTCATCGGCCGGAAGCTCGTGCCGCGACAGGTCCAGTATGGGCGGGTGATTTCCCTTGAAATGGTCGTGCTCCGCGAGCTCGATCCTTATGGCGCGCAATTGGGTGTCGATGGCGGCGACGGCCGCCCTGTCGACGCCCGTATCCAAGCCCATCCGATCGGCGAAGAGCTGTACGATCTCGTAAGCCGGCGCGGCCGGCCCCCCCGACCAGGAGAGCATGACCGTATCGACGATGTCGACGCCGGCGACCATGGCCATGAGGATCGAGGCGACGCCCAACCCGGGCGTACAGTGCGTGTGCAGATCGATCGGCAGCCCCGTCTCGGCCTTGAGCAGGCGCACGAGCTCGTAGGCGCGCAGGGGGTCTATGAGGCCGGCCATATCCTTGATCGAGATCATGTCGGCGCCGAGGGAAGCGAAGGCTCGGGCCTTGTCCGCGAAGTAGCGGTCGGTGAAGATGGCCCCGGGCAGGCGCCTGCCCCCGGCCAGGCCGACGAGCCGCTGGACGGGCGTAAAGGGCGGGTCGGTCGTGTAGCAGATGGCGCAGTCCGCGGTGCCTCCCGCCTCTTTCACGAAGCGGATGGAACTCTCCATGTTGGCCGGGTCGTTTAGGGCGTCGAATATTCGCATGATATCCACGCCCGAGCGCACCGCGTTGCCGCAAAAGCCCCGGATGACCGAATCGGGGTAGGGACTATAGCCGAAGAGGTTTCGGCCCCGCGACAGGGCGGTCAGGCGGGACGCGCCTCCTATCCCGGCTTTAATTGACTCGAGCCGCCTCCAGGGGTCCTCGTTCAAGTACCGCATGACCGAATCCGGTACCGCCCCCCCCCAGACTTCCATGGCATAGAAACCGGCTTTCCTATATAAAGGGAGGACCCTGTCTACCTGGGCTTGAGTCATTCGGGTCGCGAACTGGGACTGTTGCCCGTCGCGAAGGGTCAAGTCGCGTATCTTAAGAGGCGTGGCCATGCCTCCTCCTTTAGCCTACAATATCATTTTTACAAACTCGCGGCAAATGTCATATTCTGATATATCAGTTGCATACATGCTTTTGACAAAGCGGCTTGGCCTCGAATATACTGGCGACTACCACTATATGAGCGATCGACCAAAGAAGATGTACGCGCATACCGTGCGCGAGCGCTATTGCAAGGGCTGCAATATCTGCGTGACCTTCTGTCCGAAGCACGTCTTGACCCTCATGGGGGGCAAAGTCCACGCCGAGCGCCCCGAGCTCTGCATCGGCTGTACGATGTGCGAGCTGCGCTGTCCCGATTTCGCCATCGAAGTCCATGAAATAGGCGAGGAGCCCGAGACCGCTCTCGCGGACGAGGAAATGGACTTCAATCTCCCGCCGGAGGCCATGCATGACTAGGAACGCCAAGCTCATGCAAGGCAACGAGGCCTGCACGCTCGGCGCGCTCGCCGCGGGCCTCGAGTTTTACGCGGGCTACCCGATCACTCCATCTACGGAGATCGCCGAGCTCTGCTCGGAAGAGCTCCCCAAGGTCGGCGGCAAGTTCATCCAGATGGAGGACGAGATCGGCTCGATCGCCGCCTGCATCGGCGCCTCGCTGGTCGGCAAGAAGGCCATGACCGCGACGAGCGGCCCGGGCTTCTCCCTGATGCAGGAGTGCCTGGGCTATGCCTCGCTGACCGAGGTTCCTTTGGTGATAGTCGACGTCCAGCGCATGGGACCGAGCACCGGCATGCCGACGAGCCCGGCCCAGGGGGACCTGATGCAGGCGCGCTGGGGCACCCACGGCGACCATCCCGTATTCGTCCTCGCGCCCGGCAGCGTCAAGGAATGCTTCGAGCTCACTTTCAAGGCCTTCGACATCGCCGAGGCCTGGCGCGTCCCGGTTATAGTCCTCATGGACGAGATCATAGGCCACATGCGCGAGAAGGTCGTCCTGCCTGACTTCTCGACGCTGAGGCCTCTGCGCCGCGCCTCGCCCGCCTCGCCCGCAGGCTATAGGCCCTATGCCGCCGATCCCGACGGGGGAGTGCCGCTGATGGCGGCCTTCGGCGAGGGCTACAGGTGGCACGTGACCGGCCTCTTCCACGACGAGTCGGGCAGGCCTTCGGGGAAGAGCGAGGTCGCCGACGCCTTGCTGCGCCGCCTCGCGCGCAAGGTCGAAAAGGCCGCCCTCTCCATCGAGGAGCACTTCGAGGAGTCGCTCGAGGATGCCGAAATAGCGGTCATCTCCTTCGGTTCTTCGGCCATGTCCGGCCTGTCCGCGGTGCGGCGCGCCAGGAGAGAGGGCATCAGGGCCGGCATGCTCCGGCTCAAGACGATGTGGCCCTTCCCCGACGGCCTCGTCTCGCGGACCGCGTCGCGGGCGGGCCGCATAGTGGTGCCCGAGATGAATCTCGGTCAGCTCGCCCTCGAGGTCGAGCGCGCGGCCGGCGGCGCGGCGCGAGTGACGCGGCTCGGCAAGGTGAACGGCGAGCTCTTCCGGCCCGAGGAAGTGTACGCCGCCATCGTGGGCGCCGCGAGCGACGGCGACGCGATCGCGGAGGCGGCGCGATGAACCCGACTCTAAGCTATTTCAGGCAGGAGAACCTGCCCCATATCTGGTGCCCCGGCTGCGGCCACGGCACGGTGACCGGCTCCCTCGTGCGCGCGATCCGGCGCCTCGACCTGGACAAGAACAAGGTCTGCATAGTGTCGGGGATAGGATGCTCGTCGCGCGCGGTGGGCTACCTCGACTTCGACACCCTGCACACGGCCCACGGACGCGCGCTGGCCTTCGCGACGGGCATCAAGCTCGCCCGGCCCGAGCTCAAGGTGATAGTGATGACGGGCGACGGCGACTGCACGGCCATCGGCGGCAACCATTTCATCCACGCGGCCAGACGCAACATCGACATCACGACCATCGTTATGAACAACAACATCTACGGCATGACGAGCGGCCAGTACTCGCCCATGACGCCCAAGGGCATGTACGGCACGACCGCGCCCTACGGCAATCTCGAGCGGAGCTTCGATCTCTGCGAACTCGCGAAGGCGGCGGGGGCGACCTACGTCGGGCGCGCGACCTCCTTCCACGTGCCCCTCCTCATCGACCTGATCGAGGCGGCCATTCGGAACCGGGGCTTCTCGGTGGTCGAGGCCCTGGTCCAATGCCCTACGTACTTCGGCCGCAAGAACAACATCGGCGGCGCCGTCGAGATGCTCGAGTGGATCAGGGACGGAGTGGTCAACGCCAAGGCCGCCCCCTCCCTCCCTCCGGAGAAGGTGGCGGGCAAGAAGCTGATAGGCGAGCTCCACAACGCTCCCGCTCCCGAATATTCCGCGGACTACGACGAACTGATCGCGAGGGTGCAGCGAACCTACGACAAGTTCCAGGGGGGGCTCTACGGATGCGCGTCGAATTCAGACTGAGCGGCTCCGGGGGCCAGGGCCTCCTCCTGGCGGGCATCGTGCTGGCCGAGGCCGCCATCCTCGACGACAAGAACGCAGTCCAGACCCAAAGCTACGGCCCCGAGGCCCGCGGAGGCGCGAGCAAGGCGGAGGTCGTCATCTCCGACGAGGATATCGACTACCCGAAAGCCACAGACCCGGATTACCTCCTCGCGCTCACCGCCGAATCGTACAGGACCTACGGCCCCGCCATGGGCGCGTCCGGCGGGCGAGGCCTCATCATCGTCGACTCGTCGGTGACCCTCTCGGGCGATATCGCGGCTCGCACGGTCTCGGTGCCCATCCTCGAGACCGCGCGCGAAAAGCTGGGCAAGAGAGTCGTCGCCAACATCGTCGCCCTCGGCGTCCTCGGCGGGCTTTCCAAGGCCGCGAGCCGAGAGAGCCTGGAGGCGGCCGTCAAGAGCCGCGTGCCCAAGGGGACCGAGGAGCTCAATCTCGGAGCCCTGCGCGCCGGCTTCGACCTGGCCGATGTGGCGATGACGCAGCGCGACGCCCGCAGGACGAGCGCCGGCGGCACGGCAGAGGCGCTCGAGGACGCCCGCAGGGCGCGGAAGGGTAAGGACGATGGGCGATACAGATGAGCTGAGGAAGTCCGTCGGGGCTTGGGAGGCGGCCGTCGAGAAGTCCCTCGCGAAGCGCCCGGAGCGCAGGGCTGCCTTCGAAACGGGCTCCGGAGCGCCCGTGAAGCGCCTCTACACGCCTCTCGACCTCGGGGACCCCGGATGCGGGGCCGCGAACTACCTCGATCGTATCGGTCTGCCGGGCGAGTATCCCTACACCCGGGGCGTCCAGTCGACCATGTACCGGGGACGGTTCTGGACGATGCGACAGTACGCGGGCTTCGGCACGGCGGAGGAATCCAACGAGCGCTACAAATACCTCCTGGCTCAAGGGCAAACGGGCCTCTCCGTAGCCTTCGACCTGCCCACGCAGATCGGCTACGACTCCGACCACCCGCTTTCGGCCGGAGAGGTAGGCAAGGTCGGGGTCGCCGTCGACTCCCTCGCGGACATGGAAGCGCTATTCGGAGGCATACCCCTCGACAAGGTGTCGACGAGCATGACCATAAACGCCCCCGCGGCCGTCCTTCTCGCGATGTACGTGGCCGTCGCGGAGAAGCAGGGCGTAACGCCCAGCGCGCTGGAAGGCACCATCCAGAACGACATACTCAAGGAATACGTCGCGCGGGGCACTTACATATTCCCGCCTGCGGCCTCGATGCGGCTCATCACCGATGTATTCGCCTACTGCGCCGAATCGGTGCCCAATTGGAACACGATATCCATATCGGGCTACCATATACGCGAAGCCGGGTCCACCGCCTCCCAGGAGGTGGCCTTCACCCTGGCCGACGGGATCGCCTACGTCCAGGCGGCCATCGAGGCGGGCCTGGATGTGGACGGCTTCGGACCGAGGCTCTCCTTCTTCTTCAACGCCCACAGCGACCTCTTCGAGGAAGTGGCCAAGTTCCGCGCCGCGCGGAGGCTATGGGCGAGGATCATGCGCGAGCGCTTCGGCGCCGCGAACCCCAAGAGCTGTATGATGCGTTTCCACGCGCAGACCGGCGGCTCGACCCTGACGGCGCAGCAGCCCGACAACAATATCGTGCGCGTCACCCTCCAGGCCCTCGCCGCGGTCCTCGGCGGGACGCAGTCCCTGCATACGAACTCGCGCGACGAGGCCCTCGCGCTTCCCACCGAGGATTCCGTCCGCATCGCCCTCCGGACCCAGCAGGTAGTCGCCTACGAATCGGGCGCCGCCGAGACGGTGGACCCCCTCGCGGGCTCCTACTACGTCGAGAGCCTGACGAACGGGATCGAGGCCGAGGCCGAGGCTTACCTGAAGCGGATCGACGAGATGGGCGGCGCGGTCTGCGCGATAGAGGAGGGCTACGTCCAGCGCGAGATCCAGGACGCCGCCTATGCCTACCAGAGGCAGATCGAGTCCGGCGAGCGGGTGGTTGTGGGGCTCAACAAGTTCCGGACGGCGGAGGAAAGGCCCGAGGGCCTGCTCAGGCTGGACCCGAGCGTCGGGGAGCGCCAATGCGCGGCGCTTCGCGACCTGCGCGCGAGGCGCGACGGACCTCGAGTCGGCGCGGCGCTTCGCGGCATCGAAGCGGCCGCCCGCGGAGGCGCGAACCTGATGCCGCCCATCCTCGAGGCCGTGCGCGCCTACGCGACGCTCGGCGAGATCTGCGACGCGATGCGCGCGGTGTTCGGCGAATATCGCCCGAGCGCCTGCTTTTAGCAGGCTGTTGAAATACTCGAAGCATTTCAACAGCCTGTCAGGAGGACCCTGGATGGAACGCAAGATACGCGTGCTCGTCGCCAAGCCGGGCCTCGACGGGCATGATCGAGGCGCCAAGGTGGTCGCGCGCGCCATGCGCGACGAAGGCATGGAGGTGATCTACACGGGACTCAGGCAGACGCCGGAGCAGATAGTCCAGGCCGCGGTGCAGGAGGACGTCGACGTCATTGCGCTGAGCATCCTGTCGGGCGCTCATAGGCACCTTTTCCCTCGAGTGATGGAGCTCCTGGCCGCCAGGGGCGCGGACGACGTTCTCGTCGTGGCCGGGGGCGTCATACCCGAGGACGACATCCCCTTCCTCAAGGAAAAAGGTATCGCGGCCGTCTTCGGACCGGGTACTCCGACCAAGGTTACGATCGACTTCATCAAGGCGAAGCTCGAAGGGCGGTAAGGCCGGCGATATGCAGGCAAGGGTGGCTCCTTCCCCCGACGACATCGCCGGGCGGACACTCCGCGGCGACCAGCGCGCCCTCGCGCGCCTGCTGTCCGCCCTCGAGGACGGCGAGGCGTGGGCGGGCACAGCCCTTCGCCTGCTGAGAAATGGCGTCTTTCGAGACTCTCTCGAGCAGGCCGAGAAGGGCGATGCGCAGGTTGTGGGCATTACGGGCCCGCCCGGCTCGGGCAAGAGCACCCTGGTCGACAAGCTCATCGGAGCCTACCGCGCCCGCGGCGAGAGGGTGGGGGTGCTGGCCGTCGATCCCTCGAGTCCCTTCTCCGGGGGGGCGATACTGGGGGACAGGATACGGATGCAGGGCAGGGCAGGGGTCGACGAGGGCGTATTCATACGCAGTCTGGCCTCGAGGGGAAGGCTCGGCGGCCTGTCGCGCGCGAGCGCCCAATGCGCCCGAGCCCTCGAGGCTGCGGGCTACGGCATCGTAATCGTCGAAACCGTCGGCATCGGCCAGTCCGAAGTCGACATAGTCCGCCTCGCGGATTCGGTCGTCCTCGTCTCCATGCCCGGCTCGGGCGACGAGATCCAGACGATCAAGGCCGGCGTCATGGAGATCGGAGACATCTTCGCGGTGAACAAGGCGGATCGCGAGGGCGCGGACAGGGCGGTCCGCGAGATCCGGTCGATGCTGGAAACCGCGGCCGAACTCGCCGCCGGCCGCGTTCCCGAAGCGGGTCCGGATACGCTGATCGGCCACCGCGCCTTCGCCCGCGCGCTGGCGAGGGAGCGCTCCGCCGTGTCCGAGCGCATGGAATTGCCGCCGGTCCTCAAAACCGTCGCCGAGACCGGCGACGGCGTCCCCGAGCTGGTAGCTTCCTTGGATGCGCATTGGACGCGGCTCAAGGCCTCGGGCGAGCTCGACGAGCGGCGCAGGAGAGGCGCGATCGCGGAAGCGCGCGCCCTGCTCTCGGGACGCGTCATGGAGGAGCTCGAGACGCTGGAGGGCGGCCTCGAGGACGCGTTGGCCGGCGAAATAGTGAGGGGGGAGCGCGAGGCGGCGGAGGCGGCCGAGCTTCTCTTCGAGTCGATCAGAAAGGGAGGCGGGAAATGAAGGGGCTCAAGCTCGACCATGTCGGGATCGCCGTGGAGAATCTGAACGAGGCCCTTGAGCTGTATACGGGTCTGCTCGGCCTCGAGCTGAAAGGCATCGAGACGGTGGAGGAGCAGAAGGTGAGGACGGCATTCCTGCCTTTGGGCCCCGGCGGCGGGGACTCCGGTACCGAGCTGGAGCTCCTTGAGTCGACCGATCCCGAGGGGCCCATCGCCAAGTTCATCGCCGCCAAGGGCCAAGGAGTCCAGCATCTCGCGTTCCGCGTGGACGACCTCGATGCCGCCCTCGAGGAGCTCAAGGCGGCCGGAATGCGGCTTATCGACGAAAAGCCGCGCTACGGGGCCGGGGGGGCTCGGATCGCCTTTCTCCATCCGAAGTCCACGAAAGGGGTCCTTGTCGAGCTCTGCGAGCGTGAGGCATAATGACATAAACCAGGTTTTTGTAAATTGAAGATGGAGTCAAGCATGGAAGAAAAACTGCGAGCGCTCGAGGAGCGCCGACGCATGATACTCGAGGGGGGCGGGCCGAAGCGAGTCGCCGCCCAGCACGAGAAGGGCAAAGGAACGGCCCGAGAGAGGATCGCGGCCCTCCTCGACCCGGGAAGCTTCCTCGAGCTCGACGCCTTCGTCGAGCATCGCTGCGCCGAGCTCGGAATGGACGAAGTCAAGGCCCCGGGCGAAGGCGTCGTCATCGGCCACGGGACCGTGGACGGCCGCCAGGTCTTCGTCTTCGCCCAGGACTTCACCGTCATAGGCGGGTCCCTCGGCGAGGCCCATGCGAAGAAGATATGTAAGGCCATGGACATGGCGATGAAAATGGGCGTCCCGGTCATCGGCATCGAGGACTCGGGCGGGGCCCGCATCCAGGAAGGGGTCGACGCTCTCGCAGGGTATGGCGACATTTTCTATCGCAACACCCTTGCTTCGGGGGTGGTGCCCCAAATATCCGCGATCATGGGGCCTTGCGCGGGCGGGGCCGTCTATTCGCCCGCCTTGACCGATTTCGTCTTCATGACCGACAGGACGGCCAACATGTTCATCACCGGTCCCCAGGTGATCAAGGCGGTGACCGGCGAGGACGTGAGCGCCGAGGCTCTCGGCGGCGCGACTGTCCACGCGGGGACGAGCGGCGTCGCGCATTTCGCCTTCCCCGACGAGGCGGCCACGGTCGCCGGCATCAGGAAGCTCCTCTCCTACCTGCCCCAGAACAACGTAGAGGATCCGCCCGTCATGGATTCGGGCGACGATCCCTCGCGCGCCGCTCCCGATCTCGCTTCCCTCATGCCCGAGGCGCCGAACAAGCCCTATGATATCCGCGACGTCATCGCCAGGGTATTCGACTCGGGCGAATATTTCGAGGTCCAGCCGCTCTACGCTCAGAACATGGTCACCAGCTTCGCGCGCCTCGGCGGCAGGAGCGTGGGCATCATCGCCAACCAGCCGAAGGTAATGGCCGGAGTTCTCGACATCAACGCCTCGGACAAGGCCGCGCGGTTCATCCGCTTCTGCGACGCCTTCAACATTCCCCTGGTCACCTTGGTCGACACCTCGGGCTATCTTCCCGGCGTCGCCCAGGAGCACGGAGGCGTCATCCGCCACGGCGCCAAGATCCTCTACGCCTATTCCGAGGCCACCGTGCCCAAGCTCACGGTGATCCTTCGCAAAGCCTACGGCGGAGCATACATCGCGATGTGCAGCCGCCACCTCGGCGCGGACCAGGTCTTCGCCTGGCCGTCGGCCGAGATCGCGGTGATGGGACCCGACGGGGCCGCCAACATCATATTCAAGCGCGAGATCGACGAGGCCGCGGACCCCGCGGCCCTGCGCAGCGAGAAGATAGCCGAGTACAAAGCCGAATTCGCCAATCCCTACAAAGCAGCCAGGCGCGGCTACGTGGACGATGTCATCGACCCGGCCCAGACGCGGCCCCGCCTCGCCGCGGCGCTCGCAATGCTCATGGGCAAGCGCGAGCGCGGACCCAGCCGGAAGCACGGCAACATGCCCGTATAGGCCCGAGGCGAGCGTGCAGACTTTCATCGTACTGGCTATCGTCGTCCTCGCGGTCGTCATGGCCTCGCTGGCCGGCCGCGCCGCGTGGAAGAGATCGGTCGCGAACTCCCGTTCGCGCGCGAAAGAAGGCCCCCCAGAGGGCCGAGAGCTCGCGGCCGTCATAACGGCCGCCGTATCCGCCGCGAGCGGGATGGACGCGGGCTCCTTCGGCATCCTCGATCTACGGCCCTCGAGCGCGCGCTCCGCGATCGCGGCCGCTCCGTTCGGGCAGCGCGGTTTCAACACGCCCGCCTGGGGCCACGTCGAACGGCTCACTCGAGGAGAACAGGCATGAAGAACTACAAGATAACCGTGAATGGACAGCGCTACGACGTCACCGTGGAGGAAGTCGGGGAAGGCGTGCCGCCCGCCTCGGGTTCGCGGGCCGCGGCCCCCGTCCTTCCGGGCGCTCCCAAGCCGACACCCGCGCCGAGCTCGGCCACCGCCACTTCCGGACCGCCGCAAGCGAGGTCGGGCTCCATTCAAGTGAGGGCGCCGATGCCCGGAACGCTCCTCGGCTACAAGGTGTCCCGGGGCCAGACGGTGAAGCGGGGCGACGTCCTCCTGATCCTCGAGGCCATGAAGATGGAAAACGAAATAGTGGCCCCCGCGGACGGCTCCGTGGCGGCGCTCAGCGCGACGGAAGGCGCCGCCGTGAGCACGGGGGACTTGCTGGTCGAATTGGCCTAGCTCATTCGCTCCACATGTTCTGCCGGATATCCGTCCTCTCGATCGACCAGTCGAGCGACCAGGAATCCTGGCTGCGTTCCAGACTCGCGCCGAGCTTGACGATGCCAGCCTCGGCTTCGCCCTCTTTCCTGCCCTCTTCGCCGGCGGGAAGGGCGATGCTGAGGGAGGAGGCGGCCGGCTCCTGCCCTTCGGGGCCCGCGCTCAAAGTGAAATCCAGCGAAAGACTCGTGCCCGTGAGCCGGGGCCGGGCGCTTACCCTAACCTCGATTTCCCCGCCCTTCCTGTCTTGAAAGCCGAGCTCTTTCGTAAAGCCGAGCTTGGGCGCGGGCTCGCCGGGCTTCGACTCGGAATCGGGAGCCCGGATGGAGCCGGAGCCCAACTCGATGAGCGGATATAGGTAGTCGTTGAATTGCCTTGTCTCATCCCTCAGGGTCGCCCGCTTGTCCGGCTCTACGTCGGCCGCGGTCTCCCAGTCGTGGAAGCTCACTTCCGGCAGCTTGACGACTCCGAAGTTCGAGTCCAGGTGGACCCGGACGCGGTGTCTGCCGGGAGTCAGCTTGTCCATGACGAAGGGTACCGTCTCATCCCCGGTCGTGTAGCCGACGAACTGATCGTCGAGATAGACTTCCGCCCGGATTATTGGCGAAAAGAGGGCGATGCTGCCGGGCGTCTCGTCGCGCAGCGAGACGAGAGAGCGCGTTCGGCCGGGATCGGCGAAAGCCGCCTGCTTGCCCGTAAGGCGCAGCACTATCTGCTCGGCGAGACCGTGTATGAAATTCTCGGTGCTCCCTCGATCGCGAAAAACTACGCGCTTGGCGGTCGCCGAGTCGGTGAGGGAGAGTGTCACGAGGACGTCCGAGCCCATGAACACGTATTCGCCCGAAAGAAGCCAGTCGGCGCCGGCGAGGCGGCCCGCAGCCGCAGCCGAATCCGCGTCTTGGCCGATGGCGCTCAAGGAAAGCTCTTTTTCCTTGAGGACTGCGTCGAGATTACGCCTGTCCACGAGGGAGATGTCGTTCCTCGATCCCAGATCGAAGGCGAGTATGCCCTGGATCATGCTTGCAAGGTAGTCGACCCGCGGGTCCATCCCGGCGTTGGCCATTTCGATTATGGCGATCGCCGGTACGTGTTGAGCCGCGGCAGGAGCGAGGGTAGCAATGGCGAAAGCGAAGGCCAGTAGAGCGCGAGTGACGCTTTTCCTCTCTTTCATCGGGTGAGTATGCCATCGCCGAGCCCGCACGACAACGGCATTTCGCGCTCTCGGGCAAAGCAAAAAAAGGCTCCCGGGCAGGAGGCGGAGCCCGGGAACCAGTGCCGCTCGCTCTCGCTCGGAGATCCCATCGAGCTCGAGTAATTGGATGTATTCGAGTCGTCCTCTCGAACACAAGTACATTATATCTAAATTCTCTATAAACGTCAAGATAATGATTACCTGTACAGAAGTGAAAGGCTGATTCCGGACAGCCTTTACTTCTCAGCCCGAGCAAGCGCCTTGCCGACATTTGAATAGAGTAGGACGGTGTCCTCATGGCCGGGTCGGTGGGAAGCCGCGAATGGTGAGGGGTAGGGCGTGACTGTAGCGGTGCTCGCGTCCCCGGAGGACGGGGATTTTCTCTATAGCATCCTCGTGACGCTCGACGAGGCGGGGGTAGATGCCTACGGCCTGAAGATCCACGGGAGCTGGGAGGCGCTCGAACGGGACAAGGTCGTCGCTCGCGTTGAGAAGGCGAGCCATTTTCTCGCGCTGGCGACGGCGACAAGTCTCGATGCCTCGTGGTTCTCTTTCGCGACGGGATACGGCTACAGCCGGGGCGCGAACTTCGCCCTGTTCCGTTTCGACCCTTCCCGATCCTTTCCCCGCTACCTCTCCGGCCTTCCGGTCTTCGACGGCCTCGACGAACTCGCGGCCTACTACAGGACAGAGAAGGACGATTGGCTCATCCGGGAAGAGCGCCGGGCGGCACGCGCCTCTCTCCTCGAGATGGGAATATCGGTCCATAACGACTCGCTGGCGCAGTGCGCCGGCGAGGGCGATACGAAGGCCGTCGATCTGTTCATCAAGGCCGGCTTCCATCCCGATACCCGTGACAGGCACGGTGTGCCCCTCCTCTGCCTGGCGGCCCGCGGAAAGCACCGAGCGGTTGCCGAGATCCTCCTGAAAAGCGGAGCCGATATCGACCTTCAGAGCGAAGACAGAGGCTACTCGCCATTGATGGATGCCGCGCAGACGGGCTCGGCCGACCTAGTGCGGCTTTTCCTGGAGAGAGGCGCGAAACCAGATTTGGCCGGCAAGGACGGCCAGACGGCCCTTGTCGTATCCGTCGGCCGCAACGATGTCGACGTGGTCAAACTCCTGGTATCCAGCGGGGCGAGCCCCGATCTTTCCGACAAGCTCGGCCTCACGGCCCGCAAGTACGCGGCCCTCTTCAAGAATCCAGCGATACTCTCCTTATTCGGACCGGCCCCTTCTTCCCCGTAGCCGGCCCGCCGATCCGGCCTCGAGCGGCGGACGAGGCGCGCGCACGCGGCGAGCTTGCGCGGGAGTCGGTAACAGTGTACTTTTCTTCCCAATGATAGAAATCGAGGCGGGGCCCGACGGATTCACCCTATCAGCGGGGGGGAGGCGGATCCTGTCGCATTCGCGAAGGAGCCCCTGCGTGGAGATCGGGCGGTCCGAGAACGCGGTGCGGCAGAATCGAGCGGGGCACTTCAGGCTTCGCAGGCGCCGCGCGAGCTCGACCGCGCTGAGGTCTTTCAAGATCGTCGAACGCTCCAAGGACTTCGCGGTCGTAGATTTCGAGGGCAGGCTCAGCATGGCCGTCCGTTGGGAAGGCGACTGCCTCCGTCTCTCTTTCTCGCGCTTCGATTCCGCCGTCAACCTCTTTCGCCTCCGTATCGCGGCTTGGCCGGACGAGCGGATCTTCGGCTGCGGCGAGCGTTACGACCGGCTCGACCTCAAAGGGTGGCGCGTGGCCCTCTGGGTACGGGACAGGTACATCGGCCGCGGGCTCGGGCCGTTTCGCGCCTTCGCGGGTTTATCCCGCGACGCTCGATCGGAGCGGGGCGCGAGCCCCTACCCCCTTCCCGCCTTCGTATCGACGAAGGACTATTGGTGCGCAGTGGACACGGCGGCCTACGTCCGCCTGGACTTCCGCCGCGCGGCGACCATGCTCGACGTATGGGCGGTGCCCCGCGAGGTCGTTCTGGGCTGGGGCGACGACGCTCCCGCCGCCGTCGCGAGCATGTGCTCCTTCCTGGGCAGGCCTCCTACCCCTCCCGGCTGGGCCTTCGACGGCGCTTGGATCGAGGCTCGAGGCGGGATGGAGGAGATGAGGCGAAGACTCGCGGCGGCCCTCGGCGCCGGGGTCAAGGTCGCCGCGATCTGGTCGCGCGACTGGTGCGGCGCCGCGCTTCCGGGGCCGGGGCCGCGCGCGATGCGCGAATGCGTCTGCGACGGCGACCTATACCCCGGGCTTCCCGCCGAGATCGCGGCCCTTCGCGCTCGAGGAATCCGCTTCCTCGGCTGCGTCGCGCCTTTTCTCGATACGCAGGGAAGCCTTTACGCGGAGGCCTCGGCCCAAGGCCATTGCGTCAAGGATGCCGATGGCGGGGACTACCTCGTCGCGACCCGCGGGTCGTTTTCCGCGATGATCGACCTGACGGACCTGCGTGCCGTCGCTTGGCTCAAGGAAGTCCTGAAGCGAAATATGCTCGATATAGGCATGGCCGGCTGGCTCGCGGACTCGGGCGAATACCTGCCGGCGGATGCCGTCCTCGCATCGGGCGAGAGCGCCGTCGAGGCGCACAATCGCTGGCCCCTTCTTTGGGCAAAGGCTTGCCGCGAGGCTATCGACGAATCGGGCCTCGCGGCCGAGGCGCTGCTCCTCGCGCGATCGGGCTGGCTCGGCTCGGGACGTTACGTGAACGCCTTCTGGTCGGGCGAGCGGCTCGCGACCTTCTCGAGGCGCGACGGCCTCCCCTCCTCGGTGCCCGCCGGCATATCGCTCGGCCTGTCGGGCGGAGGCTTCTGGCATTCCGAGGCCGGCGGCTCTCCGTCCTCCTCCGGGGCCAGGAGCCCCGAGTGCCTGGCCCGCTGGATCGAGATGGCCGCCTTCTCGCCTCTGCTGCGCGCGGGCGACGGCCAAGGACCGACGCCGGGCTCGTCGTCCTTCGCCGATCCGCAGGTTCTCGCCCTTCTCGCGCGGATGTCCGAGATCTTCGCCTCCCTGAAGCCTTATCATCTCGCCGTCGCCGAGGAGCAAGTCGCGGGAGGCCTTCCTCCCATCCGGCACCCCTGGATGCACTACGAGGCCGATCCCGAGGCTCTGACACTCTCGTACCAATACCTTTACGGCCGCGACCTCATGGTCGCGCCCGTCCTCGCGAGCCGCGCCAGGGCCCGTTCGGGCCCGCTCACCGAGCTCTATCTGCCGGAGGACGATTGGGTGCACCTCTGGACATCGCGGTGCTTCCGCGGCGGGCGCGTCGTCGTGGAGAGTCCCAGCGGCTACCCGGCAGTCTTCTATCGGGCCTCTTCGCCTTTCGCTCCTCTCTTCGACGCTATCCGGCGCACGGCGAGACGGACGTAGGGACAGGCCGATGAGCCTTCATCCGGGGATCGCGGCGGCCATCGCCGTATCGGGGAATTTTGTCCTCTCGCTCGGGATGGCTTTGCAGAAGCGTCATGTCGGGTGGATAGGGCATCGGCCGGAGCGGACACCCTGGCGGCCGGCCGACTTCCCGCCTCAGCGTGAGCGTCGCCGGGCCGGCCGCTTCTATCGGGATTTCGCCATGTGGTTCCTAGGCTTCATGTTCGTAAATATCGTGCCCGCCTTCCAGTACTTCGCGCTGATGGGCCTGTCCACGAACGTCGTCGGCGCGGCGGCGGGAACGAGCGTAGCCTTCGCCGCGATCCTCGCGAAGCTTATGCTCAAAGAGCGACTCGGCGCCAGGCGCCTCGCCTGGACGATCGTCCTATTCGCGTCGATAGCGGCCGCGGGCTTCCTCGGCGAGGGCGGTTCGTCCGCGGCCGCGGGCCTCTCGCCGGCGGCTCTCTTCTTCTCCCTCGGCCTTCCCCTGGCGGCCGGCGCCGCCCTCTTCGCCGCCCGCGGCCGACTCAAGGGGCCGAGGCTGGCCGCCGTGATCGCGGCCGTCTCGGGCTGCCTCGGCGGCTTCATGGTATTCCCGCTGCGCGCCCTCCAGGTCGCGGCCGCGCCGAGCCTCGCCGGCTGGCTCGCCTCGCCCTACTTTTACGCCTTCCTCGCGGCCGGCTCGTCGAGCCTCGCCCTCATACAAACGGCCTACAAGGACGGGGAGATGGCCGCGGTAGCGCCCGCGTTCTACGGTCTGCAGGTGCTCTGGCCCGCCCTGGCCTCCTATTTCGTCTTCGGCGCCAAGTTCTATCCTGCGCAGACCGCGGCCTTCGCCGCCGTCGCGGTCTGCGTGGCGGCCATAGCGGGGGGGCATCCTTCGGCTTCAGCCGCACCCCGAAGCGGATAGTCTTCCGCCTGCGGGGAACAGGGAAACGATTGCGAGAGCCTCAATCGCGCGCCCCTCGCCCACCGCGTCGATTCCTTCTTTAGTCTTCGCCTTGACGGAAACCGCGTCGGGAGGGATGCCGAGGCAGTCGGCCAGGCTCGCCCGTATCGCTTCCTTGAATGGGCCTAGCTTGGGCCTTTCGAGTATCACCGTGCAGTCGACGTTGCCGAATTCCCAACCCGCGCCGCGTACGAGGTCGGCGGAGCGGCGCGCGAGATCTCGCGAATCGGCCCCGCGCCACTCCTCGTCGGAGGGAGGGAAATGCTCGCCTATATCGCCCAACGCCGCCGCCCCCAGCATGGCGTCTATCACCGCGTGCAGCAGGACGTCGCCGTCGGAGTGCGCGTCCTCGCCGAGGCCGCCCGGCACGGCCGCGCCGCCGAGGAGGAGGGGGCGGCCGGGAACGAGGCGATGCAGGTCCCAGCCCTGGCCTATGCGAAAGGACGGGGCGCCGGTCGCGGAGGCGGCGATATCGCCGGCGTACGTCACTTTGCGGTTGCCGGATTCGCCGGGTACGAACGCGACTGGCCCGACATAGCGGTCCCAGAGCTCGGCGTCGTCGGTGCAATCCAGGCCTTCCGCGGCCGCCCTGCGGTGCGCCGCGAGCATGGTGCCGAGTCTGAAGCCCTGGGGAGTCTGGGCGCCGCCAAGAGAGGAGCGCGGCGGATGGCGGAGGACCGTGCCGTCGGAGCAGAGCTCCTTAGGCGTATCGACGAGGGGAAGGACGGGCACCGAAGCGCCGCACATGGCGGCGGACCGGGCCACTCTGGCGGCAAGGTCCGCGCTCGCCCAGGGCCGAGCCCCGTCATGGACGAGGACGACGACGCCGTCGAGGACCGCCAGGTCTTCGCCTTCGGGGGCTCCGCGCCGCCCGACGGCCTGCGCGAGGACTTCGAGGCCAAGGCGCACCGAGTCTCGGCGGCAGGGGCCCCCAGCCACTACGGCGAAGCGTCCGGGACCTAGCCGCTCCAGCGCGGCTAGGCTCTCCGGATCGAGGGCGGCGCGGAGCTCGGCTTCTCGGCCGGCGGGGGACGTGACCACGAGGGCTTCCAGGCCGGGGAGACCCAGGAAGGGAGAGAGGGAGCGGTCGAGGATCGTGCGCTCGCCGATGCGCAAAAGCTCTTTCTTTTCGCCGCCGAAGCGCTCGCTCGAGCCCGCGGCCGTCACGACGACCGCGATCCTTGGAGCCTCGTCGCGCATCAGCTTCGGAGCCGGCGCACGGTCTCTAGCTCTCGAGGCGGGCGCGGATGAGCTCTGCTATCTCATCCTTGTCCTTGCCGAGCGAGAAGGATATCTCGTCCTGAAGCAGGTTGAGAGCCGAATCGTAGAGCTTGCGCTCGAGGATCGGCAGCTCCTTGATCTTGGAGCGATGGTAGAGGGAGCGCACGACGGATGCGATATCGAGCACCGATCCCTTCTTGAGCAGGTCGAGGTTCATCTGGTAGCGGAGCTTCCAGTCGGAGGGAATGGGTGCGTATTCTTCCGATATGAACGCGAGAGCCTTCTCGGCTTCGTCCTTGGGGACGATGGCGCGGATCCCGAGCTCGACGGCCTTGTCGGTGGGGACCATCACGGTCATGTCGGAGAATTCCAGATAGATCGTATAATACAGGAGCTTCGTATCCTTGAAGGCTTTTTCCTTGATCTCGAGTATCCTGCCGACGCCTTGGCTCGGATAGACGATCCGCTGATCTACCTTGAAGTCCGTGGAAGGGCCCTTATCCATAAGAGCCGACGATAACGGAAATTACATAAAAAGTCAAATTACCCCGGGGCCCCGGCCTTTCCCCGTTCCGACCTTCATTCCAGGAAGGCGCCGGGGGCTGAAGCCCGCGCGTCTTTCGTGCTAGCCTCCCGCCATGGGCGCACGTTACCGCTGCCTGGTCGTCGACCACGACGATACCTCCGTCATGAGCACTCCCGGCATCCATTACCCGGCCCACGTCGAGGCGATGCGCCGTCTTCGCCCCGGTTCGGAGCCGGTCAGCCTCGAAGGCTTCCTGAAGAGGAACTTCGATCCCGGGCTCATCCCATTCCTCGAGGAGGAGCTCGGGCTCAGCCGCGACGAGATCGCGGCGAGCTACGACGTCTGGAGGGAATTCACGGCCTCGCGGGTCCCCGAGTTCTTCCCCGGCATCCTCGAGACCTACGGGGAGTATAACAGCCGCGGCGGATTGCTCGTCGTCGTCTCGCATTCCGAAGCGGAGATGATCGAGCGCGATTATCGCGCCGCAGGCGCGGCGGTGATACCCGACCTCATATTCGGCTGGGACGACGACCCCCATAGGCGAAAGCCCCATCCCTATCCCCTGTTCGGCGCGATGGAGCGATTCGGCCTCGAGAAGGAGGATATCCTCGTCCTCGACGACCTGAAGCCGGGGGCGGATATGGCCGCCTCTGCGGGCGTCGATTTCGCCGCCGCAGGCTGGGGGCACTCCATCCCGGAGATACGTGAGGCGATGCGGGGATTCTGCCGCTACTACCTCGAAAACGTCGACGATCTGCGCGCCCTCCTCTTCGCCTAGGGCCGCGAGGAAGTATACTATGGCCCGGATGAGCGACATCGTTACGCGGCTTCGCCTGGAAGGCGCACGCAAGTTGGCCCTGCGCTTTTCCGCCTCAGGCGCCAAAGGAGCCGGGCCGGCCTTGGCTGCCGCGATGGCCGAGGAAGGCCGCCTAGTGGCCGGCGGCGCCTCCGTCCCATGGCGCTTCGAGTCCACGGTCCAGGACGGCGACAGCGTCCTTCTCGTAGGTCCCGACCCCGTCGGCTTCGGCGATGCGACCGCCGAAGCCGCGCTCGCGACCAGTCTCGACGACTCGAAGGATCTGGAGACTGGCCTTTCGCGCCTCTTTTTTTTGGCGCGCGCCCTCTCCGCGCTCCAGGCGGAGGGCCTCCTCCCGCGCGGCATCGTCTCCTCGGGCATCCTCTTCTCCAATGACAGTGCGGCGATCCTCGTACTGCCTCCGAACGCCGCGGCGAAGGCCCTGACCGCGAGCGGGGCCCAGGCCCGGTCGGCCGCCGTCGCCCGCCTCTCGAGCCCCCGCTCGGCCGGGCCGGAGGCCGACGCGTCCTTCCTCCTCGCCCTGGCGGCCTATCGCCTCGCGACAGGCAAGCACGCCTTCGAGCGCGAGGCCGGCGAGCCGAGCAGCGTCGCCGGCTCCGCCCCGAGCGGGGCGTCGGCCGTCCTCGCGGCGCCCCGGCTGGATCGCGGCCTCGCCGCCCTGGTCGACAAGGCCCTGGCGGATCCGGCGAGGGCGGCCCTGGGCGAATGGCTTTCCGTCCTCGGGTCGGCCTCCTCTTCGGGCTGGACGCGCGAGCTCCCGCCCGAAGAGGAGGCCGAGCTCTCCAGGCGCAGGGAGGCCGCCGAGGCGGGAGCGCGCTCGAGGAGGCGGCGCGCGGAATTCCTGCGAAAGCGCGGAGGCGTCCTAATCGCCTCGGCCGTCGCTATCCTCGCTCTCGCTCTAGTCGCCGGGGACATGCTGCGCGCCGAGCGGGACAAGCCCGACTATTCCCGGCTCGCTCCGCGCGAGCTCGTCCAGCGCTATTACCTCGCCGTCGACGGGCTGGACCTGGATTCCCTCGAGGCCTGCGGCGACAGGAAGGCCATAAAGGACGACCAGGATATGCTGATCAACCTCGTCGTCCTCACGAAGACGAGGACTGCCTACGAGGGCAAGAGCCCCGTCGTCCGGGCCCTCGATTGGGTAACCGCCGGCAAGCCCGAGTTGGCGCCGACCGACTTTCTCTATGGCATCGCCGGGCTTTCGATCTCCGACGAGGGCGGGGACGGCGCGAATCGCGCCTTCTTGCGGGCGGACTACTCATTATGGTCCCTCGACAGGCCCGACTCCGCTCCCGCCGGCGCGGCCTCGATCCCGACCGAGTCGCGCCGCTCCGATACGCTGACGCTCGATCGTGGCAGGAAAGGCTGGCGAATCGTCGCGCTGGAGCGGAGAACCCTCCGATGAACTCCCCGGAAGGAAAGCGGTCATGGAACCGATAACCGAGCTTATCTCCGGACCGGGGAAGTGCTTCGATATCGAAAGTCCCGTCCTGGAAGCGCTCGATTACATGCGAAACGGCGATATCGGCGCCGTCCTAGTTTCGGAGAGAGGTTTTCCCGTCGGCATGTTCACGGAGAGGGACGTCCTGCTCAAGCTCGACTTCCATGACCCGGGTTCCATGGCCGGCGCGAGGCTGAAGGATTTCATGAGCGGTCGTCTCTACACCGCAGGACCCGAAATCAGCTGCGGCGACGCCCTCGTCCTGATGCGCGACAGGGGCATTCGCAACCTTCCGATCATCGGAGGCGGCAAGGTCCTCGGGATCGTCTCGCTCCGCGACCTCCTCAACCATTACTCGTTCCACCTCGAGAGGATCCTCGACGAGACCGTGAATGCGCTGAGCTCCGCGATAGGCCAGCGCGATCCCTACACTGCCGACCACCAGCGCCGCGTGTCCCTCATCTCGGTGGCCGTCGCGAAGCGGATGGGGATGGAACCGAGCCGCATAAACGGGCTGCGCATGGCGGCCCTCTCTCACGACGTCGGGAAGATCGACGTGCCCATCGAGCTTTTGAGCAAGCCCGGCCGGCTCAGCAGCGTTGAATTCGAGCTCATAAAGCAGCACCCCCGGGCCGGGTACCAGATCCTCCAGTCGGTCGATTTCGAGCAGCCTGTGGCGGAGATGGTCCTGCAGCATCACGAAAGGATGGACGGCTCGGGCTATCCGCGAGGCTTGCGCGGCGAGGAGATTCTGACGGAAGCGAGGATCATGGCCATAGCCGACGTCTTCGAGGCGATAATGTCCTTCCGCCCCTATCGGCCGGCCCTCGGCGTCGATAGGGCCCGCGAGGAGATCGTCGCCAACCGGGGAGGCTCCTTCGATCCGGATGCGGTGGACGCCTTCCTGGCCCTCCTCGACGATCCCGCATCCGGAGTCCTCGAAGGCTTTTAGAGGGTAGCGGGCCCGGCCGCCCGCCGCCTCCGATGATTATGGATACTCTCCGGTCAATAGGGGCGCCAGCCTCCTCCAGGCCGTCTCATCCTCGAGACTGAGAGCCTCGCGCCTCGCCTCGGTCGATAGCTTCTGGCAGTCGATGTAGCGCAGGAGAAGCTCGAGAAGGCCGGCGCATGTCGCGCGATGGAGCTCGAGGAACCATCGCGGCGGATCGCGGCGCAGGTCCATGACCGCGGCGACATGGGGCATGCAGAGGCCCGAGGAGGCCGAGAGCCCAGCGCGCATGTCCTCTTCGTCCAGGAAGTCGGCGACGAGTCCGACGTAGCGGGATTCCGCGTCCGCCTCGTGGTCGCACGCGACGCATTTCCCCTCGTTTATCGGCGGACGCGAGCCCTTGCCGAGGGACGATACCGCGAGTTCGAGGATATTGCGGTAGACGATCGCCGCGCCGAGTCCGTCGTTGGAGGCGCAGAGCCTGTGCGCGTGCCGCGCGCAGAATCCGCGCTCGGCGTCGAAGCGCCTCCTGAGCGGCCTGTCGTTGGCGCCCTCGTAGAGGAGATTCTCGTACCAATCGTCGAGCGAGGCGCGGGTCTGGTTGCAGACCGGACAGCCGGCTTGAGCCAGGCTCTTTACGAACTTGAAGTAGGGCAGGTGCTTCTCCGGCTTGGGCCTCCCCCTGCCGCAGCCGCTCGCTCGCTCGAACATCCGATGATCCTTGATTGTCAGATTCTGGGGAGGAGGGCCGAATAGTCGTTCTCCACGCCGAGGGCGTCGAGCTGGGCTGAGATGGAGCCGCGGTGGTGGCTGCCGTGGTTGAACCATCGCAGGATGACCTTCCAGAGCTCGTGCGACTCGCTCTCGCCTTTGTAGTTCTTATACGAGACGGCCGCCGCCAGCGACGCGTCGTCCAGCTCGGAGACGAAGGCGAAAACGGAGCGGTCAAGCTCCCGCATATCGGCGAAGAGGCGGGCGCCGGCCTCGGCGAAGGGTGCCTTCAAAGTCTGGATGTCGAAATCGGCGAAGCGGCAGGTCGAGAGCGCCGGGCTACGCGGGAAGGAGGACTTCATGCGCTTGATCCAGTTGACGTCCGAGCCAAAGATATGCTTGAGCTGGTCATAGACGGTCGGGAAGTATGCGCCCGACTGAGCGAGCATCTTATCCTCGCCGAGCTTCTCGACGAGCCCGAGGACGCTTTCGTCGACGTCCATCTTGTATGCGGCCAAGGCCTGGAGAATCGTCTTCATGTCTGTACCTCCTCGTCCTCGCCGCGCGCGCCGGGACGCGGGTCCAGTCTACCCGGCGCGGGGACGCCGCTGTCAATGACCCGATCCACCTTTACGAGCGTCCGGAACGGCTCTATCATGACGGCACGAGGAGCCGAACTGAATACCCCTCCCTTTTTCCGCAAGCCCGCGCTGATCAGCATATTCCATTTCTCGGCCCTCGTCGTAACCTATATGCTCGCCCTCGCCTTCTACCCTGCCATCTCGCTCGGAGTGAGCGCGTATCCCTATTTCAGCGAGACATATTTCGGCTGCATCGGGGCTTCGATAGCCCTGAGCGTCCTCGCGCAGTTCTTCCGGCCCAGCATGCGGCTCTACGTGGTCCTCTTCCTGCGCTGCTACCTCCTCGTCGTCCTCGGCTACAGCATCGGCGGATTCCTCTCTTCCAAGCTGGCGCTCGGCATCGGATTGATGACGGACTTCTGCTTCCTCGTCGACCTGCCGCTCAACCTCGTCCTCGCGGGAATCGCCCTCGCCGTCCTCGCGGCGGCGCAGGCCTGGCCCCTGTTCTTCGGGTCGAGCGGCCTCGTGGACGCGACACCCATCCCGAGCCTCGATCAACTTTCGATGCTCTGCTTCGTCCTGGCCGCCTACGCCGCCATGGCCGCATGGATCGGCCGCCTGGCGGCGCGCCAAAAGGACCTGGGCGAGATCATACGGCTTCAGGAAGCCAACTTGGACGCGCTGGCCGAGCTCAACCTGAATCTCCAAGGATACGCTCGAACCGTCGACGAAGAATCCTCTGAGCGCGAGCGGAATCGGATAAGCCGCGAGATCCACGACATCTCGGGCTATATCTTCACGAACCTCATCGCCCTGATGGACGCGGCGGGGAGCATGCGGCGCGACGATCAGGCGGGCCTGACCGATATCCTGATCACGGCGCGCAAGACCGCGCAGGAAGGTCTCCGCGAGACCCGCGTGGCGCTCCGTAAGCTGCGCGAGAACCAGCAAGGCATGACGCAGAGCCCGCGGGCCATCTTCAAGATAGTTTCCATATTCAGGAAAATTACCGGCATCGAGGTGGAGCTGAACCTGGGGAATTTGCCTCGCTTCCTTTCCCAGGACCTCAACCTCGCCCTCTACCGCACCGTGCAGGAGGCTATGACGAACGCGGTTCGGCACGGCAAGGCCACCCATGTGCGGGTGAATTTCTGGGTCGAGGGGGAGGAATTGCGCCTTACGATCACCGACAACGGGAAGGGCGCCTTCGAGGTGGTCAAGGGTATCGGCATCACGGGAATGGAGGAGAGGATCGGCGCCCTGGGCGGCCTCGTCCGGATCGGCAGGGCGCCGGAGGGAGGCTTCTCGCTCTATGTCCAGGTGCCCTTGAAAACCGCTCCCTCCGACGAGTAAGCTCGAGACCGCATGGACAAGATCCGCGTGCTCATCGCCGACGACCAGAGTCTCTTCCTCGAGAGCCTCTCGACCTTCCTCCAGAATTACGCAGAGGACATCGAGGTGGTGGGCCTCGCGAAGAACGGGAGCGAGGCCCTCGAGCAGGCAGCCAAGCTCCATCCCGACATAGTCCTCATGGACGTGCATATGCCCGTCATGGACGGCGTCGAGGCCACGAGGCGCCTCATCGAGTCCCGGCCCGGGGTCAAGATCATCATCCTTTCCACCTACGACGAAGACGAATACGTGCGCAAGGCGCTCAGGCTGGGAGCGGCCGGATATCTGCTCAAGGACATCTCGCCGACCGAGCTGATCGCCTCGATCCGCGCTCTGAAGAGCGGCGCGGTGCAGATCTCGCCCCAGATCGTCGCCAAGCTCATGCAGAGCCTCCTCGCCGAGGAGCCTTCCCCGGTTCGCGAGATTGCGGAGCGGCTTGAGTGGTTCGAGAGCCTCACGCGCAGGGAGAGGGAGGTGTTCACGCTCATAGCTACGGGCTACGACAATGCGCAGATCGCGGCCCAGCTCCACCTCGCGGAGCACACGGTCCGAAACCATGTCAGCATGATCTATTCCAAGCTCGAGGTTCAGGACCGATTTCAGATAATTCAACTAGCCAACAAGATCCGTTACCATGAATAGCGTCTCCGGGACAATTGTACCGTCCATGTCCCGTTGATCCGTGATTCTTGTCTCTTGCGGATCGGGGACATTGGCCCCAGACTTAGGTCATGCCCAGTCAAGTGGCGATCAATCTCTCCCAGGAGGACTCTGATGAAGAAAGGCCTTTTGTCCTTGTTCGTGCTGATCATCGCCGTATCCCTCGCTCTGGTCGTGGTCGACTCGTGCGCGCAAAAGCCCAAGCCCTCGAAGGTGACGGTGTGGTGTTGGGATCCCAACTTTAACGGCTTCTCCATGAAGCAGGCTGCGGCTTTATACAATAAAGCCCATCCTGAAGTGACGATCGATATCGTCGACATACCCCAGGATATCGACGCCAAGATCGAGGCCGGCCTTCAATCCGGCGGCTCCGGCCTTCCCGATGTCGCCCTCTTCCAGGATTTCGAGATCGAGAAGTTTATCCAGAACTATCCGAAGGCATTCGTCGACCTCAAGGCCGCGGGCGTTGACTACTCCAAGTTCGCCCAATACAAGGTCGGCCCGATGACCTCGGGCAACTCTGTCTATGGCATCCCCTTCGATACCGGATCCACGGGATTCTTCCTCCGCACGGACATGCTCAAGGCAGCCGGCCTGAACCCCGACGACTACCAGAAGGACCTAACCTGGGCGGACATCATCAAGCTCGGCGAGACGGTCAAGGCCAAGACCAAAAAGGCCCTAATCGCCTACGACAGCACCAGCTTCGACTTCCTGCGCATCATGGTCCAGTCCACGGGCACGCAGTTCTTCAACAAGGACGGCTCCCTCAACCTCCGCACGCCCGCGATGCAGAAATCCCTCGCTATCCTCAAGGAACTAAATGACAAGGGCCTCTTATACCTGGCGGAAGGCTGGAATAACTGGGTATCCGCGCTCAACAACGGCGATTCCGCCGGTTTCATGAACGCCCTCTGGATGATCGGCACCCTCAAGTCCAAGCCCGACAACGCCGGGAAATGGATGGTGATCCCGACTCCCCTCCTCGATGGAGTCCCCGGCGCGGCCAACGCTTCCAACAACGGCGGCTCGAGCTGGTACGTCTTCGATTCGAGCAAGAACAAGAAGATCGCCATCGACTTCCTCAAGTCCACCTGGGCGAGCTCCGACCCCGCCGCCCTCGATTTCTACAACACCATTCTCAAAGGCGCCGGCGCCATGGGCACCTACCTGCCCAGCCGCAACGGCTCCAACTACACCGCGCCGGACGAGTTCTTCTATAAGAGCCAGCCGGTCTTCAAGGATTTCTCCACCTGGATGGAAAAGGTCCCCGTCCTCATGTATACGCCCAACTACATGACGATGCGCGACGCGGTCAGGAACGCGACCAATCTCCTCTTCCAGGGAAAGATCAAGAGCGCCGACGACGCCATAGCCGCCGCCGAGGCGGAGTACAAGCAGACAGCGAGCAAGTGATCCCGCGTTTCGGTAGACGAGCTTCCGTCCCCTTCGCAGGCGCTGCGGGGGGCGGGAGCTTTTTCGGTCGGTCCGGCAAAGAGGAGCGTCGCGTGAATAGACGGGGATCGTATTATCGCTACCTGAATCGCTTCGGCTGGCTCTGCGTCGCGCCGGCGATGATTCTCTATTGCTTATTCATGCTGTACCCGATCCTCTCCTCCCTTTATTACGTTACCCGTAAATGGAGAGGCATGTCGAACACCTTCGTGGGCCTCGGCAACTTCGCCCGCATGGCCAACGACAATATATTCCAGCTTTCACTGGGGCATAACTTCATCTTCATGTTCGTGCAGATCCCGCTGATGATCTTCCTCGCCCTAATACTCGCCGTCATACTCAACCAAGGCATCAAGCGCATGCGAGGCGCTTTCAGGGTCGTGTTCTTCCTGCCTTGCGTCACCTCCCTCGTCGCCTATTCCGTGCTGTTCAGGATACTCCTGCAGTCGAACGGCCTGCTCAATAACCTTCTTCTCAACGCCCACCTAATCGCGAATCCGATCGGCTGGCTCAACAACACCTTCTGGGCCAAGGTGACCATCATCCTCGCCCTCACCTGGCGCTGGACCGGCTACAACATGGTCTTCTTCCTCGTCGGCCTCCAGAGCATCGATACCGAGATCTACGAGGCAGCGGAGGTCGACGGCGCGAGCAAGATGCGGCAGTTCTTCAGGATCACTCTTCCCCTCCTCCTCCCTGTCATCCTTTTTTCCGCGGTCACCTCGACGAACGGTACGATGCAACTCTTCGACGAGCCCAATATCCTGACCTGGGAAGGAGGGCCGGCCAACGCGACGATGACTGCCGCCCTGTATATCTACAGGCAGGCCTTCGTCCTCAATTCCGACTACGGCTACGCGACCGCCCTGTCCTATGTAGTCGTGCTGATTTCGGGCGCCTTCGCCTTCGCGCAGATGCGGCTCCTCGGCGGGAGGGACAAATGAGCGTAGCAAGGAAATGGCCGGCATCGCGCCTTCTCATCTGGCTCGTGCTGATCCTGGGCGGCCTCGTCAGTCTCTTCCCCTTCTTCTGGATGGTGATCGGGACGACGCTCAACCCCAACGACGTCGTCCGGGGAATCATAGTCCCGGGCAAGGAATTCGATCTCAATTGGGCCAAGGCGATAAGGAACTACAACCTTCTTCTCTTCTTCGTCAACTCGCTCAAGATCGCCTTGCTCACCGTCGTGTTCGGCGTAATCGTCAATTCGATCGCGGCCTTCGGCTTCGAGAAGTTCAAGTCCAAGGCCCGCGACAAGGTCTTCGGGGTCCTCCTCCTCACGCTGATCATCCCGCAAATCGCGATCGTCATCCCCATGTTCAGGCTGTTCGTATTCTTCCGCCTGCTCGATACGCATGCGGCGATCATCCTGCCCTCCGTGATGTCGGTCTTCATCATTTTCTTCATGCGGCAGAACTTCAAGATGTTCCCGACGGAAATCATGGAGGCCGCCCGGGTGGACGGTACCAGCGAATTCAGCATATTCGTCCGTATCGTCTCCCCTTCGATGAAGGCGACATTCGCCTCTGCGGCGATCTATATGTTCCTAGCCCAGTGGAACTCCTACCTCTGGCCCCTCATGACCATCCTGACCGACGCCAAGAAGACCCTGCCCATCGCCATGTCCTCGATGATGCGCGCCTACACGATAGAGTACGGGGCCCTGATGATCGTCGTCTGCATCTCGATATTGCCCGTCCTCGTCCTCTTCCTTACGCTGCAGAAGCAGTTCGTGGCCGGCCTCCTGGGCTCGGTGAAATAGCGCCGGGGAGATGTCGATGAGAGGCGACCTTTTCCACAGCGGCAAGCCTTGGGAGAGCCCCGAGCTGAGCGGCGAGGGACGCCTGCCCATGCGCAGCCCGCTGCTTCCCTACCCGAGCGCCGAGGCCGCCAGGGCGGCGGCCTCGGCCGGTCCCCTGCGCCCCGAGAACGGCGAAGCCGCGACGCCTTGGCGCCTCCGCCTCGACGGGTCCTGGCGGTTCGCCCTCGCCGAGAATCCCGATGCCGTCCCTCGCGGAGAGGTCGGCTTCGCCGATGCGGGCTTCGACGAGACCGGATGGGGGAGTATACGCGTCCCCGGCACGTGGACCCTCCAGGGCTTCGACAAGCCGCACTACACCAACGTCGTCATGCCTTTCGGCAATGTCCCGCCCTCGGCGCCGGCCTCGCATAATCCGACGGGGCTCTACCGCGTCCGTTTCGCGCTGCCTGCGGGCTGGAACGGGCGGCGCGTGGTCTTGCACGTCGGCGGCGCCGAAAGCTTCCTCGAGGCCTGGTGCAACGGCGCCCGACTCGGCTTCTCCAAGGATACGCGGCTTCCCTCCGAGTTCGACATCACGAGCCGAATCGCGCCGGGCGAGAATCTGCTCGCCTTCATGGTCGTCCGCTACTCCGACGCGAGCTTCTTGGAGGATCAGGATCAGTGGTGGTACGGCGGCATTTACCGGAGCGTCTATCTCTATTCGACCGACTTCGCCTATATCGCCGACATCGACGCCAGGCCGATCCTCGGCGGGGATCTGGAGTCGGGAGCCGTCGATGTGACGGTAAAGCTCGGCTTTACCTTCGATCCCTCGACGGACGCGGCCGCTCGCGCAGACGCCGTCCGGGGGCGGGTCGCACCCGCCGATTATTCGGGTACCGGCCTCCCCGAGGGGATCGGCGTCCCGGACCGCTACAGCGGAGACTGGCGCGTGCGGGCCGCCCTCTACGGTCCCGCCGCCGATTTCCCGACGGCGACGGCAGAAGCGGCGGTCGGCGCGGCCTACCGTTCGTCCCGATGGGAGGCGCGACTCACGCTGCCGGTGACGGCGGCGCGGAAATGGAGCCACGAGGATCCGGCGCTCTATACGCTCGTCGTAAGCCTCGCTTCGCCCTCGGGTCGCGATGTCGAGCATTCGGCCTGCGCGCTCGGCTTCCGTCGCGTCGAAGTCAGGAACCGGGCCCTCCTCATAAACGGCGAGCGCGTCCTCATCAAGGGCGTGAATCGCCACGAGCACGACGAGAGGATGGGAAAGACACTGGATATCGCGGACATGGTCCGCGATATCGAAATAATGAAGCGCCACAATTTCAACGCCGTGCGCCTCTCGCACTACCCCAACGACGAGCGATGGTACGAGCTTTGCGACGAGTACGGCCTCTACTTGATCGACGAGGCGGATATCGAGAGCCACGCCTACTACGACCATCTCTGCCGCGATCCTCGCTGGGCCTCCGCCTTCCTTGAGCGGGGGATGCGCATGGTGCTTCGCGACAAGAACCACCCCTCCGTCATCCTCTGGTCCCTCGGCAACGAATCGGGCTACGGCCCTAACCACGATGCCTTGGCCGGCTGGATCCGCTCCTTCGATCCCTCGCGCCCGCTGCATTACGAGGGCGTCAGCAGGCCCGAGAGGGGACAGGGACGAGCCGATCTCGAGACCGTAAAGCGCGGCCGCGCCGCCTCGGACATCGTCTCCACGATGTATCCTGCCGTCGATTTCCTCGAGGAATGGGCAGAGAGCACCGAGGACGACCGGCCCTTCATCATGTGCGAGTACTCCCACGCGATGGGCAACTCCAATGGAAGTCTCTCCGACTATTGGGCGGCGATCGAGTCGCACAAAGGGCTTCAGGGCGGCTTCATTTGGGATTGGGTGGACCAGGGCATCGAGGCCTTCGACGCCGCGGGCGTAAAGTACTGGAAGTACGGAGGCGACTTCGGCGACGCGCCCAGCGACCTGGACTTCATCTGCAACGGCCTCGTCTTCCCGGACCGGAGGGAGAAGCCTGTCCTCGCCGAGTGCGCGAAGCTGTTCCAGGATATATCCGCGAGTTCGGAGCATCCCGCCTCGGGCAAGTTGGCGCTGCGCAGCCGGCGGAATTTCACGGCCCTCGAGGGGGTCGACCTGCGCTGGTCGATACAGGTCGAGGGCGAGATACTCCTGTCCGGGACGCTCGCCGCGCCCCCGATGGCCCCAGGCGAGGTCGTCGAGCTGGACCTCGCCTTCCCCTGGTCCGAGGAGATCCGCTCCCGCGTCGCCGGCGGCGAATCCTTCCTTTTCCTCGAGTTCGTCCTGAGCGAGCCTCGCCCCTGGGCGCCCGCAGGCCACAGGGTCGCCTGGGAACAGTTGCCTCTGTCCTCCGGCGGGGACAGCGGATCACCGCGGCCGCGCCGGATCGCGGGCGGGCGGGCCGGCGCCGATTCCGCCGGTGCCGCCGAGCTTCTCCCCCTGGCCGGCGGCTTCAGGGCCGTCAATCGCGGCAAGGACCGATCCCCTTGCTATGAGGCGACCATCGCCGATTCCGGCTTCCTCTCGTCCATATCGGGGAACGGCGGGGAGCTCCTCGCCTCGCCTCTCGTCATGAATCTCTGGCGCGCGCCGACCGAGAACGACGGCCTCAAGCTGTTCATGGACCTTCGGGGGATCCCCGACTACGCGTGGTACTGCGAGAACAAGGCGATGTACGGATGGTTGGACGCGGGCCTCGACGCCTTGCGGTTCTCGTTGTCCGAGATGCGCCGGGGAGGGGATCCGCTCTGCTTATCGACGCTCCACGAGGTGACCGGAGGAACGGGGCGGCGGATAGGGCGCTTCGTCCAGGAATGGCGTTTCGGGCCGGGCGGACCGGACGCGTCCTTCGTCTTCGACCTCGATCCCGGTCTTCCCGAGCTCCCGAAGATCGGGCTCGCCTGCGCACTCGTCCCGGCTCTCGAGCGGGCGAGGTGGTATGGGAGAGGGCCTCACGAATGCTACTCGGACCGTAAGGCGGGGGCCGCCCTTGGCGTCTACGAATCTATCGTCGACGACCTGCAGGTTCCCTATGTTCTGCCTCAGGAGAACGGCAATCGCACGGATCTCCGTTGGCTCGAGCTGTCGGCGTCCTCCGAGCCGGCCGCGCCGAGCCTGAGGATCGAGTCCCCCGACCGCTTCGACTTCAGCGCCTCGCACCACGGCGCCCGGCAGCTTTGGGAGGCCCGGCACGCCTGCGATCTGGTGCGCAGGCCCGAAGTGTTCCTGTCGATCGACGTAGCCCAACGCGGCCTCGGCACGGCCAGCTGCGGCCCCGATACTCTCGAGCGCTACCGTCTTAGGCCCGGGCCCTATCGGCTCGAGCTGTCGTTGCGCGCCCGCTAGCGTCGGTTCGCCGCGTCCGATGGGCCCATGCGTCGGGCGTATACAATATTCCCGGCATGCGGCAGACTCGAGGCGAGTATCGGGGTAGGACGAGGTGCAGCGATGGCGGAAATTCGCGCTAACTATCAGGCCGAGATTCACGATGGGGATTACGCCGCGCCCTATGCGGCTAAGCGGCTCGACAGCCGGGGACTCATCGACATTTCTGGACGAGAGACCGAGTCCTTGAACGGACGCTGGAATTTCGGGGCGGACTGGTACGACACCTGTCTCCGAGCGCGGTGGTTCCTGGAAGAACGAAGCGACGGATCGGGGCGCCCCCTGCCCTTGGATTACGATTGGGAGGCCTGGGAGACCATGACCGTCCCCTCGTGCTGGAACCTGGAGCGCGAGGAGCTCCGTTACTTCGAGGGCTCCGGGATCTATACGAGGCGATTCCGCTACCTTCCCCGATCCCAAGGCGAGCGGGCCTTCCTGCGCTTCGAGGGAGCCCAGTACCGGACCGTCGTATTCCTGAACGGTCTCTGCCTGGGCAGCCACGACGGAGGATCCACGCCCTTCTGCGTCGAGATAACCGGAGCAGTCCGTCCGGATAACCGCATCATCGTCGTCGTAGAGGCGCGGAGGCGTCGCGATCGCGTGCCCGAGGAGAATACGGACTGGTTCAATTACGGCGGCATCTATCGCGACGTCTTTTTCATCAGGACGCCCGAGACTTTCATCCGGGACTGGTTCCTCCGCTTCCTGCCGGAGGTCGGCCTCGCCCCGGACGGCCGTCCGGGGACCATCGCGCTCGACCTTCGCCTGGAAGGCGCAGACGAGGCGGATGTTCGCCTTCGCATCCCCGAACTGGGCATTGACGCGTCCGCGCCCGCGCGAAACGGCTCCGCGAGCCTTCGCGTCTCCGCTTCTCCGGAGCTCTGGCGGCCGGAATCGCCGAGGCTCTACGGCTTCGAGATCGAGTGGGGGAAGGATCGAGTCGGCGACAGGATCGGCTTCAGGGATATCCGTGTCGAGGGCCGGGAGATACTCCTCAACGGCAAGCCTATATTCCTCAAGGGCATCTGCGTCCATGAGGACCACGCGATTACCGGCAAGACCACTGACGAGGCGACGATACGCGCCGCGATCGCCAGGGCGAAAGAGCTCAACTGCAATTATCTCCGGCTCGCGCACTATCCCCACGACGGCCGCTTCGCGCGGATCGCCGACGAGGAGGGGATGCTGCTATGGGCTGAAGTGCCGGTCTACTGGGCCATCGATTTCGCGAATCCCGCCGTCTACGCGGAGGCCGAGAATCAGCTGGCCGAGCTGGTCCTGCGCGACCGCAACCGGGCCTCCGTGGCGATCTGGTCCGTCGGCAACGAGAACGCGGACTCCGACGAGCGCCTATCCTTCATGTCCCGCCTCGCCGCCTCGGCGCGCCGCCTCGACGGGACGCGCCCCGTTTCGGCCGCCTGCCTCGTCGACCGCGAAGAGCTGGCGATCCGCGACCGCTTGGCCGACGCCCTCGATATAGTCGGCGTGAACGAATACTACGGATGGTACGACCCGGACTTCGAGAAGCTGCCGCGCATGCTGGCGAATTCGGAGCCGGATAAGCCGGTCGTCATCTGCGAGTTCGGCGGGGACGCCCGCGCGGGATTCCGCGGCAGCTCCGATGAGCTCTTCTCGGAGGATATGCAGTCGCGCCTCTACGTGCGCCAGCTCGAGGCGATAGCCGCGTGTCCCTACGTGAAAGGGATGTCGCCCTGGATACTCTACGACTTCCGCTCTCCCCGGAGACTCAATCGGCATCAGGAAGGCTTTAACCGGAAAGGGCTCATCGACGCCGACCGCGTCACCAAGAAGAAGGCCTTCGCCGTGCTCCGCGACTTCTACGCTTCGCGCTCCTGACTCGCCGGCGGACTCGACCTGCCGTCCTCGGGGTGTCCCGCGCCGATCGGGCCGAGGGGCCGGATTGCTTCTTATAGGAGGTCCGGCTATCATGGCCGAGGGATGAGCGTAACGCAGAGGGATATCGCTGACCATCTCGCAATTTCGCTGATTACCGTCCATCGAGCCCTCAATAATTCGGGCTATGTCTCGGCCGAGCTCAAGGAGCGGATCCTCTCCTACGTGAAGGAGGTGAATTACGTTCCCCATAAGGCCTCGCAGGTATTGGTCCGAAACAAGACGCGAAAGATAGCCGTGTTCACGTCTTCGCTCCCTCGATACTTCTGGACCGACGTCAAGACCGGCGTGATGATCGGAACCGAACAGATACAGGCATTCAATTATCAAGTGCATTACCACATGGTCCCCGAAAGAGATTCCCGTTCCTATCTCGAGATTTTGGCGAAGGAACTAAGCGAAGGATTGGAGGCGGTGGCCTTCGCCAATCAGTGGATCTACGACATGGAGGCGATATTATCGAGGATAGACGAATCGGGGATCCCCTATGTCACCTTGAATATCGACGCTCCCGACAGTCGCAGGCAATGCTACATAGGACCCGATTACGCCGCGGGCGGCAGGCTGGCGGCCGAGTTCATCGGGAAATCCCTCATGTTCAAGGACTCGCCCCGCGTACTGGTGATCAACACCCTCGCCGAGAGGCCTTCCGGATCGAGCGCGCCGGATATCAACAGGCTGAGATTGGACGGCTTCTCGGAGGTTATGCGGAACGAATTCCCAGGCGTCGATTTCGAGACGGATTATTCGACCACCGGAACCGCCTCGGGCAGGATAGAAAAGCATCTCGAGCAGTTGCTGCGAGCGAGGGCGAAGGCCTTCGACGCCATCTATCTGGTCCCCGCCTACAACGCGCAATTCGTTCGCGTGATCGAAGGGATCGGGATCGAAAAGGTCGTCGTCGTCCTTCACGACCTGGATACCTCTTCCTACCATTACCTCGAAAAGGACATCATCACCGCGGTCATCTACCAGAACCCCATACTTCAAGGCTACTATGCCGTAAAGATCCTCGAGCAGATTCTCGAATCCGGCCGGCGGCCCGAATCCGAAACGATCACGATCGTACACAGTCTCGTCTTCAAGCACAACAAGGATATCTACAAGAACCACTATCTCTTCGCCAAGCTGACCGAATAGGCGCGGGACCCCCCGGGGCCGGGGCAAGCCGGGCTTGGCTATGAAATTGACAGCGATGGCCATGTATGATATACGTATATCATTACGCTGAGATAGCGTAAATCTCCACGTGCAAGGGAGGCCATTCGATGAAGAAAGTGATCTTTGCTCTCTCGTTACTGTTGGTTGTCGGAGCCCTGCTCGCGGGCCAATCGGGAGTGACGCTGAAGGTGCTCTTCTATAGCCCCGAGTTGACCGAACAATACAACGATATGGCGAAGGCCTATCAGGCGGCGACGGGCACTACGCTCGATATCACCGTCTTGCAGGACGACTATAAGACCGTGCTGAGCGCGAGGCTGAATTCCGGGGATATCCCGGACGTATTCATGAGCAGCGCGTACGCCGATAACGCGACTTACAAGGATTACGATTACGACCTTACAGGCCAGGATTTCATCAAGCTGATCCAGCCGACGGCGCTCACCGGCGTAACCGTCGACGGCAGGGTGACCGGATATCCCTTCCTGGTGCAATCCCATTCCTTCATCTACAACAAGAAGATCTTCGCCGACGCGGGCATCACTCAGCTGCCGAGGACGATAGGCGAGTACGAAGCTGTGTGCAAGAAGCTCCAGGCGAAGGGCATCCAGCCTTTCGCGACCGGCTTTAAGGAATGGTGGGTATTCCCCCAGACCGCCTGGCAGGTCCTCGCCTCGATCAAGGATTCCTACGGCGGAGACTACGCCAAGTTCGTGGGCCAGTTGAACAGCGGGGCCCTCAAGTTCAAGGACATCAAGGAGATGGCCAAAGTCTTCGACATGCTGGACCTCATCAAGAAGTACGGCGGGCCGAAGCCGCTCGAGTCGGATTTCAACGACCAGTGCGCCTCCTTCGCGGCAGGCAAGGTCGCCATGATCCACCAAGGGAACTGGGCCGAGGACTCGATCAAGAAGTCGAACCCGAATATCGATATCGGCTACCTCCTCGGGCCTACCGGCAACTCGGCGGCCAAAGCCGGCATCATGTTCGACTCGAACCAGACGATCAGGATAGCGAAGGACGGAGCGAACAGGGACGCGGCCCTCGCCTGGCTCAAGTGGCTTACCACCTCCGACTACGGCAAGAAATGGATCCCCGAGAAGATCAACCAGCTCTCGCCGATAGTGGGCGCGGAAGCGTCCGCCGCCACGCTCTCCAAGGAGACGGTAAGCCTCCTGGCGAAGGGAGTGCCGAGCTATCCTTGGTATTATCAGCGATTCCCGGCCGGCGCTGAGCAGGGCCTCGGGACCATCCTTCAGGGCTATAGCGCGGGCCAGACCGATAGGCAGCAGACCCTGGACAAGCTGGACGCCTTGTACTCGAAGCTCGCGAACGCCCAGTAATCGCGACGGGAGCTCGGTAATCTGACAGGCCGGGAAGGGCGTCGTCCTTCCCGGCAGTATCGGAAGGTGGGCCATGATATCGGCAGGAAGCAAGAAACGCCTGATGCGCGCGGGGGACTTCATCGCGCTGACCGCGCCGGCGATCATAGCGATCGTGGCCTTCGTCGAGCTGCCGTTCATCATGAGCGTGGCCTACTCGTTCACGAAATGGAACGGCCTCGACAAGGTCCCGCAATTCATCGGCTTGGCCAACTATCGGGAATTGCTGACGAACGACCCGGATATGGCCCACGCCTTCGGCTTCACGATAGCCTTCACCGTCCTGATGGTCTTATTGACGAACATCGCGGCCATGCTCCTGGCGGTCATCCTCGACGGCGATATCGGAGGCAGGAACGTCCTGCGCGCCGCGTTCTACGTCCCCAACATCATCAGCCTCATCATAATCGGCTACGTATGGAGGTTCATCTTCTCCAAAGGCTTCGATTCGTTCTTCAATCTTACCCGGGCCGGAATCTTCTCCCTCAGCTGGCTCGGGGACGGTAGATTGGCCTTCGCGAGCGTCCTCGCCGTGTCGGTATGGCAGTCGATAGGCTTTTACCTCGTGATCTACATAGCCGGGCTGCAGACCGTCCCTCGGGACGTCATCGAGGCATCGCTGATAGACGGAGCGGGCAGCGCGACGAGGCTTTGGCGCATTACCCTGCCGATGATAATGCCGTCCGTCACTGTCTGCGTATTCTACTCCCTCTCGAACGCGCTCAAGTCCTTCGACGTGATCTTCAGCCTGACCTCCGGCGGGCCGGGAACCGCGACGACGAGCGTCGCCCTCGATATCTACAGGACGGCCTTCGGCGACAGCAGGTTCGGCTATGGATCGGCGAAATCCGTCCTGCTGTTCCTCCTCATCATGGCGGTCACCGTGCTGCAGGTAACCGTATTCAAGCGCAGGGAGGTAGAGGCATGAGACGATGGCCCGCCCGCTTGTTTACTGTCGCGATGTTCGCGATCGCCGCCGTCTACTTGTATCCCCTGTTCATCGTCGCGATCAATTCGCTCAAGACCTTTTCCGAGATCACGGCGAACGTCGTCGCGCTGCCGACCCGGCCAAGCCTCGAAAACTTCAAGAACGCATTCGCGCTCATGCAGTATCCCAGTCTCTTCGTCAACACACTGCTCGCGACGGCGATCGGCACCTCGGGGGTCGTGCTGCTGAGCTCGGCCGCGGGCTATAAGCTCTCCCGCACGAAGACCAGGTACAGCTGGATGGTCCTCCTCCTCTGCATCGCTCCCATGATGATACCTTTCCAATCCTTCATGATCGCCCTGGTCAAGGTAGCCAAGTCCCTTGGGCTGACCAAATCGATCTACGGATTGGGGATCATCTATTGGGGATTGGGAGCCCCGCTCGCCTTGTTCATGTACCATGGATTCGTAAAGACGGTCCCGAAGGAGCTCGACGAGTGCGCCCTGATGGACGGCAGCTCCACGCTGAGGACGTTCTTCGTCGTGATATTCCCGGTCCTGAAGCCGGTCACC
Organism: uncultured Treponemataceae bacterium; assembly: GCA_964491385.1. Lineage (GTDB taxonomy): Bacteria > Spirochaetota > Spirochaetia > Treponematales > Rectinemataceae > UBA1306. The sequence goes on along the minus strand of CAZBGA010000001.1, from coordinate 146,097 downwards.
GTTTCGGTCGTCGTGCTGAACGCCATGTGGATGTGGAACGATTTCCTCCTGCCCCTCCTCGTCCTGAGCGGGGCGAAGAGATCGCAGACCCTCCAGCTCGCGGCCTACAATTTTTTCGGGCAGTACAAGATCGAGTGGCAGTACGCCATGGCCGGCGTGCTACTAACTATAACGCCGGCGATAATCTTCTATCTTGCGCTTCAGAAGCAGATCATCGAGGGCATGGTGGCCGGGGCGGTCAAAGGGTAGCGCGCATGAAGTTCTTCGACGGCAATTGGATGAACAAGAAGGGCGTGACGCCGCATTTCGCCTGCGAGGCCTACGATGTCTCGGTCGGTCCCGACGCCGACGCCGATGTCGCCGAGGGAGAGGTGGCGCTTTACTGCCCGGACAAGCCGATAAGCGGCCGCGAGCAGACGATCGACGGTGGCCTCCTGACAATCCGCCTCGCCTCGCCTCTCGAGGACGTCGTCCGCGTCCGCATTTCCCATTTCGAGGGTGCCTATGATCGGGGTCCCTCTTTCGCGCTGGGCGACGCGCAAGGCGTCGCATGGCGGCATAAGGCCGACGTCGCGGCGGAGGGGGACACGATCGCGCTTACGACGGGTCGACTCGTCGCGCGAATCCATCGGAAGTCGCCGTACATGATCGAATTCCTGGGTCTCGAGCCTTCGGGACTCGAGCGACGCCTCACATGGACCGGCGAGCGCAGGACCGCGTGGTTCGCCGTGGAGGGCGCGGGGAATTTCGTCGCCGAGCAACTCTCGCTCGGTGTCGGGGAGCTCGTTTACGGCCTCGGCGAGCGATTCACGCCCTTCGTCAAGAACGGCCAGAGCGTCGACATTTGGAACGAGGACGGCGGGACGTCGAGCGAGCAGTCCTACAAAAACATACCCTTCTACCTCAGCGACGCCGGCTACGGCCTCCTCGTGAACCATCCGGGCCGCGTCTCGTTCGAAGTCGGCGCCGAACGCGTCGCCAGCGTACAGTTCAGCGTGAGCGGCGAGGCGCTCGAGTACTACCTCATCTACGGTCCCGGCCCGAAGGAGGTCCTCGCCAAGTACGCGCGACTCGCGGGTCCGCCCGCCCTTCCCCCGGCATGGTCCTTCGGGCTCTGGCTCACCACCTCCTTCACCACGAGCTACGACGAGGGGACCGTCCTCGGCTTCATAGGCGAGATGGCCGCGCGGGATATCCCGCTTCGCGTCTTCCACTTCGACTGCTTCTGGATGAAGGAGTACCATCTCTGCGACCTCGAGTGGGACCCGGAGGTCTTTCCCGACCCCGAGGCCATGCTCGCGCGCATCAAGAAGATGGGGGTAAAGGTCTGCGTCTGGATAAACCCGTATATCGCGCAACGCTCCAGACTGTTCGCCGAAGGGAAGGAGAAGGGCTACCTCCTCAAGAACGAGGCCGGCGACGTCTGGCAATGGGACAGGTGGCAGGCGGGCATGGCCCTGGTGGACTTCACGAACCCCGGCGCCCGCCGGTGGTACTCGAGCAAGCTGCGCAAGCTCGTCGATATGGGCGTCGACTGCTTCAAGACCGACTTCGGCGAACGCATACCCGTCGACGTACGCTACTTCGACGGCTCGGACCCCGTCCGCATGCATAACTACTATTCGCTGCAGTATAACGAACTCGTATTCAATCTTCTCGAGGAGAGGCTGGGTAAGGGCGCGGCGGTGGTATTCGCGCGCTCCGCGACCGTCGGCGGCCAAAAATACCCAGTGCATTGGGGCGGCGACAGCTCGGCATCCTTCGAGTCCATGGCCGAGAGCCTGCGCGGCGGCCTCTCGCTCTGCCTTTCGGGCTTCGGGTTCTGGAGCCACGACATCGGCGGGTTCGAGGACCAGGCCTCGCCGGCAGTCTATAAGAGATGGGTCGCCTTCGGTCTCATGTCCTCGCACTCGCGGCTCCACGGCCGCAAGGCGTACAAGGTACCCTGGCTCTACGACGAGGAGTCGGTGGAGGTGCTCCGCCGCTTCACCAAGCTAAAATGCCGCCTCATGCCCTATATCTTCGCGGCGGCCGCGGAGGCGTCGCGCTCGGGAGTCCCGGTCATGCGCGCGATGATGCTCGAGTTCCCTCGCGACGAGGCCTGCGCCTACCTCGACCGGCAGTACATGCTCGGAGGCGACATCCTCGTCGCTCCCGTCTTCAACGCCGAGGGCGAGGTTTCCTATTACCTGCCGGACGGGCGCTGGACGAGACTGCTCCCTGCCGGGCCTGCCGCGTCGGCCGAGACGGTGGAAGGCGGTCGCTGGGTGCGCGAGAGACACGGTTTCCTGAGCCTGCCTCTCTTGGCCCGACCCAATTCCATCATCCCATTCGGAGCGGTCGACGGCCTGCCCGACTACGACTACGCCGACGGGGCGCGCTTCCATATTTTCGAGCCCATCGACGGCGCTCGAGCCGCGGCTTCGGTCACCGACCAAGACGGGCGGACAGTCCTATCTTGTAGCTCCCTCTTGCGCGGGAATCGGCTGACCGTCAAGATCGAGGGAAGGGCGGGCCGCTATCGGGTCTTCGTCGGCGATGGTCGGGCCGCGTTCGAGGATGTCCCCGACCTCGGCTACGAACTCGAGGCCGGCGGGGAGCTCGAGATAGACATCGGCGACCGATGATCGCGGGAGCGGGGCAGGGGAGAGAGGCATGCGGGATACACAGCTGGAGGACGAGAGAGACGCGCTGATACAGACCGTTACGGAAGCCTATTCGCGCGGCGCTATGGAGATGCCCGCTTTCGAGCGCGCCGTGACGCGCCTCAGCGCCTGTTCCGATCGGAGCGCCCTGGATGTCGAGGCGGGCCTCCTTGGACTGGCCTTGCCTGTTCCGGCGCCGTCGTCTCCTTATCCGGAGGCGGTCTCGGGCGCGGTGGAGCTGAACTGCGTAAGCGGCAGCGTTCGCAAGACGGGCGACTGGGTGAAGGCGCGAAGCTACAAGCTCGCGCTGAAGTCCTCGAACGCGCGGCTCGATCTGAGGGAATACGAGGGTGCCCGCGATTTCCGCCTCGCCTTGGATATCGATGCCGTCTCGAGCAACATCCGCCTCATCGTGCCGGAAGGCTTCGAGGTCGAGGACCGCTTCTCCGAGCGCGTAAGCAGCGTCGTACGGAACAAGTCGGAGGGCGAGGGGCGCGGCAATATCATCGTGCTCACCGGCTATCTTCGCTCCTCGACCGTGAGAGTCAGATACGGCTGACTCGATTCGAGGAGGGTCTCAAGAGCCTCGAGGCTCGCCGCAAAGTCCTTCATTCAGGACAATCGCGAGGCCTCCCTCGCCGGGCCCGCGACGGAGTCGCGGCGAAGCGAGATCAGGATCGAGCCCAGCACGGCCGCAATGATAATGCCGCCGCCGGCGAGCGCGTTGGCCCCGGGAGCCTCTCCCGTCGCCAGGAAGACCCAGAGCGGGTTGAACACCGGCTCGATCACGCCGACGAGGCTCGCGTCCACCGCCGTAACTCGCTTTATCCCCGCGGCGAAGAGCACCGACGCGAGGCCGATCTGCAATGTTCCCAAGGCCGCGATGGCCGCGATGGACCTCGCGTCGATCCTCGGAGCCGGGAGGAATAGACAGGCGACGAATGAGACCCCTGCCGTAAGAACATGAGCCATGAGGACCGACTCGAGGGGCGAGCCGCCCTTCTGCTTGCGCATCGATACGACGTAGAGGGCGAAGGCTATGCCCGCTGCCACCGCGGCCGCGTTGCCCGACAGGTTGCCGCCTCCTACCCCACCCGCAAAGAAAAGTCCCATGCCTACCGCGACTAGGCAGAAGGCTATCCAATGCTCGGCCCTGGGCCTTTCCTTGAGGGCGAAGGAACCGATTATCGCCACGTAGACCGGCTCGCCGTACTGGAGGAGTATCGCGTTAGCCGAAGTCGTCGTCTTGTTGGCGTAGACGAAAAGCAGCATCGTGGCGGAATAGGCGAGGGCGGCGCAGGCCTGCGCCGGCGAAAAGCTGAAATGCGGCCTTCGCAACCACGCATAGATGAAGATGGCGGCGACTGCGCTGCGACCGCAGGCTATGGCGAAGGGGTTCCAATCGACGAGCTTTATGAGCAGTCCGGCGAGGCTCCAGAGAAGGGCGCAGCCTGCAATGGCGGCGATACCCAGGCCGCGCTGTTCCTTGGGATTGATCGCCATGGGGGCGATGGTATACGAAAAAGACGAGTCGGGACAATCGGAGCGCGATCCCTAGGCTCGGTTCCGTGGGGAGGTATCCAGGCTCGTCTAGCGGGATCGGGACTCCTCCGTCGCCCTAGCGCGGCGTCTTCGCCGAAGCCTGTCCCGCCACGGCGCGCGTCGCCTCCTCGACCTTCGCCTCGTCGCCGAGGTAATAGTGGCGAATCGGCTTAAGTCCGCCGTCCAGCTCGTAAACCAGGGGGACCCCCGTCGGGATATTGAGCTCGACTATGTCCGCGTCCGAGACTCCGTCCAAATACTTGACGAGAGCCCTGAGGCTGTTGCCGTGCGCGGTGATCAATACTCGCTTGCCCGAACGGATCTCGGGCGTTATCAGATCGAGCCAGGCGGGGAGAAAGCGATCTACCGTATCCTTGAGGCATTCCGTGGCGGGCAGGCGATCGGCGGCGATATCCGAATAGCGGCGATCGAGCTTCGGGTGCCGGGGGTCGTCGGGCTCGAGGGCGGGCGGCCTGACGTCGTAGCTGCGCCGCCATGTCTTGACCTGGGCATCGCCGTACTTGGCGGCGGTCTCTGCCTTATTGAGGCCTTGGAGGGCGCCGTAATGGCGCTCATTGAGGCGCCAATCCCGCAGCACGGGTATCCACATGAGATCCATCCCGTCGAGGACGAGCCAGAGGGTCCGGATCGCTCGCTTGAGCACCGACGTGAAAGCGATATCGAAGGCGAAGCCTCCCCCCTTCAGCGTCTTGCCAGCCTCGATCGCCTCATCCCTGCCTTGCTCGGACAAGTCCACGTCGGTCCAGCCGGTAAAGAGATTCTCTTTATTCCAAAGGCTCTCGCCGTGCCGTAAAAGGACGACTTGTGTCATGAAGCACCTCCAATCTTGTACATTCCCATTGAATATACTCAATCCGGCAGGTTTATCGACGGATCTAGACGGACAAGCAGGCCTCGCTGGCTCTTGGGTTTACGCGCGTCCCCGATCAAGTCAGCAGTCTTTCGTACACCGCCAGGTCGCGATCCGAAAAACAGCAGAAGGCGACATCAATCCGGGCGCCGCCGGCCCGCAGAGATTCGCGTACGGTCCTCACTGCGATCTGCGCCGCCTCCTCGACAGGATAGCCGTAAACTCCCGTGCTTATCGACGGAAAGGCCAGGGTCTCGATTCCTCGATCGCGGGCGATCGCCATGCAGTGTCGATAGCATCCGGCGAGAAGCGCGCTCTCCCCGGCGGCGCCGCCGCGCCATACGGGACCTACCGTATGGATCACGTACTTCGCGGGGAGGGCGTAGCCTCGCGTAATGACGGCTTCCCCGGTCCGGCAGCCGCCGAGCTTGCGGCACTCCGCCAATAGCTCGGGCCCCGCAGCGCGATGGATCGCCCCATCGACGCCGCCCCCGCCCAGGAGGGACTCGTTGGCGGCGTTGACGATCGCGTCGACGCGGAGCGTGGTGATATCGGCTCGAATGGCTCTCATAGACGCTTATGATTCTACTGCCCGCGCGGGAATCGGGGAAATCCATCCTGGCCACGGAGAAGGGGCGAGGCGCGGGGCGGAACTATCCCCTTCCCGTAACCGAGCCTTCGTCTATCTCCAGCGATGGTAGCCGCGACCCCAGCCGGGCCCCCTCCAACCGGGGCCCCAGCCCCAGAAACCCCAGCGCCAGCCGATGTCCACCGCGACTACCGGAGCGAGCTGATCTCGATCGGTCACGGCGAAATTGGTATAGGTGCTCAGCTTGGCGATAGCCCCCCGCATGGCGTCGATGGCATCGAGCCAGCGAGGGAAGGGTTGGACATCGATGACGGACATGCCGCCGCGGAGGTCGGATAGGACGTAGGGGGAACCGTTGGCGACTGCCACGCCGTTCTCGTAATCCGTGCCGCTTTCGGACCTCTCCGAGTTCGTCTGCATGGTGGCTATTTTTAAGGCTTGGCCCGAGTCCTTATCCGCTTGGATGACTACGGCGATCTCGACGGTCTTGCCGCTCGGTTTGAGGTTGCCGAAGAAGCCGTATTTATACAGATCGACTTCGCCGATCGCCATGTAGAATTCATTGCCCCTGAGTCTCGGGCTCGCCATCCCCGTCTGGAGGTAGTTCGTGGATCCTTTGGCGACCTGAGGCATCGTGGCGCACCCGGCGAGGACCAGCGCCGCCAGCATCGCCAATAGCGCCTTGCTCACGAACTTGTCCATCGTAGTCTCCTCCATCCCGTCGGCATCCCGGGCTTCTCAGGCACGCCTTATCGGTCTCCGCCGCCCTCGTCCGGCATCGGCGCCGTCTCCATGGACTGAGGGTGGTCGAGGCGTTCCATGGGGCGCATCTGCCCGAAGCGGGACCGAATGCGATCCATGACGAACCTCGCGAATGTCTCGTAGTTCTCGTCGCCCATGATCTTTACGAGCTGGATCCTCGCGGACAAGAGGCTCTTTTCGATGTCGGTCCGGAGCTCGCCCTTCTTGTCGATAAGGGCATTTATCGCCTGGACGTCGGGCGTGGCGGGAAGGAGGGCCTCGGCGATCTGAGCGCGTATGAGCCGGATGTGCGTGAAGTCCGCGCGCACGGTCGCGCGCGTGGACTTCTCGATAGCCGTCACTTGGGAAATCTGGGTGTCGTCGAGCCCGAAGCCTTTGAGGAGGCCGTTCTCTCCGCCCATCCTGCCTTGAGCGAAAGCCATCGCGGGAATGACTAGCGCAAACACGGCCATGAGGGAGCGTTTCATCGGTAACCTCCTGATCGTACCTATACCCAAAATACCACGGTGGACGGCAATAGTTTCTAACAATTGCATGAAGAATTTCTTACGTTATCCGAAGGTCGGCCGGCGGTGAATCCGAGCGACGACTGCAGGCTCTAGCGCTCCGGCGCCGTCCAAAGGACCTCAGCGGATATGTCCCCCAGCGAGGCGGCCCCCGTCATCTTCATCGCCTTCTTGAGGTCGGAGGCCAGCATCTCCATTTGCGCCCGGACCGCCTCCTCGCCGCCTCCTACGGCTGCCCTGACCATGTCGCGGCCGACCAGGACGGCGTCCGCGCCGAGGGCGAGCATCTTGAGGACGTCGTAGCCCGTCCTCACGCCGCCGTCCGCGATTATCGTCGCCTCGCCGCGGATCCGCGCGGCGATCGAGGGAAGGACCTCGGCCGTACCCGGAGAGTGGTCGAGGACCCTGCCGCCGTGGTTCGAGACTACGACGACTTTGGCTCCGGCCTGGACCGCCGCCTGGGCGTCCTCGGCGCACATTACGCCCTTGATTACGAAAGGCAGGGAGGTGGTCGTGGCCAGCTCGCGCAGCTCTTCGACGGATTTCCTGAACACGGGTTGACCGTGGGCGTTCATCGCGTAGGAGCCGTGGCCGTCGACGTCTACTCCCACGGCGGCGCAGCCCGATTCTTCGGCTTTTTCCATGAATCGCTTGATCGCGTCCTGGGCTCGCGGCTTGATTATCTGTACCCCCCAGCCGCCGGCCTCGGCGATGGCCTCGATACCGTATGGCCGCTCGGGCGAATAGTTGAAGGAGTCGCCGCGCCAGCCCATCGATAGGGCGGCCTTGCAGCCTCGGACGACGGCGCGGCAGAATTCGGCCTCGCCGATCACCGACTCTCCGCCGAAGCTGTTTACCCCCGATACGCTGGCCCCCATGATCGGCATTGCGAGCTCCCGCCCGAGGAAGGCGAAGCGGCAATCGGGCTGGAAATCCGGTCCGATGAGCCGCGCATTGAGCTTGAGCTCGGCGAGCGCCTTGACGTTGTTGGCGAATGAGGCGCCGGTGCCGGGGCCGCCCATCCCGATGGGCGAGCCGTAGGAATGCCCTTGGCAGATCCTCGTATCCAGACCATCGCAGATCTTGTAGGCCGCGCAGAAGCCCTTGAGCTTCATGCGCGCGGCGTCCCTCGCGTCCTCCAGCGATACCTTCGGCTGCGCCATGCGAACTCCTCCTTCACGCTCCAAGCTGGCGGCTCCGATTATATATCAGCTTGCCCCACCGGTAAGTAGGCCTGTACATTAGGCTGGGAGGTGGCAGAGATGGGCTATAGGACCGAGCGGGACAGCATGGGCGAGATCCGCGTCGCCTCGGACAGGCTCTGGGGCGCGCAGACTCAGCGCTCGCTCGAGAATTTCCGCATCGGGCGCGAAGTCATGCCGATCGAGGTGATCCTCGCCCTCGCGTCCATCAAGAAGGCATCGGCCCTCGCGAACGGCCGCTTGGGCGAGCTGGCCGAGGACAAGGCCGCGGCGATCGTCGAAGCCTGCGACGCCATACTCCGCCGCGAGCTCGACGGCCACTTCCCCCTCTCGGTGTGGCAGACGGGATCGGGCACCCAGACGAACATGAACGTCAACGAGGTGATCGCCAATTTCGCCAGCTCCAAGGCCGGCCGGCCTCTCGGCTCCAAGAGGCCCCTGCACCCCAACGACGACGTCAACAAGTCCCAGTCGAGCAACGACGTCTTCCCCGCGGCCATGCAGCTCTCGGCGGCCCTGAAGGTCGAGAGCCTGCTCCTCCCCGCCGCCCGGACCCTCCAAGCCTCGCTCGAGGCCAAGGCGAAAGAGTTCCGCGGCATCGTGAAGACGGGAAGGACCCATCTCCAGGACGCCGTGCCCATAGGCCTCGGCCAGGAATTCTCGGGCTACGCGGAGCAGCTGCGGCTCGGCATCGGAAGGATCGAGACGGCCGCGCGCGATACGATGTACCTGCCCCTCGGCGGCACGGCGGTTGGGACGGGGCTGAACGCCCCGGCGCGCTTCGGCGAGCTGGCCTGCGAGGAGTTGGCCGCCATCACCGGCCTGCCCCTTAAGGCGGCGTCGAACAAATTCGCCTATATGGCCGCCCATGACGACCTCGTCGGCTTGTCGGGATCCCTCAATGCGCTGGCCGCGGCCCTTATGAAGATAGCGAACGACCTGAGGCTCCTAGGGTCGGGCCCGAGATGCGGCCTGGGCGAGCTCCTCCTTCCCGAGAACGAGCCCGGCTCCTCCATCATGCCGGGCAAAGTCAATCCGACGCAGGTCGAGGCGACGACCATGGTATGCGCCCAGGTCTTCGGCAACCACGCGACGATCACCTTCGCGGGGGCTTCGGGCCAGCTCGAGCTGAATGTCTACAAGCCCGTCATCATCTACGATCTGCTGCAGTCCATCGACCTCCTCGCCGGAGCGATCTCCGGCCTCGACGAGCGCTGCGTCAGGGGCATCAAGGCCGACGAGAGGCGGATACGCGAGGATTTGGGGAGGAGCCTGATGACGGTTACCGCCCTCAATCCCCATATCGGCTATGACGCGGCCGCGAAGATAGCCAAGCTCGCGCACGAGAAAGACTTGACGCTCAGACAGGCGGCGGTCGAGCTGTCCATCCTCAGCGGCGAGGAATTCGACGCCCTCGTCAAGCCCGAGGAGATGATTTAATAGTGCCTACTTGCCTGGGAACCTCGAGGAGAGGAGCCCGAAGCCCCAGTGGCCCAGCGCGACGGCCGCGGCCAGGGAGAGGAGCTCGAGAAAGGCGAAGGACGCCAGCGTCGCCGCCTCGAGGCCGGTGAAGAGGGCCAGGGCGGCCGCCGCGAGCGAGACGGCGAAGAAGAGGGCGCCGACTATCATCTTCCGGACGAGGAGCGGCGTAGTCACCTTATGGAAGCGAAGGTTGCCGTCTATGAGGCCGGCCGCGAAGGCGAGGACGACAGCGACCGGGAGGAAGGCGGCGAGGACTCGCGCGGCGTCCAGCAATACGGTCTTGAGGGATCCCGCGCCGATCAGGGCGAGAGCGGCCGCGAGGACGACGAGCATGGGGGCGAGGGCCTGGGCCAGGTGCACGACGATGGGATGAATGTGCAGGTCGAGGATGCGCTTGCGCTCTTCGGAGATCCTCTCTTCGTAGGGCTCGAAGGCCTTCGAAGGCACCCCGCAGGCCGGACACAGCTTACCGACCTTGCTCGCCTCCATGATGTATCCGCATGCCTTGCACCTGACGTATTGCTTCATCCTCCGCTCCTTCCGGCTACGTCCGAGCCGGTCATTGGTTACCACGAGTATAGGGTCGATGCCGCCGCGGAGCAAGGACGATCATGGACCTCGGCCGGCCTCGCGACTCCGCGAAGCTTGACAGCGAAAACAATGATGGTATGCTTAGTCTACCGTAGGACGGACGCCGCCATGGTTCCAGCTCTAGTCGGGAGGGATCGCCATGAAGGGTACGATTGCCGAGAAGATCCTTAAAGCGCACCTCGTCGAAGGCAGGCTGCTTCCCGGAGAAGAGATCGGGATAAGGATCGACCAGACCCTGACCCAGGACGCGACGGGCACGATGGTGTACCTCGAGTTCGAATCCATGGGGCTCGGGCGGATAAAGAACGAGCTGGCGGTCAGCTATATCGACCACAACGTCATCCAGACCGACTACAGGAACGCCGACGACCATCGCTTCCTCCAATCCGCTGCGAGGAAATACGGGGTCATTCTCTCGCAGCCCGGGAACGGGGTGTCGCACCATATCCAACGCCAGCGATTCGGCGTTCCCGGCAAGACTCTCCTCGGATCGGACAGCCATACGACGACGGGAGGCTGCCTCGGGATGCTCGCCATGGGGGCCGGCGGGATCAGCGTGGCGATGGCGATGGCCGGCCTGCCGTATTACATCAACGTTCCCGAGATTTGGAGGATTCGGGTCGAAGGAGCCTTCCAGCCCTTCGTCTCGGGCAAGGACCTGATCCTCAGCCTCCTCGGGGACTATAGCTGCGCGGCCGGCATCGGCAAGATCATGGAGTTCGACGGCCCCGGCCTGCGCAACATGGACATGGCCGCTCGCGCGACGGTGGCGAACATGTCGGTGGACATGGGCTTTACCGCATGCATATTCCCTTCGGACGAGATCACCGAGGACTTCCTAAAGCGCAACTCCCGGCATGGGGACTATGTCCCCCTCTCTGCCGACGCCGGCGCGGAGTACGAGGCGACCACCGAGGTCGAGCTCGGCGACATCGAGCCGATGGTCGCCTGCCCGAGCAATCCCGACAACGTCAAGGCGGCCAGGGAGCTCGCCGACGTGAAGGTGCATCAGGTGATCATCGGGTCCTCCTGCAACGGCGATTTTCGCGATTTCATGATCGCCGCCAAGATCGTGGAGGGAAAGATCCGCGATCCCGAGGTCAGCTTCGAGATAAACACCGGCAGCAGGCAGACGCTCGAGAACATCCTGGCCGCCGGGGGCCTCGGGGCATTGATCGACGCGGGCGCGAGAGTGCACGAGCCCGGATGCCTCGGTTGCATCGGCATGGGGCAGGCGCCCGCCACGGGCACCAATTCCCTGCGGACCTTCCCGCGGAATTTCAAGGGGAGGAGCGGGACCCTCGACGACGCCGTCTATCTATGCTCCCCGGAGACGGCGGCGGCCTCAGCCCTCACGGGGAGGATCACGGATCCCAGGACCCTGGGGAGCTATCCCGTCATCGAGTATCCTGAGACCTACGCTTTCAATCCCGGATGGTTCGTACTGCCCCCGGCCGAGCCCGGCGAGGTGGAGCTTATCAAGGGGCCGAACATAAAGCCCTTTCCCCGCTTCCCCGAGCTCGAGGACTCGATCAGCGGCGAAGTGCTCCTCAAAGTAAAGGACAACATCAGCACCGACATCATCATGCCGGCGGGCACCCAGGTCCTGCCCCTCAGAAGCAACATCCCCGAGATCAGCAACTACGTGTTCTACGTGCTGGACAAGGACTTCGCCAAGCGCGCGAGCGAGAAGGGCGGGGGCGCGGTGGTAGGCGGCGAGAACTACGGCCAGGGCTCATCGCGGGAGCACGCCGCGCTGGCGCCCCGCTACCTCGGCGTCAAGCTCAAGATCGCCAAGAGCTTCGCGAGGATCCACAAGGAGAATCTCATAGACTTCGGCATCCTCCCCCTCGTCTTCGCCGACGCGAGCGATTACGACAATATCGCCCAGGGCGACCTCTTCGAGCTGTCGGGAATCCGCGATTTCGTCGCCTCGGGCGCGGAGGAGACCGATCTCCGCGTGGGCGGCTCCGTCGTGAGGGTCGTCCTCGAGGCCTCGCCCCGCCACAGGAAGATCCTCTTGGCCGGCGGCGTGCTCAATCTGGCTCGCGATTGAAGGAGGGGCAATGCAGCACGAATACGACGCGGTGATCGTCGGCGCGGGCGGCGCGGGGCTCTACGCGGCCCTCGAAGCCTCGGGCGCGGGCCGGGTCGCCGTCATCTCCAAGCTCTACCCGGTCCGCAGCCACACAGGGACGGCCCAAGGCGGCATCGGAGCCGCCCTGGGCAACCTCGAGGAGGACAAACCGGAGTGGCACGCCTTCGACACGATCAAGGGCGGCGACTATCTCGTCGACCAGGACGCGGCGGCCATTCTCGCCGAGGAGGCGGTCCAGGCGGTCTACGACCTGGAGAACATGGGCCTGCCCTTCTCGAGGACTCCCGACGGCCTGATCGACCAGCGCCGCTTCGGCGGCCACACCCGGAACTTCGGCGAGGCGCCCGTGCGGAGGGCCTGCTATGCGGCCGACAGGACCGGCCACATGATCCTGCAGACCCTGTACCAGCAATGCATCAAGAACGAGGTGGACTTTTATAATGAATACTTCGCGGTCGACCTCATCATGGACGGCCCCGCCTGCAAAGGGCTCGTCGTCCTCGAGCTGGCGACCGGCGAGCTGCACACGATCAGGTCCAAGGCCGTGATGCTCGCGACGGGCGGCTTCGGAAGGATGTTCAAGACCACTTCCAACGCGTACGCGAACACGGGAGACGGGCTGGCCCTGGCCCTCCGCAGGGGAGTGCCCCTAGAGGACATGGAGTTCTATCAGTTCCACCCTACGGGGATCGCGGGCATGGGCATCCTGATCACCGAGGCCGTCAGGGGCGAGGGCGGCGTGCTGAGGAACAGGAGGGGCGAGCGGTTCATGGAAGAGTACGCGCCCAAGCTCCTCGACCTTGCGCCGCGCGACCTCATCAGCAAGGCGATCCTGAGCGAGCTCAAGCGCGGCAACGGCATGCGCGGCGACCGGCAGATCGACGATTACGTCCTCCTCGACGCGACCAAGCTCGGTAAGCAGGCGGTGGAGGAGAAGATCCCCGATATAGCCGAGTTCTGCCGCGTTTACCTCAATATCGACCCCGTCACCCAGCCCATCCCCGTCCAGCCCACCGCCCACTACGGCATGGGCGGGGTTCCAACCGACCACAATGGCAGGGTCCTTCGAGGCGAAGGCAGGGGGAGCTACGCCGGACTGTACGCCGCCGGAGAATGCGCCTGCGTCTCGGTGCACGGCGCGAACAGGCTGGGCACCAACAGCCTCGTCGACCTCGTCGTGTTCGGGCGTAGGGCGGGGAGGCATATCGCCGACTACATCGCCAACGCCGACATGGGCCATGTCGCCGCGGGGAGCGACTCCTACGCCCGCGACAAGATCGGGCGACTCAAGACGGGCAAGGGCGCGCACGGCGGGGCGATCCGGGAGACTTTGCAAAAGACCATGATGGAGCGCGTCGGCATCATCCGGACCGGCGAGGATATGCGCGCCGCCGTCTCGACGGTCGAGGGCCTTCGCGACCAGTACCGCGAGGCCCGCGTCCAGGACGGCAACGCCGCCTTCAACACCGACCTTCTCGAGCTCCTCGAGCTCGAGAACCTCATCGACCTCGCCTACGTCACCGCCCATGCGGCCTTGAGGCGCGAGGAGAGCAGGGGCGGCCACACCCGCGACGATTTCCCCGAACGGGACGACGCCCGCTGGCTCAAGCATTCGCTCGTCAAGCTGACGGACGGCGTTCCGGAATTCTCGTACAAGGACGTCGACACGAGCCTGTTCGCTCCCAAGCCGAGGGTATACTGATGCGGATAATCTTCACGATCCAGCGCTTCGATCCCGAGAAGGACTCCTCGCCCCACTTCGAGGACTTCGAACTGGAGCTCCCGCCCGAGAGCCGGGTGCTCGACGGCCTCGTCTATATCAAGACCTACCTCGATGGCAGCCTGGCCTTCCGCAAGAGCTGCGCCCACGGCATCTGCGGTTCCGACGCCATGCTGATAGGCGGGGAGGAGCGGCTCGCCTGCAAGACCCTCCTGCGCGACTTGGGCGCGGCCGAGGGGGCGTCGATCCGGATCGAGCCGCTGAAGGGCCTTCCGGTGCAGCGGGACCTCATGGTCGACCAGGAGAGGTTCTTCTCCTCCTATCGCTCGGTGAAGCCCTACCTCATCAACGACGGGCCCGCCGGCCCCAAGGAGAGGAAGCAGAGCCAGGCCGAGAGGGAGGAGATAGACGATGCCACCAAGTGCATCCTCTGCGCCTCCTGCTATTCGGCCTGCCCCGTGATACGGGAGAAGAACCCCGCCTTCATCGGGCCGGCGGCCGTGCTCAACGCCGCGCGCTTCGTATTCGACAGCCGCGACAAGGGGACGGCCGAGCGTCTCCCCGCCTTGGACCGGCCCGACGGCGTCTGGGCCTGCGAGAGCAAATTTCGATGCACTCAAGTATGCCCGAGAGGCATAAAGGTAACGAAAAGTATTAACTTAACTAAGAGGAAGATAGAGAGCCTTCGGAAGTAAGAAGAGGTAAGTCTTGAAACTGATGGAATACCAATCGCGGCAGCTGCTCATCCAGTACGGCGTTCCCGTGCCCGAGGCAGATGTGGCGGATTCTCCCGAGGCCGCGTCCGCGATCCAGGCTCGCTTGGGCGGGATGGTCGTCGTCAAGGCTCAGGTACTGGCGGGGGGCAGGGGCAAGGCCGGCGGCGTCAGGATCGCCAGGACGCCGGAGGAGGCCGCGACCGTCGCCGGGCGGATCCTCGGGCTGGAGATCGGAGGCCAGCGCGTCCGCAAAGTCCTCGTGACCCGGGCGGTGAAGAGCGTCAAGGAATACTATTTGAGCGTGCTCGTCGACCGGAACGCCAAGGGAGTCGAGGCGGTATTCAGCGACAAGGGCGGGATCACCATCGAGGAGGCCGCGGCAGGCCATCCGGGAAGGATACGGCATGTCGGACTCGACCCGTTCCTCGGCCCCGACGGGACCTCCTTCCTCGCGGGGATCGGCGCGGACGAACTCGGTCCGGAAATCGCGCAGAGCCTCCTCGAGATCACCCGGTCGCTCTTTCGCCTTTGCGTCGAGAAGGATTGCAGTCTCATCGAGCTCAATCCTCTCTCCCTCGTCGAGGGAGGGAAGCTCGTCGCCCTCGACGCGAAGATCGTCGTCGACGACAACGGCCTCCCTATGCATCCCGAGCTCCTTGCCTTCCGGAATCCCGACGAGTACGGCAGCGACGAGATCGAGGCGCGAGAGGCGGGCCTGAGCTACGTGGGGCTGGACGGGAACATCGGCTGCATGGTGAACGGCGCCGGCCTCTCGATGGCTACGATGGACCTCATCAAGCACTATGGCGCGGCGCCCGCCAACTTCCTCGACATCGGGGGGAGCTCGAACCCCGAGAAGGTGGTCAAGGCCTTCTCGATCCTCCTCGGGAAGCCCGGCGTCAAGGCCATCCTCATAAACATCTTCGGCGGCATAACGCGCTGCGACGACGTGGCGAACGGCATACTCAAGGCGAAGTCGATGATCGAGATAGGCGTACCGATAGTGATCAGGCTGATCGGCACCAACGACGTCAAGGCCAAGGAAATACTGCAAGGCGCCGGGATCGAGGCCTACAACGACCTCGGCGAGGCGATAAAGCGAGTGGTGGCCTACGTCGCCTGAAACGAAAGAGGTAGCGGCATGAGCATCCTGGTGAACGCGGACACCAAGGTCATCGTTCAAGGCATCACCGGAAGGGACGGCTCTTTCCACGCGAGAAGCATGCTCGCATACGGGACCAAGGTCGTCGGCGGCGTCACTCCGGGCAAGGGCGGCCAGAGCCTGGACTCCATGCCGGTGTTCGACGGAGTCGACGAAGCGGCGCGCGCGACGGGCGCCGACGCGAGCGTAATCTTCGTGCCGGCGCGCTTCGCATCGGCCGCGATACGAGAGGCCGCCGACAGCCCGATAAGGCTCATCGTCTGCATCACCGAGGGCGTACCTCTCGTCGAGATGGCGCAGAACTACCGGTACATCAAGGAGCGCGGCAAGGTCCTGGTCGGGCCCAACTGCCCCGGTCTCATATCCCCGGGCAAATGCAAGATAGGCATAATGCCCGGTCAGATACACGCGCCGGGGGGCGTCGGCGTGATCTCGCGCTCGGGCACCCTCACCTACGAGATCGTCTACAACCTGACCAAGGCAGGCCTCGGCCAATCCACCTGCATCGGCATCGGGGGAGACCCCATCACGGGCCTGAGTTTCGTCGAGGTCCTGCAGTTGTACGAGAAGGACCCGGACACCGAGTCCGTCGTCCTCATCGGGGAGATCGGAGGCGAGGCCGAGGAAGAGGCCGCCGACTACATCAAGCGGAGCTTCTCCAAGAAAGTCGTCGCCTTCATCGCGGGGCGGACGGCTCCGCCCGAGAAGAAGATGGGTCACGCGGGTGCCATCATCTCGGGGAGCCGCGGCACGCCCGATTCCAAAATCAAGGCCTTCGGCGACGCGGGCGTGCCCGTGGTGGACCGTCCGGATCAGGTCCCCGAGGCCCTGCGGGGCTAGGATGCTCAACAACAGCTTCGACCTTCTCGAGGATCTACTCTCCGGGGCGCTCGAGTCCGACGGCGCGACGGGGCGCTCCCTGGACAATCGCCCCGAGGACTTCCATGTAAGCGCGCCGCGGGGCGGGGAGCCGGCCGACGGCTCGCTCCGCGCCGCCTGCTCGGGCGAGGACGACCCCGCATACAAGCAGAGCAGGGTGGACAGCCTTCTCTGGGCCTATAGGGACGTGGGCTATCTCTATGCCGACCTCAATCCCCTCGGCGAGTCCTACTCGGAGAAGTTCACCTCGTTGAGCGAGGTCAAGAAGAAGAGCTACCATCGCCTTGAACTGGAAGAATTCGGCCTTTCCGAAGGCGACCTGGATATCGAGTTCTACGCGGGCGGCGGCATCCGCAGGGCGATGCCGCTCAGGGGAATACTCGAGGCCTTCCGGAACGCGTACTGCGGCTGCATCGGCACGGAGTTTCTCCATATCCAGGACAAGGGGATGCGCGAATGGCTCATCTCCAGGATGGAGGGCCCGGCCTACTCGGCGAGCCTCGACGAAATGCAGAGGAGGACCATCCTCGAGGACCTCGTCGAGGCGGAGGAGCTGGAGCGTTTCCTGCAGAGGACTTTCATCGGCCAGAAACGCTTCTCCCTCGAGGGGTCGGAAGCCGTCATCCCGGCCCTGCACTTCCTCCTCGACGGAGCCAGCCCGCGCGGGATCGAGCGGATAGCGATGGGGGCCGCGCATCGAGGCAGGCTGACCATCCTCGCCCTCATCGTCGGCAAGCCTCTCGAGGAGCTTTTCTACCTCTTCGAGGAAGGATTCACCCCCGGGGTCTTCGGCGGCTCGGACGACGTGAAGTACCATATCGGCTACTCTTCGACGCACAGGAACGACGACGGCTCTTCCGTCGCGATAACCCTGTCGCCCAACGCGAGTCACCTCGAGTCCGTCGGTCCCGTGGTCGAGGGCCGAGCCCGCGGCCTCCAGGACCTCATGGGCGACGCGGGCGGGAAGAAGGTCCTTCCCGTCCTGATCCACGGCGACGCCGCGTTCGCCGGCCAGGGCGTCGTCGCCGAGATATTCAACATGTCGAAGCTCGAAGGATACGGCACGGGCGGCACGATCCACGTGGTGATCAACAACCAGATAGGCTTCACGACGCCGTCGCGCAACGCTCACTCGAACCTGAACCCCACCGATATCGCGAAGATGAACCCCGTACCCATCTTCCACGTCAACGGAGACAGGCCCGAGGCGGTCGTCCGCGTGATGAGGACGGCCCTGGATTTCCGACAGGCCTTCGGCAGCGACGTCGTCGTAGACATCTTCTGCTACCGCAGGCACGGCCACAACGAGGGCGACGAGCCCTCCTTCACCCACCCTTTCATGTACGATCTCATCCAGGCCCATCCCTCGGCCGCCGCGCTCTACGGGGAGGAATGCGTCGCCGCGGGCCTCCTCACCTCAGGCGACCTGGAGGACATGAGGAAGGCCTATGCGGCGAAGCTCGAAGCCGCGCTGGGTCGGGAGCGCGCCGCAGCCGAGCGGAAATCCGCCCCCGAAGGCGACGCGATCGGCGAGGGCCCGAGCGCGGAGACTCGCGTCGGCGAAGCGACGCTTTCGCGCATCGTGGAGGGCATTTCCGCCGTGCCCGAAGGCATGAGGATACATGACAAGCTCAAATTTATAGTGGCCGGCAAGCTCAGGACCTTCAGGGAGAGAGGCCTCCTCGATTGGTCGCTCGCCGAAGCGGCGGCCTTCGGGAGTCTCCTCCTCGAGGGCGTCCACGTGAGGCTGTCGGGCGAGGACTCGGAGCGAGGGACCTTTTCCCAGCGCCACCTCGTGTGGTGGGAGGCCGGAGCGAGGACGAACTCTTTCTACGTCCCGCTCGACAACGTCTCGCCCGGCCAGAGGAAGATCGCGCTCCACGACAGCCCGCTCTCGGAATTCGGCGTGCTCGGCTTCGAATACGGGTACGCCGCGGAGTACAGTGACGCCCTCGTCATGTGGGAGGCGCAATTCGGCGACTTCTCGAACGGCGGGCAAGTCATTATAGACAATTACGTCATAGCCGCCGAGGCCAAATGGGGCGCGGCCGACGGCCTGGTCCTCCTCCTGCCACACGGTTACGAAGGGCAGGGGCCCGAGCACTCGAGCGCCCACCTCGAGCGCTTCCTCCTGCTCTGCGCCGAGGGCAACATCCGCGTCGCCAATCCGACCACGCCTTCGCAGTACTTCCATCTCCTCCGCGCTCAGGCGAAGGATCCCGTCAAGAAGCCCCTCGTCGTCATGACGCCGAAGAGCCTGCTCAGGCATCCGGCGGTGCTCTCGCCGATCGCGGATTTCACCGATTCGAGTTTCAGGCCCGTCATGGACGATCCTTCGTCGCCCGGCGACACCGCCGCGCTCATCCTCTGCTCGGGCAAGATTTACTACGATCTCGCGCAAAAACGAAAGGATAGCGGTCGAAAGGACGTCGCGATCTTGAGGATCGAGCGGCTCTACCCTTTCCCGGAGCGCGAGCTGGAGCGGCTCTTCGCGAAATACCGGTCGGCCAGAACTCTTACCTGGGCGCAAGAAGAGCCCAGGAACCGAGGAGCATGGAATTTCGTGCGCGAAAACCTCGAGACTTTTTTCCCGAACCTGTCGCCGGTCTACGTCGGCCGTAAGGCGAGCGCCAGCCCGGCCACGGGCTCGCACGAGAGGCACGCCGGCGAGCAGGCCGAAATCCTGGACGCCGCCTTTGGGGCGCAGGAAGGCGCGGAGAAATGAAACAAGAGCTCAAAGTCCCGGCGGTGGGCGAATCGATCACGGAAGGCCAGATCGCGGCGTGGCTCAAGAAGGACGGCGAGATCGTCCGCAAGGGCGAGGGCATATTCGAACTCGAGTCCGAGAAGGCGAGCATGACCGTGCCCTCGCCGGAGGATGGAAAGCTGGAGATCCTTGTCCCCGCCGGCGCAGTCGTGGCGATCGGCAAGGTGGTGGCTTACATCGATACCGACGCGAAGACGGCGAGCGCTCCGATGGCGGCAGCTGGCGAGAAGCCGGCGGTCGCGAGCGAGAAGGCGGTTGTCCCGAGCGAGAAGCCGCCGGTCGCGAATGAGAAGCCGGCCGTCGTGGGCGAGAAGGCGGAGGGCGCAGGCATGACGCGCAGTCCCCTGTCGATGATGCGTAAGACCATAGCCAGGCGTCTCGTGCAGGCGAGGCAGGAGGCTGCCCATCTCACCACCTTCAACGAAGTGGACATGGAAAAGCTCATCCGGATACGCAAGGAGCTAGGCGAGGATTTCCGGGCGAAGTACGAAGTCAAGCTGGGCTTCATGTCCTTCTTCGTCAAGGCCGCGGTAAAGGCCCTTCAGGAGTATCCGGTCGTGAACAGCCGCATAGAGGGCGACGAGCTCGTGAGCCCCGACTTCTACGACATCGGCGTCGCGGTATCGACCGATCGCGGTCTCCTCGTGCCCGTGCTGCGGAACGCCGACAGGATGAGCTTCGGCGAGATAGAGACCAAGCTGGGCGATCTCGCGGCGAGGGCGCGGGACAAGAAGATAGAGCTCGCCGAGCTCCAGGGCGGCACGTTCACGATCACCAACGGTGGAGTCTTCGGATCGATGCTGTCGACGCCGATTCCCAACTACCCGCAAGCCGCCATTCTGGGAATGCACTCGATCCAGCGCAGGCCGGTGGCGGTGGGCGACGAGGTGCTCATCAGGCCGATGATGTACCTCGCCTTGACCTACGACCACAGGCTCATAGACGGACGGGAAGCTGTGCTCTTCCTGATCAGGGTAAAGGAGTGCATCGAGGATCCCGAAAGGCTGATCCTCGGTCTTTGAGGAGGGAGGAGGATTTATGGAGAGCGCGACCTTCGCGAAGGGACTCGAGGGCGTCGTGGCCGGGGAGAGCGCGATCTGCAAGATAGACGGCGAGAAGGGCAGGCTGTCCTACCGCGGCTACTCGATCGAGGACCTCGCCGCGCATTCGAGCTTCGAGGAGGTGGTATACCTCCTCCTCTACGGGAAGCTGCCGACCAAGTATGTCTTCGACGAGTTCACTCAAAGGATGCGGTCGTCGCGCGCCCTCCACCCCAAGGTGATCCAGATGATCAAGAACTTCCCCGAAGGCGGGAAGCCCATGGAGCTCCTCCAATCGGTGATGGCCTATCTCTCAGGCTACGTGGAGCACAGGATCGACCACTCGGCCACCTGCAACTGCAGGCAGACCCTCCACCAGGTGGTCCAGCTCGCGACCGTGGCCGCGACCTACGCCCGCTTCAAGAACGGGCAGGACTACCTCGAGCCCAGGACGGACCTCTCTCACGGCGCGAATTTCCTCTACATGATTCGGGGGCGCGAGCCGGACGAGGAGGAGGGGAGGATCATGGACGCCTGCCTGGTCCTCCACGCCGAGCACGGCTTCAACGCGTCGACCTTCACCGCGCGGGTAGTGGCCTCGACGCTGTCCACCTGCTATTGCAGCATATCCGCCGCGATCGGCGCCCTCTACGGATCGCTGCACGGCGGGGCCAACGAGAAGGTCTTCGGCATGCTCGAGCAGATAGGCTCGGTCGACAAAGTCGAGGCATGGGTCGGCAAGGCCTTCGAGGAGACCCAGAAGATCATGGGCATGGGCCATCGCATCTACAAGACCAAGGACCCGCGCTCGAAGATCATGGAGGATTTCCTCAAGGTCCTGTCGGCCAAGAAGGGCAACCGCGAGCATCTCGATATGCTCAAGAAGATCGAGGAGCTCGCGACGCCCAGGTTCGAATCGAAGGACAAGAAGATCTACCCCAACGTGGACTTCTACTCCGGCTCGGTCTATTATCTCCTCGGCATCCCCAAGTACCTCTACGCCCCGATCTTCGCGATGGCCAGGATCCCCGGCTGGCTCGCCCACATCCTCGAGCAGCGCGAGGGCAACAGGATCTTCCGTCCGGACAGCATCTACGTCGGTCCGGAAGACAGGCCCTATGAGCCCATGGAGAAGAGGCAGTAGACTCGATTCCGGGGTTTCCCTCAAGGGATCTCGTCCAGATGCCACCGGCCGCCGCCGAGGAGGGCGAGCCGCGAATCATGGTAGGCCAGCAGGCTCGAGCGGTGGCCGACGCTGACGATCGCGGTCCGCGGCAGCAGCTCGATGAGGGCCAGGTACATCGAGCCCTCGGCCGGCTCGTCGATGGAGGAGGTCGCCTCGTCCATGAAGACCCAGGCGGGCCTTTGAAGGAAGATGCGGCCGAAGGCGAGGCGCTGCTGTTCCCCGAGGGACAGGACCTGAGCCCACATCCGGGTCTCGCCGAGCAGGCTCGACAGCTCGGACAGGCCCGATCTCTCGAGCGCCTCCTGCAATCGCGAATCGCCCGTCGCCGGATCGCCGAAAGGGTAGAGCAAGGCGTCTCGCAGCGTCCCGAGAGGCAGGTAGGGCTTTTGCGGCATGAAGAGCGCGGACTCGCGTTCGGGAAGATCGATCCTGCCCTCGCCGAAGGGCCATATACCGGCGACAGTGCGGATGAGCGTGCTTTTACCGCTACCGGAGGCCCCCATAATGAGAAGCTTCCCGCCCGGCTCGAGGTCGAGGTTCAGATCGCGGACCAGCTCGCGTCCGCCCGGCAGTCTGACATTCAGACTTCGAAGGCGCAGACCGTCGCCGTTCCCGCGGGCGATGCGCGCCCCGGTTTCGCCGAGGGCCTCTATCTCGCGCATGGCGCGATCGAATGAGCGCAGGCGATCCACGACCGCGTGCCAGGCGGCCAGGTCCGTGTAGCTGTTCACGATGAAGGAGAGCGCGCCTTGCACCTGACCGAAGGCGCTCGAGATCTGCATGATGCCGCCGATCTCGATCGCCTTGGCGAAATACGCCGGCATGCTGACCAGAATGGGAAATATCAATGCCGCCTGGCCGTAGCCGTTGGCCCACCAATTCAGCTGCCTCGTCCTCCGCATTATCTGCCGGAAGTTGTCGAACACGCGCGCGAATCGAGCCAGGAAGCCCTCTCGCTCCTGCTTCTCGCCGCGGTATATCGCGACGGATTCGCTGTTCTCCCTGAGCCGGACGAGGCTGAATCGGAAATCGGCGTTGAAGCGCTCCTGGTCGAAGTTCAGCTTGATCAGGCGGCGGCCGACGACCGCGATGACGACCGTTCCGCAGACGGAATATATGACCGCCGTCCACACCAGGTAGCCGGGAACGACGACCGTTCCTCCGTGCCAGGGAAGGGCCGCCTGGCTGGAAAGCTTCCACAGCATGGCGATGAAGGCGACTAGAGTCGTTATCGAGCTGATCACGCCGATGAGTATATTGAGCGTCTGGTAGGAGAAGGTCGCCAGGTCCTGGCTGATGCGCTGGTCGGGATTGTCGGTTCCGTCGCCCAGTACCTGCATGCGATAGTAGGTGCCGCGCGACAGCCAGGCATCGATGTAGCGCTTCGTGAGCCATCGCTGCCAGCGGATTTGCAGCATCTGGGTCAGGTAGGTTTGATAGACCGCGGCGACGATCAAGGGAAGCACGAGAACGACGAAGAGGAGGATCTGGTGCCAGGCGGCGGGAGCGTCGTACTTCTGAAGGGCATTCCAAAAGGTATTGTACCATTCGGTGAGGCGATACGAGATGTACACCATGAAGAGATTCAACATCACGATCGCCAGGAGCAGTGCCCGTGCCGACCAGCGCTCTTCCGAATTCCCCCAGTAGTGCTTGGCGATCCCCCACATGTCGCGGAAGAAGGCGCGGTTGAACTGCTTCAAGACGAATACTCCGATATCCGGGTATCGCGGCGACGCGTCCCGTCGACCTTCATCCCGGTGGATTCCGCCACGGCGAGAAACCCGTCAGCTGAAGGTACCTCCTCGCCGTCCGAGCCTCAGCCTCCCGGGACCGAGGAGGAAGAGGGCGAGCGCGCTCAGGAGAAAAAAGGCATCCAGTTCCATCGCCCAACCCCCGGACCTGGAAACCGCGAATAGCGCCGGCAGTCTGACGAGGAGGATGGCTACGACTAGGTTGAAGGCTACGACAAGGGCCGAAAGGCGCGTCCAGTAGCCCACGATGACGAGGATCGGCGCCAGGACTTCGCCGATATAGACGCCATAGGCGATGAAGACCGGGAGATGGTTTGACGCGAGGCCGTCCTTGATGAAGTCTATACCGTGCATGATCTTACTGACCCCATGAAAGAGCAGTAGCCCGCCGAGCATAATCCTCAAGATGAGCTTGCCGACGTCTTCCAAGTCGATTCTTCCGCCTTCGTTCATCATTTTACTCCTATGGTCCGGCGCGCCCCGACCGGTTGAAGATAAAAGGTATTCTTCCGCCATCCCGCAGTCAAGGATACTTAAAATTCGGCCTGAAGTGAGTGTTCGGACCTTCCGTCCCGGTTTTCGGCATCCGCAGCGTAATTGTCATACCCGGTCTTTTAGTTCAGACTGATCACGGGAACATTAGGAGGACTGCATGAACCTGACCGGCAACACCATCGTCATCACGGGAGGCACTTCGGGCATCGGTCTGGGCATGGCCGAACGGTTCCTCGGCCTGGGGAACAAGGTCATCATCTGCGGGCGTCGGTCCGACCGCTTGGTCGAGCTGGCCCGAAAGCACCCTGGCCTGATCACGAAGGTCTGCGACGTGGCCGATGAGCGGCATCGGCTCGATTTTTTCCGATGGCTGACCGCGAACCATTCCACCATGAACGTCCTCATCAATAATGCCGGCGTCCAATTCGCCGGGACTGTCGGATCGGGTTTGGACTTTACTCGGGTCAGGCAGGAGATCGATACCAACGCGTTCGCCGTGATCCATCTCTCCGACTTGCTCGCTCCCGTCATTCAAGGGAAACCCGGAGCGACCATCATCAATGTCTCCTCGGGCCTGGGTTTCGTCCCCATAGCGCAAATGACCGTCTATTGCGCAACCAAGGCATTCATACATTCCCTGACGATGTCCATGAGGCAAACTCTCAAAGCCAAGGGGATCGAGGTGATCGAGATCATCCCCCCAGGCGTCGATACGGAGCTTGGAAAGGAACGGCGATCCGATCCGGACCAAACCCACGGTGGGATGCCCATACCGGAATTCCTCGACGGGCTGTTCCAGGGGCTGGAGAGAAAGGATGCCGAGATCGCCATCGGGATGGCGGTGGGCCTGAGACAGAAGGGCGAGGCGATGTTCGAGGGGATGAACGGCAGATAAGCTGATTATTCCGACCGCCCTTTATTGACAGCCGAGCGGCGTTTCCTATAATTGCGTCATATTCCATACATGGAGGCGTCTCGAATGATTCCGTCGAAGAGCGATGGAGGATGGGCGAAACTGGTCAAGGGAGAAGTGCAGTACAGTTTAAAAAGCGTTCCCGCGGGCTTAATGGTATCGCGAATGAAGCGCGAGACGGCGGCGAGCGACGATCCGGCGACCTTGCGGCGGTGCATCGACGAAGTGTACGGCTTCTTCGAGAAGTACGAGACGATACTGCGCGACGACATCGCCATCATTTTTGGGAAGGAGGCCTGACATGCTCGTGGATTTCGCTTCTGTCGCCTCGAAGATAGAATCGGGGGGAACCCTGTTCCTCGCCGGCGACGAGACTCTCTTAAAGCGGCTGCCGAAAGGCAACTGGATCGGCGGCACCATCCCCTACTTCATGGACCAGAAGGGCGGGACAATGTCGAAGGATACCATTTTCCTCACCGAGGCTCCCGCCGCGGTCTCGGGGCGCAAGATCGCCTGGTATGGAGAGAGCGAGCTCGCGCGTCTCGTGCCGGAGGCGCCCGACAACGGATTCTCCCTCGTCATAATCCCTGCGACGAGCCCGGCCCATATAAGCTATGCCCGTAACGCTCCGGGCTACGAGGGCATCTTCATCAAGCCCATCATCGGATGGATCGCGGGTGTGCATCTGGACGATGTCGGCAAGGTGGCGCCCAAAGTCTTCAACGGAGCGACGGGCGAATGCTCCGATTCCAAGGCTATCGCCATGCATCTCGTGCTGCCCCGCGGAAAGCAGGCCTCGATCGGAATCGTGAACCTCTTCCGCCAGGGCAAGGGGGAAGTCATTTCCTTCGAAGAAGAAGGCTTCTCCGTCGCCAATTGCCTCCTCGGCGGGAAGAAGGTTAATTTCTCCGAGTACCTCGTGTCCAAGAAGATCGATACCCGATTGCCCCTCGTGGCCGACTACAGCGGAACGCTGGTCAACGTCAGTTTCCAGTCCATCGACGAGAAGAAAAGGACTGTCGCCTTCTATGCGCCGGTATTCAAGAATGTGCAATACAGGATAGCCGAACCCATCCAAGATTACGTGAAGAGCTTCTCGGCTACGATGCCCAGCGGCTCTGTCAATCCTGCGTTCTCCTGCAACTGCATCCTGAACTATCTATATGCGAATCTCGAGGGGAAGCGGACCGGCACGATCACGGGGCCTATCACCTTCGGCGAGATAGCCTATCAGCTTCTCAATCAGACGCTGACGTACCTCGAGATCATAGATTCCGGCAAGTAATGGAGGCTCAGGCCCTCCTTCCGTCGCGGGCGCGCTCCCGGCGCCCGCGACGGATGAAGGACTCCCGCACGAGCGGCCGCGACGAAGGGATTTCCCGAAGGCCCGGAGTTTGGTCCTCAATTCTCTTCGAGGAGTAAAGTCCTGGAGGATCTCTGCCCGAGGGCGGACTCCACTTCGACCAAGGCGGCGTAATCGCCGGGCTCGATTATTGCGGGCTCGGCCTCGAGCGCGTAGGTAATGTCGCAGCCGCCGGCCGTCGCCTTCTCGGTCACCAGCGCCCTCCCGCCGCCGGGCACGTCCAGCGTTTCGCTTTTCGGCACGATGATCAAACGGCGGAAGGCCGCAGGCAGCTCGATGGAGATGTGGATGGCATCGTCGACGCGCCGCGGAATGTAATACGGCAGCGTCCGTCGGTCCGCCCCTACATGGAACAGAGAGGGCGTGAAGGGCAAGTCGAAGTACAGGTATTCGCCGTCCGCTACGGCGAAGTTGTCGACTTCGACGGTGTAGCTCTCCAGGCCCGGATAGTCGTCGAAATCGCTCGTCAAGCCGCCCACGGGCCGCGCGCCCTGGGACAAGCCGGAAACGGTCTCCTGGAAATAGCGCTGCCGCTCCTCCGGCGGGAGCTCGGAGAGATAGCGCTTTTCCTCGTTATAGCCCTCGCCGTAATAGCGAGTGGCGATGCCGAGCCGCGCGCCGCCGTCGTCCGAGATCGAGATCGCGTAATCGGTCTCCTTCCTGTCTTCGCAGCCTTTCGCGGCGCGGATGACTTCGCGAAGCTGGGTGGCGAGGACCAAGCCGAGGCAGCCGTCGCTGGGAGTGGAACCCAATCGCGCGTACTGGTCGGTGTCGTTCAAGTAGTAGGTCTGCCCGTCCACCGCGACTCGCACCAGCGGCCTGTCGAACTCCTCCGGCAGCGGAGAGCTTCGAAGCATGTCGGTTATCGCCGCGACCGGCGGCAGCCGCGACGCCAGCACGAACTCCGGATGGAAGCCCGCCGCGCCGAGCATGGCATACAAGAGGATGGCGCGGTCGGCCGCGTGGCCGTATCCGTCGGCCAGCGTACGGTCCGCGTCGGAGAGTTCGCTCAAGGGCAGATCGGCGAACGATGGGCCGGCCGGCCGTATCGAAACAGCCACGAAATTGCGGATCGCCTCGACCGCCTCCAGTCCGGTCCCGCATCGGCCGGTCAGCTGCGCGGTTTTCTTTGCGGCTTCCGTCCCGCGGGCGGAGCGCAGGACCATAGCGTCGCTCAGTTCCTTGAGGTCGGCGCCCGGATCGCCCGCGAAATAGTCGACTCCGGCGTCGTAGACCCAATCCGGGGGCAGATTCCCCTCCGAGGGCAGGGCGCCGACGCGCTCGGCCTGCCACTGGTAGGTCCGGCGGCCTCCGGCATTGCCCTCCTTTTCGGCGACCAGACCCGGGGGGCCGCCGACTCTCTCCGACACCTTCAAGTCGGCGGGCGCATCCAGCTCGAAAGTCTTGCGATCCAGGCGGTCCGACTCCTGGAAAGATTCGAAGCCGGAGAGAAAGGGCTTGTCGTGAGCGACGATTTGGTAGGCCACGTCGATGGTCGCGCCGATGTCGACTCCAGGGAGGCTCGCGACGAGAATCCTGCCGCCCGTATACCGCTTGGCCGAGGCGTTCCAGCCGGCGTCCATGACATTGATTTCGGAGGGCGAGATCTCCTGGCGCGCCCCGCTCCTTGAGACGACGACCCCGCGCAGCAATTTGACTTCCTCGCAGGCGGGATTGTAGCTCACTTTGACTTCCGCCTCCCGAGCCTTGCCCTCATACGTAAGGATTCGCTTGGAATACTCGATTTTGTAGACGAAGCTGTGGCCGTCGGCCACGTCCAACTCCACGCGACTGTCCAGGACCTGCGCATCGGAGTCCACGGCGGGGCCATCGGCGATGTCCGGCTTGGTCTCGGCCGGTGCTGGGGCGTCGGCCGATAGGGCCAATAGCGGCGCCTTCCGTTCATCGTGGTCCATCGATTTCAAGGTCCGCTTCAGATTGAGATACTGGGCCGGCGAAAACTCGACCCCTTTCAATTCGAACGCGCGGGAGCAGTCCAGATTCCCCTCCCGTGCGGCATAGGACTGTCGATAGGACAAAGTCTCGTCGTCTACCGGCGAGCAGACAGGCAGGGAAACCGGCCCGGCGAACCCCGCGGTCAACTTGAGCGAAATCTCCTCTTCCAGGCCGCAGGCTGCCGTCGTCTCCAACGGGTATTTCCGCTTATCGAGCCCGGCTCCGTCGAGGAGGAAGTTGACCACTCCGAAGCCCCTCCCGATCCACGGCACCGTCACCACCGATGTGCCGCCTCCCGAGGCAGTCAACCCGCCTGCCGAGAACCGGAGCTCGGCCCGCACCGCCGACGACATATCGGCCATGTCGTCCGGCGTCAGCTTCAGCGAATTCACCCTCGCTCCCGGGAGCGCCCGTCGAAGGCGCGTCTCGAAGAACCGCCGCTCGTCGTCCGGCTTCATGCGGGCGAAGGCGTTCCGATAGGCGTCGTCATTGACGCCTTCGAAGGACAGCGTCGACGTCGCTTCCAGATCGCCCGAGGCGGTCAGGGTTCCCGAGGTCCGGATGCGCATCATGTTTCCCTCGGGAGACTGCGCCGGGCTGACCTTCAGGTCCTCCCCTTCGGGCCGGCAGACCAGATAGCTCCGATCGTCATCGTAATAGGGCAGGAGCCCCCGCGTATTCTCGTCGGTCGGATCCATGAGCTCGTAGCCGCCCAGAGGCGGCTCCACGGCCACGATAGCGTGGTCGAAGAAGGTGTCCGGCACTTCCGGGTCCCTCTTGGCCCCGAGGTTGATGAGGACGGGGTAGGCCTTCAGCCCCGCCATGCGGAGCATCTCCACCAGCAGGCCCGCCTTGTCGCGGCAGACGCCGTATTTTTTCTCGAAGGTGATCCGGACGTCGTGCGGCTCGAAGCCCGGACGATCCTTCTCCGGCGTCAGGCCCATGTAGCGGATATTCTTGGATACGTAGTAGAAGAGAGCCTTGATCCTCCCGTCCTCGGATCCGATGCCGGCGGTCAAGGCTTCCACCTTGGTCTTCAATTCCGCGTCGACGGCGTCCAAGTGCGGCGCGCTGAGATTCCAGTACCATTTCGAGACGTCGCGCCAGCTCCGCGCGGTGCTGACGTACAGCCGCTGCAGCACCTCCCCGTAGGGCGGCTGGCTCGGCTCCTCGAACATCCGCGGCACGTCGGCGACCTCCCAATGGTGGAGGACTCCCCCGTCCGGCTCCGGACTGCGGCTATATTCGACCTTACCGGGAATCTCGTCGCGAAGGGCCGTCCGAACAAGCGGACGGCCCTTCGGCGCGCGGATCTCGTATACGAGATGACGGATGTAGCCGTCTCCTTCGAAGAGGTTCTCGTCCGCCATCTGGCCGGGTATGATGGAGCGATCCGTCGTCTCCCGCGTAATAGAATGGACTACGTCGCCGATGTCCAGCTGAGGTATGCTCACCCGAAGCAGTCTCATGTCGGGGTCGTATATGTTGGACTCCATCTGGCTGTCGTCGATCGTTTCCTTGGAGTTGGCCGCGACGTCCACCGGCACGAGAGCGCCCGTCGGCTTGAAGATCTCGAGCCGGACAACTTCGACTCTCGAATACGGCAGCATGAAGCTCAAGGAGATCGTCCGGCTTTCCCGCCTACCCTTCTCGGTCAGGATCTTGTCGAAGCTTTCGTCCTGGCATTCGCCCGTGCCGTCGGCGCGATAGACCCGCTCTATTTTCTCGTCTACCGTCGCCTCGTCGCAATCGGGGAACTTGGACAAGGTGATGCCGGCCGCCGCCTTCAAAGCCTGCGCGGCGTCCAGGAAAGCCCAAGTCCGGCCGGAGTAGCGGCCCGAGTCGTCGGCCCTGGCCGCACCTGCCAGGATGGTCAGCGCCAGGAGGATGCATGCCGAAATCCTGAATTTCATTGTCGCTCCGAATCGCCGTCGGATAATAAGCCAACAAACAAACAATCTCGCCCCGTGAGAAGATACTGCGACGCACGTGCCGGGGCGAGGGACCGTCCGATGCGAATTGACGGGCCATGTGCCTCTTGTCACATTCGGAACGGGAGATCTCGGATATATTCTACGTATCGTTCCGGTACATACCAGGAGTCGAAATGGCGACCAGAATCCTGATCATAGGCGGCGTCGCGGGAGGGGCGACGGCGGCCGCGCGCGCCAGGCGCATCTCCGAGAGCGCCGAAATCACGCTGCTCGAGAGAGGTCCCTACGTTTCCTTCGCGAACTGCGGCCTCCCGTATTATATCTCGGGGGCGGTCGCCAAGCGCTCCAAGCTCCTCTTGCAGACGCCGGAGGGTTTCGACGCGCGCTACGGCGTCAAGGTTCTGGTCAACGCGGAGGCGGTGGAGATAGACAGGAGAGGCAAGCGCGTCAGGGTCGTAGGACCTTCGCCATCGTCGGAGGACGATCGCGAGGTCGAGTCCTGGCTTCCCTACGACAAGCTTCTCCTCGCTCAGGGCGGCAACCCGATACTACCGACGCTGCCGGGTGTCGATTCGCCCAACGTTTTCAAGCTCTGGACGGTTCCCGACGTCGACAGGATCAAGGGCTACCTCGATGCTCATTCGCCCGGCTCCGCATTGATCGCGGGCGGCGGATTCATCGGCCTCGAGATGGCCGAAGCCTTCCGCGAGCGCGGCCTAGCCGTTACCGTGGTCGAGCTCATGCCCAGGATCATGTCGACGATGGATCCGGAGTTCGGCGCGATGATAGGCGCCAAGCTCGAGGAGCATGGAGTCCGCGTCATGACGGGACTCGGTCTCAAGTCGATCCGCGGCGCGGACGGCGCGGCCGAGCTCTCCGACGGCTCCCTCGTGGACGCGGGCATCGTCCTCCTCTCGATAGGGGCCCGGCCCGAGCTCGCTCTCGCCGGGACCGCCGGCCTCGCGATAGGCGGCTCGGGCGGCCTCGAGGTCGACGACGAGCTCAGGACTTCCGACCCCGACATCTACGCCGTCGGAGACATGGTCGAGGTGCTCCACAAAGTATCGGGACGAAAGGTCCGCGCGCCTCTCGCCGGGCCCGCGAGCAGACAAGGTCGCATCGCCGCCTCGAATGCCCTCGGCATGCACGTGAAATATCGCGGCGCATTGGGTACGAGCGTCTTCAAGGCCTTCGACGGCGTCGCCGCCTCGACGGGCCTCGGCGAGAGGGCGGCACGGGAGGCCGGCTTCGATGTCGGCGCTGCTGTCGTCTACAAGGACAGCCATGCCTCCTACTATCCCGGAGGGAGGGAGCTCGTCCTCAAGATCGTCTACGATCGGAAGAATGCCCGCCTGCTGGGCGCGCAGGCCTTCGGCACGGAGGGAGTCGAGAAACGGATCGACGTGCTCGCGACTGCGCTCCACGGAAGGATGACCGTAGACGATCTCGCGGAGCTCGACCTAGCCTATGCGCCTCCCTTCTCGTCGGCCAACGATCCGGTGAACGTCGCGGCCTTCGTCGCGCAAAACGATATCTCCGCTTACAGCCCGCTCGAGACCGCCGCCGGCCTCAAGGCCGCTCTGGCCGCCGCAAAAGCCGGAGGCCCGCGGGCTCTCGTCCTGGATGTTCGCAATGTCAACGAGTACGAAGAGGGTCACATCGAAGGAACGCTCAACCTGCCCCTCGACGAGTTGCGCTTCCGCCTCGATGAAGTGCCGGCCGGCGTCCGCGTCCACGTCCATTGCCGCACGGGCTTTCGATCCCATCTCGCGCTGCGGATATTGAAGGGAAACGGCTACGACGAGGTCGTCAACGTGTCAGGCGGCTATATGGCCATCCTCGCCGAGGGCGGTTTCGATTTAGAACGGGCATAAGCAAGGAGGATCGATATGAGCGGACAGAACGTCAAGGACATGATCAAGTCCGGAGCGAAGATCATCGACGTGCGAACGAAAGGCGAGTTCGGGGACGAAGCCTATCCCGGAGCGATCAACATACCTCTCGACGTCCTCCCGGCGAGGCTCGACGAGCTCGGCCCCAAAGACGAACCGATCGTATTGTATTGCGCTTCCGGAGCGCGAAGCGCTCAAGCCGCGCGCTTCCTCAAGCAGTCGGGATATACCGAGGTAGTGAATGCCGGCGGCCTCGACGATATGCCGCGGCGATGAGTCGCTCCTTGAGCGTCCGTATCCGCTTCACGGGGCGAGTCTCTCGAAGTCGGGCGAGAGGATGATCGAGCCGCGCGACAGCTCCAGCTCTTCGCGCTGCTCCCAGTCCTTGAGTATGCGGCTGACTACCTCGCGCGAAGTGCCCAGATGATCCGCGAGCTCCTGATGCGTCGCCGTGATTCGACGATCGGTCCCGAGCGAAGCAGCTTCGACGAGCCACCGATGAAGACGCTCGTCGACGTGCCTGAAGGCAATCTCCTCGACGAGCTCCATCACCTCCGCCATGCGGCTGGAATACTGATAGAGCACGAAGTCCCTGAAGGAGGCCACATCGGCGAAGAGCGAGCGGACGGTATCGATCGGCATGAAGGCGGCGCTCGTCGCTTTCTCGGTAACAACCGTCGCCGGGAAGGAATCGAGGCCTCGTCCGCAGCCGACGCTCAGGATGCAGCTCTGACCCGCCTCGATGCGATAGAGCGTTATGCTGCGGCCCGACTCGGCGGTCTTGAACACCCGGATGACCCCCTCGAGGACGAAAGGTACGCTCGAGCAGACCTGCCCCTCGCGGAGTATCGTCGTTCCGGCTTCCATCTCCCTGAAGCGCAGCTTTTCGAGCAGGATCCGCCGCTTTGCGGTCGGCCATTCGCTGCCGGGGAATATGGAGCCGAATACCCCGAGGAATCGATCCATCGATCCGGGCATGTTCTGGGAAATCATTTCTGTCGGCCTCCGTCGCCGCGACTGCCGGGCACCGCCGCCGATCCTTCGGAGCAGACCGTCAGATCGCGATGAGCCTGGTTCATGGCCTTGTCTCCATGATAGAATATATCGAAGTCGCTCTCCGGATCGAGTCCGCGCAGCGTAATGATCTTGGGGCGGGACCTCTTGTGCCTGGCTTGCACTCGTTCACTCCTTCCCGTCGTGAACGCCTCTTCGCGCAAGCCGCTATAGGCGAGGTGGGAAATCCCGCGGGACAGGTTGAGACAGCGGTCGGGAAAAGCCGGGAAGAAGGCAGGCCCGAGAGCTGGTGTCATGGACGGCCCCGCAGCTGCCGGGTATCGTTCGCATGACTCAATCCACGGCCTTTCCCATTATGATGCCCGCAATGAGTATCGTGAGAACGAGGGCGGTTACGACGACGTATCGCCAGTCCCGCTCGATGGCGAATGCGACGATGGAGACCGCGACGCGAGCGAAGGGCGTCGCGATCAACACCACCAGGCCGAGGGATATGACCGAGGCGGGATCGAGGGAGAAGACGCCCGAGAGCAGTGCGCCCAGGTCTCGAGGGTAGGGAATGGCGGCGTCTATCCGGATCTCGTTCGAGATGATTCCTCTGGCTACCAAGAGGGCGAGTCCCAGGCAGATGATCGTCGCGCTCAGGACCACGCCGATCCTCAGCACGAGGCTTACTACGACCTCGACCGCCCTCGATGGGCCCGCGTCGCGAGAGCCTCTCGCCTTCATTCCCGAACCCTCACCTTCCGACGCCCAGGCCGTGCAGGAGCATCTGCGCCGCTATGGCGGCTATCACGACGAAGAAGGCGATGCGTATTCCGACGCCCGCGATCCTGGGAAGGATCCGAGCGCCGAACAGCGAGCCGGCGAGCACGCCGAGGGCGACGGGCGCCGCGACGAAGGGATCGATGTCGCCGCGGCTGAAGTAGATTCCCGCGCTCGCCGCGGCGGTCACGCCTATCATGAAATTGCTCGTCGCCGTCGAGCTCTTTATCGGCATGCCCATGACGCTGTCCATGGCGAGCACCTTGAAGGCCCCCGATCCGATGCCGAGCATGCCCGATGCCAAGCCTGCCACGTACATGATCGCGGCCCCGAGCGGGACTCGGCGAAGGCGATACTCGATGACCCTCCCGAGGGAGGGATCGAAGTAGGCTCCCTCCAGCCCCATGGCCAGCGCCAATCGATCCTGCGCGACCGCGTCTCCCGCCTTATGCGCGGCCGTCCTGCCCCGCAGCTCTGAGACTATCTTTCGCCCGGTCGGTACGAGGGAGTACATAAGCACCAGGGAGAAGACGACGAAAAGCAAAGGCCCGGCTAGTCTCCCCGCAAGCAAGGCCCCGCTGACGGCTCCAAGCGCCGTCAATATCTCCAGGAGCATCCCGACCTTGATATTCGCGAGGCGATCCCGGACATAGGCGGCGGCCGAGCCGCTCGACGTCGCTATGACGGCGATTATCGAGGCGCCGGCGGCCGTGCGGAAATCTATGTGGAGGAAGAGCGTCATTACGGGAACGACGATAATCCCGCCTCCGAGGCCGAGGAGGGAGCCGGCCGCGCCGGCGACGAAGGATGCGGCAAGCAACTGCGCGAACTGGCATACGAAGGTCGGCATAGCTCCCTTTTCACCCGCGTAGGACCGATGCGCCGGCGATGGAATATGAAGTAATATAGTTGCTTGACGCGCATTCGATCCAATATCATTTCGGGAACGGGCGATACCCTGGAGATATGCCCATAGCCGGGGAGGGGAGCCTTCGATGGACCTGAGGCATTTGACGTATTTCCTCGCGGTCGCCGAGGAGCTCAATTTCGGGCGCGCGGCCGAGAGGCTTCATATCTCCCAGCCTCCCTTGAGCCGGCAGATCATGGAGCTCGAGGAGGAGTTGGGCGTCGCCCTCTTCGAGCGGGGGCCGAAAGGAGTCAAGATCACGCCCGCCGGACTATACCTCGAGAAGGAGGCCGTAAGACTTCTCGGTCGGGTCGCCCTCGTCAAGGATAGGATAGGGACTGTACAAAGCGAAGGGTCCAGGGTCGTTCGGATAGGGTTCGTCGCTTCGGCCATGTATTCCTTCCTCCCGGAGCTAATCGGGGAGCTCAGCCACGAGCTCGACGGCCTGTCTTTCGACTTCGTCGAACTCGCCTCGAACGCGCAGGCCGACTCGCTGCTCCAGGGACGGATCGATATAGGGTTCGTCCGATCATGGATCGACGAAGAGGGGGTCCGATTCGTCCCGATCGCCGAGGAGAGCCTTTCCCTCGTTCGCTCCGCGGTCATCGCGCCGGCCGGCGATACCGGCGAGCTCGAGCAGTACGCGGAATTGCCTTTCATTGCCTTCTCGAAGGGCGGCGCCCCCGGCATCGCGGAATGCGCCAACAAGGCCTGCGCGGGCGCGGGATTCTCTCCGAAGACGGTCTTCATAGCCGGGCAGTTCGACTCTGTCCTCAGGCTCGTCGCGGCCGGACTCGGTTGGTCCATCGTGCCGACGACGGCCCTGCACGGATCCCGCCTCGGCCTCGTCGCGAGCGAGCTTCTCAAGCAGCCCGAGCGGATAATCATCGGCGCGGCGCTCAGGGAGGACGAGGATGATCCGGTCATCCTCTCCCTCCTCGACATCGCCGATCGGCACTTGAGTTCCCGCCGGCGAGGCTTGCGCCCGATCAAGGATCGCGGTGACGCGGGGCGCTCGCGGGAGGAGGGGTCGTGATCCGGACTAAGCCGTGGAATTGGGATAACGTGGAGGAAGCCAAGTGGCTGGAACCGGCGGAGGATGCGCGGCTCCTGCTCGCCCGCTGGAAAGGCGCGGGATATTCGCGCATCCTGGACTTGGGTTGCGGCCTCGGCAGGCATGCCCTCCTCTTCGCGCGCTCCGGCTTCACGGTCACGGGCTTCGATCTTTCGGGAATCGGGCTGGCGAAACTGAGGGAGCTCGCCTCGGCGGAGGGACTCGAGATCGGTACGGCGATGGGCGATCTTCGCGACCTTCCCTTCCCCGATGAGGCCTTCGATTGCGTCCTCGCCTATCGCTCGATCTACCACTGCGATTACCAAGGACTCGTCGATTCCCTCGGCGAGGCGCGCAGGGTGCTCGTTCCGGGCGGGGAGCTGTTCGCCAATTTCATATCGAGGGATTCGGCCTACTTCCGGACGGGCCGGGGCGGTACCGACGACCCCAGGGTGAGGATGAAGCTCGAGGAGGGCGGCGCCGTCCTCCCGCACTGCTATCTCGACGAGGTCGAGCTCCGCTCCCTGCTGTCGGCTTTCGTTATTCGACGGATCGGCCTTGAGCCCGAGCCCGCGCTTTCCGATGCCAGCAGGTACTATTCCGTCACCGCTGCACGTGCTGGCGAGCCCTGAGACGCGTGGCGCCTATCTCCAGGAATATCGCGACGAAGAGGATCAGATAGGTGATGAAGCCGACTTCCCCGATATTGAAATAGAAGCCCGATGCCATGAACAGGTCGTAGCCGACGCCGCCCGCGCCGGCGGCGGCGCCCATGGCGACGGCGTTGGCGAAGTTGATCTCGAAGCGGATGAAGGTCCAGGAAAGGAGAGGGCCCATCGACGAAGGGATGACCGCCTGGCAGATTATCTGCGTCCAATTCGCGCCCGAAGCCTTGAGGGCCTCGACGACGTCGCCTCCTACCTCCTCGAAGGCTTCCGAATAAGCTTTCAGGAGATAGCCGAAGGAGTGGAAGGTCATGCCCACCACTGCGGCGACGCTCCCGAGCCCGGCCCCTACCGCGAATATCAGCACCCAAAGCACGGTGGGCACCGCGCGGACGAAGGCGACGATCGCCTTCAACGCGCCGGCGACGGCAGGGCGGCTCAGGTTCTTGGCCGCGAAGGGACCGAGAAGGAGGGCGAGCGCGGCGCCGAGCAGGGTGGTGAGGAAGGCGAGGCCGAGAGTCACCAATATCGCGTAGAGCGCCTCGGGCAGGCTGAAATGGACCGCCACGGGGCGCGAGACCATCTTCGTCAGGTCGGAGAGCAGCTTCAGGGTCGCCGGACCGGTCTTGAGCCCCTTGGTATCGATGAGGAAGAATCCGAGAACGGTGACGCCGATCATCGCGAGCAAGGTCGCGTCGAGAGCGATGGCAGAAGCCGTAGGGCGGCGGAGCGCGATATGGGGCTTCACAGTATCAGCCTCCTCAATGCGTTGGAAAGAGTCTCGATGAGGAGGACCACGACTATGATGCAGAGCACCACGAAGGCGGCGGACGGGAAATTCAGGCTCTTATAGTACAGGTCGAAGAGAAAGCCGATGCCCGTACCCGTCAGGATGCCGACCAGCGTCGCGTCGCGGATGTTAGTCTCCACCATGTAGAGGATCCAGCTCGCCACCTGGGGCATGACCGACGGCACGACTGCCTGAGTCACGGTCGCGAGCCAGGGGGCCCCGGATGCCTTGAGGGCCTCGACCGAGCTCTCCGCCGTTTCGTCCACCGTCTCCATGAAGGCTCTCGTCAGGAAGCCGAAGGTGCCGATGAAGAGCGAAAGCAGGCCGGTAAGGACATTTTGCCCGTAGGATAGGAGGAATATCATGGCCCAGGCGACTACCGGGATGTTTCGGCAGAGGGAGGCGATGAGGCGGACTAAACCGGAGACGAGGGGGTGGAGTCGAGTCGTCTTCGATCCCAGTATCGCCATGAAGAAAGCGAAGGCGGCCGCCAGCACGGTGGACATCACCGAAACGAGGAGGGTCTCGGCGAGCTTCGCGCCGATTTTAGGGGCGTTCCGCAAGGCCCTGCCGTCGGGCATGAAGTTGGCCGCCATCCAGCCTGCGGCCTTCGGGAAGGACCGAAGACTTGCGGGCCAATCGAAGGCCGTCACGACCGACGAGCCGAGCGTCAGGGCGGCTATGAGGGCGAAGCTCCCGAGCGCGATCAGATTCCGCCTTCTGAAGGTCTTCCTGACTTCGAGGGACGCTATCAATCGGGAGATTCCTCGAAGAGTATGTCGTCCGCGTCGGAGCCGTAAATTTCAGCGACCGTCTTCTTCTTCAATTTCCTCGGCTCCCCGTCGTACACGATCGATCCCTCGCGTATTCCGATGATCCGGTCCGAATACTTTATCGCGACGTCGACCTGATGGAGGTTCATGAGGATGGTGATCTTCATGTCCCGCGATATGCGATGCAGGTGATCCATGATCGTCTTGGAGGAGCTCGGGTCGAGCGAGGCGATCGGCTCGTCGCAGAGGATGAGCCTCGGGTCCTGCACGAGAGCGCGCGCTATCCCTACCCGCTGCTTCTGGCCGCCGGACAGCTGGTCGCAGCGCTTGTGCATCTGCTCGGCCAGGCCGAGCCTCTCCAGGACCTCCACCGCGTGGTTCTTCTCTTCGTCGCCGTAGATTCCGAGGGAGCCTTGAAGAGTTGACTTATAGCCTAGGCGCCCATGGAGGACGTTCTCGATCACCGTCTGCCGGGGCACCAGGTTGAAATGCTGGAATATCATGCCGATCCGCGTCCTCGCCCGACGGAGATCGCGCCGCCCCAGGGACCTCATGTCGGTGCCGTCGAACTCGATCCTGCCCGAGCTGGGCTCGATCATGCGGTTGACGCAGCGCAGGAGTGTCGACTTGCCGGCCCCGGAGCGTCCGATCACGGTCACGAATTCCCCCGCCTTGACCTTCAGCGAGACATCGGTCAGGGCCCGTACGTCCTTGTAGTATTTCGTGAGATTGTTGATCGCCAGAATCGCCATCGGCCTGTCCTCTCGAACGGCGGACGCGCTCCTCCCGAGGATGAGCGCGTCCGACCGACTGCGCGCGGAGCGTTATTTCATCAGGGCACGGATATCGTCGTACCAGGCGGCGTCGACGGGGAGGAAGCGAATCTTGCTGCCCTCGTCTTTCACCCACAGCCCCTTGAACGGATTGCCGTTCTCGTCCTTGTAGTCCTTGGGCGTGAAGATCTTGGGATTGCCGGCGGTCGCGTCCGAGGTGAAGGCGGCGCGGAGGGCCTTGAACTGGGCGTCGTTAACGAGGTCCCTGTTGACGATGATGGGAGCCTGCCTGACGGTCGACGAGGAGATGACGATGAAGGCCGCGCCGGGGACGGTGTCGAAGGGGGCGGCGGCTCCCTGCTTCACGGCGTAGACCGCGCCGGGCGTATTGTCTTTGCCGGCGACGAGGTCGAAGTAGCTTTCGACGTCGGAGTCGTCGACGGCACAGACGTCGGCCTTGCCGGCGAGGACGTTGTAGATCGAGCCCTGGTGGGACTGGCCGAAGACGACGTTCGAGAAGAACTTGTCGGAGCCTCCCTCGAGGAATAGGTCCTCGACCTTCTGGTCGGCGCCCCAGCCCATCTGCTTGGCGAAATGGGACTTGATCAATGTGGAGGGAACCATGAAGCCCGAGGTCGAGCTGGAGGATACGAAGGACATTGTCTTGCCCTTGATGTTGTCGATCGAGTAGCTTCCGTTCTTCAAGTACTGGGCGGCGTCGGCGATCCTTACGGCGATGCGGCTGTAGTACACGGAATCGTCGAGGGTCCCTTTGTCGCTCGAGATCGTGACGAGGGGGACGACTCTGGGATTCTTCTGGCTCGCCTGGATGTAGCCGACGGCCCCCGGATAGCAGATGGCCGCGTTGCCGGTGGCGATGGCCTCGATTGCGATGACGTAGTCGGTCGTGAGCTTGTCGACTACGGTCATTCCCGTAGCCTTGGCGATCAGGTCGTCGATGGCCTGGCGGCCGGCCTTCCAGTCCTCGCCGGAATTGTTCGGATACCAGACGGCCGTCAGCTGCTTCGGAGCGGCGAAGAGTCCCGCGATCGCGACGAGCGCGAGCGCGAGGATGGATAGAGACTTCTTCATGGTTCCCTCCTGATTCCGTTTCTTCGGACGGCTCCGCGGCCATCCGCGAGGGGAAGGCCGGGACCTCAGGGTTGGGATCATAAGGCAGGATTGTTAGGGAACGGGCCGGATACTCTTAGCGATCGGTGAATTGGCCGCGAGGAAACGGTTAATTCGCCTCTTCGCCGGGGCCGAAGAGGATCCGCATGGCGCCTGAAAGGACTTCCGCGCGTCCCGCGGCGGCATAGAATCGCCGCGAGCGTCCTCCTGCGCCCCCGCCGGGAAGGGGCCTGGTCGTCGAGGCGCCGCCGGCTTCGGACAGCACGATGTCCGCGGCCGCATGGTCCCAGACCGAGAGCTTGCCCGAGACGTACAGGTCGAGTGAGCCCCGCGCTATCCTGCAGATCGCCAGGGATGCGCAGCCGAGGGCGCGGTGCCCCCTGCCGGCCAGGGCCAGGGCCTCGGGGTCGGCGCCCATGAGGCCGCGCAGCACGCGGCACGAGTCCATGCTGACGTCGATGACGGCCTCCTCGATCGATGCCGCCCGCCCGGCCGGCCCGAGCCGCGCTCCGCCGAGATAGGCGCCCGAGCCCGGGGCTGCCGAGTACATCTCGTCCGCCATGACGTCGTAGACAAGACCGAATCGGGGCCGACCGCCCTCGTAGAGGGCGACCGATATCGCGAAATCCCCGCCGGCGCAGGCGAAATTGGTCGTGCCGTCGATGGGATCGATTATCCAGACGGGGGCTTCCGGGTCGGCGGGCGCGCCCGGATCCCGGCCGGGCTCGGCGGCGTCCTCCTCGGCGAGGAAGGAGTGTCTCGGCAGCCGGGCCGAGATGCCCGACACGAGGTAGTCCTGGACGAGGGAATCGTAGCGCGTGACGAGGTCGCGGCGGTCCCCTCCTTTGACCTCGAAGCCGACGGCCTCGGAGGCGGCGGCCCTGAGCATGGCTCCGGCTTCGCGAACGAGGGCCTGGACGAAGCGATAGGGCAGGGCCGGCATGCCGCCCAGAGCCTCTAAAGCTCCCAGCGGGGCGCGTATGTCGCCCATCGCGTTGACCGAGCCGAATGAGCCGTGGTCGTCGCTCCCTCCGGTCAATGCGAGGCCGGGCCATGCCCGATGCCTCGCGAGGACTTTCCCGTGGTCCACGAGGGAGTGGCTCTCATGGTACAGCTCGATGCCGTCCAGGCCCGCGGCGAGGAGCTCGTCGAGGAGCTCCCAGGAATCGAGCTGGCCGGGATGGGCGAGGACGGCGACCCCGCCGTCGGCGTGGATCGCGCGCAGAGCGTCGAAGACGTCGGCGTAGCGGATGTCCCCGGAGCATATGCCGCCCGCGCCGAAGATCTTGCGGTATTCCGCCCCGTAGAAGTCCTCGGCGAGGCCCTTCCGCACCAGAACGGCCATCGCGTGCTGCTTGTAGAGCGTCCTCGCTCCATTCGCGGCTTCCATGACTTCCTCGATCGCTATGGGATAGCCCGCCGCGGCGAGTTCGGCGACCTGCTCGCGGGTCCTCCCGTCTCGCGCTTCCAGCAGGGGATCGCATAATTCCTTGATGTGGACGGCCGGCGAGGCGAAATTGTAGCCGAGCAAGTGCGCCTTTCGCTTCCTCTTGTAATCGTAGGCCGATATCTCGACGCCCGGCACGACGACGACTCCGAGTCTCGGGCCCA
The DNA here is from genome assembly GCA_964491385.1 of uncultured Treponemataceae bacterium. Lineage (GTDB taxonomy): Bacteria > Spirochaetota > Spirochaetia > Treponematales > Rectinemataceae > UBA1306. The sequence goes on along the minus strand of CAZBGA010000001.1, from coordinate 104,549 downwards.
GCGCGACAGCCTCTTCGAGTCCCTCCGTCGTGTCGTGATCGACGACTCCGACGTAGTCGAGGCCCCGTTCCTTGGCCATGAGGACGGCCTGTCTCGGGGTGTAGGAGCCGTCGGAGCGGCTCGTATGGACGTGGAGGTCGCCGATCACGGCAGGACGCTCGCCGACAAGTGGCCGGCCTCCGCGAAGCGGCCCGGGCCCATCGCGTACTCGCGATCGCAGAGCCCTTCCATGAACTGGAGATCGTGGAATATCCCGAGCATCGTCGTACCTTCGGCCTTGAGCTTCTCGATGAGCTCCTTCACCTTGCCCTTCGAATGGTCGTCGAGGCTCGCGGTCGGCTCGTCGAGAAGGAGGAGCCTCGGATGCCTCACCATCGCGCGGGCTACGTTGAGCCTGAGCTTCTCGCCGCCGGAGAAGGTGCTCGCGTAGCTGTCCCAGAGCTCCTCGTCGAGCTCGAAGTGCCGGAGAAGCTTCTCGGACTCCTCGCGGGCGAGCTCGCTTCCCATCCCCACCTCCAGGGCCGCCTGCTCCAGCGCCTCCATGGCGGTGGTCCGCGGCACGAGGTCGAGGAACTGGCTCACGTAGCCGATCTCACGCTTGCGAAGGTAGATGACCTGGCGCTCGCTCGCGCGGAAGAGGTCGATCTCGCCGAAGCGCGCGGAGAGATAGAGGGCCCTTCCGGCCTGCGGCAGGTAGCTTCGATAGATCAGCTTGAGTATGGTCGACTTGCCCGAGCCCGAGCGTCCCGTAATGCCGACGAACTCGCCCGCGGCGACGCTGATGTCGACGCCTTCGCATGCCTTGATCCGCTTGCCGAGCTGGTGGACAGTAAAGGTCTTGCCCAGGCCCTCGATGGACAGCATCGCGTTCCTCATGCCGCGCCGGCCCCGTCGTACGCGCGGGCGAAGTCCTCGGCGCTCCCGCAGAAATCCGAGAGGCGGTCCTTGATCGTCTCGTAGGGCCAGTCCCACCAGGCTATTCTCATCATGGCCGCGGCGAGTTTCTCGGGGAAGCGGTCCTTGATCTTCCTGGCGGGCACTCCGACCGCGACCGCATAGGGAGGGACGTCCCTTGTAACCACCGCCCCCGAGCCTACGACCGCGCCGTCGCCGACCTTCACGCCCGGCATGATTATCGCCCCGTGCCCTATCCAGGTGTCGTGCCCTATGCAGGCGACCATGGATTCGCGCCGGGCGAAGAATTCCCCGTCGTCGGCTTCGTCGAAGCCGTAGAGGCGGCGCCGATAGGTGAAGTGATGGAGGGTGGGGCGGTCCATTGGATGCATGGTCGGGCCTATCCGAACGGCCGCGGCGATGTTCGCGAATTTTCCGACGATCGCGTTCTGGAGGAAGCAGTACGGGCCGGTATAGGAGTAATCGCCTAGCTGGACATTCTCGTAGTACCCGCCCTCGCCGACCTCGGTATAGGCCCCGAGCTCGACGTTCTCCAAAGAGGAGCCCTCGTGCACGAAGGGAGTCTCGGTCAATCTCTTCTCTATCATGGCTTCCTCTGCCGATAGTCCGTCGTCATGATCACTCGGCCGTCGACGAACACCGTCGTGACGGCGGGGAAGCCGCCGTCGATCTTCTCCACGAGGATTATATCGGCTTTCTTGCCCGGAGTGAGAGAGCCGATCTCGTCCCCCATCTTGACCGCCGAGGCGGGATTCAGGGTTGCGAGCCTAGTCGCCGAAGCGAGCCCGACGCCCTCTTCCTCGGCGAGGCGGAATACGGCGTGCAGGATTGCGGCCGGGTAGTAGTCGCTGCAGAGGATGTCGGCCGAGCCGTCCATCACCGCCTCCGTCGCGGAAAGATTGCCGGAATGGGATCCGCCCAGGAGGACGTTGGGCGCGCCGATCACGGTTACCATGCCGAGTCTCCTCGCCTCCCTCGCCGCCTCGAGGGTGATAGGGAATTCGCTGATCGTCGCGCCGAAGCCGCGGACGTAGGCGAGCTTCTCCGCGGTGTCGTCGTCGTGGGAGGCCACCGCGATGCCGTTGGATATGGCGAGCTCGGCTATGGTCCGGATCGTCGACTCCTCGAGCTTCGCCCGCCCCTGCAGGCGGACTATCGCCTCGTCTATCTCCTCGTCGGAGATATCGCGGTATCCCTTGACGGTCCCGCGGTACATCTCGAGGTCCCGGTACTGTCCCTGCCCGGGCGTGTGGTCCATGAAGGAGATGAGGTGCACCTTCCCGTCCCTGATGTAGCCGCTTATCTCCTCGACCCTGCGGAGGTTGTCGATCTCGAAGCGCGCGTGGAACCTGTGGCGGATGAGGTGACGCGACGAGTGCGAGGCCGCGATGATGTCGATGAAGCGCTTGGTGTTCTCCGGATCCCGGACCGGGTTGGAGTCGAAGACCAGGTGGTCGAAGAGCGAGAGGGAATGGAACATCGTCGTTATGCCGTGAGTCGCCAGCTCCCGCTCCGCCTCGCGGAGGCTCAAGGTCAGGTCCATGAGGCTCGTCGGGCGCGGCGCGGCCATGCGCTCGATGTAATCGGAGTGGACGTCGACGAAGCCCGGCATCACGAATCGGCCGCGCGCGTCGGCCATCTGGTCGGTTCGGAGGCGCGCTCTCCCTCGGGGCACGACGTCGGCGATCGCGTCGCCCTCCACGATGAGGTCCATGCCGGTGGCGATCCCGTCCTCGCCTACGATTTCGCCGTTCGTTATCGCGAACATATTGCCGCCTTCATCCGTCAGAGCATCGAGTGGACGAGCTCTTGCGTATAGGGTTCCTGGGGATCCTCGAGTATCTGGTCGGTGAGGCCCTCCTCTACGACTTCCCCGTTGAGCATCACGACCGTCCTGTCGGCGAGCATCCTTACGACGCCCAGGTCGTGCGATACGAGGAGCATGCTGATGCCGAGCTCCCGCTGTATCCGCTTGACCAGGTCAAGGACCTTGGCCTGCACCGACAGGTCGAGCCCCGTAGTCACTTCGTCGAGTAGGAGTATGGGCGGATTGTTGGAGAGGGCCTTCGCTATCTGGACGCGCTGCTGCATCCCGCCGGAGAAGAATTCGGGCGCCTCCCTCATCCGGACGGAAGGGATGTTAACGTGGCCGAGGAGCCCGACGGCCCTGGCCTCCATGGCTCCGACATTCCGCTGCCCCGCGGCGATGAGTTTCTCGGCCACGTTCGAGATGGACGAGAATCGCATCTTCAGACCCTGCAGCGGGTTCTGGTAGACTTTCCCGAGGAGGGAATTGCGGATGGCCCTCCTGGCCTGGGCCGAAACGGAGAAGATATCGACGGCGCCACCCTCGAAGGAAGAGAGGTAGGCCGCTCCCGAGCTCGGCTCCATGTCGTAGTACAGGCAATTGAGGATGGTGGACTTGCCGGACCCGCTCTCCCCGACTACGCCGAGGACCTCTCCTTCGTAGAGGGTCAGCGACAAGTCCCTGAGAGCGTATACCGTGCCGCATTCGGGGCAGTAGTTCTTCTCGAGGACGCCGTCCCCGCCCGACGAGCAGCTCGGGCAGCGGGACCCGAACCACTTCGTGAGCCCGACGAGGCTCAGCGCCTTCGCGTCGAAATCGGCGGTCATGGAGCCCTCGCGGCATCGACTGCGCCCGCGCGGGCGCCGGCCCTCGCCGAGCAGAAGCTGGTATCGTTGCATTGATACTCCGCGGCCCCGGAGGCGTCGTCGACGATCTCGTCCATGAAGGCGCCCTCGGCCCCGCACTTGCGGCATTTCCTGCCCTCGACCGATTCGACTTCGAAAGGGTGGTCCTCGAAGTCGAGCGACGCGACCTTCGTGAAGGGGGGGACGGCGTATATCTTCTTCTCGCGACCGGCGCCCAGGAGGATCAGGGCCCGCGAGCGGTCCATCTTGGGATTGTCGAAGCGCGGGATGGGGCTGGGCGCCATCACATAGCGGTCGTTCACCGCGACGGGATGGTCCGCGCCGGTGGCGACGCGGCCGTATTTCATTATTTCCTCGAATAGGGCGAGATAGGCCCCCGAGTATTCCTTCTCGGCGTGCAGACGCTTCGTGGCGTATTCGCTGGGCTCGACGAACCTGAGCGGCTCGGGCATCGGCACCTGGAGGACGAGGATCTGCCCTCGCGCGAGGGGAAGCTCTGGAATTCGGTGACGGGACTGTATGATCGTGGCCTCCCGCGCGTCGTCCGTCGCGCGGATGCCCGTCGTCCCGGTCACCAGCCGCTTGATGCTGACGGCGTTCACCGACTCGTCGGCGCCCTGGTCTATGACCTTCAGCACGTCGTCCCTGCCGACGAGGGACAGGGTCAGCTGGAGGCCGCCCGTTCCCCAGCCGCGGGCGATAGGCATCTCGCGGGACGCGAAGGGGACCTGGTAACCCGGTATCGCGACGGCCTTGAGGATGGCCCTGCGGACTTCGCGTTTGGATCCCTCGTCGAAGAAGGCGAAGTTGTACAAGGACTTCACGCTCATCCGGCTCCCCTTGCCCTGCGGACGCTGTCGAGCTTCGATTGAAAGGTCACGTAGTGCGGCAGCTTGAGGTGGGATATGAATCCCGTAGCCTCGACCGAATCGACGTGGAGGAGCACGAACTCCTCGTCCTGGACGGCCGAGCGCTTGTCTCCCGACTCGAGGCATTGGTCGAGGAGGCTCATCGCGATGGCCTTCGTCTCGTTCTGCCCGAACGACAGGCCGAAGCCCAGTTCGAATTCTATCTCCGTCCTGCCCAAGCCGCGGCGGATCGGGACGGGCACCAGGGTCTCGACGGCCGTGATCCGGATCTCGCCGACGTAATAAGAGTCCTTCGCCGCGTCCCCGTCGGACCCCGCGCCCGCGGATGCGAAGGGATTCGGCGCGTAGACCGCGACCCGGCCCACGCGCAGCTCGCCTACCGTCGGGTGGAGGGTGGCGCCGTAACCCCGGAGGGCGGCGTAGCCCAGGGCGGTGACCGCCCCGGTCTGTCCGCGAGCGAGGATCTGCAGGCGCTCGGAGCGCGAGGCCGGGAACTCGATCGCGCGCTTCGTCACGTCCTTGGGCTCGGCGTCGTCGGCGGGCCGGGCCTTCAGGAGTCCCAGGGATCGCACGTAGTCGATGGCCGACATCGGCGCCGGGCCGGCGCCGACCTGGTCGACTGCGCCCGTATCCCGCCGGAGGTAGTCGCTCAGCCAGCGGGCCGACTCCTCGTCCGTCTCCTCGAGAAGGCCCGAGTCGATGAGCCTATGGGTATAGTCGCAGGACGCTCCGAGTATTTGGCCGCCCGGGATATCCTTGAAGCTCGCCGAGATGCGGCGCTCGACCCGCATCGCCCGCGAGTCGATCGCGAGGGAATAATGCGAGCGGGGCAGCGTGGAGCGGAAGGCCCGCATGAGGAAGACGGCTTCCTCGGGGCTCCCCTCGGCCTGCTTGATGGAAAGGGCCGCCATCGCCTCGTCGTAGAGGCTCGACTCCGACATGACTTGATCCACGAGCGCCCGCATCCCGGCCTCGACAGCGCCCGCGTCGAGCGTCCGTCCCTTCCGGAGCCGCTCGTACTTGAGGCGCTCGATCGAAGCCTCGATGGCCTCCGCGCCGCCCTTGACCGCGACGTATCCCATCTTTAGGCGTCCTCCCGGATGAGGGTCGTCCGCGGCAGCGCCGCCAGCCGAAAGCGCCTGTCCACGAGCACCAGATCGACGCCGAGAGGGAACTCGACGTTCTTCGCGGCTCTCGCGGCGATCCAACCGGGATCGAGACCGACCCGGAGGCGCGCCGTCGACTCGATGCCCGGGCCGGACAGGACCAGGGGACCTCCCGCTTCGAGGGATTCGACCTCCAGCACGACCGTCGCGCCCAGATGGGGATCCACGAGGCTGCCCGCCTTGGCGGAGGCGATCGCCTCCGTCGCCCCCTTTGTTCCGAAGGCGAAGACGAAATCGGCCTCGGCCGGTCCCGCGGTCTTGGCGTAGGTCATCTGCGATATCGTCCGTTCGCGGGCCTCCGGGTCGGCCGCGGCGACGTTGAAAGTCGTCTCGGCGTCCAGGAGGGCGAGGGCGACCAGGAGCATACCTTTATTGAGGGGGAGATCCAGGTCCAGAAGCTCGACTTCGCCGGAGAGATCCGCGATCGAGCCGGGGTCCGCGGTGGCGGCCAGGACCTTCCTGAAGACCTTCTGGAGATCGTGCACCGCATCGAGCCTCATGCCATCACCCTCGGTCCATCGATTCGAAGTCGACCTTGGTCCTGGCTATGCGCGCGGCCTCGATCCCTTCGCGCCGCAGGATCCTGGCCTCTTCCTCGAGGAGCGCCGCTTCCCATTCCGCCGCTTCCTCGAGGCCCGCATTGAAGGCGGCGTCTATGATCGCCAGCTCGCGCGCCGCCTCGGGCTCGTCCCCGGCGATAATCCCGATGCCTATTCGCCCCTCTACCTGGACTTTCGCCTCGGTGACTAGAAGCTCTCCTATATAGAAGAGACCGTTCTTGGCCGTCTCTCGAGCCTTGATCATGACGAGAGCCCCGCGCGGATCGTCTACCGTCGCGACGGAGCGCCGCGCGGCGACCTGGGAACCCAGCCTGTGCCTGAGCTCGGGAGAGCCCTCGACAAGTATTCTCGTCCTTCGCGATCGTTCCACGAATCCGCCTCTCTTTATACGATGCGGCGGCGGCGCTAGTAGATGGACAGCAGGAGGAAGCTCATATCGTCCTGCTGGGGGGTACCCCCGCGGTGCGCGTCGAGGGCGCCGGGAAGGGCCTCGCGGAGGCCCGAGCCGCGCGCGATCGCCTGAGCGGCGGCGGAGATCAGCCTTCGCTCCCCGAACTCCGCCGCCCGCGAGTCCTCCTGCTCGATGAGGCCGTCGCTGTACACCAGCAGGCCGTCCCCCGGCTCCAGGCGATAAGGATAGATCGCGGGGTCGAGCTCCGCCTCGACGCCGATGGGCAGATTGCCTCGCGGCCCCTTGAGCGAGCGAGGAGCGCCCCGGCGGAATATGACGAGGTGCGAGTGGCCCATGTCCGCGCACAGGAGGCGGCGATTCTCCGGATCGTAGAGAAGGAAGACCCCCGTCAGGTATTTCTCCAGGTGGAAGGTAGCGACGATGGATTCGTTGAGGCCGAGGACGAGCTCTCGCAGGCCCCGCCGGAAGTCGAACATCCGCAGCATGCCCCAGACCATCGACACGATGAGCGAAGCCGCCACTCCCTTGCCCGAAACGTCGCACAGCGAGAGGAACAGCCGCCCGTCGTCCAGGCGCTTGGTGAAATAGAAGTCGCCGCCGACGCCCTTGGCCGGCCTCGACCAGGCCTCGATGCCCCACGTACCCCCGTCCTCGTGGCCCTCGCCCGCGAGGAGGCGCTCCTGGAGCCGACCCGCGAGCTCTATATCGTCCTGCGTCATCCGGGAAAGGTAATTCGCCAGATCCTGGGAGGCCAGGAGGGCGAGGAAGGCCCCGCCCTCGCCGAGCAGGATGCAGAAGTCGCTGCCGCCTTGCGGGACGGCGCCCGCCCCCGGCAGCATCTGCTCGGCTACCGCGAACAGGTCGGCGTGCGCGTCGAAGACGGGGACTTCCTCGACGAGCTCGGCGACGAGGCTCCTCCTGAGGACTTCCCGTCCGAAGGGCTTGCCGAGCAGCGCGAAGAGCGTTTCCCTCCTCAAGATGCCGAGGACTTGGCCGGCGCCGCCTGTCACGGCCACCGCCGGAAGCTCGGGCTCGCCCTGGAGCTCGTCGGCCGCGCTCAGGAGATTGGAATCCGCTCGCACGAAATGGAAATACCTCGCCGCGTGGAGGGCCGAGGAGCTGTACATTCGGACGGTTTCCGATTTCCCGAGTATAGAGGGAGGCGCGTTCCGTTCCGAGGCATCGCGCGCCGCAGTATCGCGGGCACTATCGTTTCCTACGTTCATTGGGGGCATTGTCCGCCTCGCGCGTTAAAACGCCGTTTGTTCCTCGTGAGTTATCGGCTTTTATTCCGCCCGGCGCTTGTCATCGGCGGGGCGATTCGGCTACATCGGCCTCATGGAATGGGTGGTTCACGCCCGCGACGCGGGCGGTTTCGAGAACGTGGCTCTCAAAGGCGACTGCGACCTGTATTCGGCGCCGGCCTTCGCCAAGGCCATGCTGTCGCGCATCGCGGAAGGCTCGCGACGTCTACGCTTCGACCTTTCAGGCGTGGAATATCTCGACAGCACCGGAGTCGGCGCGATCATCAGGATACTTCAGGAGGCGAAGAAGCGCGGCTGCGAGCTTCGCTTCAGCGGAATCGAGGGCTCGCCGAGGAAGGTGCTCAAGATGTCCAATATCCTCACCCTGATGAGGGAGGATCCGAGGACATGAAGCGTCTCATAATCCGGAAACTTATCGTGGACGAGCGAAACGAGCTTTTCGACGCGCAAGGGATGCGTTATGCCGAATTTCGCAGCGATTTCTCGAGGATACGGGAATATACCGCCCTCGTCCTGTCCGAATGCCCCTCCGCCTTCAAGGAAGGGAACCTCCTCGAGCAGCAGCTCTCGGAGATCATCAAGAACGGGATCAAGCACGGCAACCGCAACGACCCCTCGAAGCGCCTGAGGGTCTGGTACGACCTGCGCAAGAGGGCACGCTTCATCGTAGAGGACGAGGGCGGGGGCTTCGCCGAGCTGGACGATTGGAACGAGTTCTTCCGCAAGAGGCAAACGGCCCTATTCGAGGAAGACTTCGACAGCTTTCTCGCCCTCGCCAGCTACCGAGGACCGTCGAGCGACGACGAAGACGGCGGCAACAGTCTCATCGCCGCCCTCGAGTACTGGAACGGCGGAATGATATTCAACGGGGCGCGGAACAAGGTGGGCGTCGTCCGATGGTTCGCCCGCGGCTCCGATTAAGGCGACGGCTCGGCGTCCGCCTTGGCCTTGTCCGCCTTGACGCTTCGGTAGATGAGGAAGGCTCCGGCGAGGACGGCGACGGGGCCGATGAAGCCGAAGATTTTCGTCAGCTGGCCGACCTTGCCGTCGAATTGCGCGCCCAGCGCGAAGCCGACGAAAAGCCACGCGGGCGTCATTATCGCGGCCGCGATCGAGTCGTATAGGACGAAGCGGGACCAGCGCATCCTGAGGAATCCCGCGCCCATGATGACGGCCGATCTGAGTCCAACGACGAAGCGCGACGAGAATACGATGAAGGGACCCCTGCGCAGGAAGTAGCGCTCGCCGTCGCCGATGCTCTTAGGCTTGAGGAGCCGCGCCAGCAGTCTATGCCTTATCACCCTCGCGCCGAAAATGCGGGCCAGGAAGAAATAGCCCGTGTCCTGGATGAGGAGGGCGGCGAGGGCGACCGCGACGGCCAGGAGGAAATGCGTGCCGGTGGCCTTCATCGTCGCGCCGACGAGGGCTACCGCGATCTCCTCGCAGATCGGGATCGTGAAGCCGAAGAGGAGGAGGAAGGAAAAGGCGAACGGCAGGGGATTCCGGGTCACAAAATCGGGAAGCATCGAGAATAGCGCGTTCAATCGCCGCCCTCAGCCCTTTCCCAGGAGGTCGATGCGCGCGAATACGTAGTCCAGGTCGGCCTGCTTGAGGAGGTAGCGCGAGAACCCCGTCCCCTCGATGGCGTCCTTCAGCAGAGCCTCCTCGAGGAGATAGGGCCGTGCGCTGCCCTCCTTCGCCCAATGCACGAGAGAGATGCGCCCCCCCTCGACCTCGATGGCGCTTATGCCGTGCCTTCCGGTCGCGCAGCCCGAGTTGAAGACGCAGGGAATCAGGAGGGCCTTTTCCTCGTAGAGACTCTTCGAGAGTCCCCATCGAAGCTCGGCTCTGCCCAGGCGCTCGCACTCCGATCTGTAAAGGTCCACCAGCTGCGCGATCCTCGCCTTGCGTTCGCTCGAGCTTGAGGGATACTCCCTCAGGAGTTCCTCGATGGACCAGCGCAGGCTGTCGTATTTGGACAGCGACTCGAAGAGAGGCCGGTGAGTATGGCCGCAGATCGAGACGATTCCGAGACTCTTCGACGCGCGGTATATTCGTCGCTCGGCCTTGAAGCGCTGCCGCGAGTCGCCGGATACGCTCTGGTTCTTGAACTTGAGCGGCTTCGCGAGATACCGCACGACGAAATCGCTGATGTACATGTACCTGGCGAAGAGCCGGGAGGCCTGATGGCCATGGAAGCAGAACAGCGTTCGCCCGCCCCGATCCAGCCTCAGCCCATGGTGCAGGGGGTAGGGATGCTCCTTCTCGCGAAGCAGGGCGAGGTCGTGGTTGCCGACGAGCTTCCAGAGGGTGCCGCGCGCGGAGAAGGAGTCGAATATCTCGTATATCCCGGCCCAGGCCTCGCGGATCGCGGCGGGCTTGAACTTCTGGAGGTCTTCGATGTCGCCGCCCAGGATGAGGGTATATCCGCGATCCAGGTACCACCGCGCGAGGACTGCCGTCGCGAGCTCGCGGTTCGACCGGAGATCGTCGCTCTCGCCGCCGTCGCCCATGTGGAGATCGCTCATGAACACGTAGCGCGATCCGTCGTCGACGGCCAAGCGGGGGCTCGAATCGAGGAATTCGCGGAAGCTGCCGAGGAAATCGGAGAAATTCATCCCTTCCCTCCACTTCCTTCTTTACCCTCGCTCGACGCGAGGAGGTCGACGCGCTCGAGCAGGCCGCGAATCGAGGAAGAGCGTATCTCGAAGCGCGCATAGGGGCTGCCCTCGAGGCGCTGCGGCGCGACGGCCGGCGATGCGGGGCCGAGGGGCTCGGCGCTTTTTCGTCCCGCCTTCCTGCCCTCCGCGCGGGCCCAGCGCGCGAGTCGCAGGGAGTCGCCTTCGATCTCGAGGACGCGAAGGCTTCGCGCGCCCAGGACGCGGCCCGGGCAGAACAGGCAGGGCGAAGCGATCGCGCGCTCGTCGTAGCCCGCCCCCGAACGCGCGTAGGGGCGGGCGGGCGCGCCCTTGCGCGACTCTCTGCGGTAGACGTCCACCAAGGCGTCGACGGTGCTTCCCCTGCCGAGGGGATCGCCCTCGCGCAGCAGGCGCTCGACCTCGGCGCGGACCGAGTCCCGGTTCGTCAAGGATTCGAAGAGGGGACGCCGCGTATGGCCTTGGATCGTCACCATGCCGAGGCTCGAGGCCGCGCGGTAGAGCCGCTGCTCGGCCTTGAAGCGCTCGCGCCCGGTCTCGTCCAGGATCCCCGGCTTCGAGCGCTTGGATGAGCCGAGCCAATGCTGGATGTAATCCGACAGGTAATCCCGCCCCGAATAAGGAGGCGTCGCCTGATGCCCGTGCAGCACGAGGACGGAATTCCTCTCGCCGTCGAGCCTGAGGCCGTGCGAGAGCTCGTAGGGATAGGAGGCGAGGCGCAGGAGCCCGAGGTCCCGATCTCCCAGGATCTTGCGAAGGCGGCCCCTTTCGGCGAAGACGTCGAAGAGGGCGTACATCTCGGGCCAGGCGGCCAGGATATCCTTGAGCCAGAATCCGCGCAGGTCCTCCACGTCGCCGTTCAGCACGAGCGTATAGCCCCTCGGCAGATACCAGCGGCCGAGAATCGCGAACAGGGACTTCTTCGCGATCGCGAGCTCGTCCTTTCTCCCGCCGTCGCCCATCCTCAGGTCCGCGACGATGACGTAGCGGGATTCGGCCCCGAGAGTCTCGAAGGGGCTACGCGCGGCGATATCGACCATCGATGCCGCAAGCTTGGTGGTCTTGATGCCCTTCATCGCAATCAGGGTGCCCGAGGCTCGTGAAGCCCCGATTAGGCCTAAGTTAGCATTGCATTAAAAATGAGCGACGTCGGCATTCATTGCGTCGAGGAGCGAAGGGCCGGAGCGAACACGGCGAAAGCCGGGCCGACCGTCCTGGCGGGCACGGCCTTCTCGGGGCTCTCGCCGTCCTGCTTCTCGAGGACCTGATGCGCGGTGCGCGACGCCGATAGCTTAGCTTCCTTTTTAAGCGAGGCGAATACGTCCGAGAGAGATTCCGCGTCGATGCTGGCGCCTTCGGCCATGAGCACTACCGCGGCGCTGACGCCGATCAGCGGCATCCTCCTCTCCTCCCCGGATCGGCCCCTCCCGACTATCCAGCCTCGCTCCCTGTCCTCGGGCGAGTAGAACGAGGCGGCCTCGTGGCGAAAGCGTTCCGAGGCCTCGGTCACGGGAGCGAGGGCATCCGCTATCGATCCGGCGTAGCTGAAGGCGAAGAAATCGTCGCCGCCCAGATGCCCGACGAAGGAATTGGCTCGCGCGAAGACGGACCGGAGTATGTCCGCGAAGAGTTGGATGACCCGGTCCCCCAGGCGGAAGCCATATCGATCGTTGAAAGGCTTGAAGTCGTCGAAGTCGAAGTACGTAAACGCGCGGCCGCCGGCAGTCTCCGCCATGCGCTGGGCGATCACCTCGGCGACCCGCAAGTTGCCCGGCAGCCGCGTCAGGGGGTTTTGGTCGCGGGCTTCGGAGAGCTCCCGCTCCGCGACGAGGGACAAGAGCTCCGCCGCCGGCAGCAGCCCCGCGTAGCGGGAATTCCTCGTGAGGATCACCCCGCCCGAGGCGGGCATGGCGCTGAAGACCTCGAGCGCGCGAGCGAGGCCCGTGCTCGACGCGGCAATGGGCGCCTTTCGAAGGAAGGAAGAGGCGCCGGTACCGGACTCGAGATGCTCCAGGAGTGCTATGCCGAAAGGCGAGTAGACGTATTGGCGGAAGTCGCGTTCCAGGTATACGCCGACCGGCTCGTATGAGGCGTCGACCACCGGTAGGATGTCGAGGTCGACTTCCTTGCGGAACCGGGCCAGGACTTCCAGGAAGCCCTTCGAGCTGTAGACGGGATCGACCAGCCGAACGCTCGAGGGCGCGATGGGCGAGCCCTTGGAGCGGCCGCGACGAGCCTCGGCCTTCGAGCCCGAGACTACGGGGAAGGACGATACGAAGCCGTCCCGGCCGAGGGCCGGCTTCGCGAGGAGGAAGCCTTGGATCATGTCGCAGCCGGCTTCGACGCATACGCCGAGTTCGGCCTCGGTCTCGACGCCCTCGGCCACGACCGGCACGCCCATCAAGTGGGCCATGCCGACGATCTTCTCCAGGAAGGCGGCCTTCCGAGGCTCTCCGTCCGAGCCCGCCACGAAATGGCGGTCGATCTTCACTATGTCGGGCTCGGACATGTGGAGGAGCTTGAGGCCGGCGTAGCCCGAGCCGAAATCGTCGATCGCGATGCGGAAGCCCGTTTCGCGGCAGAGAGAGATCACCTGCTCGAAGCCGATATCCCCCTCGAGCTCGTGCCGCTCGGAGATCTCCAGGACGATGCGGGTGGCGGAAAGGCCGAATCCTTCCGCGATTCCGGCCGTATCGCCGATCGCGTGATCGGCGGACCGGAATATGCGATTGTCCAGGTTATAGAAGAGCTTTGTCCCGGCGGGGGCCCAGGAGGCGAAATCGGCCAGGGCCTTGCCGCGTAGGCGCTGGTCCAGCTCGGGCAAAGCATTATCCATGTAGGCGCAATCGAATACCGAGCCGATGCTGAAGAAGCCCGCTTCCTTCCATCCCCGAAGCAGGGCCTCGTAACCGTACGCGTGTCCGTTGGAGGACAGGGCTATAGGCTGGAAGGCGAAGCAGAGGCATCCCAACGCGGTCTCCCATGTCTCGGTCATCGCTCTCATGCTCCTCGGGAATCTCACCCCGATACTTTGCCTCCGGAATCGCGAGCTATCGTTAGGGAGAGGTTAGGAATCGGCTTAAGCGTCGGGCGCGTCATCGACCGGCGCACAGTATCGGTCCGCTTCCGTGAACTCATCCATTAATTTTTCGCTAATACGCTTCGCCGGGCCCGCGGTTAACGGTTTTCTAACATTTATATCATGGAAGTCTTATGCTTTTCCCTTATTGTCGATCAATCGGCCTGATCAAGGGGCCGGAATAAAATCCCTTGGAGGAACGAAATGAAGAGGTTATTTTCAATCGCGCTAGCGGCGGCGATCGCGACCGGCGCCTTCGCCCAGCTCTCCGGAACCTATACGTTCGGAGGATCGACCACCGTCGCCCCGATCGCCTACGCCGCGATCGAGCAGTTTCAGAAGGACAATCCCGGCCTAAAGATCTCCTACGAGGCAACCGGCTCCGGAGCCGGCCTCAAGGCCCTGCTCGCGGGCGAGATAAGCCTCTCGGGATCGTCCGCCGAATGGTCGGCCAGCGATCTACAGGACGCGAAAGCGACAGTCATCGCGCTCGACGGAATGTCGGTCGTCGTCAACAAGAACGTCAAGCTTTCCAACGTCACCATCGCGAACCTCGCCAAAGTCTACCATGGCGACATCACGAACTGGAAGGACCTCGGCGGTCAGGACATGAAGATCGTCGTCGTGAACCGCGACGAGGCGTCCGGCACCTATGCTTCGTTCTGGGAGCTCGTCTGCCAGGCCAGCTTCGGGAAGAAAGTCGCGTATACTAAGGACGCGATCGTGACGAAGGAGAACGGCGAGGTCGCGGCCAAGGTCGCCTCGACTCCCGGTTCCATAGGCTACGTCGGCATGGCTTTCGCGGACCAGGTCGAGAAGGCCGGCGGCCGCAGGCTTCTCGTCAACGGCGTCAAGGACACCGTCCCGAACGTAATCTCGAAGAAGTACCCCCTGGCGCGCTCGCTCTTCATCCTCACGAAGGGCGATCCGGCGCAAGGCTCGGTCGAGAAGTCCTTCATCGACTTCATCCTTTCCGACAAGGGCCAGGCCATCGTCAAGTCCACCGATTTCATTCCCCTCCCCAAGATGTAAGGCTGGCTGTCGGGCGCCGCGAAGGCGCGGAGGAAGGAGAGAGAGCGGAGGGGAGAGGGATCGGGGATTCGCGGCGAATCCTCGAATCCGCCTCCGTGGTCTCTGTCCCGCGACCGCGACTCCGTGGCTGTCCGACTCTTCCGTTCTTGCAATCCTGTCATGTCAAGGAGCCGGCCGTGAAGAGGCGGAAACTATTCGAGAAGGGAGCCGAGGGCATTCTCTTGGCCTGCGCCCTGCTTTCCATTCTGACCGTAGTATTTATCACGATTTTCCTGTTCCAACGGGGACTTCCGCTCTTCTCGAAGACCTCGATCCTGAGTTTCCTCTTCTCGACGAACTGGGAGCCGACGGCGACCGTACCCCATTACGGCATCCTCTCGTTCATCCTGGGCTCGATATACGTGACCGGTCTCTCCCTGGTATTCGCCGTGCCCGTCGGCCTTTCCGTCGGGATCTACCTCGCGGAGCTGGCCGAACGGAGGGCCTCGCGCGCCATTCGGTCGGCCGTCGAGATCCTGGCGGGCATCCCTTCCGTAATCTACGGCCTCTTCGGAATAGTCTTCATCTCCACCGTGACGCGGACCCTGTTCGGCGGCACGGGATACAGCCTCCTCTCGGCATCCATCGTCCTCGCGATAATGACCCTGCCGACGATCATCAACGTCACCGAAGTCTCGCTGCGCGCCGTGCCCCGCGAGCTCAAGGAAGGCTCCCTCGCCCTCGGGGCGACGCATTGGCAGACGATCGCGAGGGTCCTCGTCCCCGCCGGGCGCTCGGGCATCATCGCCGGGGTGGTGTTGGGAATGGGGCGCGCGCTCGGCGAGACGATGGCGGTCCTCATGGTCGGAGGTAACGCTCCGATCATGCCGAGCGGGCTGACAGGAAAAGTGCGCACGCTGACCATGAACATCATCACGGACATGAGCTACGCGAAGGGCGACCACCTCACGAGCCTGTTCACGACGGGGATCGTGCTCTTCGTGTTCATTCTCGCGCTCAACCTGACGGTCCAACTCGCGCTAAAGCGCTCCATCTCGAGCGTCGAGGGAGGCCAGGGTGCGTAATCGCAGCGTCGCCCAGGAAAAGGTAGCCTTCGGAGTCGTCCGGGGCCTCTCATTGCTGACCATCGCGATCCTCGCCGTCATCATGGGCTTCATCCTGTACAAGGGCTTCCGATATTCCAACGAAGTCCGGGGAACCGTTCTGCCCTACGCCGAGCGCGCCCCGGAGGGGCTCGCCCTGATCGTCAACGACGAGATAGAGCTCAACTCGATCGATTTTCCCGTCCTCTACGGGATGTATACCGACAGCTACATCAACTGGTCGAAGATAAGCGCCGACGATTTCGATCTCCTTCCCGTCGCCATAGACCCCGCGAAGCCCGAAGGGGCGGCGACCGAGAGGCTCCTGTTCGGGGAGGCGGGCCGCGCGGCGGCCGGAGCGCAGTGGGGCGGCCTGGTGAAGAGAGTCCCCGATGCGGCCGCCGCCTTGGCCATCGTCCGGTCGACGCCCGGCGCCGCGGCAGTGGTGCCCGTCGAGGCTCTAGGCGCGGGCGGCGCCGATCTTTCCCGAATCCGGGTCGTCCCGATACGCCGCCTAGTCCTGGCCGTCGACGAGGACGTCACCGCCCTCGTCGACAACAATTCCATAGAGGACCTTGACGACGCCGCGATCGCGAATCTCATGGGCGGCTCCGTCGCCAATTGGAAGGAGCTGGGCGGACCCGACTTGGCCGTAAAGCTGTATCCTCCCCGACCGGGAACGACTCTCGCCGCGGTGGTGGAGGCTGCCGGCTACCGCGACCCCGGAGCGCCTCCGGCCGGAGGCGCCGGCGCGGCCGATTACGCGTCCCGGATCTCGAGCGACAGCGGCGCCGTCGGCTTTCTCTTCGCCGCCGAGGCGCAGGCCGCCGGCATCTCGACGCTCACGAGGAAGGGCGTCGAGAGCGGCTGGAACCTCACTCTGCGCTACCTCGTCGAGGCGCCGAGGCTCTCGGGCAAGGTGGGCGGGATCTCGACCATAATCCTCAACACCCTCTTCATGCTCTTGCTCACGATCGCGATCGCCGCCCCGATAGGCGTCGCAGCGGCGGTCTACCTCGTCGAGTACGCGAGGCAGGGGCCCTTGGTCAGGCTCCTGCGCCTCGGCACCGAGACCCTCGCCGGCATCCCCTCCATAATCTTCGGCCTATTCGGCTTCCTCTTCTTCGTCAACATCCTGCATTTCGGCTTCGGCCTACTGTCGGGCTGCCTTACCCTGACGCTGATGATCCTTCCGACGATCGTGCGAACTTCCGAGGAAGCCTTGAAATCGGTGTCCCGATCCTTGCGGGAGGGCTCGCTCGCCTTGGGAGCGACCAAGCTTCAGACTATCTGGAGGGTGACCATCCCGGCCGCGGCGCCGGGCATCCTGACGGGCCTCATCCTCGGGATCGGCAGGGCCGTCGGGGAAACCGCCGCCCTCCTTTTCACGATGGGCTCGGACTACAAGCTCGCCAAGGGCCTCTTTTCCTCGGCGCGCGTGCTCTCTTCGCACGTGTATCTCGTCTTCGCCGAGGGTATATCGTTCGACAGGGCATTCTCGACGGCGACGGTGCTGATAGTCATCGTCCTCGTCTTCAACTTCTCGGCGAGACGCCTCGTGGGCCGGATGGGCTCGGGCGCCAGGTGAAGGGCAGGGAGGAAAGGTCCATGGAATCGGCCAAGGCTTCGCAAGCGAAATCGCCGGACGCCAAATTCGAGGTGAACGGCCTCGACCTCTGGTACGGCCAGACGAAGGCGCTGAACAAGGTCTCCATGAAAGTGGAGGCCAATTCGATCACCGCCCTCATCGGCCCGTCGGGCTGCGGGAAATCCACGTTCCTGCGCGTGCTGGACCGGATGAACGATCTCATAGACGGAGTGCGGATCGAAGGCGAGGTCCTCTACGACGGCAAGGACATCTTCGGGACGGCCGACGTCATAGAGCTGCGGAAGAGGATCGGGATGGTATTCCAGAAGCCGAATCCCTTCCCGATGAGCGTCTACGACAACGTCGCCTACGGCCCTCGCGTCCACGGCTTCCACGCCCGCACCTCCGCAGAGAGGCGCGCGCTCGACGAGCTCGTGGAGAGGAGCCTGGCCAACGCGGCCCTCCTGGACGAGGTCAAGGACAGGCTCCATAAATCCGCGCTGGGTCTCTCCGGCGGCCAGCAGCAGCGGTTGTGCATAGCCCGTGTCCTCGCGGTGGAGCCCGACGTCCTCCTCATGGACGAGCCTACCAGCGCCCTGGACCCCATCTCGACCGCCAAGATAGAGTCCCTGCTCGACGATCTCAAAATGCGCTACACCATCGTCATCGTTACCCACAACATGCAGCAGGCCGGGCGCGTGTCGGATTGCACGGGCTTCTTCCTGCACGGCGAGCTCGTCGAGTTCGCGGCTACCAAGGAGATATTCTTCAACCCGAAGGACCAGCGCACGGAGAACTACATCTCCGGCCGCTTCGGCTGAGACGGACGGAAGGCGACGGCGGAGGACGACATGCAGACGCGCATTCATTTCATCGAGGAGCTTTCCAGGCTCAACCACGACGTGCTCGCCATGGGCACGAGGGTGGAGGAGAGCCTCCGCAAGGCGATCGAGGCGCTCAAGGGCCAGAACGTGGAGCTCGCCCAGGAGGTCAAGGCCTACGACGAGCTGATCAACGCCTTGCAGCTCAAGATAGAGGACCAGGCGGCGGTGCTCATCGCCACTCAGCAGCCCGTCGCCCGCGACCTTCGGGAGCTCGTGACGGTGTTCAAGGTGACCGACAACCTGGAGCGCGCGGGCGACCACGCGGTCCACCTCGCCAAGGCGGCCATCAGGCTCTCGGGAGAGCCGCCGTTCCGTCAGATCGACAGGCTCTGCAGGATGGCGGAGATCGAGTACGGGATGATCAGGGGAGCCGTCGACGCCTACCTTAACCAGGACGTCGAGGCGGCGCGGCGGGTGGCCGCCGAGGACGACGAGATCGATTCGGAGCACAAGCGGACCGTCAGCGAGATCCTCGAGCTCATGCGCGAGCGGCCGGAGCAGGTCGAGCGCGCCTCGCGCCTCCTGGCTTCCTCGGGCTACCTCGAACGGCTCGCGGACCACATGACGAATATCTGCGAGGCGGTCGTCTTCCTGGTCGAGGGCCGCCACGTGGAGCTCAACGACTAGCGCGCGGGACCATGGCGAAGGCGACGATACTCGTAATCGAGGACGATCCCGACATCAGGGAACTCCTCTCGTTCAGTCTGGCGAAGGAGGGCTGGAGCGTCATCATCGCGGCCGACGGGGAGGAAGGACTGGCCGCCCTGCCTTCGGCCAATCCGGACTGCATCGTGCTGGACATCATGCTCCCGGGGATGGACGGCCTCGAAGTCCTGCGGATCGTCAAGTCCGACCAGGCCCGCAAGAGACTGCCGATAATCATGACGACGGCGAAGGGCGAGGAGACCGACATCGTGACGGGACTCGAGCTCGGGGCGGAGGACTACGTCGTCAAGCCCTACAGCCCGAAGGTCCTCGTCGCGCGGATCAGGGCCGCCCTGCGCAGGACCGTGGACTTGCCGAGCCATCCCTTCCGAGCCGAGATCCTCCTCGCAAGGGGCGACATCAAGCTCGACTCGGCCAGGCACGAGGTCCGCGTCAAGGACCGGAAGGTCGATCTCTCGGCCACCGAATTCGCGATCCTCGAGTTCTTCCTCCGCAATCCCGGCTGGGTATTCTCCCGCGGCCAGATCATCGACGCCGTCAAGGGCAGGGACTATCCCGTGACCGATCGCGCGGTCGACGTCCAGATCCTCTCCCTCCGGCGCAAGCTCGGCGAGAGCGGGGACGAGATCGAGACCGTGCGGGGAGTCGGCTATCGGATCAAGGATTGATGCGGACGGCTCTCGGCTAAACCGTCTGTCTAACAGTATTTTAGCAAATCTGAAGGAAAATCTCACGATACGCGAATAGAACCTTAATCCTCGACTGCCATTCTACGATCGAACTATATCGCTATCAAATCGGAGTAGGAGGATCACATGGAGTTTTCTTTTCCTCGCGCCCTCGCGCGAACCAGGCTTTCTGTGGCAACCCAGAAAAAAGGAGACAGCATGAAAAAGGCCATTGTAGTACTGATTTTGGTCGCGGCCGCGGGCTTGACCTTCGCTCAGACGGCCGCGCCCGCGCCCCGGAACCAGATCGATCTGGGCGTCGGCTACTACGGCACGGACCTCACCAGCGCCAACAATTGGGAGCCAGCGAGCTATGGTCAGAGCGACAAGTACTCACCTTCGGCCAACTGGAACGGGAAGTATACCTATACTCTCCCCGTGAACAGCGACAATACCTTGAAATTCTCCCTGGGCGACGACGGATGGTACGGCTTCTATACCGGTAACATTGCTAGTAAAGGCACCGAGGCCCAGAATACTGGTCTCATCACCCCCTTGGTCGAGTATCTCGGCTACGGCGCCGACGTGACTCTTTCGGCCCCGCTGTATTACTACAACCCGGCTGATTTGAGCGGCTATAACGAAATGAAGTATGCCTACAAGGAATCCGGCTACCTGCCTGTCGGGCCCTCTACGACCTCGAAGAACTATCCCCTCGACGGCAGCGACAGCTTCATTCCCACGATCAATCTGAAAGCCTTCTACAAGTACAGCTTCGACAAGACCACTTGGGTTTCGGCTGGCGCCGGCGTGCTGTATGCAGTGGCCCCCACTCCCTGGCTGACCGACCTCCTGCCCAAGGTCTCAGGTGCTGCTTACGGTATCCAGCTCGATGTGCAGTATGACTACTATAACGCCTACAACGACAACAACGCATACTACGACACGTACCTCGAGCCCAAGCTGACCTACGACCTAGGCTTCCTCAAGCTCGTCCCCGGCCTCAAGATCTATACCCAGGCTCGCATCTCGATGACCACCACCAACCCGAAATACAATACCACTGCTTTGCCGAACCAGCCCTTCCACGACACCTATATCCAGCCCGGCTTGAACTACAGTATCTCCGTGCCTAAAGTCGGTAGCTTCGCCCTCGACGCCGGTTGGCGCTTCACCAAAATCGACATGGTCGGTAGCGCTGGCACTGGCGCCATTACTGGGATCGCCTCCAATCCGAATGATACCAGCGTCCCCTTCTCCGATCTCCGCCTCGCCTTCTCCTACAGCTACAAGTTCTAGTCTTTCGAGCCGAAAATAAGGCCCCGGAAGGCGCTGTGCGCCTTCCGGGGCCTTTCTATCGGAGCCGTTCCTTTAGGCTTCGGCCTTCATGTCCATCCACTTCTTCCATTGGTACCACTGCTCGGGCTCCTCGATGGTGCGGCGCTCCCAGAGCCTCATGGCCTTCACCGCCACGTCCACGGCCGCCGGGTCCATCGCGATCTCCTCGCAATCGAGGGAGTAGCGAAGACCTTCGGAACGCTTGCAGAAAATGCCGACGGAAGCGGCCCCCGATCGCTTGGCGATGAAGTCCAGACTGTGGTCGAAGAAAAGGGACTTGCCGAAGAGCCTGATCGTCCTCGATCTGCGCTTTCTCCATGCGTCCACCTCGTCGACCTGAGTCACGAGCACGCGCCCTTTCTGGAGCGAGCCGAAGATCCGCTCGAGGACCTTGTCCCCGCGGGAGGCGATGATGAGATCCACGTCCCTCCCGACGACCAGGCGCTCCAGGGCCTCGCGGAGCCTGGGCGTCCTCGTCTCGAGCACGACCGACACGGGATAGCCGCGTTCCACGAGGAAGGGGGGAATGAGCTCGACGGCGCCCCAATGGGCGGTGACCGCGATCGCGCCCTTGCCCCGCGCGAGGGCGCGATCGAGGCATTCGACCCCCCGCGCCGCCACTCTCTTGCGGATGAAGGCGTCGAGGAAGCTCCGCGATCGGTTCGCGACCAGGAGTTTCTCGAAGTAGTGCTCGAGGATGTGGCCGAAGACCTTCCTCTTGGCCGCCTCCGCGCGCTCGCCCCTTCCTAAGAGATCGCTCACGCTGGCCTCGATCCTCTTCCTCTCGCGGAAGTTGAGGGCGAAATATACCGAGCCCGCGGCGACCATGAGATCGCGCGCCGTCTCGGGCCGGGCGCGGCGGACTATGTCCGGGAAGATCGTCTGCACGATCTCCGAAAGGCCGGCGCTCATGCCGCCTTCCCCGGACCGCGCGAGAGCGCCAAGGCGAAGGCCCATTTGGCCGCGTTGCCTCCGCCGAACTCGAGGCGCCACCTCTGGCCGCGATGATCGAACTCGGAGAAGGCGTTGAAATTGTCGACGAAGCCGCGCACGGCCGATGCCTCGAAGACGGCGCGCGACGAATCGCCCTCGAACACGAGCTCGGCCTCGCGGCCCGTCCCCTTCAGGTAGAGTAGGCCCCTGCCTATACGGCGGGCGAGGGGGCCTTCGCGCCGCGAGAGGACGACGCCTTCGGAGCGCAGCCGGGAGGAGCCGCGCTCCCCTTCCCCCGACAGCTCCGGCAAGGTCGACACTTGCCAGTCGTGCCAGTCCTTCAGGTCGGCTATCTCGGCCGCATGGATCGACGGCGGCGCGTTGAGCGGCCTCACTCTGCAATTCGCGTCGACTTCCCAGCGGGAGCCGCAGCGGGCGCAGCCGATGCGATTCCCTCGGCCGCCTATCGAATCCGCCTTGCCGCAGACCGGGCAGCGCCAGAGGAGGCGGCCGATCCCCTCGGCGCTTCGGTCGCATTCGAAATGCCTCCCCTCGCGCACGGCGTCCTTGATCTCGTTCTTGGAGACGGCGGCCGCGATGATCGTCTCGACGAGGGCGTCGGGCATCCGGCCGAGCTCGTCCGCTCCGAAGGCGAGGAACTCGACGCTCCAGACCCCGCTCCTGGAGCGCGAGGCCCAGCGCGGACGGGCCAGATAGTTGCCTTTCTGTCTCGCGAGGACAAGGGGCACGCCGAGTCGCTTCGCGAGCTTGCCCGCTCCGGGCCTGATCGCGGAGGAGCTTCCGTCCCAACTGCGGTCGCCCTCGGGGAAGAGGCCTATCGCCTCGCCCGAACGGGAGAGATCGAAAGTCGTGCGCAGAGCGGCCATGTCGCTCGCGCCCTTGCGCCGCCCGTAGGCCCCGACGAGTTCGGCGAATGCGGCCTTGAAGGGATGGACTCCCTCGATGTTCGCCATATAGCGGATGGGGCTCCTGGAGAAGGAGCCGAGCACGTAGGGGTCGAGGGCGTTGGCATGGTCGGCCATGAGGACGAAAGGCGGATCGGGCAGCAGCTCGACGCCGCTCGCCTCGACGTTATTCCTTTTAAGGAGAGAGGGAGAGTATAGTCCCTTCAGCAAGCTCCAGCTCGCGCGATGGTACCACTTTGCCATGGTTCTCCTCCTTATTAAAGGCTAGAGCCGTTCGGTGAGGATCGCGTGAACTCGAGGTGAGATTCTCGTTAGCTCGGGCGCCGATGACCTTGCCTTCCGACCTCTCGCGGGCAAGAGTCGGTTCGGATCCGAGGAGGCTCCGATGTGCGACACGATATATGTCGCGGCCGGCGGCAGCGCCTGGTTCGCGAAGAATTCCGACCGCAACCCCGCCGAGCCGCAGGCTCTCTGCATCGTCCCGCGCCGTCCCCCGTCGACAGCGCTGCCTCTCCCGGGCAAGACCTTCGCCGCGGCCGATCGCGGCCATTCCTTTGTCCTCTCCCGACCCGTCTGGATGGAAGGGGGAGAGATGGGGGTGAACGAGAAGGGCGTCGCCATCGGCAACGAGGCGGTCTTCTCCCGGTTCAGGGCGAGTCGGGACGGGCTTCTCGGCATGGCCATCCTCCGGGCGGCCCTCGCGCATGCCGACGGTGCGGCCCAGGCGCGCGACCTCGTCTGCGCCATCGTCGAGAGTGAGGACCAGGGCGGGAACGGGGCCTACAAGGGAAGTCTCGTCTACTCCAACTCCTACATCGTCGCGGGAGCCGACGGCGCCTTCGTCGTCGAGACTGCCGGAAGGAGGTGGGCCTGGAAGGCGATCGATTCCATCGCGACCATCTCGAACGCCTACTCGATCGAAAACGACTACCAAGGCCTCGACGAAAAGACCCGCGCGGAGAAGATCGGCTCCTGGCGAAAACGGGTCCAGGACCGCCTCTACCTCGGCTTCACGAAGGGCGACTCCCGCCGAGCGCTCACGGCGGGGATTCTCCGTTCCGCGCTGCCCGATGTCTCGCTGGAAACCATCCTCTCCGCCCTGCGTTCCCACGGGGGCGCCTCTCCGGGCCGCGCCGGAATGGCCGCTCCCTGCATCCACGAGGCCGGCTTCCCGGTGAGGAGCTCGACGACCGCCAGCATGGTCTCCGAGAGCCTGCCCTCGGGCGGTCCCGCTTCGGGAGTCGTCTGGTTCTCGGGAAGATCCTACCCCTGCCTCTCCGTCTACGCGCCCATCCTCCTCGCAGGCGGCGAATTCCTCCCGCTCTGGACGGACTACGACTACGCGGAAGGAGCGCCCGCATCGACGGCGTATTGGGAATCCGGTCGCAGCCTCGCCGAGCGATCGGGCGGAGCCTCCCGCTCGGGCGATCTCGCCTTCCTCGCCCGGCGCGACGGAATCCAGGAGAGGCTCCAAGCGGCCTCGCGCGAGGCGGCGCTCGCTCCGTCCGACGCGAGAAGGCTCGCCGCCGCGAGGCGCGAAGTCGGCGGGGCGATGTCCGAATGGGAAGACTTTCTCCGGGGCGATCCGACGAGCGCCCGGGATGCTTGAGCGCTGGAACGAGGTCTACGAAGGAGGGCCTCGGGCCGATATCGTCTCGATCTTCAAGGCGGGCCTCGACCGGGCCGATCCCCTCCGCATGGTCGAGCGCAGCCTCTCTTTGGAAGGCGAAACCCTCCTCTTCCGGACGGAGTCGGTCGAGAGGAGCTACCATCTCCGGTCCTATCGCAGGATCATCCTTTCGGGCTTCGGCAAAGCGAGCGCCCGCATGGCCCTCGGCGTCGAGCGGCTCCTCGGGGAGCGCATAAGCTCGGGTCTCGTCGTGACGAAGTCCGGATGCGGCGAGAGTCTGGCCAGGGCCCTCGTATTCGAGGCCGACCACCCCTTGCCCGGCGCGCGGAGCCTCGAGGCCGCGAGGCGCCTGATGCAGTTGGCCGAGGAGGCCGAGGAGGATACCCTCGTGGTCAACTGCATATCGGGGGGCGGCTCGGCCCTCCTCTGCGCGCCCGGCTTCGGGCTCGACCTCGACGACGAGCGCGAGCTCACCTCTCTCCTCCTGGCCTCGGGCGCGCCCATCGGCGCCGTGAATCGCGTACGGAAGCACGTCTCCCTCGTGAAGGGGGGGAGGCTGGCCGCGGCCCTCTACCCGGCGACCTCCCTCAACCTGATCCTCTCCGATGTCGTGGGAGACGAGCTGTCGGCCATCGCCTCCGGCCCCACGGTTCCCGATTCGAGCACCTGGGGCGAAGCCCTTGCCGCCCTCAAGCGCTACGGGGTCTACGGCAGGCTTTCCGCGAACCTCCGGGCGACAATCGACGAAGGCGCAGCCGGCGACCTACCGGAGACGCCGAAGCCGGAGGATCGGGTCTTCGCGCGCTGCGGCAACTTCATAATCGGCGGCAATCGACTGTCGCTCGTCGCGGCGAAGGAGAGGGCCGAGACCCTCGGCTACGCGACCCTCCTCCTCACGAGCAGGCTCGAGGGGGAGGCGCGGGAGCTCGCTCGGGTCTTCGCCGCCCTAGCCTCCGATATAAGGGCCGGCGCCCTCCCTCTCGCCGCTCCGGCCTGCGTGATCGCGGGGGGCGAGAGCACCGTTACGCTCCGCGGCGGCGGAAAGGGCGGCCGCAACCAGGAGATGGCTCTCGCCTTCCTGGACGCGGCGAACCGCTCCGGCCTCGATCTCTCGGCCATCGCCTTCTTGTCGGCGGCCACCGACGGCGGCGACGGCCCCACCGACGCGGCCGGCGGAATCGCGGACGCCGCGACGCAATCGTCGTGCGATGCGGCCTCCTTCGACATCGAGGCCGCGCTGGCGGACAATGCGTCCTACGACGCGCTGCGCGCCGCGGATTCCCTCATCGTCACGGGCCCGACGAATACCAATGTCTGCGATATCCAGGTCCTTACGGTCGGGACGGCGCTTCGACCGCGGCCCGCGCGCGCTCCCCGAGCTTGGCCTTGAGAGCGGCGATGTCGCGGGGTATGAGCCTGCCGACGAAGACGAAGAAGGCGAAGCAGATCGCCCAGGCGATCGTGCAGATGAGCAATATCGAGTTGCCCAGGGAGCTTCGGTCGGCGATGAAGCCCGCGAGGAGGGGGGCGAGGGCCGAGCCGACGTTCTCGATGAAGCTCTGGATCGAGTTCGTCGTGGCGCGGATCTCGGGCTCGGTGACGTCGTAGAATGAGGAGAGGACATTGGGCGAGGCCAGGGGGATGAAGAGGGCGGTGGCGCCCAGCATGATCCCGAAGGCGAGGTGCCCCCCGGCGGGGAGGTGCAGCGTGATCCACATGAGGATCCCTCCCATGCCCACTCCCGCGGCCCCGACGATGGCGCGGCCGCTCGGGGTCCGCTTGAACAGGCGGTCGCCGAGGATCCCTCCGAGCGGATAGCCGGCCGCGAGGATTACGATGACGACGCCCATCGTCAGGTTGGTCTCGGCGTCCGAGTAGCCGCGTTCCTTCGCGAGATACGTAAAGAAGAAATAGGTGATCACGTTCCAAGGGAAGACTCCGAAGAAGCCCTGGATCAGGAGGAGGACGAGGCTCTTTCGCCTGAAGAGGCCCCCGACCGTCTTCCAGCTGAATTTGAATTTGTCGAGGTCCTTTACCTCCGCGAGCTCGGGTTCCGAGGCTCCGCGCGAGACGTCCTTGACTCCGAAGAAGATGAAGAGCGACATGACGACGCCGAGGCTGCCGGTGAGGAAGAAGGCCGATCGCCAGCCCCAGGCGGATCCGACGAAGCCCGCGATCACGAGGGCGATGATGTACCCGAAGGGCTGGGCGATCTGGATGGCGCCGTAGACTCCGCCTCGCTTCTTGGGCGGGTAGTAGTCCGAGAGGAGGCTGTATATCCCGGGATAGCTCGAGGCCGCGATCCCCGTGCTCGCCCGCGTGAAGAGGAAGGCGGGATAGGTCGGCGCGATGGCGTTGAGCCAGGTCGTCGCGCCCCAGATCAGGGAGGCCAGGGCGAGGAGCCTCGGGCGGGCGAAGCGGTCGAGGAGCCATCCCCAGAGCGGATAGCAGAGGGCGCCGACCACGAGGGCGACGGTGTCCACCATGCCCATCTGCGTGTAGCTGATCTTGAAGGTATCGATGACCTTCTGCGTCAAGGGACCGATGAGGAGGCGGTCGGACTGGTGCAGGAGCATGAAGGCGAACAGCGTTCCGAAGGCGTAGTGAGCGCCCTTTCGCGCCCGCTCCCCCGCGTCGCGGGTCATTCGCTCCCCCCCTTCGGCGCCGGGCCCGGTCCCAGGCCGTCGAGGGCCTTCTTGTACATGTCCTCGACCGACCACATCATCCGATAATCGGGCCACTGCGTCATGATGCGCTCGCAGGCGGTCTTGAGGGCCTCCCAGTCGGACTTTTCGCGCATGTCGAGGAGCTCCATATAGAGGACCTCGGGGAGGAAGGGGTCCTCCGGATATCGCTCCTCCGCGACCCGAGCGATCGCGGCGATCTCGTCCTCGCAGCGCGCCTTCAGGTTCGCGTCGCCGGACTGCTCCATCCCCTTCGCGCCGAGGTCCATGTAGAGGCGCTGAAGGTTCCACATCGCCTGGACCGGAGTATCCCCGTTCCATACGGCGGGGTGCGCACGGTAGGCGGCGGTCACCGACTGCGCGTCGGCGAATCCGAAGGCTCCGGGATTCGTCAGCGCGGCCGCGAAGGTCATGAAGACCGGGGCCGCGAGGCGGCGCTTGAGCGCCTCGATGTCGGCGATGACCGCGTTGATCTCGCGCGTCCTGCGCTGGCGATCGAAATCCTTGAGGAACTTGTAGGATTCCTCGATCCCCGAGCGAGGCTTCGCGTAGAGCGGATCGCGCATGGTGGCCTCCTTGAAGAGGGCTACGGCATCTTCGTACTTCCCGGAGTCGAAGAGGATGAGTCCCGAGTAGTATGCCTTCGCGGCCTCGATCGAGCTCGTCCCGGCGCCGGCGGGCCTGTCGACCCCGAGGGCGGCCATCAGCTTGCCCGCGAGCTCGGCTTCCAGGGAGAGGGCGAGGGAAGCCTCGCCCTGGGCGCTCCCGGCGGCCACGAAGGCGCCCGTCTCGCTGTCGACCACCTTCGCGTCGATCCGCAGGGTACCCGAGTTCGCGAGGAAGCTGCCGTAGGCGATGCGCGACGCTCCCGCGAGCTTGCCGACGCGCGGGGCCGTCGACTCGTCGACCGCGCCCGACTGGCCGAGCTCCTGCTCGCCGAGGACCTTGTCGAGGTCGCGGCGCTCGACGAGCCTGAGCTTGCCCGAGGCGGCCAGGTCCGTAGCGAGCATGTCGGCGAGGCCGACCTTGAGCCAGTCGTAGTCGCTCTGGCCGGAGCTGTTCGTGAAGTCCAGGACCGCGATGGTCGGGCCCGCCGGGGCCGGGGCGGGCGTCGCGCCGGCGTCCTGGGCCGCCGATCCGATCGCGGCGGCGCAGGTCCAGGCAAGGACGGAGGCGGCGAGGGCCCTCAGGCGGACTGGCGGCTTCATGCCGCAATAATGGACGCCGGGGGAGGCGCCGTCAAGGAAGCTCCGTCCGGCTATCAGCGCTTCTGCTCGAAGTGGCTGAACTCCATCGAGAAGCTCGCCCGGCCCTGGCTCACCGAGCGCAGACTCGTGGTGAAGCCGAACATCGCGACCAGGGGCGCCTCGGCGTGGATCACCTCTGCGGCGGCCCTGCTCTCGCTGCCGTGGATGAGGCCGCCGCGCTGCGAGACGAGACTCATCGCCTCGCCGAGGAAATCCTTCGGGCAGGTGATGTCGACCTTCATCACGGGCTCGAGCATCACCGGGCCCGCGGCGCGGCAGGCCGAGTCGAAGGCCATGTTGGCGCAGGCCTCGTAGGCGAAGTTCGAGGCGGTGAGCTCATCGTACTCGATGCCGACCAGGCTGACGCCGACGTCGACCGCGGGGTAGCCGTACTGGATGCCCGAGCCGAAGGCCGAGGTGAAGCCCCGCTCGACGGCATCGAGCACCTCCTCGGGCACCTGGGGGGCGCGGAGCCGCTTCGAGTAGCGGTTGCCCGTCCCCCGCGCGAGGGGCTCGACCTCGATGGCGAGGCCGGCCGCGACCTCCTTCCCCCCCACGATCTTGCGGAAGCGCTCGGTGCGCGACGCGTTCTTCGTGATCGATTCGCGGTACGTCACCTGCGGATTGCCCTGCTTCGCCGCGATCTTGAAGTCGCGGATGATCCGCGTTACGAGCACGTCGAGGTGGAGCTCGCCCATGCCGGAGATGATGATCTGACCCGTCTCCTCGTTCTCCCGAGTCGAGAAGGTCGGGTCCTCCTTCGAGAGGATCTCGAGGGTTTCCTTGAGCTTCTCGCGGTCCGAGAGGGTCTTGGGCTCGATCGCCACCATGATGACGGGCTCGGGGAAGTGCATCTTCTCGAGGACGAGGGGCCAGCCCTCGCTGCCGATCGTGTCTCCGGTCTGGGCGAGCTTCATCCCGACGATCACGGCGATGTCCCCGGCCTTCACCTCGTCCATCGGCTCGGACTTGTTGGCGTGCATCCGAAGGAGGCGCGTTATCCGCTCGCGCTTCTTCTTGTTCTGGTTGTAGACCGTGCTCGCGTTCCTGAGGCTCCCCGAATACATGCGCACGAAGCACAGGGGACCGGCCTCGCGGTCGTACTGGACCTTGAACACGAGGCCCAGGGGGCTGCCGGAGGCGTCGCAGGGGACTTCGACCTCCTCCTCCTTCTTCAGGTGGAAGGCCTTGGCGGGCGGCACCTCGTCGGGAGCCGGCAGATAGTCGACGACGGCGTCGATGAGGGGCTGCACGCCGAGGTTGCGCCTCGAGGCGCCGCAAAGGGCGGGCACCAGGCGCTGCGCGATGCAGGCCACGCGCAGCTCGCGCCGTATCAGCTCGGGCGGGACGTCCTTGCCCTCGAGGAAGAGGGTCGTGATCTCGTCCGATCTCGAGGCGAGCTCGTCGATGAGGAGCTCGCGGGCCGCGCGAGCCTCGGCCGCCCGCTCCGGGGCCACCGCCGAGCGGTCCATCTTCTGGCCGTCCGCGCTCCAGCGCACTTCTTCCATCGCGACGAGGTCCACTATCCCCTCGAAGGAGGCCTCCCGCCCGAGAGGAAGCATTATCGCCACGGGCGAAGCGCCGAGCTTTTTGCGCATGTCCTCGAGCACGGCCTCGAAGTCCGCGCCGAGCCTGTCCATCTTGTTGACATAGGCGAGCCGGGGGACGCGATAGCGGTCGGCCTGGTGCCACACGGTCTCGGACTGGGGCTCCACGCCGTCGACCGCGGAGAAGACCGCGATGGCCCCGTCGAGGACTCGCAGGCTGCGCTCGACCTCGGCCGTGAAATCGACGTGCCCGGGCGTGTCGATGATGTTGATCTGGTGGTCGCGCCAGAAAGTGGTGGTCGCGGCGCTGGTGATCGTAATGCCGCGCTCCTGCTCCTGCTCCATCCAGTCCATCGTGGCTTCGCCGTCGTCGACCTCTCCGATCTTGTAGGTCTTCCCGGAATAGTAGAGGATGCGCTCGGTCGTGGTCGTCTTGCCGGCGTCTATATGGGCCATTATGCCGATGTTGCGGGTGGAACGAATGTCCATACGGACTCGCATGATATACGGGATGGAGCGCTCTTTGCAAGAACTCGGGCGCGCTCCGGAGGATCGGCTATTGTATTTCCGCGGATACCCGCTAAAGTTATAAAGGTCGCGCCGATCCCATCGCTGCCGTCGAGGAGGGATGATGGCTGACAAGATGCAGGTGGACATACTTCTCGTGGAGGACAATCCCGACGACGCCGAGCTGGCGATACGAGCCCTCCGGAAGCACAACCTCGTGAACAACTTCTGCCACGTGGCGGACGGCGAGGCGGCCCTCGATTTCATGTTCGCCCGCGGGCCGTATTCCGACCGGAACATCGCCGACAGGCCCCGCATGATCCTCCTGGACCTCAAGCTGCCGAAGGTCGACGGCCTCGAGGTCATAGCGGCGCTGAAGTCGGACGAACGCACGAGCATGACGCCGATCGTCGTCCTCACCACGTCGAAGGAGGACAGGGATGTCATCGAGAGCTATCGCCTCGGCGTGAACAGCTACATCGTCAAGCCGGTCGACTTCGACAAATTCGTGGAGGCCGTCAAGGAGATGGGTATGTACTGGCTTCTCCTGAACGTCCAGCCATGAAGGGCTCGGCATGACGGCGGACGCGAAGAGAGGCTGGAAGGCGCTGAGAGTCCTCTTCGTCGAGGACCTCCCGACGGACGCCGAGCTGGCCGAGCGGGCGCTCCGGCGCGGGGATTTCGAGATCGAGTCGAGGCGCGTGGACGCGGAGGAGGCCTTCATCGCGGCCCTGCGGGAATTCGTCCCCGATATCGTCATCTCGGATTATTCCATGCCAGCCTTCGACGGGATGACGGCCCTTCGCCTCGCCCGGACGAGGGACCCCTCCCTGCCCTTCATCATCCTCACCGGCTCGATGAACGAGGATACCGCCGTAGAGTGCATGAAGGCCGGGGCGAGCGACTACGTCATCAAGGAGCACATGATGCGCCTCCCCTTCGCGGTCAAGGAGGCGATCGAGCGCCAGAAGAACATGATCCTCTCCGAGGAGGCGGCGCGCAGGCTGCGCGAGAGCGAGGAGCGCTACCGCGCCCTCTTCGAGGACAGCCACGCGGTGATGCTGATCCTCGATCCCGAGGACGCCACAGTGGTCGAGGCGAACCAGGCCGCCTGCGATTTCTATGGCTGGCGCAGGGAGGCGCCGCTGGGAATGAAGATGACCGACTTCATCCTCATCGGGGAGGATGAGCTGAAAAGGAACATCGCGCGCGCGATCGGCAGGAAGAGCCACCGTTTCACGCTGCGTCACAGGAAGGCGGACGGGACGATCGTCGACGTGGAAGTCTACGCGGGACCGGTCCTGCTGGGCGGCAAGACGCAGTTGTTCTCCATAATCCACGACGTTTCGGCGAAGGTCGCTGCCGAGCGCGAGCGCGACGAGTTCGCCTCGAGGCTCGACCACTACCTTTCCACGAGCCCCACCGTCACATATTCCCTCCGCGTCAAGGACGGCAAGGCGCAATGGCAGTGGGTGAGCGAAAACGTCAAGGCGCTCCTCGGCTTCTCGCTCGAGGAGGCGCTGGAACCCGAATGGTGGCTGCGCAACGTCCACGCCTCGGACAGGATGCGCGCCCTGAGCGGAATATCCAGGCTCGCCTCCAAGGGGGCGTTCGGGCAGGAGTACCGCTTCCATAGGAAGGACCGCGAGCTGGTCTGGCTGCGCGACGAGATGCGCCTCGTCCAGACGGAGAGGGGAGAGACCGAGATCGTCGGTACGCTCACCGACATCACCGCGAGGAAGAAAGTCGAGTCCGACCTGTCGCTCAAGAGCCTGGCGCTCGAGGCCGCGGCGAACGCGATCGTGATCACCGACCGAGAGGGTACGATCCAATGGGTCAATCCCGCCTTCCGGAACCTCACGGGCTATTCGCGGGACGAGGCGATCGGGCTGAACCCCAGAGTGCTCAAATCGGACGCGCAGGACCCGGATTTCTATCGGTCCCTGTGGGATACCATACTTTCGGGCAAGGTCTGGCAGGGAGAGATCGTCAACAAGAGGAAGGGCGGGGAGCTCTACACCGAGGAGATGACCATCACTCCCGTGCTGGACGATTCCCGGATCGTCAGAGGCTTCATCGCCATAAAGAGCGACGTGACCGACCGCAAGCTCTCGCGGGAGCGGCTCGAGGCCTCGCTCGCCGAGAAGGAAATCCTCCTGCGCGAGATCCACCACCGGATAAACAACAACATGCAGCTCATCACCAGCCTGCTCAGCCTCTCCTCGCGCAGGATATCCGATACTTCGCTGCGGGACTTGCTCGAGGGGATATCGCGGCGGATCGTCTCGATGGCTCTGGTCCACGAGCAGTTCTACGACTCGCCCGACATGGCGAGGATCGATTTCGTCATCTATCTCCATCAACTGGCCGACGGGATCGGCGGCGATCTCGGGAGGAGCTCCGGGAAGGTGTCGATCGTCGCGGAGCAGGACGCGGTCCTGCTCAGCCTGGAGCAGGCCATTCCCGCGGGGCTCGCGGCGGACGAGCTGATGACGAACGCGATGAAGCACGCATATCCCGCCGGGTCGCCGCCGGGCGAGGTCCGGATGTCGCTCAGGCGCGTAGGCGACGCCATCGAGCTCTCCGTTCGCGACAGGGGGATCGGTCTGCCCGCCGCCTTCGTCGCCGACAAGGCCGAGTCCCTCGGAATGATCCTCATCCATATACTCGCCGAGCAGTTGCGGGGCAGGATAGATTTCCGCTCCCACGGGGGGACGGAAGCGATCCTTCGGTTCCCCGCCATATGAGCGTAAGGCGAAAGGAGTCCACGATGGCCGCGAACGCGCGCTGCGTCATATTGGTCGACGACGAGCAGAACATCCTCAATTCGCTCAAGCGTGAGCTGCATGATTGGGCCACGGAGCGCAAGCTCGAGATCCTCACGGCGATATCGGGGCGAATCGGCCTCGATATCCTCTCGGAGCGCGGCGAGGACGCCGTGATCGTCGTGTCCGACCTGAAGATGCCCGAGATGAAGGGTTCCGACTTCCTGACGGCCGTGCGGGAAAAGCATCCCGACATCGTCACCATACTCCTGACGGGCTACTCGGAGACCGAAGAGGTCATCAAGGCGGTGAGGGCCGGGATTTTTAGCTACATGCTCAAGCCCTGGGATTCCGACTACCTGGTCGCCGAGCTGCAGAAGGCCTTCGAGTACGGCGAGGTCAGGCGCCAGAACGCGCGGTACCTCAAGACGATGGAGGAGGAGCTCAAGTGGGCCGGCGAGATGCAGAAAGCGATACTCAAGCCCAGTCTCCCCAGGTCAGAGGGCGTCGAGTTCAGGGCCAGCTACAGGCCCGTGCCCTCTCTCTATTGCGGGGGCGACTACTACGACGTCGTGTTCCTGTCCTCGGACCGCTATCTCCTTCTCATAGGCGACGTCGCCGGCCACGGCGTGCGCGCGGCCCTGGTGACGGGCATCCTCAAGGCGGTGATCTATCCCGAATACCTCCGCGCCTGCGTCGGGAAGGAATTCTCGCCCGCCGCTTTCCTCAGCTGGCTGAACGAACGCATGAATTTCGAGCTCCGCAGCGCCTCGGGTCTCATTGTCACCTTCTTCGCGGGCCTCCTCGACATGAAGGCGGGCACGCTGCGCTACGCGAACGCGGGTCAGAACCATCCCGTCATACTGCGCCTGGGCAAGGCCCATGAGCTCCCCGTCTCCGGATCGGGCCTCGGCTACGCCGTCTCGGTCACGTACGCGGAGCAAGTCGTCTCGATCAAGTCGGAGGACGTGATAACGCTCTATACGGACGGGCTCGTCGAGCCGGGCGCCGCCGCGGGCGCCCCGGCGATCAAGGCTTCGGCCCTGTTCGAGAGCGTGGAATACTCGCAGGATTATCATCGAAGGCTGCTGGAGGCCGCCCTCGCGCAATCGGGTAGGCCGGACTTCGACGACGACGTGACCATCGTCACCGCGCGGCTGCTGTAGGGCCGATGCTCCTCGAGCAGGCCCTCGCGCGCTACAACGAGAGCCACCCCCAGGCTCCCGCCGAGACGAAGTACTCGAGCCGCGGCGACATTCTGCTCGAGCTGTCGGGCGACTTGGGGATGAAGGCCTCGAGCGACGTGGCGCCTCTCCTCGAGGCGGCCCTGCTCCAATGCCCGGGGCGGGGGAGGCTCGTCCTCGATCTCAGCCGGGTCGGATATATCTCCTCTACCGGCGTCGGCCTCCTCTCGACCACGATGATCGCCGCCGAAAAGCGCTCGGTAGCCTTCGTGCTGCTCGACATCCCTCCTCGGGTCAAGAGCATCATGGACACTCTCGGCCTATTGTCATTCTTCAACGTGGAGGAATCCCGTGATTGAGGCGAGGAGCGGGTCGAGCCGCGAAGAGCCGGGGAGGGGGATCGCCCAGGCCACGCGTCTGCTCGAGGCTACGGTCGAATTATGCAGGCTCTTCGCGCAGGACGAATCGGAGAAAGCCAACCTGGAGGCGGTCGACGTGCTCAAGCGCTTCCTCGCCGCCGAGGGCGCCGCGCTGTTCTACGTGAACGGCCGAAGGGAATACCGCTTCTGCGTGGCGGGAGCCGAATTCCCCATCGGGCTGCCCGAGGCGCGCTGGAAGGAAAGCATCGGCCCCGTGCGCGAAGTCCACGGAGTGGCGCGCTTCGGTCCCTGGTCCCTGCCCGGCTTCGGGGGTCCCTTGCCTTATTGGATATCCGCCGAGCTCTACTCGTCCGACAGCAATGTGGGATACGTGCTCTTGGGCAGGTCCGAGGGGCCCTGGAGCGAGGGCGAGGAGCTTTCCCTATCCTCGATCGCGTATACGATCGCGCCCATCGTGGGCGTGCGCATCGAGCGGGAGCGGGAGCAATTCGTCAGGCACCAGGCGGAGGTCCTCCTCTCCGAGAACGAGAAGCGCCTCCGAGCCTTCTTCGAGGACTCGCGCGACATGATATATACGGCCAACTCGGAGGACGTCGTGACCTCGGTCAATGCGGCGGCTCTGGTCCTGACGGGCCGATCCGAGAAGCACGAGATCGTCGGGCACCCCTTCTCCGGCCTCGCCCTCAACGCCGCCGACAGGGAGTTCTTCCTGCGCCGCATCCGCGAGGAGGGCTACGTCGAGGATTACGAGATCGTGCTCGTGAGAGGCGATGGCACTACCGTCTTCTGCCTAGAAACCGCCCATACGCTGCGCGGGCCCGGCGGCGTAATCCTGGAGCTCCAGGGCATCATCAAGGACATCAGCGAGCGGATAAAGAACGAAGGCGAGCTCTGGAAGGCCAACCTCGAGCTCGCCGAGGCCAACCTCAAGCTCCAGCAGACCCAGGTGCTCATGGTCCAGCACGAGAAGATGGCCTCGATCGGCCAGCTCGCGGCCGGCATAGCGCACGAGATCAACAACCCCGTCGGCTTCCTCAAGAGCAATCACGCGATAATCGAGAAATACGCCTCCAGACTGCGCCTGGCCTGGGCGGAGGCGCGGGCCGCCGCAGGGCCCGTCATCGACGAAATAGAGAGCCGCATGGACCTGTCCTATGTCTTCTCGGAATTCGACTCAATCTTCGCCGAGTCGGCCGAGGGCTTCTCGAGGATTATGCGGATCGTCGGCAACCTGAAGAATTTCTCCCGGATCGACCAAGGCACGGAATTCGAGCTCTACGACGTCAACGGCGGGATAGAGAGCACCCTCATCGTGGCCCGGAACGAGATCAAGTACGTCGCGGAAGTCCGGCAGAGCCTCGGCGAGCTGCCTCGGATCAGGGCGAGGGGAGGCGAAGTCAATCAAGTCCTCCTCAACATCCTGGTCAACGCGGCGCAGGCCATCGAGTCCCAGAAGCGGACGGAGAAGGGGCTCATCGAGATCGAGACGCGGCTGGAGGGAGAATGGGCCCGGATCCTCGTCCGCGACGACGGCCCCGGCATACCGGAATCGATCCGGACGCGTATCTTCGATCCCTTCTTTACGACGAAGGAGCCGGGCAAGGGGACGGGCCTGGGCCTCAGCATCTCCTACGACATCATCGTGACCAAGCACGGAGGGCGGCTGTCCGTAGAGTCCGAGCCGGAAGGGGGGACTGCCTTCGTCATCGAACTCCCGGTCGGCGGCCCCCCCCCATTAGCAGGATAGAGAAAACCTGATATATTCATACCCATGCCGACAGTAGAGCTCCTGGCCCCCGCGGGCAATCCCGAAGCCCTCGCCGCCGCCCTCGGCGAGGGGGCGGACGCCGTTTACCTGGGCGCGCGCAGCTTCAACGCCCGCCTTCGCTCGACCAATTTCGCCTTCAATCAGCTCGAGGCCGCCGTCGATATCTGCCACAAGCGCTCCAAGAAAGTCTACGTGACCGTGAACACGGTATTCGAGCAGCGCGAGGCCGACAGGATGTGGCAGTACCTCCAATATCTCGAGCGCGTGGGGCCCGACGGCATCATCGTGCAGGACTTCGGAGTCGCCAAGATGGCGCGCGAGCACTTTCCAAAGCTCGACCTCCATGCGAGCACCCAGATGAACGTCGCCTCGGCCAAGGGCGTCAACCTGCTCTCGCGCCGCGGCTTCAAGCGCGCCGTGCTCGCGCGGGAGCTGTCCCTCGACGAGATCCGGGCCGTCCGCGGCGCCACCAATCTCGAGCTCGAGGTATTCGTCCACGGAGCGCTCTGCGTCAGCGAATCCGGGCTCTGCCTCTTCTCGAGCTACCTGGGGGGCAAAAGCGCGAATCGCGGCGCCTGCGCCCAGGCCTGTCGGCGTCTTTACGCCAACGACGCGGAGTCGGGCTACTGGTTCTCGCCCGACGATCTCCAGCTCATCGAGTACGTCCCCGACCTCATGGAGGCGGGCGTGGAGTCCTTCAAGATCGAAGGGCGGATGAAGAGCGCAGAGTACGTCGGCTCCGTGGTGGCCGCCTACAGACACATGATCGACAACTGGAAGCTCGGCCGCGAACGCGCCCTCGCGAAGGCCCAGGCCATGCTCCAGTCGGACTTCGCCCGCCGCAAGACCGCGTTCTTCTTCGCCGGCAAGCTCGACCCGGAGTTCATCAAGCCCCGTCAATCGGGAGGTACCGGGATATCGCTCGGAAAGGTGCGAGACATCCGCGTGACGGACGAGGGGCGCTACGCCCTCCTCGACTCCTTCGACGGCCTCGCCGAGGGCGATTCCCTCCGCTTCCACCGCCCCGACGACTCCGAGCGGCTCACGGCCAAGGTGCGCGACGTGAGGCAGGTCACGAACGGCATCCTCGTCCGCTCCGACGCCGACTTCCGCCAGAGCGACGTCGTCTACCTCGTGCAGACCAGGACGACTTCCGGACGCTACAAGCCCGCCCTGCCGCGGGACCTCGCGCGCTATCGGAAGTTCCCCAGCCACGAGGCCGCCCCCGAGCCCGCGCGGGTGAACGTCGCCAAGGCCGAGCTGGCGACCCTGCCCGACGGCATCTACGCCCTGGTCGGGAAGACGGGGGACCTCCACGTGCTCAACGCGGCGCGCCCCGAGAAAGCCATGCTCCTCTTCAACCGCCGCAACGCCGAGATCATGCGCAAGGAAGAGAAGACGCTGCCCTTCAAGCGCGACAGTCTCGTGCTCTGGCTCGATCCCTGGTTCCCGGAAGCGGACGGCGAATGGCTCGCCTCCGAGATCGGGTACTGGATCGGCAGGGGCCAGCGCCATTTCGCGGCCAACAACGCGGGCCATCTCGGCCTGCTCAGGGGTAAGGGTCTCACCGTCATCGCGGGGCCCTACCTCTACGCCTTCAATCGATGGGCGGCCTCCTTCCTGCTGGAGGAAGGCGCGCGCTTCGTCGTGCCGCCCCTCGAGATATCGAAGCAAAATTTCCAGAAGGTGGCCGAAGCGGCGCCCGCCGGCTCCTGGATGCCGATAGTCTTCTCCTACCCGGCCCTGTTCCGCATCAGGGCCGACCTGGCGGCGGCCTACGACTTCAGGACCTTCTCGGACCGCGACGGATCGGCCTACGAGCTCTCTTCCTCGGGCGATGGCTCGGTCGTGACGCCCATGAAGCCTTTCTCGATCGTCGATCGCATTCCCTATCTCCAAAAGGACGGCGTCGCGAAATTCATCCTCGACTTCTCCGGCATCAAGCTCTCCAAGCCTCTCTACAAGCAGGTGATGCGGGCGGCGTCGGAGGGGAAGCTCCTGCCGGAGACCGGCCGTTTCAACTGGAAGGAAGGCTTCTGGCAGGCCGAGGAGACGAACGGGCCCGTCTTCGACGCGACCGGTAGCGGGGCCGGTAGCGGGCGCGAGGGGTGAGAGAGCAGCCATGAAGCGCATTACCTGCCTGATCCTCGACATGGGGGGCGTCCTCACTCAGGACCAGCGCGAGGATAAGGTGACCGAGATGATGGGCATCCTCGGCGCCGGCGCCCGCGCGCCCTTCCTCGAGGCCTATTGGAAGCGGCGCATCGACTACGACCGCGGCGTATCGGACGGCGCGGCCTACTGGCGCGGGATAGCCGGCGATCTCGGGCTGCGCCTCGCCGATCCGGCGATAGCGAGCCTCATTCGGGCCGACCTGGCGAGCTGGTTCAACATGCGCGCGCGCATGGTCGCCTTCCTCGACGGAGCGAGGGGCCGAATCGGGCGGCTCATCCTCCTGTCCAACATCCACCCCGACGGCGCGCGATTCATCCGGGAAGGGGAGGGCCGGCCCTGGTCCTCGCGCTTCGACGACCTCGTCCTCTCCTGCGAGCATGGGCTCCTGAAGCCCGAGATCGGGATCTACGAGCTCGCCCTCAAGGCCGCAGGCGTGTCGCCCGGCGAGGCCCTCTTCGTGGACGATAGCCCGGCGAACGTCGAGGGCGCCCGCCGGGCGGGCATGTCGAGCTTCCGCTTCGCGGGCGAGGAGGACTTCGCCGCGACTATCGAGCGGGAATACGAATTGACGCGATAAGCAGGACGAGGCCGGATGCGCTCCGCGGCGAGGACGGCTATACTGCCGTCATGAGGCGAATGTCAGCTTGCGACGCGTTCGGGCATGTCCGCGATTCCCGTCGGAGACAGTCGCCTCGCCGCCCGTTCCATCGGCCGTTGCTCTTCGCGGCGGCGCTCTGCGCGCTCGGCGCGGCCGGCTGGGCCGCCGAGGGCGGCGCGCCGAACCCCGCGCCGGGACTGGTCGGTATCGAGGAAAAGCTCGGCGGACGCGTTCCGCTCGATCTGACGTTTCGCGACGAGTACGGGAATCCGATAGAGCTCGGCGATATCATCGCTTGCCCTACCATCCTCGCCCTCGTCTACTATAATTGCCCGAACGTCTGCGACCTCCTCCTGACCGGTATCGCCGGCATGATCCGCGGGCTCGATGCCGAGCCCGGCAAGGACTATCGGGTGATCGCCGTCAGCATCGACGAGAACGAGACGCCCGCGGACGCTCGGCGCGCGAAGCGGATATCGCTGGAGACGATTGAGCGGCCCTTCCCGCCCGAAGACTGGCGTTTCCTCACCGGGGACCGGCTCGCGATCGAGCGGCTGGCCGATTCCGTGGGGTTCCGCTTCGCTCGCCGGGACGGCGGCTTCGACCACCCGGTGTCCATCATGTTCCTGGCGCCGGACGGGAAGGTCACGCATTACATTTACGGCGCGGACTTCCTGCCCGCGGACGTCAAGCTTTCGCTCCTCAGCGCCCGGCAGGGTACGGTAGCTCCGACCATAGCCGGGTTCCTCAGGTTCTGCTTCCGGACCGATCCCGCGAGCCACCGCTTGGTCTTCGCCACGCTGCGCGTCGTCGGTTCCACGACCATCCTCCTGACCTTGTCATTCGCCGCATACCTGGTCCTCTCGGGCAGGCGCCGAGGGAAGCGCATCGGGGGTCGGGACGGGGGGCGAAGCGGCCATTCGCCTTGACCGCCGTTTCAATGGTTGATTTAATCGTTCACGGTCATAATACTGCGTTCCTGCAATTGAAATCGCGGATTGGCGGAGACCTATGAGCGAATCGGCAGGCAAGGCCCTCGATCTGTTGTTCTATTTGGCGCGGACGAACGGCGCAGTCAGTCTGGCTCGACTCTCGCGGGATACCGGCATGAACAAGGCCACCGCCCTGCGCTACCTAACCGTTCTCGAGTCCCGCGGCGTAGTCGAGCGCTCGGGCTCGGGGTGGGCGCTCGGACTTGCCCTCTTCGAGCTCGGCTCTCACGTACCCGTCCGTTCCATCGTCGTCGAGCGCGTCAGGCCTTTCTTGGAAAGGCTGGCCCGCGAGACGGGCGAAAGCGCGAACCTGGCATGCCTGGCCGGAGCGAGCGCCATCTATCTGGACCGCGCCGAGGCCGATAGGAGCCTGCGCATGCGCTCGGTCCCGGGCGATCGCCTGCCTCTATATTGCACGGGCGTGGGCAAGGCCATTCTCTCCCTTCTGCCCGAGCAGAGGGCACGCGCCATCCTCGGCTCGGGACCCCTGCCGAAAATCAATGAAAGGACCCTGACCGATCCAGAGGATGTGATCCAGGAAGCGGCGAAGACGCGCGAGTCGGGCTACGGCCTCGACCGCGAGGAGTACGAGGTCGGCCTTACCTGCATGGCCAAGCCTCTTCGCTTGCCGGGCTCCGACTTCGCCGGAGCGATCAGCGTGTCGGGACCGACCGCGCGCATGCGAGACCCCGCGACGAGGGAGCGATTCCTGGAGTGCCTGTCGCGGGCCGCCGCCGAAGCCCAGACCGCCCTCGAGGCCGCCGCGAGCGTCGACGCCGTCTCGATCCCGCCTCCCGCCTGACCCGGCAGGGCCGGATGAACGCTTGCAGGGGGAGGCTCTTTCAAAATGCGGACGCACTTTGAAAGAGCTACCATAGATTAGCTCGGGGCCTAGACAATTGTCGCCTCGGCTTGAATAGACAATTGTCTAGGCGCCCATGGCGGCTCAATTTGAGTGCGGGGAGGCTCAATTTAATAAGGAGGAATTCTTCAGTGGTCGCGGAGGAATTTACCACTGATGCAGTCGGCCGGGACCACTGGTAAATTCTCCCGCGACCACTGGTAAATTCCTCCGCGACCAGTGGTAAATTCCTCCATCGTCAACTGGTCGAATTAATTCCTAGTGCGCTGGTAATATTTACAGCAGGAAGGGATATGATTGGATCGAAGATCTACACCCTGTGAAGCGGCGGCGATGGATTCCCCGGCTCGGCTTTGCCCTGAACATTGTCGTTTTTCTATCGCAAAAGCTCATTGCTCAAAACCTAATCCCATTCGAGCTATCCCTACTGACCCGGCAATAAAACAGTTGACGTGAGCATCGAAAAGGGACCGCGTGGCTAAGTCCTTTTTCGATGCGATGACAGCTTTTCAATTGCCGGGTCAGTCAGGCCCGCGGCGGCGGCGAGTCGCATCGCCGCGAAAGCGACGCCTGCCGCCGCCTCGATCGGGGCTAGAATACCGCAGCGGCTTCCTCCGAAGCGTCGGCTGCCGGTTCGTCTCTGGTCTCGGCCGATTCGGCGGCCGCGCCCGGCGCCGGCTGCCTGATCGGCTTGAACTCGACGTGCTCGGCGACGATCATCACCCGGGACTTCGTCTTGCCTTCGCCGTCGGTCCAGCGGTCCTGCTTTAGCCGGCCGACCACCCTGACGCCCCTGCCCTTCTTGAGGTTCTGCGAGCATGCGAGACCGAGCCTCGACCAGGCCTCCACGTCGAAATAGTAGACCTCCTTCTCCATGTTGTCGTTCTGCCGGTAGAAGCGATCGCTGGCCACGGTGAAGTTGCAGACCTGCGAGCCGGTTGCCAGAGTCTTGCTCTCGGGATCCCGAACGAGATTGCCCTCGAGAAGGATGGAATTGAGCGAGTTCACAAGCGCCTCCTTGCATACCTTCCGTATGCATGTATCTTACGCGCTCGCGAAAGTGGGGCGATTGAAGGGAAAGGCGGGCCGAAGGGACCCTCATCGAGAATGCGCCGCCGCGTTCGGATACTAATCGCGGGCCGGGACCGCCTTCAATTCGTCCTTGATTCTCAATACGTCGCCGAAGGCATCGAAGAGGTCCCCGGACAACCAATGCTCCGGCTTCGGTCCGCCCGGCTTCGCGGCGACGGCGAGACCGCTGTTCAGCCTTTTTCCGTTCTCGTCCCTCGCGACCGTCGGTTCGAGGAGGTTCATGGCGTCGATGATGACGCCCTTGAACGCGTCCTCGTGGACGTAATGGATGGTGCCGTCGCCATCGACGGCCAAGACGACGCCGGCATGCGTTCTCGGATCCTTCGTGCGGTAACCGTCGCCGTTCGCGTCCCAGGTATTGTCCCAGATGACGACGTCGCCGACGCGCGGATACTTGTCTCGGTGAAGCGCCCCGAAAGCCTTGAGCGTCATGTAGAGCCGGTTTACGCCGTTGCCCGAGTACTCGTCGAAATCCTTCGCGACGTCGATATCCATGCGGTAGAAGATCGCTCTCACGGTACCGATGCAATCCAGGGTGAAGCGCCTGCCCTTCACCGTGACCTCGGCGTTCGGCGGCTCGCCGATGAGCGTCATGGCGGAGTCGATGACCGAGAGCTCGTAGCCCGTCGGAGGCCTGCGGGCGGCTTCCGGGCTGCGGTAGGTGCACAGGGCCCCGACCGTCCGCCGCGCGGGAAAAGATGCGCAGGAGAGGACGGAGGCGGACATTACGGAGAGCAAGGCGATTCCGATCGGTCGATTCATGAGAGACTCCACCTACCCTTCGGCTCGGGACAGAGCGTAAGCCGCCTTGACGAAGGCTATTCGGTCTCCGTCGTGGCGACGCGCCACGATATCGCGCGTTTCCTGGTCGAAGTCGTCGCTCTCGGCCTCGCTGCCCGCGGCTCCCGCCTTCGCGTAGCCGTAGAATTCGCCGTCCTGGGAGAAGTAGACCAGGGTGTAGGCCAGGGACGGGAACTGCGGCGCCAGCGACTGAAGTTC
Organism: uncultured Treponemataceae bacterium; assembly: GCA_964491385.1. Taxonomy (GTDB): domain Bacteria; phylum Spirochaetota; class Spirochaetia; order Treponematales; family Rectinemataceae; genus UBA1306. The sequence continues at coordinate 61,406 of CAZBGA010000001.1, read as the reverse complement.
CTCCTCGGGGAGGCCGTCGACGCTCTCGAAGCGTAGGAGAACGGATGAAGGCCGCTCCGTGAGCGAGGAGGAGCCTTCGTCGACGGAGTCGGCCGCGAGGACGAGGGCGGCGGACGCGCGGCGCTCGTCCGGCGTTCCGCCGGCGATCTCGATCTCATTGTAGCAGCTGAATGCCATGGGCCTCTCCTCACTCCGCCGCGAAGTCGGCGCGCTGGAGGCAAGTCGCGCGATACTCGGTCGGCGACATGCCGGACACCCGCCTGAAGGCGCGGGCGAAGCCGAACTGGTTCTCGAAGCCGAGCTTGTCGGCTATTTCCTGGACGCGCAGGTTGGTGCTCGAGAGCATGGCGCGCGCCGCCTCGATCTTGAGTCGCGTATAATATCGCATCGGGGGCATGCCCATGCGCTCGGTGAAGACGCGCACGAAATGCTCGCGCGACAACTGGATCCGTGCGCAAAGCGTGCCGAGATCGAGGCCTCGCTCTATGGCGCCCTGCATGATGGCGAGGGCCTTCTCGACGTGGGCGTTGTCCGACGTGCCCCGCGCGGCGACCTGGCCTGCCGCCAGGCCGTAGAGGAAGGCGAGGAGGCCGTGGTAGGCGGCCATGACGAGCTCGGGCCTGCCCGAGGCGCTCTTCTCGAGGAGATCGGCGAAGAAAAAGCGTTGGGCGGTGCCTACGGCGATGGGGCCCCGCCTCTCGCCCAGGCCGTCGAGGAGGGCCAGGAGCTCGCCCTCGCCCTCGGCGTCTAAGAGTACGGCGTAGTAGGTCATGGGCCGCTTCGCGTTCGTCGCCGAAATCTGATGCAGGCTCTCGGGAGGAGTCAAGTACAGGGTCCCGGGCTCGATTCGGCGGACGACGCCGAGGTTGCGGAAGCTGCCTTCGCCCGAGATGAAGTAGTGCAGCTCGTAGAGGCCGGCCGAATGACTGTGGGAGCGGCCGTGCCAGGCGATCTGCCTTTCATCCCGGAGGTGGTAGACGAAGACGACATCCTCGAAACGCATCCGTCACTATATCAATTTCAGGTATATATCGTCAAAGGGCGGGATTTGCAAGACGGGCCGCCGGGCGTATATATTTCATGCGGAGGCACAACCATGAGCGATCTCTTTCCCAATATACCCAAGATCCCCTTCGAGGGCCCGAAATCCGACAATCCCCTCGCCTTCAAGTATTACCAGGCGGCCAATTCGAAGGATCAGCTGCGCTTCGCGATGGCCTTCTGGCACACGATGACCGGCGGCGGCCGGGATCCCTTCGGCGACCCGACGGCCGAGCGCCCCTGGAACTCGGTCTCCGATCCCATGGAAGCCGCCAAGATGCGGATGCGCGGGATTTTCGAGCTCACCGAAAAGTTGTCGATCCCCTATTTCTGCTTCCACGACAGGGACATCGCCCCCGAGGGGGCTACCCTCCGCGAAACCGATAGGAAGCTCGACGAGATCGTGGCCCTCGCGAAGGACCTGATGAAGTCCAGCCCGACGCGGCTCCTCTGGGGTACGGCCAACCTGTTCGGCAACCCGCGCTTCATGCACGGGGCCGCGACGAGCCCCGAGCCCAAGGTCTTCGCCTACGCCGCGGCCCAGGTCAAGAAGGCCATCGAGGTCACCAAGGAGCTCGGCGGCCAGAACTACGTCTTCTGGGGCGGCCGCGAGGGCTACGAGACGCTGCTCAACACCGATATGAAGCTCGAGCTGGAGAACATGGGCCGCTTCCTCCACATGGCCGTCGACTACGCGAAGGAGATCGGCTTCAAGGGACAGTTCCTCATCGAGCCGAAGCCGCTCGAGCCCACCAAGCACCAGTACGACTCCGACGCGGCGGCCTGCTACGCCTTCCTCGAGGAGTTCGACCTCCTGCCCTATTTCAAGCTCAATATCGAGACCAACCACGCGACGCTCGCGGGGCATACCATCCAGCACGACCTCCGCTTTGCCCGCGACCATGGAATACTCGGCTCGGTCGACGCCAACCAGGGCGACGAGATGCTGGGCTGGGACACCGACCAGTTCCCCACGAACATCTACACGACCACCTTCATGATGTACGAGGTGCTCAAGAACGGCGGTCTACACTCGGGCGGCCTCAACTTCGACGCCAAGGTGCGCAGGGGGAGCTTCAAGGTCGAGGATATCGCGATAGCGCACATCGTGGGCATGGACTCCTTCGCCCGCGGCGCCGACGCGGCCGGCCGCATGATCGCCGAAAAGGCCCTCGACAAGCTCCTCGACGAGCGCTACGCGGGCTGGCAGAAGGGCCTGGGCGCGGCCATCCGCGGCGGCAAGGAGAGCTTCAAGAGCCTCGAGGCGGCCATGCTCGACGCGCCGACGGCGAACGCGAGCGACTTCGGTCTGGGCTCCGGCAAGCAGGAGTACCTCGAGTCCGTCGTCAATAGATACCTGTGAGATCGGCATGAGCGCGCTGGACCTGGTCCTCGGCATCGATTCTAGTACGCAGAGCACGACGGCGGTCATCCTGGACAGGACCAGCTTCGCTACGGTGGCCGAGGCCAGAGTGCGCTACCGCGACGATCCTCGCGTGGCCAAGTACGGGCTTACCGAGGGCGCGCCGATACTTCCGCCCCGCGAGCCGGGCGAGGCCGATCAGCCCGCCGCCCTCTTCCTCGACGCCCTAGATGCCCTCCTCTCCGGACTCGGTCCCGCCGTGCTCGGCCGCGTCGCGGCGGTGGACCTCTCGGCGCATCAGCATGGTCAGATCTGGCTGGGCGAGGCGGGCGCGGAGGCAATCGCCGCATTGCGCAAGCCCGGCGCGGGAGCGGGCTCGAAGGCCGCCCCGGGCTTGGCGTCGCGGATCGGTCCCGGCCTCGCTTACGACAGGGCGCCGATCTGGATGAGCTCCAATACGCAGGCCGAGGCCGCGGAACTGCGCGCCGCGCTCGGCGGCAGCGAAGCCATGACCGCCCGCTCGGGCTCGGACTCGCCCTTGCGCTTCTCGGGCGCGGTGCTGCGACGCGTCGCCAAGCGCTTCCCCGAGATATACGCTCGGACTTACCGTTTCCACCTTATATCGTCCTTCCTCGCCGGGGTCCTCGCGGGCGATGGAGAAGCGCCCGTCGATTGGGGCAACGGATCGGGCACGAGCCTCATGGACTGGTCCGGTCGCCGCTGGGACCATCAGCTGATCGCCGCGGTCGCCTCGGGTCTGGAAGGTGGTCCCTCCGCCCTGGCCTCCAGGCTGCCCCCTCTGGCGCACCCGCTCACGGTCATCGGTCGCGCGGCTGCCTATTTCTGCGAGCGCTACGGTCTCTCGCCGGAGTGCGCGATCGTCGCCGGCTCCGGCGACAACCCCCAGAGCAAAGTGCTCGCCTCGGGGGCGCTGCTCTCCCTGGGCACGAGCTTCGTCCTGATGGTCGAAGGCGAGAAGCCCCATGTCTCGGCCAACGCAATGTACGACGGCCTGGGCCGCCCCTTCCTCTTCGGCTGCCGCACCAACGGCGCCCTCGCGTGGGAATCGGTCAGGAGGGAGCACGGACTCGCCGCGAACGACTTCGCCGCGAGCGAGGCGGCCCTGGCCGCCGAGGCGCCGGGCAGCGGCATCCGCATCGTGCAGACCGAGCGCGAGAGTTTCCCGGATTCTCCCGCGATGTCGACGCCCTCCCTCGGCAGCTTCGCGCGCGATTACTCCGCCACGGTGGACTCCAGCCTCGGCATCGTAGCAATAGCCTCCGCATCCTTCGCGGGCAGGGTAAGCGAAGTGGCAGTGACGGGAGGGGCCGCGGCGAGCCGCGGCGTGCTCGCCCGCGTCGCGGCGATATGGGGGGCTCGCGCCCTGCCCATCGCCGACGCCGGCGCCGCGGCCGGCTCGGCGGTAGCCGCGGCATGCGCCCTCGTCCCCGAGACCGAGCGCGACGCCTTGGCGGATCGAGCCCGCGCGGTCGCCGCCCGGCCCGGCGCGCCGATCGAGCCCGATCCGAAAGCGGTCGCGGCCTATCGGGGCCCGGGCGGCTTTCTCGAGCGGCTGGAGAGGGCTTTCGCGGAGGCCAAGTCCCGGGCCTAGCGCTATCGGCGGCGGAAGGTTTCCCTGAACCTATCGCAGTAATATCGTACCAGGTCCCATTCCGCGTCGGGAGGGATCTGATGGTCGGGGCAGGGCAGGTAGCCGCCCAGGTCCACTATGGGACGCAGGCGCTCGATCTCGGCTTCGATGGCCGATCGGTCCCTCGAGAAGACGCTCTTGTCCATGCCGCCGACTCCGCGCAGGTCGCGGCCGAAGCGCCTGCGCAGATCGGCGAGCGAGCCCCGCCAGGTGCCGTATTCGACGGGGAACATCACGTTGACGCCGTTCTCCAGCCAGGTGGGGACGAGATCGCCTATCACGCCGTCGCAATCCACGTAGCGGAAGCGTATGCCGGCGGCCGAGGCCTCGGCGCAGACCTTCCGGTACCAGGGCCCGACGAGCTCGCGGAACTGCGAAGGCACGACCAGAGGGCCGTTCTTGAAGCAGATGTCCTCCCAGAAGCTCATGCAGTCGAAGTCCGAGCGGCGGGCCAGGAGGGCCCGCACGCAGGCGAGGACGAGGCTGCCCACGGTGTCAATGATCTCCCGGTAGAGCTCCGGGTCGTCCGCCGTGAGATAGGCGAGCCCCTCGATTCCGAGCCAGTTGCGAATGATGCCGTATAGACTGCCGCAGTAAAGGCCCAGGGGCCCCGCCCGGTCGGCGGGGAGGGGCATCGAGGCGAGGAGCACAGCGTCTATCCTGGACTCGGAGAAGGCGAGGCGGGGCAGGAACTCGGCCTCCCAGCTCGCGCGGTCGACGAGGGTGTGGCCTATCTCGGAGGGGATGCCCGTCGCCCCGGGCCGGCGTAGGACGATGGCGCCCTCGGCATTGTGCAGCTCCTCCGTGCCGTCGTCGCGGACGCGGAGGACCCGCTCCGGGAAGGCCGGAAAGAGGCCCGAGCCGAGGGGGAAGCAGTCTCCCCAATTGAAGTCGAAGCCCAGTTTCCTGCCGATGAGGGTGGAGACCGGCGACCCGTCGCGGATGCCCTCGATCTCGTCAGGGCGAAGCCGGCCTTCCGCGACCCATTTCTCCAGAGTCTCGCGCCAGAAGCCGAAGTGGGCGACGGGAAGCTCGTCCCAGGCCCCGTAGTCGAGCGCGGACAGGGCGCTCTCGCGCGGCGTCATGCCCCGCCCGTCGCGGCGCTCGCGGAGTCCGGGAGGCGGAAGCCGCCCGCTCGCGCCGCCGCGGCGTACCACATGCCCGAATCCTTGAGTATGCGCTCCTGCGTGGCGAAATCGACCCAGGTCATCCCGAAGCGCTTGGTGTAGCCGAATGACCACTCGAAGTTGTCCATGAAGGACCAGAGGAAATAGCCCTTGACCGGCGCGCCGTCGTCGATAGCCTGCCTGACCGCCGCGAGGTGCCGCGCTATATAGGAAACGCGCAGGGGGTCGTGGACCCCGCCGTCGGTCGAGGGCGCGTCCGGCCAGGACATCCCGTTCTCGGTCACGAAGAGCGCGGCGGGCGAGTACTCGCGGGCGACTCGGAGGAGGAGCCTGTAGAGCCCCTCGGGAGCTATCTCCCACTCCTCGAAGTCGGCGCGCGGCGAGAAGGGCCAGTGGACCTGGAGGGCCGCGAGCACGGATCGTCCCTCGGTCCCGCGGCCCGCGGGATCGGCCCGCATTATCCTCCGGGTGTAGTAGTTGACGCCGAGGAAGTCCACGGGCGCAGCCATCGTCTCGAGATCCCCGGGCTCCATGCGGGGCATGTCGGCGCCGTACCACTCGACCATGTCGGCGGGATAGCCGCGGCCGAAGATGGGATCGAGGAACCAGCGGTTGAAGGCGCCGTCGTGGCGTCTTGCGGCGGCGACGTCCTCGGGCCCGTCGGTCGCCGGCTCGACCCACTCGAGATTGTTCACGATGCCGACGCTCGCGCCGGAGACATTGGCCCTCACGATGGGCAGCGCGCGGCCGTGCGCCACGAGGAGGTTGTGCGCTACCGCGAGCGTCGTCTTGAGGTCGCGGAGGCCCGGGGCGTGGGCGCCGAAGAGGTGGCCGCAGAAGGAGTAGACCCAGGGCTCGTTTATCGTCATCCAGTCCTTCACGCGGTCGCCGAGCCGCCGGGTGGCGAGGTCGACGTAGGCGAGGTATGCGTCGATGGTCCCGCGCGAGGCCCAGCCGCCGCGGTCCTGGAGGGCCTGGGGAAGGTCCCAATGGAAGAGCGTGGCGTAGGGCCTGATCCCTCGCTCGAGCATCCCGTCGACTAGTCTGTCGTAGAACTCGAGGCCCCCGGGATTGGGCGAGCCGGAACCGACGGGTAGTATGCGCGGCCAGGAAAGGGAGAACCGGTAGGCCTTGAGCCCGAGGGAGGCCATGAGGTCGAGGTCGGTCCGCCAGCGCCGGTAGTGGTCGCACGCGACGCGGCCGTCATTGGCGATCCTCGGGTCCCCGAGGTCGTCGATCCTGCCCGGAGTCGAGGAAAAGCGGTCCCATACGGACTCGCCCTTGCCGTCGGCGTCGGTCGCGCCCTCGATCTGGTACGCGGCGGTGGCCGTGCCCCAGATGAAGTCCGCGGGAAGTCGGAGGAATTCGGTATTGGCCATCGCGTCATCCTTTGATCGCGCCGGCGGTGGCGCCGGCCATTATCTGCTTGCTGAAGATGAAGTAGAGGATCAGCGGCGGCAGGGCCACGAGGAACATGCAGGCGAACTGCACCGCGTAGTCCGAGCTGTACTCGCCCTGGAACTTGATGATGGAGAAGGGAAGGGTCCGGAGGTCGTCCGTCGCCAGATAGGTATTGGCCATGATGAACTCGTTCCAGTTGTTCAGGAAAGTCATTACCCCGACCGTGATAGTGGCCGGCGCCGCCATCGGAGCGACGACGCTCCAGAGTATCCGCGGCCATGACGCCCCGTCGATGAAGGCCGATTCCTCCATCGATATCGGTATGGTCTTTATCTGCCCCGAGTATACCAGCGTGTTGAACGAGAGGGTAAAGGCCACGTAGGGGATGATGAGGCCCAAATGGGTGTCGATCAGCTTGAAGACGTTGAACCAGATGAAGTTGGGCAGGAGGGTGGTATGGATGGGTATGACCATGCCCAGGGTCACCGCGAGGGCGGCGACGAACTTGAGCTTCCATCTCATGCGCGTAATCGCGTAGGCGAGGCAGAAGGAGAGGATCGTCGAGGCCAGGGTAGCCGCGCTCACCACGATGGCGCTGTTGAGGGCGTATCTCGGGATCTTGCCGTCGATAAAGGCGCGGGCGTAGTTCCCCCACTGCGGCGCGAAGCCGAGGCGGAGTATCTCCGGCCCGAAGAGGTCGCCGGATTTCTGGAGCGAGTAGTCGAACACCCATAGGAGCGGGAATATCTGGAGCAGGGCGAGGATCGCGAGGAGCGCATAGAGGACGGCCTTTCCGAGCGCGGCGAGAGTTCGATTTTCCACGGCGCGGGCCTCCTAGCGCTCTTCCGGCGCCGTCCTGAGGAGGCGCTGGACCAGTATCGTGAGTCCCACGGCGGTGATCACGAAGAGGACCGACAGGGCGTTGCCGTAGCCGTATTGCCCGGCCACGAAGGCTTTCTGGTAGAGGTAGACGGCTATGAACTGCGTCAGCTGGCCCGGGCCTCCCTCGGTGGAAAGGAATATCATCTCCATCTGCTTGAGACAGGAAATCACGTCTATGACGATGACCGCCGAGATGACGGGGAAGAGGTAGGGGATGACTATCCGCGTATAGGTCTGGAGCCAGCCGGCGCCGTCGACCCGCGCGGCCTCCTCGATCTCCTTCGGCACGGTCATGAGCCCCGTATAGTAGAACAGCAGGGCCCATCCGAAGCCCTGCCAGATGATGATCCAGATCACCGAGCCGAGGGCCGTATGGGGATTCGACAGCCAGGAGGTGGCGAGGGCCTTGAGCCCGACGAGGGAGAGGACCTTGTTGAGGATGCCATAGGTCGGATTGAATATGTTGACCCAGAGCTTCGAGACGACCACGAGGGAGAGGACCGCCGGTATGAAATAGATCGTGCGCATGCTGCGCGAGAAGCGCTCGCCGACGTGGGAGAGGACGGCGGCCAGCGCGAAGGCCGCCGGATTCTGGATGAATATCGTGACCGCCATCAGGACGAGGGCGTTGAGCAGGGATCGCCAGAACACGGGGTCGGCGGTCAGTATCTCTTTGTAGTTGTCGAGCCCGACCATGTGGAACTTGCCGAAGCCCGCCCAGTCGGTGGCGCTGAAGTAGGCGCTGAAGCCGATCGGCACGACCATCGCGAAGACGATGATCGCTATGGCCGGCAGGGCGAGGAAGGCCACGACGACCCTGTTCGAGAATAATCCCTTCACGCCCCGTTCTCCTAGGATCGAGGCTTCGCCGCGGAAACGGGGAGCAGATCCACGTCTCCGCGGCGAAGCCGTCTCTCGCCTGCTCTTCCTACTGCTGCTTCGATGCCTTGTCGGCCGAGGCGTCGAGCTTCTTGCAGAAGTCCTCGGGCGTAGCCAGGCCGGAGCAGAGCTCGCGTATGAAGTTCTGGTTGTCGTCCTTGAACTGCGCGTTCGAGAGGTCGAGGCTGGCGGTGCCCGAGGTGACCTTGGCGTCCGCGGCGATCTTGAGCAGGGTCTTCACCACCGGCGTGTCGCTGTCCTTCGGCTTCACGGTCTGGGCCGGGAAGGTCGCCCAGGTGTCGGAGATGAGGATCGGGAAGCGCTGCGCGTAGTACTGGAGGTACTTCACGCCGAGGTCCTTGTACTTGCTCGAGGCGCTGACGACGTAGTTGCCGCCGAACCAGGCCATGAGGTCGTCGATCTTGCCCTTGCCGGACTTGATGAGGGGGAACTTGAACGCGTCGACGTTGGCGCGGAACTCGTCGGAGAAGCTCTTGTCGGCGCCGAGGCCGATCTCCCAGGAGCCCATCAGGTACATCGCGGCCTTGCCCTGGCCGAAAAGGTTGCGGGAGGCGCCGTAGTCGGAGACCATGAGGTCTTCCTGGAAGAGCCCGGACTTGGTGGTCATATCCTGGAGTTCCCTGGCGGCCTGGACGAAGACCGGGTCGGTGAACTTGGCCTTCCGGTCGAGGGCTTTCTTGGGCAGGGTCGGGTCGCCGGAGATCCTGAAGGCGAGCTGGTCGAAGGTGATCGAGAGGGGCCAGGCGTCCTTGCCGTCCGTGACCATCGGGATGATTCCCTTGGCCTTGAACTTGGGCGCAAGGGCCTTGAGCTCGTCGATGGTGCCGGGGACCTTGTCGATGCCGGCGTCCTTGAATAGTTTCTTGTTGTAGTAGATCACCCACATGTCGGCGGAGACGGGGATACCGTAGAGCTTGCCGCCGTATACGTTGCTCTCGAGGGAACCCGCCATGTAGCCGAGCTTCTTGAAATCGGCCATGTTGAGCGGCTCCACGAAGCCGCCGTCGGCGAGGGGCTTGAGCAGGGAGCTGAAGCTCCAGTACTTGAAGACGTCGGGGAGCTGCTTGGCGGTCGCGTAGATCTTGATCTTTTCCTGGTAGGGCTGGTCCTGGTAGCTCTCGGTCACGATGTCGACGCCGGGATTGGCGGCCTTGAACTCGGCATTGATCTTCTCTACGACGGCGCCCCAGGTCGTGGTGCGGTCGGGGAGATTGTCTCCCATCTTCAGCGTGGTCGCCGCCTGGGCGCCGAGCCCGGCCGCGGCGAGCGCGGCGAGGAAGAGACCGGCTAGGAGAATCCTCTTCATACTTACCTCCTGACGAGAAATGGAGAATCGGGGACGTGATACGGAAGTATCAGGCCGATTCCCCGAAGGGTGAATGATGCTTTCTACGATGATTTGACTTATTTTACGGACAAAGTCGCGGCCGCTAGCCGCTCGGCTCGACGTCATCGACGCCGATGACCTTGTAGCGGGCGGGGCTGGCGCCGACGACGCGCTTGAAGCTGCGCGAGAAGTGCTCGACGCTCGGATAGCCGACGCGCTCGCCCACCTCGTAGACCATGAGGTCGGTGGAGGCTAGGAGGCGCTTCGCCTCGTCCATCCGGACGCGCGTGAGGTAGGAAGTGAAGGTCACGCCGGCCTCCCTCGAGAACTCGAAGCTCAGGTGGTTGGGCGAGACTCCGGCCCGCGACGCGGCCTCGTCGAGGGAGAAGGACGGATCGGCGAACCGCTCGCGTATGGCGCGCTTCGCGAGGACGACGATGCGCGACTCGACCGACCGCGCCTCGCGGCAGGAGCGGTAGGCCTCCGCGGCCTCCTCGATCCTCGCGCAGGCCGCGCTCGCCGAAAAGGACGCGCCGACGGAAAGGTAGCGCTCGAGGTACTCCTTGGCGTCCTGGCAGAAGTCCGCGGCGAGGGCCTCGGCCCCCCGCTCCGCGTCCCGCCTTCCCGAGACGAAGACCGCCGCGTGCGAGGGACGGAGGAGGACGACTTCGCCGCTGTAGCTCGTCGAGAGGATCTGGGCGAGCGAGCGATGCAGCATATCGGAGAAGCGCGAAAGCCCCTCGTCCTTCCATCGCTGCTCCACTTCGTCGAAGCCCTCGATCCAGACCGCAACGATCGAGAAGGGCGCCGCGAGCGAGATGCCGAGGAAGGCGAAGCTCGCCTCTATCTCGTCGGCCGGGGATCCGGCGAGGATGTCGCGCAGGACCTGGGCCTTGAGCGACTCGACATGGCGCCGCTCGAGGATGGCGACGGTCCTGTCCCTCGATTCCGAGAGGCCCCCGGCCGCCTTCGCCAGGGCGGCTCTGAGAGGAACCGCCTCGAGCTCCGACTTGAGGAGGTAGTCGCCGGCGCCCAGCTTGAACGCCTCGCGCACGAGGTGGAAGTCGTCGTGGGCGGAGAGGACTATCACCGCCGGGCCGTGCTCCGCGGGGTCCCCCGGCCCGAGCCTCCGCAGGAATTCGAGGCCGTCCATCACGGGCATCGACAGGTCCAGGATGACGATGTCTATCTCGGGGCTGAGCGCGAGCCGAGCGAGGGCCGCCTCCCCGTCGGAGGCCTCGAAGCGGAAATCGAAGCCCTCTCCCTCCCAGTCGGCGAGGCTCGCGATGGAGAGGCGGACGAAGGGCTCGTCGTCGACGACCATGACGCTATGCATCCGCCCTCTCCATGAGGGGTAGGACGTAGCTCACGACCGTGCCTGCCCCCGGCCCGCTATGAATCGAGAGGCCGTACGGCTCGCCGAAATTGAGGGCCAGGCGTTTACGCACGTTGGCCACGCCTATTCGGTACAGGCCGTTCCGCCTCTCATCCTCCTCGAGCACCGAGGCCAGGCGGATCTCGTCCATGCCCGAGCCGTCGTCCCCCACCTCGAGGACGAGCTTCCTTCCCCGCTGGACCCGGATGTCCGCTTCGGGAGGGCTGACGGCGGGCAGGTCGGACTCCTCGACGCGGGCCGAGACGCGGATATGCCCCCGCCCCGGGGCGCCCTCCCGAGCGGCGGCCTCGTCGGAGCCCCCGAAGCCGTGCAGAATGCAGTTCTCGACTATGGGCTGCAGTATCATGCGGAGCGAGAGACAGTCCTCGGCGCCGGCTTGGATATCGAAGGAGGCGTCCAGGCGCCGGCCGAAGCGCACCTTCATTATCGCGATGTAGCTCTTTACGTTCTCGAGCTCGCGGGAGAGCTCGACGAAGCTGCTCGAGCCGGCATAGCTGTCGGCGAGGACGCGCATCAGGTCCCCGCTCATCGCGGCGATGGCGTCGGCCTTCGCCGCCCGTGCCATCAGTCTGATGGAGTTCAGGGTGTTCGCGACGAAGTGCGGGTTGATCTGGTAGCGGAGGGCCTCGAGCTCGGCCGCCAGTCTCTCCCGCTCCCGCTTCTCCCTGTCGGCGAGGAGGCTCTCGATCTCGCCGACCATCGAATTGAAGCCCTGCGTGAGGGCCTCGAGCTCGGCGATCCCGGGAGAGCTCGCCCGCACCGCGTAATCGCCTTTGCCTACGCGGCCCATGCCGGCCGTGAGGGCGCGTATCGGCGCCGCGACGCTCGCGAAGAAATACTCGATGAAGGCGAAGGACAGGAGGGCGATGACGACCAGGGCGGGAAAGACGTACCAGCTGTAGCGCGCGATCCGCCCGGAGATCGAAGACATGTCGGCCAGGAGGGCGATCTCCCAGGAGGCGGAGTCGATCGAGGCCGAGGTGGCGAGCCAGCGCCTGCCGCCCGCGCGCAGCTCGCGGAAGGAGCCTCCATCGCGGGATCCCGCGATAAGAGGGGCCAGGGCGGCCGGGACGTCGGGTCCGAGACTCGAAAGGAGGGGAGCGCCTCCCCTGCCGAAGATCACGATGTCGCCGCCGCCGGGGCCGGCGCGCGCGGCCAGCTCGTCGAAGAAGGGGACGCGGGTCATCACCAGTATCGCCTCGATGGCCGTGTCCTGGCCGCGGGGGGGACAGACGGCGACGGAAAGCACGTTCTTCTCGCCGACGTTGCCCGCGGGGCCGACGAGCGTATCGAGGAGGGAGACCTTTCCCGGCGTGCTCTCGGCCTCGGCGAAGAGCTTCCTGTCGAAGGAGGGCATCGGGCGGATATTGGGGTAGTTCGAGTCGTAGAAGCTGGTCCCATCCTTCAGGTAGATCTCCACGGCGCCGATGCGGTTCGAGTAGATGAGGAAGCTCGAGATCTTCGCGTCCATCTCCGAGTAGGCCGAGAGCTTGGCCGTCCCCGCGGCCTTCGCATAGGCCTCGACGAGAGCGCGCAGATCGTCGTCGTAGAGGAGGGATGCGGCCAGTATGAAAGCCGAGTCGATCTCGCTCTGCACGCCCCGCGACACCTGCTCGGCGGTCGCCTCGGTCTGGCGGGAGAGGGTCGCGTACAAGGCCGAGACGTAGAGCCGGGAGAGCGCGACCGAAACGATGACGCTCGGCACGGCGACGAGGACGACGAAAGCCAGGGCGAATCGCCGGGAGAGGGACACCACGCGGCGAGTATAGCATGGCATTGCATGAAACAGGGAGGGCGGGTATGCTCCGGCGATGATCCGTAATCCGGTGCTGCCGGGCTTCAATGCCGATCCCTCGCTGCTCCGCGTCGGGGAGGACTTCTATATCGCCACGTCGACTTTCGAGTGGTTCCCCGGAGTCTCGATCTATCATTCGAGGGACCTCTCGCACTGGAGGCTCAGATCCCACGCCCTCGACCGGCCGAGCCAGCTGGAGCTCCGCGGCGTTCAGGGCTCCGGCGGCGTGTGGGCGCCATGCCTCCGCTACCGCGAGCGGGACGGCCTCTTCTACCTGGCCTGGACCAATGTCCATAACTCGAACGCGGCGGCTTTCGATTTGCGCAACTACCTCGTGACATCGCCTTCGATCGACGGACCCTGGTCGGATCCAATCCGCCTCAACGCCTCAGGCTTCGATCCGTGCATCTTCTTCGACGACGACGGCCGGGCCTGGATCCTCAATCTCGAGTGGGAGTTCCGCAAGGGCTACGAGCACCCGGGTTGGATCGTCCTGCAGGAATACTCGATCGGAGACGGGCGGCTCGTCGGGCCGATCCGCCGCGTCTATCATGGGGGAACCGACAGGGGCTGCATGGAGGGTCCGGTCCTGCTCAAGAGGGAAGGCTGGTATTACCTGATCACCGCCGAAGGAGGGACCGGCTATGGCCACGCGGCGGTCCTCGCCCGTTCGCGGGAGATCGGAGGCCCCTACGAGGCCGATCCGGAGGGGCCCTTCCTGAGCGCCGCCCGAGAGGACTTCGCCGCCAGGGGCGAGCGCGACTTCCTGAAGCCGCGCTTCTACAACCCCGATGCCCCGATGCAGAAGACCGGCCACGCCTCCCTCGTCGATACGGGGAAGGGCGAATGGTACCTGGCCCACCTCTGCGCCCGGCCCCTGATGCCCGAGATGCGCTGCGTGCTCAACCGCGAGACTTCGCTGCGCAGGGCCCATTGGACGAAGGAGGGTTGGCTGCGGGCCGAGGGAGGCCGCCTCCCCCTCCTCGAAGTCCCGTCGCCCGCGGGCATAGCGGAGTGCCCGGCGCCCTCGCCCGGGCCAGATCCCGCCGGGTCGCGGCGCGAGGACTTCGAGAGCCCGCTGCTGCCTTCGGGCTTCTATTCCCTGCGCTCGGCCCCCGATCCGTCCTGGCTCGACCTCGCCTCCCGGCCGGGCTGGCTGCGCCTCCGCGGGCGCGAGTCTCTTCGCTCCCTCCATGAGCAGAGTCTGGTCGCCCGCCGCGTCCAGCACTTCTCATTTCGAGTCGAGGCGTCGCTCGAATTCCGCCCCGAGGCCTATCAGGCCATGGCCGGCCTGGTCCTCATGCTCGGCACGGACGATTGGTACTACCTGCGGGAGTATTGGAGCGAGAGCCTCGGCTGCGCGGCGCTGGGCATCATGACCTGCATCGACGCCTCCGAGGACGAGCTTCTCGAGCACAGGGTCTCCCTCCGGGACGCGATCGGCCGCGTGAACCTGGCGGCCGAAATCGAAGGGGGCCGCGAACTCGCCTTTTACTGGTCCCTGGAGGGCCGCACCTGGCATAGGATCGGCCCCGTCCTCGACTTCACGAGGCTTTCGGACGAGTGCGCGAGCCGCGCGGCCTTCAGCGGCACCTTCTGCGGCCTCTGCGTTCAGGACCTCGCGGGAGCGGGGGCCACGGCGGACTTCGACTACCTGGACTACGAGGCGCGCTAGCCGGCCTCGCCGCGGTCGGCGAACGTCGAGGCCATTGCCGAAATGGCCTCAAGTCCGATAGCCTGGAGGGGATATGGGCATCCAGGTTTGGCGCAACGCGGAGATAGTCACGATGGATCCGGGCCTGCCGCGCGCGCGGGCCATCGTGGCGCGCGACGGCATCGTGGCCTATGTCGGCGAGGATGAAGCCGCGATGGCGCTCGCCCGCGGGCTCGACCGCGCCCACGCGACCGAGCCCCCCTTGGTGCGGGACCTCGGGGGTCGCACGGTGGTACCCGGCTTCAACGACAACCACGTCCACGCCGTCTTCATGGGCGATCATGCGCTCACGACCAACCTGGGCGGTCTCGGAGCCCGCGAGATCGTGGCCCTCCTCCGCGAGCGCTTCCCCGCCCCCCGGCCGGGCGAGGTCATACGGGCCTTCAACTGGGACTATCCTTCGTGCCCTGATCCGCGCAAGGAGCTCCTCGACGAGGCTTTCCCGCGCAATCCGGTCGTCTTGAGCCAGTTCTCGGGCCACGCCCAATGGCTCAACGGCGCCGCCTTGCGCGTCCTTGGGATTCGCCGCGGAGGTCCCGACCCGAAGGTGGGCAGCGTCCTGCGCGACGCGGACGGAGAGCCTACGGGGGTTGTCCGCGATCTCGGCGACACCAAGCTGTCGAAGAGGCGCGTCCGCGACGTCTACTTCGACGCCGGCATGCGCGAGGAGAGACTGGGGATCGCCCTTGCCGCCTTCGCGCGGATGGGCATCACCTCGGTGCAGGATAATACCTGGTTCTATCCCGAGCTCTTCAGCCTGAGGAAGAGGCTGAGGGCGGGAGGCTTGAGCGCGCGATTCACGACCTGGTCCCTGGGGCGCCGGCCCGGGCACGTCGCGGCGATGGGAGCGGCCTACGCCCTCGGGGTCGGCGACCCCGACTGGATACGGGAAGGGCCGATCAAGTATTTCCTCGACGGCACCTTTTCGACGCGCAACGCCTGCCTCTTCGAGCCTTTCGCGGATTCCCCCGAGGAAGAGCTCTGCGCCGACCCCTCTGCGCCCCTCGCCGAGCTCGAGCTCCTGGCGAGGCGGGGGCGGCAGGGAGCCTTCCATATAATCGGGGACAGGGGCATCGCAATCTTCCTCGACGCCTACGAGGGAGTCCTCTCGCGCCATCGCGAGCTCAAGGAACTCCGCGTCAGGATCGAGCATGCCCAGCTCATCAGGCCTGGAGACATTCCCCGGTTGCGCGAGCTCGGAATACTCGTATCCGCCCAGCCTACGGCGCTGGAGAATCCGGACAAGGATGCCATTCTCCTCGGACGCGATCGCGCGCTGCGCGCCTATCCCTACCGCTCGCTCCTCGACGCGGGCGTCAGCCTCTCCTTCGGCTCGGACATACCGGGAGAGTCGAGCTGCGACCCGATCCGCTCCATACACATGGCCGCGAACAGGGACGGGCCGGAGCGGATCTCGGCCGAAGAGGCCCTTCGCTGCTACACGGTGGGAAGCGCCTACGCCGAGTTCACGGAAGGCCGAAAAGGCTCGCTGGCCCCCCGCATGCTCGCCGATTTCGCCGTCCTCTCCCAGGACATCACCTCGGTCCCGCGCGAGAGGATCGGCGACACGCTCGTCGAGGAGACGGTCGTCGGCGGGAAGAGCGTCTACCGGCGGCCTGAAGGCATTTGAGCGCGCGCGCCGGCTCTTTCCTCGCCCGCGCGTCTCGTCTATAATGGGCGGGGGGAAGTTTGAGCGCTTTCCTGCGAATAGATTTAAATGTCTTCGCGATACTCTTCGCCATCGTCCTCGCCGCCGGTTCCAGGAGCCGCCGCGATCGCGGCCATATCGAGCACAGCCTATTCATCCTGATGCTGGGCGCGACGATCTTCGAGCTCTTCGCCGATACGGTGATGCTGACCCTGGACGGTACTCGAAGCGCCATCGGCGGCATCGCGATCTTCGCCGCAGGCGCGCTCTATTATGTCGGCCATCCTTTCATATCCATGCTCTACGCCTTCTACGCGGAGCATCGCGTCGCGTCGGATTCCCGGCGGGCGCGTTCGTGGATGCCTTTTCTCGCTCTGCCCGCCGCCCTCTCCGGCCTGCTCAGCCTGTCTACCCCGTTTACGGGACTATATTTCTTCCTCGACGCGGGGAACGTCTACCATCGAGGGCCCCTGTTTCCCGTGCTTGCCTCCGTGTCGTACTCCTACATGCTTTTCGCCATCGTCATCGTCCTCGTCGCGGCTCATCGAAGAGTGGTCGACCGCGGGACCTTGACCGCCTTGCTTGTCTTTCCCCTGCCTCCGATGATAGCGGGCGCCTTCCAGATTCGACACTCCGGCCTCGTCCTTCTCTGGCCGGCCGCCGTCCTCTCTCTTCTCGTGATCTTCATAGAGATACAGAAGCGCAAGCTCTCGAGCGACTACCTGACGGGGGCCTTCAATCGCCGGCACCTCGACGAGTACGTCGAGGCTCGCGTCCGCGAGTTCCGCGACGAAAGGGCGGGAACGGGTCGCCGCGGAAAGCGCTTCGCGGGATTTCTCGTCGACGTGGACGATTTCAAGATAATCAACGACCGCTTCGGCCATGCGGCGGGGGACGAGGCATTGGTCGTCGCCGTCCAGCTCATCGGCTCTTGCCTGCGTTCGGACGACTTCCTCGCGCGCTACGCCGGGGATGAATTCGTGGCCATCCTCCCCCTATCGAGCGAGAATGAGCTCGTTCAGGTCGTCGGGCGGCTGCGTGCGCGTTTCGCCGATTTCGATCCTCCGCAGGGAGCGCCATATCGCCTTTCGCTGAGTATCGGCGCCGCCGTCTTCGATCCCGAAATCGATAAGGATGCCGATAAATATATTGCCCGCCTCGATTACCTCATGTATATCGAGAAGATGGCGAAAAAGGCATCGAAGGCGAAGGACTCCAGCCCAGGAGAAACCCCATGAGCCGATCCCGGTATTCCCTGGCATTGATTCTTGCCGCTGCGTTCGCGCTGTCGAGCTGCAGCAGCAAGCCGGCGACGGTCTCGGCTTCGCGGGAAGCGCCGCCCGCCGTTCCCGAAAAGGCGCCAGCCGCGACGGACGCGATACGACCCGCATCCGAGGCCCCGGCCTCGCCGGAACCCAGCGCGATCGTTCCCGAGGCGGCGGGCTTCTGGCCTTCGCCCGAGTCGCGCGCGCGCGAAATCTCGATCTCGGTGCTCATCGGCAATGAAAGTCTCCTGCGCTCCTGGAAGGTCCAGATAGTGCCGGCGACAGGAGGGGCCTCGGGCCGGGACGGACAAGGCGCGGCCCTGCGTACCTTCGCCGGCACGGCGGGCGACAGGCCCGAGAGGCTCGCATGGGACGGTCTGGGCCCCGACGGGAGACTCGCCCGCGAGGGGCTCTATGCGGCCGTCCTGAGCGCCGATTTTTCGAAAGGCCTTCCCGCGCTGTCGCTCAAGTCGAACAGCTTCGCTCTCGCCCTGTCCCCGCCCGAACCGGCGCTGTACGCGATCCCGCCGCGCGTCGAGCCGACTCCCGATGGGCTCAAGGAGCCGGTCGCGTTCGAGCTCGACGCTCGCGCCGCGCTCGCGCCCATCGAATCGTGGAGACTGGACGTCGTCGGCCCCGACGGGCGGGTATTCCGGACCTTCGAGGGCGCATGGCCCGCCGCCGGGTCGCCCGCGCCGGTCTCATGGGACGGCCGCGGCGACGCTGCCGCGGGCGGCGCGGCCGCGGAGCCGGGCAGGCGCTATTCGGCGATCCTCAGCGTCCGCGACGTCTACGGCCACGCAGCGGCGGCCCAGGAGAGCGTCGAGGTCGCCGAGCGGCCCTACGCCCCCGAGAGAAGTTCCGTCCAACCCTGGACGAGCGGCTTCTCGCCCAACGGCGACGGGGTAATGGACAGCATGGACTTCAGCCTCGGTTTCGGCCAACGCGTCTCGGTGCGCTCCTGGAGGCTGGAGATATCCAATGCCGGCAAAGGCGTCGCGCGCGTCTTCCGAGGCTCCGCGCCCGACCTCCCCGCCTCGCTCTCGTGGGACGGCAAGGACTCTTCCGGCGCTCCCTCCCCCGAGGGACGCTACCTCGCGACCCTGTATGTAGACTACGGCTCTTCCTTCAGCCCCGCCGTCGCGCGCAGCCCTTCCTTCACGCTCGATGTCACGCCCCCTGCGCTGGGCCTGACCGCTTCGCCAGGGCTCTTCTCGCCCGGCGACGGCGGCTCCCCGCTGTCGATCCGCCTCGAGGCTTCGAGTCCCCTTGCGCGCATCGCCGAATGGAGCGTCGAGGTACTCGATCCGGGCGACCGCGTCTTCGCGCGCTTCGCCGGCCTGTGGCCGGCCCGGGACATCCATTGGGACGGCGTCGGCTCCACCGGCAGCCTCGTGGACTCGGCCGAGACCTACAGGATAGTGGCGCGGGCAAGCGACGAGTTCGGCAACTCCAGCCAGGCGGAAAGCAGGGTGGATACCGATATACTCGTGATCAAGGATGGCGATCGCTACCGCGTAGACGTGGCGAGCATAGTATTCAAGGGCTATACCGACGACTATCAGGACCTGCCCGAAGCGCAGGCGACCCGGAACCGCCTCACCCTGGACAGGCTCGCCGCCAAATTCGCCAAGTTCCCGGACTATCGCATACGCCTCGTCGGCCACGCGGTGATGATCAACTGGGACGATCCCGCGCTGGGGAAGCCCGAGCAGGCGAAGATACTCGTCCCGCTTTCGCGCGCTCGCGCGGCGGCCATCGCCAAGGCGCTGTCGGCGCGGGGGCTGGGCGCCTCGCGCATGATCATCGAAGGCGTGGGAGCGGCCGATCCGGTCGTCCCCGACGGCGACCTTGTCAACCGTTGGAAGAATCGCCGCGTGGAGTTCTACCTCGAGAAGTGAGAGTCCTAGAGATCCAGTATCGGCCACCCGCGCGATCGCGCCTCGCGCCGCAGCCGGCGATCGGGAGCGACGGCCACCGGCTCGCCGACTTCGAGAAGCAGGGGAAGGTCGTGTATCGAGTCGCTGTAGAAGGCAGAGTCCGCGAGGGCGATGCCCCGGCTCCTCGCGAAGGCGAGGACGGCGTCGCGCTTCGCGGCGCCGAAGAGGGCCGCGCCCGCGAGCCTGCCCGTGCAGCGGCCGTCCTTGAGCTCGAGGCGGCTGGCCAGGACGGCCTCCGCGCCGATGTAATCGGCCAGGGGCCTCACGATGAAGTCGAGCGAGGAAGTGGCCAGGACGACGGACCCGCCCTCGGCCTTGATCGAGGCTATGCGCTCGAGCAGCTCGGGGCGCAGCGCCTTCCTCGTCCTCGTATCGAAGACCTCGCGGCTTATGGCTTCCAGGACGCCTAACTCGACGCCCTTGATCGCGGGGAACTCGCCTTCGAAGAAGGAGGCTCCGCCGTCGCCCAATCTGTAGGCCGCGTAGTTGAGGGGGATGATCGCGAGGTTCCTGAGCTTGAGGATGCCTCGCCCGGCGGCGGCCAGGGCGAATCTCCTGCCCGTGGAGCCCCGGGTGATCGTATGGTCGACGTCGAAGAGATGCAGCTTGGGTCTCAAATCCAGGCCCTTGCGGGTATGAGTTGACGCGATGTGGAGGCGCGGCCGGAGTATTCTCCCCGATATTCGCGGGGCAGGAGCTCGGCGATTCGCAGCATGATCTCTTCGGCGGCTTCGGAGCGCGAGGACTTCGTCCTCCCGGGCTCCGGCTCGCGGAGGCGGAAGGCCTCGCCGACCCGTATACCGACATCGGTGCGCCTTCCCCTCCTCAGGTTCCGCCAGAAGGCCTCGCCGCCGAAGTGGGCGATCGGGATTATCGGCGCGCCCGAGCGCAGGGCCATCGAGACGACGCCGCCTTGGCCGCGGCGGAGACGGCCGTCGTGGCTCCTCGTGCCCTCGGGCATCACGTTCAGCATCTTTCCGCGGGCAAGCGCGTCGAGGGCGAGGCGCATCGAGCTCATGTCGTTCGTCCCGCGCTCCACGGGGACGCATTCCCATATCGTGGCGAGAAAGCCGAGCAGGGGGTTCCGCCAT
This sequence comes from uncultured Treponemataceae bacterium, assembly GCA_964491385.1. GTDB lineage: Bacteria > Spirochaetota > Spirochaetia > Treponematales > Rectinemataceae > UBA1306. The sequence goes on along the minus strand of CAZBGA010000001.1, from coordinate 40,865 downwards.
GTCTCGGCCTTGGCGAAGCCCGAGATGTCCCGCGGATAGAGGAAAGAGTACAGCAGCGGCGCCTCGAGGAAATTGACGTGGTTCGTGACGAGGATGAGGGGCCCTTTCTTCGGTACCTTCGCGAGCTCGGAGCGGTCGATCCTGCACGCGAGGGCGAGGACCGCGCGCACGACCGGGGCGACGACGCGGGCCGAGCCCCTCATGCCCGCGAGCCCGCAGCCCGGCACATGACGTTCAGACGCGAGGGCAGGCACTCGACGAGGAGGGATTTCCCGTCCGTGCAGATCGTCTCGCCGTCGGCGTGCACGACGAGGCTGCCGCTCAAGGCCGCGATAGAGAAGCGCGAGGAGCGGCCCGTCTCGATCTTCGGATGCCCTTCCTGCGTGCCTTTCGTATAGCGGACGATGAGGCCGACCATATCCCGACGGGTGAGGAACCCGGCCATGCAGTAATCGAATAGGCCGTCGCCGTTCGCCGACTTGGGCGCCATGAAGAATGTCCCGCCCATGCGCTTACCGTTCATAATGGACATTTGGTGGCTCGCCTTCTCTATGATGCCCCCGTCGTGCGCGACGCGCAGCATCGGCGCGTCGGGATACATGATGAAGGTCCTGAGAGCTCCGATGACGTAGGCCAGGAAGCCGTGCACGCGCTTGAGCTTGGCCGCCTCGAGCCCGACAATCGTGTCGAATCCGATTCCGATGCCGTTGGCGAAGTGCCTGCCCTGCGGATAGTCCCCGCCCGATATCCTCCCGACGTCCATGGGACGCGAATTCCCCGCCGCGAGGACCTCCACGCAGTCCGCCAGGTTTCCGGGAACATCTGCCCCGTAGGAAAAGTCGTTCCCCCGCCCGATGCTGAGAACGCCTAAGTCGGGTAGCCCATGGCGGCCATCGCCCGCCATCATCAGGCCGTTGACGACCTCGTTGACCGTACCGTCGCCGCCCGCCGCCACGACTACGCTGAAGCCCGCCCTGGCCGCGTCCCGCGCGAGCTCGGCCGCGTGCCAAACTCGCTGTGTGACCCGCAGCTCGTACTCGATGCCCTTCTCCCTGAGGAGGGCCTCCGTCTCCGGGATGCGCTCCGCCGCCTTGCCCTTTCCCGCCGTAGGGTTGTAGACCACCATGTGCCGTCGTAAAGTCATAGGCGCATGATTTTAGTACAGTATCGCCGCGGTTGAAAGGCGGAGTCACCCCGGCGGCTCTCGGCCCTCGGGGCCTTCCGCGGCGGGCGCCCGCAAGGCGAGGGCCTCGAGTATCCTTTCCCCGAAGCGCCCGGCCTTGATTTCCCCCATCCCGAACACTCCGAGGAGGGCAGCCGTATCGGCTGGCGCCTTCTCGACGAGATCGAAAAGCGTGCGGTCAGAAAAGACCATGTAGTTGGGGACCTTCCCCTCCGCGGCAAGCCTCCGGCGCAGGGCTCGCAAGGCTTCCTCCCTCGCGGCCTCGCGCGATCCGGCAGCGTATGCCCCCGCCCTGGGAGCGGCGCCGGAGCCCGCGACGGAGGCACGGCCGCCTTTCGCCCGAGGGGGAAGGACTGCCGCGATGGTCGATTTGCCGCGGAATGCCGACAGAGCCTTGTCGGTCAGGGATAGGACGCCGTACTCTTCGTCCTTGGAGAGGTAGCCCTTGCGAAGCAGCTGGGAGGCGAGGTCGAGCCATTGGCCCCTCGTCCATTCCTTCCCGATGCCCCAGGTCGAGAGCTCTGCGTGGCCGAGGCCGAGCACGCGCTCGTTCCTGGAGCCGAGGAGGACGTCGACGACGTGGCCCGCGCCGTAGCGCTCGCCCGTGCGCTTGACGCAGGAAAGGATCTTGTAGGCCTGAATCGTGACGTCGCTCTCGGCGGCGACGTCGGTCGTGCCGGCGCAGACGTCGCACGATCCGCATCCGTCGCGGCCGTACTCCTCCCCGAAGTGCGCCAGTAGCGCCGAGCGCCTGCAGCCCGCGCCTTCGGCGTAGCGCAGCATACCGCGCAGGGCGGCCTCCGCGGCGATGGCCTCGTCTCCTTCCCGGTCCGCCGTCAGGGACCGTATCTTCATGGCGTCGCTGAAAGAGAAGAGGAGGAGAGCCCGCGAGGGCAGGCCGTCTCGGCCCGCACGCCCGATCTCCTGGTAATACTGCTCGATGCTCTTGGGCAGGTCGGCGTGGGCGACGAAGCGCACGTCCGGCTTGTCGATGCCCATTCCAAATGCGGTTGTTGCACAGATCACGCGGACCTCGTCGCGGATGAACCTGTCTTGATTGGCGGACCTTTCCTCGTCGGGCAGACCCGCGTGGTAAGGCAGGGCCGAGACGCCACGGTCGGATAGGTCGGAAGCCATGGCCTCGGCCCGCGCGCGAGAGAAGCAGTACACTATGCCCGAGCCCTCGGGATAATCGGAGGCGAGCTCCACGAGCTGATCGACGGCCCTCGCTCGGCGGCGTATCTCGAGGAAGATGTTCGGCCTGTCGAAGCTCGCGACGACGACTTTCGCGCCACCCATGCAGAGCTGCTCGAGGATGTCGGTCCTCACGCGTTCGGTGGCCGTGGCGGTGAGGGCGAGGCATGGAACGCGCTTGCGCCCCTCTCGGGGCTTGAGGCGCTTGCGTATTTCGCCCAACGCCCGATACTCGGGCCTGAAGTCATGACCCCATTCCGAGATGCAGTGCGCCTCGTCGACCGCCAGAAGGTCGATCGTCGCGCGCTCCAGAAGCTCGGCGGCGCGGGGGGAGGCGAGGGTCTCGGGCGCGAGGTAGAGAAGCCGGACTGCGCCCCTGGCCGCGGCCTCGGCGTTGGCCCTCCATTCCTCGGGTCCGAGCGTGGAGTTGAGGAAGCGAGCCTCCACTCCCAAGGCCCGGAGGAAGGCGACCTGCTCCCGCATGAGGGCTATAAGGGGAGAGACCACGAGCACCAGGGCCCCGGCGCCCATGGCGAGCGCGGGCACCTGATAGCAGAGAGACTTGCCTCCGCCCGTCGGCATGACCGCCAGCACGTCCTCGCCCGCCGAGACCGCATCGATGACCTCCTCCTGGAGGGGCCTGAATCGCTCATACCCGAATACGGCCTTCAGGACTTCGCGGGCTTTCTCGCTCATGGCGCGAGTATACCCACGAAGTCCAGGCCATGTAACTCGGGGCGCCTACGGCCCGAGCTCTTCCCTAGCTTCCGGTTATCGAGAATCCGGCGAAGACCGACAGCTGGAAGCGCCCGAGAGGATACTCGGGGATCGTGGTGACCGGAATCGCGCTCTGACCGAGCGCATAGCTCAGCTTGGCGCCCAGGCGCAGCCCGTTCAGCTCGAGGGCCGCGCCCGCGCTGACGAAGGGATAGATCGTCAGGGCGAGACCCTCGCCGGCGTTCTCCGAGGGACCCAGGCATATGCTGCCCGCGCAGCCTAAGCCCGCGTCGACGAAGGGATCGATGAAGGATTTGGCTCCGAGGAGATGGTAGCTCGCGTAGATGGGCTGGGTCTCCCAATCGAGCCACCAATTCGAGGCCGCGTCCTGGTTGAAGACGACGGCGTAGGCCCCCCCGATCCCGATGTTCCCGAGGAGGACTTCCCATCCGAAGCCGCCGAAGGGGGTCTCGGCCCCCAAAGCGTGCGCCGCCTGATCCAAGGACGGGGAGGCTATGAAATCCTTGCTGATGACCGCGGTGAGGTCGACTCTCGTATCCGCGAAGGCGGAGAAGGCGAGACAGGAGATCGCGATCGCGATTGCCGCTGTTTTCATTCTGTTGACTCCTGCCGTATGGAACTCCGCCAGCCGGGGGAAATGTCACCGACGCGTCCCGCCGCGGTTTTCCTTTGCGGGAGGGCGGTGCCTGTTTTGCGCCCCTCGAGTGTTATATCTTTACGAGGATGCGAGGATGCGGTGCTTGACGTCGAGGCTCTCTACAGGAAATACGGTCCCATGGTCCTCCGGCGGTGCAGGAAGCTGCTCGGCGACGAGGAGAAGGCCCTCGACGCCATGCAGGATACCTTCGTGCGCCTGCTCCGCCGCAAAGAGAGCCTGACGGGCGAGGCTCCGTCCAGCCTCCTTTACTGCATCGCGACCAACCTGTGCCTCAACGTCATCCGGGCCGAGAGGAGGAGGCCGGACACCTCGGGCGGAGAGCTCGTCGAGCTCATCGCGGGAAGCGACGACGTCGAGGCCATAGGACAGGCGCGCCACCTCATCGAGGGCATATTCGCCCGAGAGGAGCCGTCGACGAGGACCATGGCGGTCCTGCATTACGTCGACGGCCTCACCCTGGAGGAGACGGCGGCCCGCGTCGGCCTCTCGGTCTCCGGCCTGCGCAAGCGCCTGAGCCGCCTGCGGGAGCGATCGAGGATATTCTCGGAGGAGGAAGAATGAGCGCCGAGAGAGGCTTCGTGCCGGATCTGCTGCTCGAGCAATACGCGTTAGGCGAGCTGCCTGACTCGGAAAGGGTCGAAGTCGAGGCCGCCCTGGCTTCCGATCCTTTGCTGCGGTCGCGCCTCGCGGCGCTCAAGGCTTCGAACGAGGAGATACTCGCGGAGGCGAGGCCGGCCGAGGTCGCGGCCGCCATTCGCCGGAGGATGGTCTCCTCCATGGGCCCTCGTCGAGCCGGGGCGGCCTCCGCGCCGTTCCTGACGGCGGCGGCGGCCGTCCTCGTCCTCGTCGGGGCCGCGCTGGCGAGGGGCATCCTCTTCCCTTCGGTCGACGGACTCACGCGGGCCAAAGGCGGCGCCACGGGCATTTCGATCTTCAGGAAAGCCGCTGCGGGGCCGGTGGAGCTCCGTGACGGGTCCCTGGCCGCCGAAGGCGACATCCTGCAGATCAAGTACTCCTCGGGCGAAGCGCGCTATGGCGCCATTTTCTCCCTGGACGGAAGGGGAACGCTTACATGGCACCTTCCAGCGAAGGACGCCGGGCCCGGGGCGCCCCTCCTCTCGCGGGGCGAGGAGGCCCTGAGCTCGGCCTACGAGCTCGACGACGCGCCCGGATTCGAGCGCTTCTTCTTCATCTCGTCCAAGAGCGACTTCGACCTCGAAGCCGCGGCCCATGCCTTGCGGGAGCTCGCCGCTTCCGGCGCCTCGGCGGCCTCCGGCGTTCCTCGCCTTCCAGCGGGCGTCGAGTGGAAGTCCATCCTTCTCGTCAAAGCGGCGGCCGCGCGATGAAGACTCCGCTCCGCTTCGCGGCTTTCCGCGCCTTCGCGTGCGCGGCCCTGTCGGCGGCGGTCTTCCTGGGGGGCGCGGCGGCTCAGAACGCCGGCGGGACGCCGATCCGGCGCTTCGCCCTCGTGATGGGGGCGAACAACGGCGGCGACGGCCTCGCTCGCCTGAGATACGCGGTCTCCGACGCCAGATCCTTCGCCGCGGTCCTGACCGAGCTGGGCGGCGTCGCCGATAGCGACCTGGTACTCCTGGTGGAACCGGGGATCTCGGCCTTTCGCGGGGCCGCGCGCCGACTGGAGGAGAGCGCCGCGTCGGCGACGGCTTCGGGCGGTCGCTGCGAATTCCTGCTCTACTATTCCGGCCATTCCGACGACGAGGGGCTTCTTCTCGGCAGGGACAGGCTCGGCTACGCCGAATTGCGCGCGGCCATCGAGAAAGTCCCCGCCGCGGTGCGGGTCGCGATACTGGACTCCTGCTCCTCGGGCTCGTTGACGAGGGCCAAGGGAGGCAAAGCGAGCCCGGCGTTTCTATATGACGCGTCCTCGATAATGGAAGGTCACGCCTATATCACATCGAGCTCGGCCGACGAGGCCGCGCAGGAGTCGGATCGCATCGGAGGCTCATTCTTCACGCACTATTTCGTATCCGCGCTTCGAGGCGCGGCCGACGCGCACGGCGAGGGAAAGGTCACCCTCAACGAGGCTTACGCCTATTCCTTCCGCGAGACTCTCGCCTCGACCGAGAATACGCAATACGGCCCCCAGCACCCGGGATACGAGATAAGCCTGACGGGCTCGGGGGACCTCGTGGTCACGGACCTGCGCTCCTCGAAGGCCGGACTTACGCTCTCGGAGGAGCTCTCGGGCTCGATGTACGTGAGGGACGCCAAGGGAAATCTAGCCGTCGAGCTCGACAAGGCGGCAGGCGACCGCATGGAGCTGGGTTTGCCGCCGGGCAAGTACTCCGTCGCCATGATCGAGGGAGGCGCTCGCTCCCAAGCCGAAGTCCTCATCTCCGCCGGCGGCAAGGCAACGCTGTCCGGAGCCGACTTCAAACGGGTCGTCGCGGACCCGGCGGACGCGCGCGGCATTGAAGTGCGACCGGCGGCGCCGGCGGCCGAGCCGTCCGCCCCGGCCGCCGGGGAAGTCGAGGCAAGCCTCGCCGGCTTCCCCATCTCATTCGGCATGACCCTGATGCCCGACTTCTCGCAGGGCGTCTATTTCTCGCAGGAGGACAGGGTAGTATCCCTCAACATCCTGTGGGGAGGGGCCCGCGACGTCAACGGATTCCAATACGCGACCTTGCTCAACGCCGATTCCGGCGATCTCCACGGCTTCGAGTTCGCGGGCCTCGCCAATGCGGTCAAGGGGCGGGCGAGTGGCGTTCAATTCGCGCCCATCGCGAACGTGGCCGAGGGGGGCTTCGGCGGCGCCCAGGTTCTCAGCCTGGTCAACGTCTCGGGCGGCGACGCCAGGGGGGCTCAGGTGGGCCTCGTGAACGTAGCGTCGCATCTCGCGGGGGCCCAGGTCGGACTCGTGAACATCTCCGACCGCCTCGACGGCGCCGCGATCGGCCTGGTGAACATCGAGAGGGGAGGCGTGGCCTCCCCCCAGCTCTGGACGGAGAACGCATCTTCGGTGCGCGCGGGCTACGCCTTGGGAACGCGCATCATCTACACCATCGCCTCGATCGGCTTCGATCTCGGAACCCAGCCTCAGAGTCCCTCGGCCAGCCTCGGGATGGGCGGGCGGTTGACCGTCGGTCCCTTCTTCGGCGACCTCGATCTCTCCTGGCGCGAGATCTTCGGCGGCGCCGGCACTCTCGATTTTTCTCGGCCCCAGGCCCGACTGGAGGCGCGCGCCCTCGCCGGCTTTCCCGGGAAGGGTGCGGGCCTCATAGTCGGCTGCGCCCTCGAGGCCTACGTACCCGGCCTATCCAGGGAAGATGACGGGTCCCAGGTGGCGGCATTCCGCGTCGAGCCCCGGATCCTGGTGGGCGCGAAGCTCTAGGCCAGGAGCTCGTTGATCGCCGCGGCAGCCCGGCGCCCCTCTCCCATCGCCAGGATCACCGTCGCGGCGCCCAGGACTATGTCGCCGCCGGCGTAGACGCGGTCGATGCTGGTCCTCTGCTTTTCGTCGACGAGGATGTGGCCGCGCCTGTCGACCTTGAGGTCGGGACTGGTGCGCGCCAGGAGAGGATTGGATTCGTTGCCTATCGCCACGATGACCGTATCGAAGCTCTCTACTCGCTCGCTGCCCCGTATTGCGACCGGGCTCCGCCTGCCGGAGGCGTCGGCTTCGCCCAGCGCGTACGACAGTATCTCCAGAGCCTCCGCCCTGCCTTCCTTGTCGCCGATCACGCGCGTGGGGCTCGTGAGGAAGTCGAAGACGATGCCCTCCTCCATAGCGTGCCCGACCTCTTCGGCACGGGCGGGCATCTCCTCCCGCGTGCGGCGGTACAGGACGTGCACTTCCTCGGCGCCGAGGCGGAGGGCCATGCGGGCAGAGTCCATCGCGACGTTGCCGCCGCCCAGTACCGCCACTCGCCTGCTCGGGTAGATCGGTGTCGCCGCCCGCTCGCGGTCGTAGGCCTTCATCAGGTTGGCTCGCGTGAGGTACTCGTTCGCCGAGAACACTCCGACCAGATTCTCGCCGGGGATCTCCATGAATTTTGGAAGGCCCGCGCCCGCTCCCACGAATACGGCGTCGAAGCCGTCCTCGGCGAGGAGGGCGCCGAGCTTGCGGGTGCGGCCGACTAGGAAATTGAGCTCGTAGCGCACGCCCATCTCCTCGAGGAGCTTCGATTCCATGGCGATGAGGCTCTTCGGGAGGCGGAATTCGGGAATGCCGTAGACCATCACGCCGCCCGCCTTCTGGAAAGCCTCGTAGACGACCACTTCGTGGCCCTCGCGCCTCAAGTCGATCGCCGTGGTGAGGCCCGCGGGGCCGGAGCCCACGACGGCTACGCGCTTGCCGCTCGCGTTCCCGACGTCCGGCAGGTCGCAGGCGCCGCAGGCGCGCTCCGTGTCGGCCACCCAGCGCTCGAGCCTCCCTATCTGGACCGCCGAGTCCACCGACTTGAGGGACTTGCCGGCCGTGCAGTTCGCCTGGCATTGAGACTCCTGCGGGCATACGCGACCGCAGACCGAGGGCAGGAGGTTGGTGCGCTTGATCACCCGCGCGGCCGCCGGGTAATCGCCCTCGCGGATCTTCGTTATGAAGCCCGGTATGTCGACTCGCACGGGGCAGCCCTGGACGCAGGGAGCGTTCTTGCAGAGGAGGCAGCGCTCCGCCTCGAGCCTAGCCTGGGCTTCGCTGTAGCCCTCGGCGACCTCGAACATGTTTCGCGAGCGCTCCTGGCCGTCCTGGCAGGGCATGTCCTGCACGGGCAGGCCGAGCCTGTCTCGGGGAGACGGGTCCCTACCCTCCGCGCGCAGGGCGGCCAGGCCCTTCAACGCCTCGCTCGCCAGGCGATCGAGTTCGTCCTTGCCCAGCGTCCTCTCGGCCTCGTTCATCGGACCACCCCCGCGATCTTGTCTTCGAGGTGGCACTTGTGATGCGCTTCCTCTTCCTGCTTCTTGTACGAGCGGAGGCGGGACATCATCCCGTCCCAGTCCACGAGGTGGCCGTCGAACTCGGGACCGTCGACGCAGACGAATTTGGTCTCGCCGCCCACGGCGACGCGGCAGCCGCCGCACATCCCGGTGCCGTCTATCATGATCGTATTGAGCGAGACGAGGGTCTTGACGCCGAAGGGTCTCGTGGTCTCGGCGCAGAATTTCATCATTATCGGCGGCCCGATCGCGACGACGACGTCCGGCCTCGCGGAGCCCGCGCAGATCTCCTTGAGGGGCTCGGTCACCAGGGCCTTGCGCCCGGCGCTGCCGTCGTCGGTGACGACGATCAGCTCGTCGGCCAGGGCCGCGAGCTCGTCCTGCATGACCAGGAGCTCGGCCGTCCTCGCCCCGGCTATGACCGTCACTTCGTTGCCCGCGGCCTTGAGGGCGCCGACGATGGGATGCAGGGGCGCTAGGCCGATACCGCCGCCTACGCAAACCGCCTTGCCGAATCTCTCGATATGCGTGGGATTTCCCAGAGGGCCGAGGAGCGTAATGCGATCTCCTATCTCCTTCGCGGCCAAGGCGTGCGTGCTCGCGCCGACCGTCTGGAACACCAGCACGATGCGGCCCCTCGCGGGGTCCGCGTCGGCGATGGTGAGGGGTATTCGCTCGCCGAAATCTTCGTCCGCCTGGACGATGACGAACTGCCCCGCCTTGCGCTCGCGGGCCACCATGGGCGCCTCCACCTCGAGGCGGAATACCTCGTCGGAAAGCCTGCTCTTGGAAACTATACTCGTCATGACGCAGCTCCGGTCTTGAAACGCGATACGGCCTCCTCGAGGCCGATGACTCTCTCCCGATTGCGGCCCGCTTCCTCGCCGACCATGGCGACTATGCGGCTCAGGGACTGGGTAGCCCCCGTCTCCTCCTGAACGGCCTCGAATATCTCGTTGGAGGCCGAGACGATGCGGAGCATCGACGCCTCCATTTCGCGGGATTTCGCCGTCTGGTCCACCGCGAAGGTCTCGATGAGGCGAGTGGCATCGGCCAGCGACTGCGTACTCCGCAGTATGTCCTCCGCCCCCTCCTTCTGCTCGCTCATCGAGGCCGCTATAGTGCGCACGAGCTCGCTCGTCTGCGCCACGCCCTCGCGGATCCGATCGAAGGCCTTGCCCGCCCTGTCCCCGAGGCCGGATCCGCGGTCGGTCTTCTCCGTCATCCCGCGGATCAGGAGCTCGATCTCCTTGGCGCTCCTCGCCGCGCTCTCCGCGAGCGAGCGGACCTCGTCCGCGACCACGGCGAAGCCCCTGCCCGCGTCGCCCGCATGCGCGGCCTCGATCGCGGCGTTCATCGCCAGGAGGTTCGTCTGGGCCGCGATCTTCGAGATGACCCCGACTATCTCGCGCACCGCCCGCGAAGCCTCGTCGATTTCGGCGATCGAGGCTATGGACGCGCGCAGGGCCTCGCCTCCGTCTTCGGACGCCTTCTGGAGCGCGGTCGCCAGCTCGTCGGCCTTCTCGGCGGTCCGCGAGACCGAGGCTATGTTCGCCGCCATCTCGCTCACCGCGGCCGAGCTCTGCTCCATGAAGCCTGACTGCTCGCCCACCTTCGCCGCGACCTGGCCTATCGATTCGAGGAGACTCGAGATCTCGCCCTCGGTGGAGCTGACCGTCTCCGTCTGGCGCTGGACGGCGTCGCGTACGGCCTCGACCGAGACTTCGAGGCCGCTCACGGCGTCCTTCGCGTGATCGGAGCTGCCGCTCAGCCTGTTCGCCCCGTCCTCGACCGACGAGGAGAGCTCCCGGACCCTGATGGTCAGGCCCGTCAGGCGTTCCAGGAAGAGGTTGAATCCCGAGGCGATGCCGCTTATCTCGTCGTTGCGGACTATGGGAACGCGCGTGGAGAGGTCGCCCTCGCCGACCGCGACGAGTCGGACGAGGTGGCCCACGTCGGAGGCCCGGCTCGCCAAGGTGCGGCCGACGGTCCGGAAGAGCGAGAAGGACCAGAGGGCGAGGAGGATGGCGAGGCAGGCCGCCTCGAGGAGGAACCTCTCCGGCTTCGGAGGTTGGGCGGAGGCGAGGGCACCGTAAGCGGCGGACGCCAACAGGACCAGGGACAGGGCCGATGAGGCCCCGCCCGCGACGGCGATCTGGGAGGCGAGGGTGGCGGGCTTCCTGCCCTCCGGCGATTCGAAGAACCCGAGGGCGGAGACGGGAGGTCTCATGATGGACTCGATGAGGACGATGGACTGGAAGCCCGCGGCGAAGCCCGCGGCCAGTTCGATCGCGAAGCAGACGGCGATCTTCGTCGCGTCCAGGGAAGCGCCGCCCGCGACTGCGCCGAGGCCCATGGTGACGGTCGGACCGAGGACGAAGGCTACGACTACGATAGTGATCACGAGGCCCGGGACCTTGTAGGCCGTCGCGCGGGCCGAGTCGCGCGACGCGCCGGTCACCGGCCTGCCGGCGGCGATATCGCGCCTCGCCCTGTCGAGGGGCCTGAGGATCAGCCACAGCCAGAGGGCGGCGGCGATCTCGAAGACCAGCACGATGACATGGAACGCGCCGAGCTTCGCGAAGGATCCCGCGAAATCGCGTTCGATGAAAATGCCGATGAAGGCCTGCATTGCATAGGCCGCAAGCCCGCAGACCAGGACCAACGCGAGTATGGCCCGCGCTCGGAATCGCTCCACCTTCGCCTCCGTAGGCTCCTATAATAACCGGGGACGGCGATTTATGGAACATATTCCCCCGCTCTGCCATAATGAAGGGCGGAGGCAGAATGCCCGTACCCCTCGACCCCGCGAAATACGGTTCCAAGCCCTTCTTCAACCCGTCGGACTTCATCGGCTACGTCCAGGGCAGGGGCGGCCTCGGCCGAAGGCCTGCGCCGGAGGCGGTCATACTCTCCTACCAGCGCTCCCTCTTCGAGCAGGCCTGCTCCTCGCACCGCGTCTCGCCCGCCGAGGGCTACTTCTCCAATCATCTGCGCTACCTCGACGAGGAGGACGGGAGGATAGCGATCGCGGGCAACTTCGGGGTGGGCTCTCCGGCCGCCGCCGTGATGCTCGAGGAGCTCATAGCCTTCGGCGCCCGCCGCTTCGTCTCCGTCGGCACCGCCGGGAGCCTTCTCGCGGACCTCGTCCCGGGCTCCCTCGTGCTCTGCGACGCGGCCCTGCGCGACGAGGGTACTTCGTATCACTACCTGCCCGGCGGAGGCCCCGTCTATCCTTCCGAAACCCTCACCGCCCGTCTTCGCGCCGCCCTCGAGTCGCGCGGCCTCGCTTACCGCGCGGGTCCGTCGTGGACGACGGACGCCATCTACCGCGAGACCCCCGCCGAGATCCTGATGCATTCGGGCAGCGGTGCCCTCGTCGTCGAGATGGAAGCCTCCGCCCTCTTCGCCGTCGCCCGCTTCCGCTCCTGTCTCATCGCCGCCTGCTTCAGCGTGAGCGACACTCTCGCGGAATTGGCCTGGCGCCCCGAGTTCCACGCGGAGACTACCGCGGAGGGGCTCGAGGCACTGTTTGGGGCGGCGCTGGAGGCCCTCAAGGAAGAGTAGCGGGGGAGAACCGGGGCGAACGCCCGTCATCGGCGGGGGCGACGCGCGCGATCTTCTTCCGGAAGCGGCTCCGCGGCGGAATCGCCCGGCGGCCGTTCCCCGCGCGGCTCGACGTGGATGGTGACGTCAGTGTTGCGGAGCTCGTCCTCGATCTCGGCCTCGAGCGCGTCGCAGAGGGCGTGCGCCTGGGCGACCTTCATCTCGGGCGGGACCTCGAGGTGGAAATCGACGTATTTCGTCCTGCCGGCCTTGCGCGAACGGACGCTGTGCGCCGCCAGTCCGGGATGGCGGGCTACCCGTTCCCGGATGAGAGCGAGCTCGGCCGAGGAAAGACTCGCGTCGACGAGGGGCTCGAAGGCCTTCCGCAGCATGGCCCAGGCCGCGCGCAGGATGACCAGCGCCACGGCGATCGCGATCGCCGGGTCGAGGGCATAGGCCCAGGGAGCCTTGAAGACGACCCGCGCCGTCTCCAGGAGGATGAGGCCCGCCGCGACTCCGAGCGCCGAATAGACGTCGGTTCTCAAATGGAGGGCGTCGGCCTCGAGGGCCACCGACTCTTCCTCGCGCGCGACCTTGTAAAGGCGTCGCGAGACGAAGTAGTTGACCAGAGCCGAGACGATCATCACGGCGATGCCCGGCTCGATGTCTCCCACCCCTTGGCGCAGGAGGAGTTTTCTGATCGCTTCGACCACTATGATTGCGGCGGCGGCGAAAATCAGGAGGGCCTCGACGACGCCGGAGACATTCTCGACCTTGCCGTGCCCGTAGGGATGCTCCGCGTCGGCGGGCTTGCCCGCGACGCGGATCGAGAAGGCCGCCATTATCGCGGCCGCCAGGTCCATGAGGGAGTGGATCGCCTCGGAGACGACGCTCACCGCCCCGCTCGCGAGGCCTACGGCGAGCTTCATGGCGATGAGCAAGGTATTCGAGAGTATCGACAGCCTTGCGTATTTCGCGGCGCGGGTCACTGGGCCTCCGATTAGCCCGTCGAAACTACTCGCGCGGGCGCCTGGGGGTCAATATCGCCCAGGCCATCCCGGGGAATTAATTAGCTTTCGCTAACATGCCGCGAAGGCCCTACTCCAACGCGCCGGCCCTCAGGATGTCGGCCTGCGCGATCTCCACGTCTATGAGCTTGTTCTCCACCGCGACGTTCGCCCGGAGAAGGGCCATCTCGGACTGGAGGACCTCGGAGCGCTTGGCCAATCCGTTCTCGAATTTGGCCTCGGCCACGCGCCTGGCCTCCTCGGCCTGCCCGACCATGGCCCGCGTGAGCTCTAGGGAGTTGCGGGCGCGCTTCAAGGCCAGCGCGCATCTCCGCAGATCGAGGGCAATGGCGTTGCGCTGCCGCTCGAAGTCGGCCCGCGCCTTCTCGAGGTCGGCCGCGGCCGCCTTGCCGCGCTCCAGCGCGCCGGGTACGGCCCCAATGTCGTAGCGGATACGGGCTCCGATCGACCATGAGAGGTTGAAGATGTCCTCGACCGGGAAGATCCGAGGATCCGGATCGGCGTAGGAGATGCTTCCGACGATGGACAGACTCGGGTAGAGATCGGCCTTCGCGACGATGCCGGCCGCCGCCGCCGCATCGAGCGCCATCGCCGCCGCGCGGGTCTCGGGCCTGTTCGCCAGGGCCTTCTCGACGAGAGCGGCCAGGCCGGCATCGCCCAGGCCGGAGCCCGATAGCCCGCTCGGGGGAGGAGAGGCTCCGGGAACCGATACCAGCGAATACTCGACGGCGGAGGAGGAGCGCGAGTCCGCGTCCCCGACGAGCGACGCGAGCATGAGAAAGGCGAGATCTTGTCCCGCGAGGGCGTCGTCGAGGGCGAGCGTCGCCTGATCGAAGCGAGCGTCCTCCCCCAGCCTGTCGGCGTCGCTCGCCATGCCCTGGGAAGAGAGGCCCGCGACTTCCTCCTTCATGACCGATTCCAGCTCGAGGGCCTTGCGCAGGGCTTCGGCGTTGGACTGGGCCCTTACGGCCTCCCAGTATGCGCGCCTGATCTCGAACGCGAGAGCGTGTCGCGCGAGTTCGGCGGCGGCTGCCTTGCCGAGGGCCTGGTACTTGGCCATCTCCGCCGCTTCGTGCACGCGGAAGCCCGCGAATATGGGATACTGCAGATCTACCCGAACGTCCTTCTCCGAGGTCGGAGCGGCGAGCTCCTGGAGCAGCGAATCGACCAGGCCGCTGTTCTCGTAGAGATACTGATCCACCGACGAGGGAAGCGTAACGCCGGAGAGAGAAGGCAAAGGCTCGACGGATAGCTGCGTGTAGCCTGCCGATAAGGCGAGCGAAGGCAGTATCCTTAAACGGGCGTCGGCTTCTCTGTATTTCGCGGCTCGGGCGTCCAGGGCGGCCGACGAGACGCCGGGGTCGGCCGCGAGGCCCGAGGCCACGGCCTGGTCGACCGTGAGGGCCTTGGGCGCCGGCGACGCGGCGGGCGTCGATTGGGCCGCCGCGCCTCCCGTCGCGCCGAGGAGGACGGCCAGCGCGATGGCGCAAGGCGTCCTCGCGCCCGGGGTACGACTCATCGCGACACCCCCGGTTCGCCCTTCTGCGCGGCTTGGACCGTCCTGTCCCCGTCCTGCAAACCGCCGGTTCCGCTCGTCGCTACCGTCTCCCCGACGGAGAGCCCCGAGAGGACCATGACTTCCGTAGCGTTGCGGAGACCCAGCCTGACCGTGCGCGAGGACGCGACTCCGTCCTTGATCACGAACACGGTCTCGTCGCCGCCGCGTTGCGCGACGGCGGCGATCGGGACGATCACGCCGCTCTCGCTCGTTATCGTGAGGCTGGCCTTGGCGGTCATGCCCGCGAGGAGCCGGCCGTCGTTGACGACGCGTACCGCGACGGGGAAGTACTGCCCGGTGGCGGCGGCTATCGGGCCTACCTGCGTCACCTTGCCTTCGTAGCCCGGCCCGCCCATGCCGTCCACGCTCACGAGCACCTTGTCGCCTTCCCTGATCGCCAGGACCTCGTCCTGCGACAAGTCGCCCTGGAGCTTGAGATTGATCGTATCGGCTATCGTCATGAGCGGGGCGGAGGGCGAGCTCAGCTCGCCGGGGTTGATGTTCCTGTTGGTCACCGTGCCCGAGATCGGACTCGTTATCTGGCTGTTCGATATCTGCACGCGGATGAGGTTGGACTGGGCCTCGGCCTGCGCCAGGCTGGATACGCCGACGGTCCGGTATTGGCGCTGCGCGTTGTCGTAAGCCGTCTTGGCGAGGTCGAGCTTGGTCTGCGCGTCGTCGATCTGGCTCTGAGTCGTCACTTTCGTCTCGAACAGAGCCTGCGTACGATCGTAATTCTTCTGAGCCATGTCGAGGTTGAGCCTCGCCGTCTCGATACCCACTTTGGCCTGGGCGGCCTGGTCGTTCACCGTGGACACCGAGGCCTCGGCGACCTGCAGCTGGGCCTCGAGCTCCTTGGCGTCTATCCGCACGATGAGCTGACCCTCCCTGACGCGATCGCCCACGTCCACCGAGACTTCCTTCACCAGGCCCGAGAGCTTCGGGAAGACATTCGCGGTCCTATCGGGCGCGAGCACGCCCGAGAACGAGATCTCGCGGGAAATGCCGCCCTCGCGAGCGGGGGAGGTCAGTATCGCGGTCGGCGCGGATGACGAACCCTTGCCCGCGCATCCCGCGAGCGCGGCCGCCAAGGCGATCGCCGCGACTGGCAGACTCATCTTCTCCATTCTCATGTCAGTTCTCCTGTCCGCCGCGCAGGCGTATCTTCACCGTCGCGTTCATGCCGATCATCAGCCGCGCGTCGCCCGGGTCGACGATCGCGACCCGGATGGGTATCACTTGGATGACTTTCGTATAGTTCCCGCCGCCGCTCTGCGCGGCCAGGAGGGAGAAGGTGGACGACGTCGCGCGGCCGATGCTGTCGACGCGGCCCGCGAAGGTCCTGCCGCGGAAGGCGTCGATCGAGATCGCCACGTCCTGGCCGATCCTGACCCTCGCGATGTCGCCTTCCTTTATATTGGCCTCGACGTACAGTCCCTTGACGTCGGCCAGGACCGCGAGCGACATGCCGGGCGCGGCCATCTCTCCGACCACCGCGTTCGACTGTATGACCTGCCCGGCGATGGGCGCCTTTATCGAGGCCTTCTCCGCGTAGACGCCCGCCACGGCGCCCAGCGTCTGGGGACTCAGGTTCCCCGAGGTCAGGGCCGCGCCGAGATCCTGCCTGCCCAGAAGCTCGCCCGCTTCGACCTCGTCGCCCTCCCTTACCCGCCATTCGAGAATCTTGCCGGGTATCTCCGGGGTGACGGAAACCACGTTGGAGGCGACGCGCGCGTCGTCGGTATATACGTAGCGACTCGCCTCGTAGGCGTAATAGCCGACTATACTCAGTATGGCGATCGCGGCGATCGCGAGGATCGCGATGATGATCTTATTCCTCTGCATGGGTCGACCTCTCGATGTATATCGATCCCCGGCCGGATGGTGTCGCGCAACGCGCTCCTCCGCCCAGGGTAATTGCCGGACTGGTTCCGCTATTCCGCCATGGATGCGGCGCGCCCCATGCCTCCCGACCCTCCCTTGGCGCGCTTCAGGAAGAAGGCCGGCACGAGGGCGACGACGGTGAACGCCGCAGCCGCGACGAAGACGTCGTCGACGGCGCCCACGAAGGAAAGTCTCGCTATCTGGCCCTGAATCCAGAGGAGGGCGCCGGAAGCCCCGCGCATTCCGCCTCCTATGGCTTTCGAGGCGGCGGCGAGGGCGCCGCCTACGATCGGGTCGGACGCCGTGACCGACCAGGCGTAGCGCGCCGAGTGGTAGGCCTGCCTGGCGGTGAGCAGGGAAGTGAGGACGGCGAGACCGAAGGAGCTCGAGACCCTGCTGATGATGTTGGTTATGGCCGAGGCCCGGCCGACGAGCTCCGTCGGGATGTCCACCAGGGCCGCGGTCTGCGCGGGCATGTTGGCGAAGGCCATCACGCCTCCCCGCAGCAGCACCCAGAGGGTGATCGTGGAAGTCGCGGTGGCGAGGTTGAGGTCGCGGAACTGGTACGTGAGGAACGCGAGGAGGGCCACGCCGAACAATGCGAGCGGCCTCGGCCCGATCTTGTCGAAGAGCTTGCCCGTCACCGGCATCAACAGGCCGGAGAAGAGGGCGCCAGGCATCATGAGGAGGCCGGTCTCCATCGCTCCCATGCCCCTCACGCTTTGAAGGAAGAGGGGGAGATAGAACATGCCCGCGTACATGCCCACGGTCGTCACGATCACGAGAAGGTTGGCCATCGTGAAGGAGAGGTACTTGAATACCCTCAGCTCGAGAAGGGGATTCTCGGAGCTCATCTCGAGGTAGATGAACAGGACGAACGAGAAGAAGGAGATCGCGAAGAGGAGGATCGTCCGCTCGTCGAGCCAGCCCCACTCCTGGCCCTTGCTCAATGCCAGGAGGAGGCAGAACAGCATCGAGGCCGAGCTCGCCGCCCCCGCGAGGTCGAGCTTGCCCGGATGCTTCGACTGGAACTCGGGCAGGATGAGGACGGAGAACAGGATGCCCACCGCGCCGATGGGCAGGTTGATCGTGAAGATCCACCGCCAGTCGACGTACTCGACGAGGTAGCCGCCTATGGTGGGCCCCAGGGCCGGGGCGACGAGGAGGGCCATGCCGAACAGCCCCATCCCGCCTCCTATCTTGTCGCGCGGCACCATGCGGTAAATCATCGCCATGGTCGTGGGCATTATCATGCCGCCGCCGAAGGCCTGGATCACGCGGGCGGCGATGAGGGAGTTCAGGCTCCACGAGACGCCGCACAGGAGGGAGCCGCCGACGAACACCGCCATCGAGATGATGTACAGCTTCTTGTAGCCGAGCTTGTCTCCGAGCCAGCCCGAAAGTGGCACGATGACGCCAAGGGCGAGCATATAGACCGTCGAGACCCATTGGACCGAGTCCGTGGAGGCGTTGAACACGTTCATTATGGTCGGGATCGCCACGTTGACGATGCTCGAGTCCAGGATGGACATGAAGGCCCCGATGAGGGCCACGAGGACGGGAGCCAGCCAATGCGCCTGGGGACCCGTATCGCTCATCGCTTGGCCCCGTCTTCGGCCTCGAGGAGCGCCAGGACCCGGGAGAGGTCGGCGCATAGCCTGCCGATGAGATCGGGGGGCAGGTCGCCGAGAGTCCGCTCGAGGCTTTTGGATACGGTGCGCTTGGCTCCCTTGAGGAATTCCGTCAGCTTCTTCGTCGGGCCGATGTTGACCGCGCGGCGGTCCACCGGATCGGCTTCGCGCGATATCCAGCCTCCTGCCTCCAGTCGGTCGAGTATCCCGGTTATCGTGCTCGGCGAAAGCCCGAGTCCGTCCGCGATCTCCGAGGCCTTGCAGGGACCCTTGCGGAGCTTCCAAAGCGCGAGCGCCTCGGTCGTCGACAGGCCGACGTCCGCGGCGATATGACCGACGTTCTTCGCGACCTTCCGCGCGATGTTGCTGATTAGTTCGATCATATCGATTTCTTTCACGATCAGGCCTTCTTTCGGAATCAAATAATACGAAAACGAATTATACGGAAACGTATTTGACCAATAAATACCCAATCCGCGCACGTTAGTCAATAGCGCCTCGCCGCCCGGGCATTTGACCGGTCGATGGAGAGCGGTATATCCTTATCCGGGGGAGCTCTCCCCCAGGAGGCAGTATGTCCAGGCGCCAGATCGCCCTCTCGACGGCCGCCGCCCTCGCCGCGGCTCATCCGATCGCCTTCGGGCCGGACGATCTCCCGAGGATCGTCCGGTGGTACGGCCAGAGCGGCCTGCGGATCCAGCTGGGGGGCAGGATCGTCTGGCTCGATCCGGTGAAAGTCCCCGCGGCCGAGAAGGCCGACCTCATCCTCATCACGCACGATCACGGCGACCACTATTCGCCCGCGGACGTCGCGAGGCTTTCCGGACCGGCGACTCGGATACTCGTCGGCTTCGACGGCTCCGCATTCGAGCGCATCAGGCCCGGCGACAGGAGGAGCCTGGGCGAGCTCGCGATCGAGGCGGTACCCGCGTACAATGTCGTGAAGGCGCAGCGCCACCCCAAGTCGGCAGGTTATTGCGGCTTCATCCTGTCGGCCGGCGGGCTCCGCCTCTACGACGCGGGCGATACCGAGCGCATCCCGGAGATGAAGGGCATAAGCTGCGACGTCGCCTTCCTACCCCTCGGACAGACCTACACGATGGGCTCCGTGGCCGAAGCGGCCCAGGCGGCCCTGGACGTGAAGGCCAGGATCGCGGTACCCGTCCATTTCGGCCTTTACGAGGGGAGCGAGGCGGACGCGAAGGAGTTCGCGCGCCTGCTCGAAGGGAAGGTCGAGGTCGTGAGGCTCGAGCGGCGGAAATAGAGGGCCTTTCCTTTTTCCCTCCTTTTCTGCTACGCTGTCCGTTGCGCCGTCGCCACGCGGCGCCGCATCAGCGCAGCGCGACGGAGGATCCCGCGATGAAAGCGATCGAGCTTGCCAAAGCCTACGATCCGAAGAGCTTCGAAGACCGCATCTACGATGCGTGGCTGGGCAAAGGTTTGTTCCAGCCGGCCGGGCTGCCCGGCAAGAAGCCCTTCGTCGTCGTGATACCGCCCCCTAACGTCACGGGGGTCCTGCACATGGGCCATGGGCTCAACAACTCGCTCCAGGATATCCTCGTACGCTTCCATCGCATGCTCGGCGAACCCACGCTCTGGGTGCCCGGTACCGATCACGCAGGCATAGCCACGCAGCACGTCGTCGAGAAGAAGCTGCGCGAGGAGGGCATCGATCGCCGCGAGCTCGGCCGCGAGAAATTCGTCGAGGAGACTTGGAAGGTCACGAGGGAGCACCACGCCATAATCAAGAAGCAGCTCGAGAAGATCGGCTCCTCCTGCGACTGGAGCCGAGAGCGCTTCACCTTCGACGAGGGCCTCTCGAAGGCGGTTCGCGAGGTCTTCGTCACCCTCTACGAGCGCGGCCTCGTGTACAAGGGCAAGTACCTGGTCAACTGGTGCACGTCCTGCGGCACCGCCCTCTCGGACGACGAAGTCGAGCACGAGGACGAGGCCGGCGCGATGCACTATATCCGCTACCCTCTCGAGCCGGGAGCGCAGATCGACGGCAGGGACTTCATCGAGATCGCGACCACGCGGCCTGAGACTCTGCTCGGCGACACGGCGGTCGCCTGCCACCCGGACGATGAGCGCTACAGGGGCCTCGTCGGGCGGAAGGCCAGGCTGCCCCTCGCGGGCCGCCTCGTCCCGATCGTCGCCGACGCCTACGTCGACCGCGAGTTCGGGACCGGCCTCGTGAAGATCACGCCCGCCCACGATCCCAACGACTTCGAGGTCGGGAAGCGCCACGGCCTGGAGCAGATCAACATCCTCAACCCCGACGGCAGCCTCGGCGACGCCGTCCCGGCGAAATATCGCGGCATGAAGGCCGAGGAAGCGCGCAAGCTCGTGGTCGAGGACCTGAAGGCGGCGGGCCTCTACGTCGCCGAGAAGCCGATCACCCACTCCGTGGGGCACTGCTACCGCTGCCGCACCATCGTCGAGCCCTATCTCTCCGAGCAGTGGTTCGTGCGCATGAAGCCCCTCGCCGACAAGGCGCTCAAGGCTTGGAGGGACGGGGAGGTGCGCTTCTTCCCGCAGCGCTGGGAAAATACCTACGAGCACTGGCTCACGAACATCAGGGACTGGTGCATCAGCCGCCAGCTCTGGTGGGGGCACCGCGTCCCCGCCTGGCACTGCGCGCATTGCGGCAAGTACGTGGTCGCCCGCGAGGATCCGACCGTCTGCCCCTTCTGCGGCTCCACCGAGCTCGTCCAGGACGAGGACGTCCTCGACACCTGGTTCTCGAGCTGGCTCTGGCCTTTCAGCACCCTCGGCTGGCCCAAGGACACGGCCGACCTCCGCAAATACTACCCTACCACGACCCTGGTCACCGGCTACGACATAATCTTCTTCTGGGTCGCCCGGATGATCATGGCCGGCATGGAATTCATGGGGCGATCGCCCTTCCGCGACGTCAATCTGACGACCCTCGTGCGCGACAAGCAGGGGCGCAAGATGTCCAAGTCCCTGGGCAACGGCATCGATCCCCTCGAGATCGTCGACCTGTACGGTGCGGACGCGCTCAAGTTCACGCTCGCCTTCCTCTTCACGTCCTCGCAGGACATCCTCATCGACAAGGACGACTTCAAGCTCGGCTCCAAATTCGCGAACAAGGTCTGGAACGCGAGCCGCTACATCCTGATGAATCTCGACGGAAGGGAGCTTCAGGAAAGCCCCGAGCTGCGGGACATAGACCGATGGGTCTACGGCCGCCTGGGCGCGGCCTCCGCCTCGATCCGCGAGGCCCTCGCCTCGTACCGCTACAACGATGCGGCCTCCGCGGCCTACGAGTATTTCTGGAACGACCTCTGCGACTGGTATCTCGAGGCTACGAAGCTGTCGTTCCGCTCGAGCGACCCGCTCGAGAAGGACAGGGCCGTATCGGTGCTCGTGGCGGTCCTCGAGGAGTCGCTCGCGCTCCTGCACCCGCTGCTGCCCTTCGTCACCGAGGAGATATTCCAGAAGCTGCCCGGAAGGACCGGCGACATGCTCATGACGCGGCCCTATCCCGAGCCTTCGGTCCGCGGCTCCGGGGCCTCCGACCCCGCTCTCGACGCCCGCTTCGAGGCGCTGCGCGAACTGGTCCGCCTTACCCGCTCCCTCCGGGCGGAGTTCGGCGTCCCGCCCGAGGCCAAGGTCCGCCTCGCCCTGCGCTTCGAGCCCGGCTTCGAGGCCGCTTCCTTCCTCGAGGAATCGGGCTCCCTCATAGGACTCCTGGCCGGAGGGACGTCGCCCGAGAGGGCGGCATCGCGGCCGGAGGGGGCCGTCGCCATGGTCGGCAGGGGCTTTGAGGCCTACGCGTTCATCAAGGAGTCCGTGGATTCCGGCAGGCTCCTCGAGAAGCTCCGAAAGGACGCGGAGAAGGACGAGCAGTATGCCGCGCGCGCGCGCGCCAAGCTCGCGAACGCGGGCTTCACGGGCTCCGCTCCCGCGGAGGTCGTGGCCAAGGAGCGCGAAAAGCTCGAGGAGGCGGAACGCCGAGCGGGCAAGTACCGGCAATACCTCGAGGAGCTCTCGTGACGCAAAAGGGCGGTCGCGATTCTCGCGGTCGCGATTCTCGCGGTCGCGATCTCGAGTCTCGCAATCTCGAATCCGGCGAAGGCGCGGACGGCGAGGGCGAAAGGGCGATCGGCATGGACGTGGACGACATGCTCCGCCTCAAGTCGATGCACCTCGCGCCCTATATGCAGCTGGCGACCGCCCTGATCGGCAACCGCAGGCGCTCGGGCGGCAACATGTTCCGCCATCAGATAGACACCTTCGGGATCCTCATCGATTACGGCTACATAGATTCCGTGCTTCTCAAGGCCTCGGTGATCCACGACCTCATCGAAGACGTGCCGGGCTTCGACCGCGACCGCATACTCGAAATAGACGAGGAGTCGGCCGAGGTATTCAAGCTGGTGCTCGAAGTGACCCGCAGGCCGATCGAGACGAAAGCCGAGTTCCTGGCGCGCATCCGCGATTTCGGCTCGAGCAAGGCGAGAGTGCTCAAGTCCGCCGATCGGATCTCCAACATGATCAGCCTCGGCTACGTGACCGATATCGAGTTCGTCCGGCGCTATACCGACGAGACGGAGAAGCAGGTGTTCCCGATCGCCGAGCTCGCCGACGAGCGGATGCTGGACGAGCTCAGGGAGCTCGTCGAGACGCGCAGGGAGTACCTCGCGCGGCGATTCGAAATTTAAGGAGGATCCAGTGCAGAAGGAATGGACGAAGGCCACGCTGGCCAGGACTATCGACCACACGCTCCTCAAGGCCATCGCGACGGAGCAGTCCGTTCGCGAGCTGTGCGCCGAGGCGCGCAAATACGGCTTCGCGAGCGTCTGCGTGAATCCATGCTGGGTCGAGCTCTGCGCGAGGGAGCTATCGGGCTCCGGCATCCTCGTCTGTTCGGTGGTCGGCTTCCCCCTCGGCGCGAACGCTCCCGAGACCAAGGCGGCCGAGGCGCGCCTCGCCGTCTCGCAGGGAGCCCGCGAGATAGACATGGTGATCAATCTCGGGGCGGCCAAGTCCGGCGATTGGAGGGCCGTCGAGGAGGACATCAGGGGGGTAGTCAAGGCTTCGGGCGACGCGGCGGTAAAGGCGATAATAGAGACCTGCTACCTCAACGACGCGGAGAAGGCGAAGGCATGCGAGACCGCGGCGAGGGCGGGCGCCCGCTTCGTAAAGACGAGCACAGGCTTCGGCACGGGCGGAGCGAGCGCCGAGGACGTTCGCCTTATGCGCAAGACGGTGGGCGACAAGCTCCAGGTCAAGGCTTCGGGAGGCATCCGCAGCTACCACGACGCCATCATGATGCTCGACGCCGGCGCCGACCGCATAGGAGCCAGTTCGAGTATCGCGATTGTCTCGGAGTTACCGGAGTAGGAACCGCATGCGGGCGGCGCCGGCGTCGCGAATGGCAACGCGATTGACAGCGCGGGCCGTATGAAATATCCTTCAATCAGGTCGGCCGCGAGGCCGCACAGGAGCGGATTATCAGGGTTTTTTGGAGTTCGAGGATGGCCATTGAGGCGCGCGTGGCGTCGTCCGGCTCGAGCGCTGGCCCCGGAGCCCGGGACGGGGCGGGAATGTGCCATAACTTTTCCTATCGATTCCTAACATTCATCTCATTATAAGGAGGAGTCATGAGAAAGCTGTCCGTTTTCGCCATCGCATTCCTATCGGTCTTCATCCTCGGCGCGGCATCGGCCTTCGCCCAGAATTTCCTGGCGGGCGAGGTGACCGATACCGGCGGCATCGACGATCGCTCGTTCAACGCGTCCGCGTGGAAGGGCCTGCAGGACGCGCAAGCCGCCGGCATACAGATCCAATACCTCCAGTCGACGAACCAGAGCGACTACGTGCCGAACATCCAGCAGTTCGTCCAGAAGAAGGCCGGCATTATCGTCACCGTCGGGTTCCTGATGGGCGACGACACCGCCGCGGCCGCGAAGTCGAATCCCGACCAGAAATTCGCCATCGTGGACTATTCGTACGATCCTCCGCTTCCCAATATTCTCGCGTTGACTTACAAGACCGACGAAGCCGCCTTCTTGGCCGGCTATCTCGCCGCGGCGATGTCCAAGACCGGCAAAGTGGGAACCTTCGGCGGGATGAACATACCGACGGTCACCATCTTCATGAACGGCTTCGTGGCCGGCGTGCGCTACTATGACCAGAAGAAGATGGCGAAGGTGAAGCCCCTCGGATGGGACCCCGAGGGCAACTCCGGCACCTTCACGAACGATTTCACCAATCAGGCCAAGGGCAAGACGGTAACCGAGGCGCTCATGAACCAAGGCGCCGACATAGTCCTTCCCGTCGCCGGCTCGGTCGGCCTCGGCTCCGCGGCCGCGGTCCAGCAGCACAACGCGGCGGCTCCGAAGAGCCCCGTATGGCTCGAGTGGGTCGATACGGACGGCTATATCTCGGCTCCGCAGTACGGCAGCCTGCTGCTGACGAGCGTCGTGAAGGGGATCGCCGTTTCGGTCAAGACCGCGGCCACGGCGGCCCTGCAGGGAACCTTCCAGGGCGGCAACTATGTCGGAACCCTGAAGAACGGCGGGGTGGCGATAGCGCCATATCACGACTTCGAGAAGAAGATTCCCGCGAAGGTGAAGTCCGATATCGAGACGATCAAGCAGGGCGTCATCGCCGGGACGATCTCAGTGGATCCGAAGTCCTATCCGGTCCAGTGATAGCGCCAGTCCGACGCGATGCGGCTTGAGCTCAAAGGCATAACCAAGCGGTTCGGCGACTTGGTCGCCAACGACCGCATCGATCTTACCGCCGAGGGGGGCGAGATACACGCCCTCCTCGGCGAGAACGGGGCCGGAAAGACCACGCTCATGAACGTCCTCGACGGCCTGTACAGGCCGGACGAGGGCTCGATTCTCCTGGACGGGGAGACGGTCCGCTTCCAGGATCCCGGCGACGCGATCCGCGCGGGTATCGGCATGGTTCATCAGAACTTCATGCTCATTCCGGCGTTTACCGTCGCCGAGAACGTGATGCTGGGCTTCGAGCGCGTGCGCCGCCTCGGCTTCCTCGACAGGGCGAGAGCCCGCTCCGAGATACGCGAGCTCTCGAGGCGCTTCGGGCTGGAGGTCGACCCCGATGCCCTCGTGGGGGATCTTTCCGTCGGTCAGCAGCAGCGCGTCGAGATCGTCAAGGCTCTTTCCCGGGATGCTCAGGTCCTCATCCTCGACGAGCCGACCGCCGTCCTCACGCCCCAGGAAATCGACGACCTGTTCGCGGTCATGCGATCCCTGCGCGAGTCGGGTCGGTCCATCCTTTTCATCACGCACAAGCTCAAAGAGGTGCAGGCCATCGCCGACCGGATCACCGTCATCCGGCTCGGGAAGGTCGTCGGCTCGGTTCGCCCGATCGGGACGACCGAGGAGCGGCTGGCGTCCATGATGGTGGGACGCGGCGTAGAGCTGACCGTAGCGAAGGGGGCCTCGAAGCCGCGGGAAGCCGTTCTCGAAGTGAAGAACCTGACCGCGGTCGACGCGACGGGGCACATAGCGGTAGACGGCGTCTCCTTCGAGGTGCGTGGCGGCGAGATCGTCGCCGTCGCCGGAGTGCTGGGAAACGGCCAGACCGAGCTTGCCGAGGCGATCATGGGCCTTTCGAAGGATATCGGCGGCTCCGTCCTGATCGCCGGGCGCGACTTCGCGGGAGCCGCCCCGAAGAAAGTCCTGAGGGCGGGCGTCGCGAACATACCGGAGGACCGGGTCAGGGACGGTCTGGTCGGCGGCTTCAAGATCTGCGAGAACCTGATCCTCGACGTTTGCGACGAGAGGCCCTACTCCCGCGGCGGCGCCTTGGACTGGGACGTCATCAAGAGGACCGCGAAGGGGCGAATCCGGGAATTCGACATCCGGGCGGGCTCCATAGACGTGCCGGCATCGACCCTGTCCGGCGGCAATCAGCAGAAGGTCATCGTCGCGCGCGAGCTCTCGCGATCGATCCGGCTGATCATCGCCGCGCAGCCGACGCGCGGGCTGGACGTGGGCTCGATCGAATACGTCCACCGACGCCTGGTCGAGGCGCGCGACCGCGGCAATGCGGTGCTGCTGATCTCGGCCGAGCTCGACGAAGTGCTCGCCCTCGCCGATCGGATCCTCGTCATGTACCGAGGCAGGCTGGCCGGCCCCTTCGAGGCCGGATCCCTGTCCCGCGAGCGAATCGGTCTCCTGATGGCCGGGGCCGGATCAAGCCCGAAAGGATCGATCGCGTGAGCGTCGAAGCAAGCGCGCGAGAGAGCGTCTGGGCGAGGCTCTCCGCCTTTTTCCGGAAGGGGAATGCGGCCGTCATAACCCTGCTCGCCTTCTTCAGCGCCCTGGTCGTCGGCGGCATCATCATCATCCTCGCCACGCCGACCGTCATGACGGCCTGGAAGGGATTCTTCGCCGCGCCGGGGCACGCCCTGGCCGCGTCCTGGTTCGCGGTGGCCAACGCCTACGCCTCGCTCTTCGCCGGGTCGATCGGGAATCCGGCCGACTTCGCCGCCGCCTTCCGCAGCGGCAAGGCTTCGGACTTCGCCATCGCCTTCGGGCCTTTTTCGGAGACGATCGTCTCGACGACTCCCCTCATGATGGCGGGCTTGGGCATCGCGCTCGCCTTCCGCGCCGGCCTCTTCGATATCGGAGGGCAGGGTCAGGTGATCCTCGGCGCCGCCGGCGCCACCCTGGCCGGCTTCGCCCTGCCGAATCTTCCGGCGGCGCTGCACCTGCCTCTGGCCCTGCTAGCCGGCGCAGCGTTCGGCGCCGCGTGGGGATTCATCCCGGGCATCCTCAAGGCGAAGACCGGCGCCCACGAGGTCATAACCTCGATGATGATGAACTACGTGGGCCTGAACCTGCTCACCTGGCTCCTGACGACCGAGCTCTATCAGGCGCCGCCGCGCATCCAGGCCGTTTCCAAGGCGGTCGCGGCCGCCGCGCGGCTGCCCCATCTGGCCGGCTCCTCGCTGCGTATGAACTGGGGCTTCATACTCGCTGTGGTCTTCGTGATCGCCGTGTCCTGGCTCCTGCAGCGCAGCACCGTCGGCTTCCGCTTCCGGATGCTGGGCCTCAATCGAGACGCGGCCCGCGTCGCCGGCGTCGACATCGAGCGGCAATACGTGGCGGCGATGACCCTCGCCGGAATGCTCGTCGGTCTCGCCGGCGCCTTCATGGTCCTCGGCGTCGACTATCGCATGGCGCCGAACTACGGCGGGACGACGGGCTTCGACGGAATAACGGTGGCCATCCTGGGGCGGGGGACCCCGGTCGGGGTAGCCCTCTCGGCCCTCCTCTTCGGAGCCTTCACCGCCGGAGGGCGGACCATGCAGGTGAACACCAATATCCCGCTTCAGCTCGTGCAGGTCCTCCAGGCGGTCCTCGTCCTCTTCGTCGCGGCGCCGGGAGTCATCAGGACGATCTATCGAATTCGGGTATCGCGCGCCGGACGAGTCTTCGGAGGATGGGCGGGATGAGCAGCATCGTTTCGTCAGGCGCCTCGGTCCGCCTCAAGCGCGACCCGGCGGAAATACGCAGGCGCGGTCTGGGCATTTCGCTCTTCGTGCTCGCCGGGATAATCTTCATCCTCTTCGCTCGCGGCACCGCCGGCGACGCGTGGACCACCTTCCTGCTCACGGCGGCCCCGGCCCCTCCCGTCCCGCCGATTCGGCTCCTCGTCCTGCCCACCGTCCTCGTCCTCGGCGCCCTCTGCGCCGCCCTCGGATTGCTCCAATTGCTCTGGCGCTCCAACCGGCGCACCTACCTCCTCCTCGGGATCGGGCTCGCCGTCACCGGCGTCGCCTTCCTCTCCTGGGCGGGAAGGGGCGTATCGGTCGACATGGAAGGGCTTCTCGCCACATCGCTCATCGAGGCCGTGCCCCTGACTCTCGGCGCCCTCTCCGGCGTCCTATGCGAGCGGTCCGGTGTCATAAACATCGCCATCGAGGGCCAGTTCCTGATCTCGGCCTTCTTCGGCGCCATGATAGGGAGCCTCACCCACAATCTTTGGGCCGGGCTTCTCGCCGGCGCGGTCGCGGGCGGCATGATAGGCGTGGTCCTCGCGGTCTTCGCCATCACCTATGCCGCCGATCAGATCATAGTCGGCGTCGTGCTCGACGCCTTCGCGCTGGGCCTCACGAGCTTTTTCCTGCAGAGTCTCCTGGTCCCCCAGCAGGCGACGTTGAATAGTCCGGCGGTCTTCTCTCCGATTCCCATCCCGCTCCTCGATCGGATCCCGATTATCGGGCCTCTGCTCTTCGACCAGAACATCTTCGTGTATCTCACCATCGTCATCCTGGCGGCCGTGCAGATCGGCCTCTTCCAGACCCGGTGGGGGCTCCGAGTGCGCGCAGTCGGCGAGCACCCGCGGGCGGCAGACACGGTCGGCATCAACGTGCCGCGCCTGCGCTACGGGAACGTCGTCCTGGGCGGGATCGTCGCGGGGATCGGCGGCGCGTCCTTCACGATCGGATCGACCGGACAGTTCGCGCCGAACATGACCGCGGGTTTGGGCTATATCGCCCTGGCCGCGATGATCTTTGGAAGGTGGCGCCCCCTCGGCGCGCTCGGCGCCGCCTTGCTCTTCGGATTCTGCGACGCTCTCCAGTTCACGCTCTCGGTCTTGAACGTCCCGATTCCCTCGCCCTTCCTCTCAATGTTCCCCTATCTCGCGACGATCCTCGCCGTCGCGGGTCTCGTCGGTCGCGTCGTGTCTCCCGCCGCCGACGGGCAGCCCTACTCGCGAGAGTGATGGTTCGGATTTCGTGATCCGATGATTAAAAATCGATGAGATGGCCCTGGGGTGGCATATGCCCAACGCTAATGTCCAGGATTACCGACCATTCCTCGACTTCGGCATTTATCTGAACGCCACCGAATCGAAATTCGAGGCGCCTTCGATCTCGAAATCGTTCTTCTCGGTGCCCTCTCGATAGCGCCCAGGACGGTCGGCTTTATTCCTTTTCTTCGCTGGTATTGAGTTCTGCATCGGCGTAAAAGTCTCGCTCGCTCGGGTCACCGGGGATGCTGCCGCGAAATGCCCGCTACGGCCAAGGCTTCTTGCAACGCCGTAACAGACATTCAATTGCCGGGTCAGTAGAGCCGAAGCGCAGGATTACGTGGCCATTTCTACTTTAGGGGGCCTCTAAAAACTCCTCATCAAGTGACTATTTTGATATATGATCCGCCTTGGGAGTACGAAACATGGCGGGACGGGAAAGCAGCTTTTTCGATGCAGAGTTTAGCCGAAATTAAACACTTTGGTTTTTAAAGTTCATACATCACAAGCACTTAAGCCCTGTGGATAATTTGTTGGCACTACATTTGGCAGAGCTGGGACGAAAAGAAGCCGAGCCGTCTAATTCCGAACCGCCGGAGGCACGGCCACGCCTGCCGCCTTGAGGGCTTCGTTGCAAACTCCATGAACGTCCGTTCTGAGGTACCACATGCGGCCCTCCTTCTCGACCTCGACCTCTTGGAGCGCCTTCAAATCCCGCCGAATAATCGCCCTCTCGTATCGTTTCCCTCGTGCATCAAGGCGCGCCTCGAGTTCTTTTAGTACTACAAGGGCGAGGAAACTGCAAACTTGTCGACGGTGCTCGACGATCGCAGGGCTCGTAGACCCCCCCTCGATGTACACCGCCACGCCCTCTACGGACGCAGGAAGGCTGCTTGCAAGGAAGGCCTGGCGATAGGCCGCGGTGGTGAGCTTCCCCCGGCCTGCGACCTTCCCGAGCTCATTCCGTTTGACAAGTGAGGTAGCCATTAGAAGCTACAAGTCATAGAATGTATCTTCTGTATACTAAGTGGATGGAACGCGGAATTCGACATCCAAGGGGTGCGGGATGATTAAATCCGCATCTATGTTCACCTGAAGAGCGAGATTATGCGATCCTATGGCTGTTGGCCACTGGAGCCTTGGGTAGAATCGATTTGTTCCTTGGGTACCAAGGAAAGGTTGTGCCCAGGGTACCAGCTCCACTTGGACCGGTCCCCGTCGTAGAGGGCACACGTGACCCCATCCGGTAATCCAGCAGGTGGGATCTCGCCCGGAGGTGCCGGAATGATTATCAGGAGGGGGCCGTCACTGGAGGCTTGAACAACATCGTTAATAAAGAAACGTCCTATCATGATGGTTTCCTTTGATTCCAACAGGATCATAGTACCATGAGTCCCGTCTCTGGAGGCAAGCTTTAAGACCCGCTGGTTATTCGTAGTAGGTGATTGTGCGGATGGTCACCGACTGCGGTTCAAGGTAAGTCTCGCCGAATTTGGTGACTTCTTCGCTTTCCATTTTCTTGGTCCAATTGCCTTTGGGGTCATATTCGTAGGTATAAACTGATTTGGTTTTCAGCGATCCGTCGGCGTCGTAGTCCGACTCCATGGTTTCGTTGCCATTGTCGTCGTAAGTGAAGACCGATTTGATTTTCAGCGATCCGTCAGCGTTGTACCAGGAGTCCTCGATTTCATTGCCCTTTTCGTTGTAGGCGTCAATCCATTTGGCAAATCTTAAACAGTTTGAGGCCATTTTTGTCGGAAAATAGAAGCTAATTGTTTATACAGTATAGCAAATGGTTTTTGGCTGACGGGAAATGTAGTGCCAGGAATCGTCTGTGATGTCATCGAATTGTCTTGCAAATATTCATCGGTAGATTGAGGATGTGGTGTAGGAGTTCGCACCATGTTCGTCCGAATCAAGAAAGCAGGCCCTCTTTCGTACATTCAGATCGTCGAGAATAGACGCGAAGGCGCCGCTGTCAAGCAACGGGTCATCGCCAACCTCGGCCATGCCGAAGAGCTTATTGATTCAGGCAAGTTAGACAACTTGGCCCGATCATTCTTGAAATATACGACCTCCGTTCGAGTAATCGACGCCCATCGTGAAGGATCTGTCCGAGCTCGGGCTACCAAAGCCCTTGGGCCTGCTCTCGTATTTGAGCGACTCTGGAATGAACTCGGGATCCCCGAGGTCATCGACAAAGTTCGCGGTACTGACCGTCGACGCTACTCCCTCGAGCGGGCACTATTTCTTACGGTCCTTCATCGCCTGTTTGCTTCGGGAAGCGATCGAGCTGCAGAGAAATGGAAAGACGATTTCGTCATAGCCGGGGTCGACGATATCGAGCTCCATCATCTCTATCGAAGCATGGCGTGGCTCGGCGAGCGAATTATTCAACATGGGTCCGACCCCCTGACTGCACACTATCGGAAAGACCACATCGAAGAGCAGTTATTCGAACGTAAACGCGATCTGTTCTCGACGTTCGAGGTCGTATTTTTCGATACGACGAGTCTGTACTTCGAAGGCGAAGGCGGACAGGAAATTGGGCAGAATGGGCATAGCAAGGACTCTCGTCCCGACCTTAAGCAGATGGTCGTCGGAGCGATCATCGACGAATCGGGCAGCCCGATCTGCTGCGAGCTCTGGCCCGGGAATGTCACCGATGTGACGACGCTTCTCCCTGTCGTCCAGCGGCTCAAGTCTCGATTTGGTATCGAGTCCGTCTGCATCGTCGCCGACCGCGGCATGATAAGCCGCGATACGATCGAGAAGCTGGAAGGCGAAGATCTGAAGATGAAGTACATCCTGGGCG
The DNA here is from genome assembly GCA_964491385.1 of uncultured Treponemataceae bacterium. Lineage (GTDB taxonomy): Bacteria > Spirochaetota > Spirochaetia > Treponematales > Rectinemataceae > UBA1306. The sequence goes on along the minus strand of CAZBGA010000001.1, from coordinate 8,967 downwards.
TTCGTATGCGCAAAGATGCCGCTCTCCGCGATGAGAGCTTCGAAATTGACGAAAGCTTCGTCGAGGTCACGCCGCCGCGTCGAACTGCTAAAGACCCCTCTCCCCTGCGCGTGAGCGAACGAATGATCGACGGCACGAGATACGTCTTTTGTTACAACGAGGAACAGGCGCGCAAGGACAAGGTTGATCGCGCCGCTATCGTCGAAAGCCTTCGAGAGAAACTGAAAACTGGGGATAAAAGCCTCGTCGGCAACAATGGCTATCGGAAATATCTGCAAGCCGCAGGAGACGAGCACTTCGTGGTCGATGAACAGCGGATCAAGAACGAAGAGAAGTTCGACGGCGTGTGGGTCCTAAGGACCAACACCGATCTAACGGCCGCAGAGGTCGCGCGTCAATATAAACAACTCTGGATGGTCGAGGATGTATTCCGTTCGATGAAGACCGTCCTTGAGACACGGCCGATCTACCACAAGATGGACGACACCATCCGGGGGCATGTGTTTTGTTCCTTCCTTGCTCTTATGCTTCTGAAAGAGCTGGAAGCCCGTTTGGAAGCCCGCGATATCCGCTATGAATGGAATGATATCAAACGTGATCTATGCGCTCTCCAGGAAATCGAACTTGAACTCGAAGACAAGACTTGGTTTTTGAGGACCGACCTCCGTAAGACCTGCGTAGGAGTATTCAGAGCGGTGGGTGTAGCGGTTCCGCCGAGCATTCGTAGCTAAACTTGCTTTCTGTCTTCGTACCTCGGAAAAGGGAATGTAGTGCCAGGATTATTTTTCGTCTGCGTAACTTCTTATTATAGAAAAAATTTAAATTTTGAACTGTCGAAGATGGCCAAGGTTTTCCCAACGCACAGCAAGTCCTCGGTGGTATGTTCGCCGGTGGTCAAGGAGTGGCACAAGACAACACCGAAGCAAAAAAATGGTTTAGTAAAGCAGCCGAACAGGGATATGCTCCTGCAATGGCTAGTCTTGGGAATATGTACGAAACTGGACAAGGTGTCTCGCAAGATTATGTTCAAGCATATATGTGGTGCAGTCTTGCAGCCCCACGATTTGGTGAAGGCCTTGAAACGTTAAAAACCGAGAATCTAAGTAGCCTTACTAAACTTGAAAGAGAATTGACCCCCTGAACAAATCGCCGAATCTCAGAAATTAGCCAACGAGTGGAAGCCGGCATCTATTGGGCGTGATCTTGTAAAAGACTTGTACATGATAAGCCACACATAGTGTAAAGCACTGCGAGATGATTGGCCTTACGCCTGTCCCCGATAAGGGAATATTATCGAGTTTTCGGGTTAGGCCGCGTGTAGTCTTGCCCCCGCGTCTATTTTGTCTTAGAATTGTGCCGGGGGGACTGTATGACAAAATTATCCTTTTTTCTTGGGTTTTTTTTACTCTTTGCGCTTCCGCTTGCAGCGGGGCCCTATGAAGATGCGAAGACAGCCTTCGGCCGAAAAGATTTTGCCACCACATTATCAATAGTCCAACCACGAGCTCAGAATGGAGAGGCGTGGGCTCAAGCCATGTTAGGTCTTATGTATCGTTTTGGTCATGGAGTGCCACAGAATTATGACGAAGCACTGAAATGGTCTCGCAAGGCTGCGGATCAGGGCTTTGCTGTGGCGGAGGACAATCTTGGCCTTATGTACGCTGCGGGTTACGGTTTGCCTCAGGACAATTCCGAAGCGATAAAGTGGTACCGTCTTGCCGCTGACCAAGGATGGGCAAGAGCACAGTATAACCTCGGATATATGTATGATCATGGCTACGGCGTGCCACAGGATTTCATTGAAGCAGCAAGATTATATCGATTAGCCGCTGCTCAGGGAGACTCTTGCGCACAATGTAACCTCGGAGTTTTATATGAATTTGGCCGAGGCGTGTCTCTCGACTACACTGAAGCACTGAAGTGGTATCAATTGTCTTCCAATCAGGGAGACGCACAAGGACAATGCAACCTCGGGAAATTGTACGAGAATGGAAACGGTGTGCAGCAGAACCATGCTGAAGCGGTAGCATTATTCAAAAAAGCTTCGGATCGTGGATTAGCAGAAGCGCAGTACGACCTCGGGTATATGTATTACAATGGCAATGGCGTCCCACAGGATTTCACCGAATCTGCTAGGCTGTATCGATTGGCGGCCGATCAAGGAAACACTACGGCACAGACAGCACTAGGATATTTGTATACCCAAGGTAAAGGCGTTCCATTAGATTTTGTTAAAGCAGCAACACTAAACCAACTGGCAGCTGATCGAGGCGATCCATATGCGCAGTCAAATCTCGGATATGCATATGAAATAGGCAAAGGGGTGCCTCAAGATTATGTACAAGCCGATATGTGGTATGCCCTTGCAGAGGCGCGCAGCAGCAAATCAGAAAAACTCTATAAAGATGCCGAGGAGAATCGTATCAAAATTGAAAAACTCATGACGCCTGAGCAAATTGCAGAAGCAAACAAATTGACCATTGACTGGAAACCACTTGAAAGTAAGCCTTGATTGCCCCGACCAATGAAAAACCTTATACCTGTCCCCGGTTATGGAATACTATCAGGGAGTGGCGCCTTTCCCAGATTGAGTATAGTCCGTCACGGAATTCCCTACGCAATATCAGAAGGGTCATCACCCTCTTCATCGGGAGATTCCAAATCAGCCCTTTCCCTTGTTTTTGTTAATTGTCCCTTTTTCTCCAAGGATGTATGCCCAACAATATCCAGCACGATTACCGCAATGCCGCCCACAAATAAAAGAATGCTGACAATAGATGGATGGTTTGTTCGCAACCTAGTATCAGCAGGTCGCTTCGGGTCGTAATAGATATTTAGGGGCCGTGAATCGATTGAGCTTTCTTGAATGCTCTCCTGGTATAGTTGGCCATGAATTTCGTAGGAGATGGTTTTTTCATAAACATATATAGGACCACCTGAGGATGAATCAGTTCCGGATGATTCTCCGGCTATAACCTTCCGTACATCAGTCACATACCCAATTGTTGAAGGCCATGACATCGATTTAATTGCGTTTAAAACATCCATCAGCGATAAACTGATACAGGCTAGGCCAACCATTGCAAGGAATACAAAACTTATAATTCGATATCGCATCTACAACCCTCAAATAAATAACTTCTGTTGGCTGTCCCCGAATAGCCGAACCGCCAATATTATCGGGGACAACTCATTCCAATACGTTGGTTTCTTCATCATGGTACTGTCTCCGAGTAATCATAAGATGCTTTATGTTGATATGGGCGAAATTCGTGAAGCGGTTCTTCGGTAACCTCGCATTAGAGCTGGGCTGCCTCGAGTTGTTTCAAGACGTCAGTGCCAGCAAGTTTTGGATTTTCTTGTGCGTAGGAATAGGCTGTTTCCCCAGAATTATCCTTAATCTTTGCATCAGCCCCGGCTGTCAATAAAATAGTAATCCCCTCTGGTGTTTGGGCATTTTTAGCAGCAAACATTAAAGCAGTGCATCCATTCTCATCCTGAGCGTTTAACTTGACCCCGGATTTTAGAAGAAGTGATACGACTATTGAAGATTGATTTTGCTTGATAGCAATCATAAGTAGTGTTAAGCCATCTTTTGTTTGATCGGTAATCGCTGCGCCAGCAGTAAGAAGCACGGGAATTATGTCTTGGTTGGTATTGTCATGGAGGGCAAGCATAAGTGGAGTCCAGCCGCCATTGTCCCGAGACGAAAGATCTGCCCCAGCCTTTAGAAGCGTAACGGCAACCTCAGGGTTTTTATTGTACTCAGCAGCGTACATCAACGGGGTACTTCCATCGTTGTAGCGAGCATTTGGATCTGCTCCGGCGCTTAGGAGAGTCATTATAACATCACTGTCTGGGTTAAATTTCGCCGCACTCATTAGAGCAGTCCAACCAAACATCTTCTGAGCGGCATTACTATCAGCTCCGGCCTTTAAGAGCAAGTTGATAATCTCCGGGCCTCTTGTCTCAGCAGCTTTCATTAGGGGTGTAAACCCATTAGTTCGCGCCTCCACGGAAGCACCGCCAGCTAGAAGTGCAGCAATCACCTCAGGGGTATTATTAAAGATGGCAATAATGAGTGGCGTCCAACTGCGGTTGTCCCGTGTTTCAACGTTGCCCCCAGCGGCAAGGAGGGCAGTAATCACCTCAGAATTCTTATTTTTGGCAGCGGCAATCATAATAGGTGTCGAACCATCCTTGTTCTGAGCTCTGACATCGGCTCCGGCTTTCAGAAGCGTGGTGATTACCTCGAGAGGCTGATTGTTATAAATAGCGAGCATCAGGGGGGTCCAACTATCATTCCGCTCATCAATTGCTGCGCCAGCGTTCAAAAGTGAGATAATAATCGAAGGGCTTTTATTGTGCGCGGCGGCGAACATCAGGGGGGTCCAGCCTTCTTTGCTTCGAGCTTTGACATCTGCACCACCCTTTACAAGCATCGTTATTACTTCGGGATTAGAATTTTCTGCTGCAGCGTCCATAAGCGATGTAACCCCATATGAATTCTGAGCATCCACGACTGCCCCGCCGGCTAAAAGGGCTGCTACTACTTCCGGGCTCCTATTGAAGGAGGCCGCAATCATTAGTGGCGTCCACCCATTCTCGTCGCGGGCATTTACATTCGTTCCAGTTCTCACGGCTTTTGTTACTTGTTCAGGGCTCCCCGTTTTAACAAGGGCAAATATATTTATTGTACTCGGTGGTAAAGTTGCACATCCTCCTAGCGCTAAGAAGCCGAGTAAAGCAAAAATCAATATTACGATGCTTTGTTTCTTCATGGCCATTATGCTAATGCATAACCAGAGGAGAAAGGAAGCCACAATCGAGGTCGGTCGGTTTCTACTCCGTAAATTCGCTCCAAAGCCCCCCCTATCCTTGTCCCCGATAAGATAGTATCATCAACTTTTTGAGGGAAGTGTCACCGGAAAAGTGACGACCATGGAACCTCAGATACCTTTACCGATTAAGGCTGGTTTATGACGAACGAGACTCGGATGTGATTTCCACTGGACCCAGAGGAGTACCGACTTGTGATGTTGTCTGCCGTGGCAGACATTGTATTGTCGATTTTTTCTACTTGCCCCGAGGCTAGCTTAAAGGTCAATTGGTAGTTTCCATCTTTGTTATTGTCTGAAAGATCAACAACCGCAGCTTCACCGTAGGCAACCTTTTGGAGTGGAATGGCGTTGCTGGTCCGGGCTGTAGTTTGCTTTCGGTAGTGAACGCGATACGTGAATGCCCCGTTGTAGTCGACCTTTCGGTAGAGAACTATCTGATGACCGTCGCCTTGAACTTGGAAGTCGGGAGCTGTTCCGCGAAAGCGGAGCATGTATGAAAAGCGGTCCCCAACCCCAGGACTGGGAAGGTAGTCAGCTCCTTGAACATACTCGTCATTTGCGAATGATTCCGTTTCCGTCAATTGCCACGGGTGCCCGCTACTTGCTTGGCCGGCTTGGATGGGAAAAGTGAAGTCTTTCGTATAGTCGGTAGGGTCCAATTGTGATGTCGAAGTCATTTCGACACCCTCGACCGTTGCTGGATACCGAGGGAGCAACGAAATCCGGACCGGAACGGTATAGGTTTTGACGTCGTCGGGGGTCCTCACCCCCAAAAAACTCTTGTGAATGGCGATCGACGCCTTCAACTCGGTATTGATAAAAGCTGTTTTGTCGTCTTGAAACACGGGTTCAAGAAGCTGATTTGGGATCTCGACGCGTAGTTGATCCCCCTCGGGCCTGGTTGAATTTGCGTGGCTGCGAGTGGCTTCCCGTCGATGGAAAAATCAGCCTGGTACGTTCGGTCATCGGGGGAAAACCCAATTCCGACTCCTAAGAAAGTCACGGTGTATGGATTTACCGAGTGAACCAAGGTCATACCATCAATTGAAGCGAGCTGGAAGTTGACTTTTCTAAAGAGCGGTATTTGGTTCAAAAGTTCGGTTAAGTCGATCTTTGTGACTTGTTCAAGAGTCCACAGTCCATTCCCTAGTTGGATGGCGGTTTTAGTGGCAGAACCGATGCTGTCGATAATCGCGTTGTTGCATGGATGCCGCCAGCCAAGAGAGCTTGGTGGATGGCCATGTAGAGCAGCACGTCCAAATACGTCATACTTAGCCATGCCGAATAACTACAGCGTAAAAGGCCGCCGTCATATCCCTAAGCTCAAGTTCAGGGTGCAAAACTGGAGGGAGTACGACGCCGGGCTTCGCAGACGAGGGAGTCTGACGATGTGGGTCACGGACGATGCCATCGCTAATTGGCAGGCGGCGCCTCGGCTTACCCCGGGCGGTCAGCCCTGCTATTCGGACTTGGCTATCGAAACGAGTATGATGATTCGCTTGGTATTTCATCTTCCGCTACGCCAGACTGAAGGGCTGATGTCCTCGATATTCGAGCTCCTTGGAGTCTCGCTTACGGTCCCAGACCACAGCACCTTGAGCCGCCGGGCGATGAACCTGAAGCCGATTTCTAAGGGCTGTACCCTGCCCGCGGGGCAGTCCACCTATTAATCGACAGCACTGGTTTGAAAGTCTATGGGGCCGGCGAATGGTCACGGGAGAAACACGGCGCAAAAGCCAGGCGCACCTGGCGAAAGCTACATCTGGCAACGGACGCGGTTACTGGTATGATCGTGGCCGCAACGTTGACTGAGAATGATAGGGGCGATTCTTCGCAGGTAAACCGTTGTTCGCCGTGGTCGAAGAGGAGATTGCCAGTGTCACGGCGGATGGCGCCTATGATGGGGCTCCAACCTATGAGGCAGTGGCGGCGATCGCTGGCGATATTGAGGTGATTATCCCTCCCCGGGTGTCGGCGGTACTGGATTTTGCTGCCGAGGACCTCCCTTCTCAGCGAGAAGGGCATATAGTATTGAGAGAGGTCATAGGGCGACGTAGATGGCAGAAGTTGACCGGCTATAACCGAAGGTCTCGTGTCGAGACGACAATGGGGCGCTACAAGGGTATCATCGGCCCCACCTTGCGTGCACGAAGCTCGGCTGGTCAAGATACCGAATCGGCCATTGCCGTAGCCATACTCAACCGCATGCTTCACGCTGGTCGACCCGACTCAATCCGTCGTCCCTGATGGCTTCGTGAGCTAGAAGGTCGGGGAAAGGCCAGGGTGCTTCCCTCAAATCGACATCCATGCAACAGCGGGCCTTCATTGCCTCGGCGATTTTCTCGGCATCGGTCGGCGTAAGGTTCGCGGAGTGAATACCGGAAAGAATCGAGGCGAGCGTGAAGACTTCCTCGGCGGGCCGCGGCTTGCGAGTAGGGGAGGAAGGTATTCCCGTACGGAGCCATTCACGCACAATGTCGCGAGCTTCGTCCTTATCCCGCTCCCCTGTGGACTTTGCCGGTAGTTTCTTGCCTGTCGATTGATTGACCAGCTCGGCGTAGTAGATTCCCGCTCTTTTGTGAAGGTAGAACCGACGCATAGCCCTTACCTCCCGAGAGACGACTTTCTCAGAGTCGTTTCTCATAGTTGGATTTTGGGCCAAGCGCCGGGTTTCCGGTGGCTCGTCTAATTACTTACAAGTCAATGCCGGGGAAGAGGCTCGAACTCTCACGCCGCTTGCGCAGCAAGGGATTTTAAGTCCCTGGTGTCTACCAGTTCCACCACCCCGGCAAGGCCGGGGCGAAACCCCGGCCGATTTCGGCATAGACTAGCCGCTGGAGGGGACGGGGTCAAGCCGGAACGAAGAACGCGTATTCCTAGCGCCGGCATGGGAAAATGGGCGGCATATTGAATAAAAATCCGAAAAACTCTATTATTTCTTCGGGCCGCTAAGGTCCCGATCCCCAACCCCCAATCCACTCATAAGGATACCCTATGCCCGATACGAAGAAAATGGTCATGATCGACGGAAACGCCGCCGCGGCCCACGTGGCCCACGCCCTCAGTGAAGTGATCGCGATCTACCCGATCACGCCCTCCTCGCCGATGGGCGAGCTCTCCGACGAGTTCTCCGCCCAGGGGCGCAAGAACATCTGGGGTACGATCCCCCAGGTCGTCGAGCTCCAGTCCGAGGCGGGGGCCGCCGGCGCGGTGCACGGCGCGCTGTCGTCCGGAGCCCTAACGACCACCTTCACCGCGTCGCAGGGCCTCCTCCTGATGATCCCCAACATGTACAAGATCGCGGGCGAGTGCACGTCGGCCGTATTCCACATCGCCGCCCGCGCCATCGCCGCCCATGCCCTCTCGATCTACGGCGACCACCAGGATGTCATGGCGGCGCGCGCGACCGGCTGGGCCCAGCTCGCCTCGAACAACGTCCAGGAGGCGATGGACATCGCCCTCATCGCCCACGCCGCCACCCTCGAGGCCCGCGTGCCCTTCCTCCACTTCTTCGACGGCTTCCGCACTTCCCACGAAGTGTCCAAGGTCGAAGAGCTCTCCTACGAGGTCATGCGCCAGATGATCTCCGACGAGCTCGTGCGCGCCCACCGCGCGCGCGGTCTCAGCCCCGAGCATCCCTCCATCCGCGGCACCAGCCAGAACCCCGACGTCTACTTCACCTCCCGCGAGGCGACCAACAATCTCTACGCCGCCGTCCCCGGCATCGTCGAGAAGACGATGGCGAAATTCGCCAAGATCGTCGGCCGCGAGTACAGGCTCTTCGAGTACGCCGGAGCGCCCGACGCCGAGCGCATCGCTATCGTGATGGGTTCCGGCGCCGACGTCGTCGAGGAGACGGTCGACTACCTCGTCAAGAAAGGCGAGAAAGTCGGAGTCCTCAAGGTGAGGCTCTTCCGCCCCTTCAGCGTCGAGCACTTCATCAAGGCCATACCCGCCACGGTAAAGTCCATAGCCGTCCTGGATCGCACCAAGGAACCGGGCGCCCTCGGCGAGCCGCTGTACGAAGACGTCCGCACCGCGATCGGCGAGGCCATGGGGGCGCACGAGTCGCCCTTCAAGGCCTGGCCCACCGTCATCGGCGGCCGCTACGGCCTCGGCTCGGCCG